>NZ_JACJPV010000018.1 GCF_014696225.1 Anabaena sp. FACHB-1237 | reverse complement strand
CAGCATCACTGTAGATATTATAGATGTAAATAAAACCGGACTAGAAAGCAAAGTTAATAGAAATTTTTTGTTCATTGAGTTTTCCAACCTTATCTTATAGGAAAAACATTTTTAAGTAGTTAGCAGTTAGCCAAAGAACTTAGGATTTAAGCGATCGCTCAAAACCTAACTTGTTAATTAATCTTATTATCTTATCTATAAAAACTCACATTGTCCAAACTGCCGATTTAACCCTAATCAACCTTAGACTAAAACAATCAGCACCACTCCCCAAAATAGGAGACATTGCTATGGTACAGCAAATCATACCACCAACCACAGAAACAATCATCTACCCAGACAGCGATGGAAAACCAATGGCAGATAATACCAAACAATATCAATGGATAGTTAAAATTAAAGAAAACTTAGAAATATTATTCGCGTCACAACCAGACGTATTTATTGCTGGTGATTTACTGTGGTATCCTATTCAGGGCAGCAACAAAATTTGTCAAGCTCCTGACGTGATGGTAGTATTTGGTAGACCTAAAAGAGATAGAGGTTCATATCAGCAATGGAAAGAGAACAATATTGCACCCCAGGTAGTCTTTGAAATATTATCACCAGGAAATACTACCCAGGAAATGGTCAGAAAACTACTCTTTTATCAACGTTATGGAGTAGAAGAATATTATATCTATAATCCAGACACAGGAGAATTAAATGGGTTATTGCGTTCTCATGAAGGACTAAGCGAAATTGAAGAAATTAACGGTTGGATAAGTCCTCGTTTGGGTATTCTTTTTCAGTTAACATCAGATAATTTAGAAATTTATTATCCTGATGATCAAAAGTTTCTCACATCCATAGAACTTGATCAACTCGCAAAACAAGAACGTAAAGAAAAAGAAATAGCCATTGAAAAATATCAGCAATTATTAGCGAAATTACAGGAGAAAGGAATTGATTTAGAATCTTTGTAATTTACAATCGCTTAAACACAACAAAATTCAAAGGCGAACAAGTTTTTCCCCTTGACAAATCCCAAAAAACCTGTTATCATAAACTTGATGAGGAAGAACTATCTTATCCGCATAAATGCAACTAATCAAAAAGTGTTTAGCTGCATTCATTTAATAGTGAAACTCAAGCAAAACAAATTTAATAACGAATAAATAATATTTTTTATTATAATTTACATGAAAAAATGTCTAAGAAAACTAAATCAAATTGGTGAAATATCTGCATGGGTCAGTGTGCTTGTAGATGCTCTCTTAATTGCTTTTCTTTGTCTAAGACCAATTAAGAGTTGGACTTCCTACCTTGTTGCTATATTGTTAGTTACTTCCAGCCCATTTTTACTGTTTTCTCACGGGATTAT
The DNA here is from genome assembly GCF_014696225.1 of Anabaena sp. FACHB-1237. GTDB lineage: Bacteria > Cyanobacteriota > Cyanobacteriia > Cyanobacteriales > Nostocaceae > FACHB-1237. The sequence continues at coordinate 83,566 of NZ_JACJPV010000018.1, read as the reverse complement.
TCCGCTAATAACTGGTAGAATGGGTGTGAGTCTGGCTTTTATATATGAATTTGATACTCCTTAAACTCTTCCAGAGGTGCATCAAAATCATCAGACATTGTTATCATTCCCTTAGCACTACCGAATTTAGGACGAATTTTCACAGGTAATACAGGAATTAACTTCACCATAGCTTGATTATCTTTCATAATGATAATTTCATCACCACCAAGCGCCGCTTCAATTAAATCAGATAAGTGTTGAGATGCTTCATCAAGAGTAACTTGTTGCATAATTACCATCTCGGACTAAAAAAAATAAATGCCAGTTTATATCTAGTATACTTCATAGGGATTGATAATGTCATTCATATAACCACAATCAAGCCAAGTATCATAGTTATCGCTCTCAACACTGTATTTCTTTATTATCTAAGTTTGACACACTTTGTATAGGTTCGTTAATAGCAACTAGACATAAATTATACCCATTGCTATGAGAAATTTGGTATTATTAGGATGAATTTGCACAGATTCATTCAATTCTTCCAATGCTTCCTGAAAATTTTCTAAATAAAATTTAGCAATTCCCCGATTATAGCACGCTTCATCAAGACTAATTTTTGACATAATTACCACCTTTAGCTTGGTGTCTGTGACTCAACTAACAATTCTATTTTCCATCAAAAACCAAAAAAAAGAGAGATAGAAAAATCTATCTCTCACCAGGGTATAAATAAGTTTAACTCAAATTAACGAAATCAGATATTAGTATCTGCTGGGTTTGTGAACGATAAAGCTGAGAACTTGGCACTGTTTAATGTTATCGAAACCAACAACACGAACATAACAGTTACCATACTGAGAACGACAAGCCTGAACTTCGCTTAATACTTCACGAGTAGTTTTAGCACCAAACAAAGGTAACTTCCACATTGTCCAGAATAATTCTGTAGGTTCAGAGGTTTCATTAAACTCAACTGCGGGAATGTAACCTTGGCTCAAAATATATTGAACTTGCTTCTCAATTTGTGCGTCAGAAAGAGGAGGTAAATAAGACAGGGTTTCGTAACGACGCTCTTTAGGTAAAGTTTGCATAGCTGTTGTTAATGGGTTGTTTTTACTACGTTAATTCGTTAATTACTTTGATCAATATTTACTTATGATCAAAACTAATAGCTGATCACTGAAAGCTGAAATATGATTACAAATCTAGTTGCGTAATGCGTTCCAGATGCTGGCGACGCTGTTCCATATTTGCTTGCTGAATACCAGAGCGAACCATCTCCGGCAAAAAGTCAGTAACTTCCTCTGCAATGTGTTCTCTCACAGTCATAATTCGCAACGCTAAATCTGGCTTCTCTCGAAATAACTCTTCGATGTATCTATCCCCATCTTGAATTTTTCCAGCAGAAAAATCTTGTAGCCAATAGGCTAAAGGAGGATTAGTTTCGCCTAGCTGTGCCAAAACCGTCAAAAGAGCTTGATAAGTCAAGTAACTTTGAATAGTTTTGGCCGTATCCTTCGCAATTTGCTTTAGATTCATACTCGAACCCAGCCCTTAATAAGTCAAAAGTCAAAAGTCAAAAGTTAGAAAAACCTACATTTTCTCTTTGATCTTTTATCTTTCAACTTTTAACTTTTAACTCAGCATCAGACGGTATCCATTGCTTCAAACTCGAACTTAATTTCTTTCCACAGTTCGCAAGCAACAGCTAATTCAGGAGACCACTTAGCAGCTTCACGGATAATATCATTACCTTCACGAGCTAAGTTACGTCCTTCGTTACGAGCTTGGATACAAGCCTCTAAAGCTACACGGTTTGCTGTAGCACCAGGAGCATTACCCCAGGGGTGTCCTAATGTACCACCACCGAACTGTAATACGGAGTCATCACCGAAAATTTCTACTAACGCAGGCATGTGCCATACGTGGATACCACCGGAAGCAACCGCCATTACACCAGGCATAGAAGCCCAATCTTGGGTAAAATAGATACCGCGAGACTTGTCTTGCTCAACGTAGTTTTCACGTAGTAAGTCAACAAAGCCCATGGTAATACCACGTTCACCTTCTAACTTACCTACAACAGTACCAGTGTGAATGTGATCACCACCGGACATACGTAAGGTCTTAGCTAATACACGGAAGTGAATACCATGATTCTTTTGACGGTCAATAACCGCGTGCATCGCACGGTGAATGTGCAACAACAGACCGTTATCACGACACCAACGAGCCAAAGTGGTGTTAGCGGTGAAACCTGCGGTTAAGTAGTCGTGCATGATGATGGGCATTTCTAGTTCTTTAGCGAACTCAGCCCGTTTCAACATTTCTTCACAAGTAGGTGCGGTTACGTTTAAGTAGTGACCTTTAATTTCGCCGGTTTCTGCTTGTGCTTTTTTGATAGCTTCAGCTACGAATAAGAAACGATCTCTCCAACGTTGGAAAGGAGCAGAGTTGATGTTTTCATCATCTTTTGTAAAGTCCAAACCACCGCGTAAACATTCGTAAACAGCGCGGCCGTAGTTCTTAGCAGATAAACCTAATTTGGGCTTAATGGTACAACCCAACAAAGGACGACCATATTTGTTTAATTTGTCACGTTCAACTTGAATACCGTGAGGAGGTCCTTGGAAAGTCTTTAAGTAAGCTACGGGAATACGTAAATCTTCTAAACGTAATGCACGTAACGCTTTAAAACCAAATACGTTACCTACAATGGAGGTTAACATATTGGTGACAGAACCTTCTTCAAATAGGTCTAAAGGATAAGCAACATAAGCAATATATTGATTATCTTCACCAGGAACTGCCTCGATATCATAACAACGACCTTTATAACGATCTAGGTCGGTTAACAAGTCAGTCCATACTGTTGTCCATGTACCAGTAGATGATTCAGCCGCTACTGCTGCACCTGCTTCTTCGGGAGGAACTCCGGGTTGGGGGGTCATCCGGAATGCTGCTAATAAATCTGTATCTTTAGGAGTGTAATCGGGTGTGTAATAAGTTAGTCTGTAATCTTTAACCCCAGCTTGATACCCAGATTTACCCTGGGTCTTAGTTTGCGCGTAAGACATATTTTCCTTCCAAGAAGTCGCTCTTTTTAATATCAAATCACGTTATGTGCAAATTAATATCATCTTTTTTCTTGCTTCATTCTTAATGAACTTATAAGTTTTGCTTATGTGTAAGGACTAAGATGATCTATGGTATTCAGAAAATATCCTGGACAACCTCAGCAAAGATGACAATTAAATTATCTTTACCAGGATTTTTACCATATCTAGTTAATCTAGTCAGCACTATCTAGTGCTGTTGTTTTTTGTCCCACCAATACAAAATCTTTTCATTTGTTTTGTATAACTAACCAAACCAGACTTTTTGCGAACTTTCTTCTTGATTAGATAAGCTCTCAAGATAACTTTGTACAGAAATTGTACACGGTTTGTACTTAGGTTGAGTTAAAGCACGGGCAAAGGATAAAAAGTTGCACAAGACGAAACTTGTAACTGATCTTACAATATATCAGCAACTTCATAACTTTTTCTTTGAAAGTTCTTAATTGATATATTTAATTTTCTTATTAAAGATTTTTTTAACTTTTATGTTAAGAATCGTTAAGAATCATTGAGTTTTTAGCGGTCAGGAGTCAGCCGTCGACTTTCAGGTTTCGGCAGTCGGAATTTTCTCTGTGCTCGTTACACTTTGTACATTGACAAAATCAACTAAATATGGACTATGGTTTTCGGGCATTTTAACCTGATTTTTTGATGATTTGTAACCATCACTATTGATCAGAAGTTAATCGCCACAAAGCTTTGCTATTAGACACACAGAATATGGCTTATACCATGCTGCCCTATTATTCCCAGTTGGGCTATGGGTTTTACCTTAAGTACTCCTTGATCTCCTGACTCCTATTTTAAGATTAAATTTCAGCGATCGCTCTTTCAATTAAGCGTTTTGCTAAAGTTTGTGTTCCCGTATGTTCATAGTAATTCGTAGACATATCTATGAATGCAGCTACATAATCTAATTTATCATCTGCAAAGTCCAGAAAACCCTTACAATGTTTAAGAACTGACTGAGCAGTTAAAGCATTAGCTCTCACAATACCATTCATCCAACCTTTTACAGAGTCCACACTTTGACCTAAAAAGTCCAGTTTTGCACCAGTGCCATTACCAGGAATAACACTACTCATAGTTTTAAAAGTGGAGTTTTGATCTAATTCCTGGGGGTTCATCCGACTTAACATAGTTAATGAACTGTCTATAAAGTCAGGACCTAGGGGTAAAATTCCATCAAAACAAATTAATGCAGCCATGCGAATCATTGATTCCCCACCATATTCACCTAAAGCTGCCACAAAATCGCCAATGCTATTACCAGGAAGACCATTCATTTGACAAAAAGCAATTAATTCTGCAACTATTTTGAGCGTGAGATCAATAGTTTGCGCTTTATCTGGTTTGGGGGTAAGAGAGTTGAGAAAACCAAATAGGGGGATAGCTTCTCCCACTTTATTAGCTAAAGCGGCTGCACCTAATACCTTATCTGTGCCATCAACAGTTTGATATAGCCATAATGCAGTTTGATAACCTTGAGATCTGTCATTAAACAGATAAATTGCTCTTTCACCAATTTGCTGAACTATATCTTCATCAGTTTCCCCGGTAACGGTTTTAATAGTATTCACAAAACCAATAGTATTATTCCATTGACCAGGAGCAATAAAATCTAAAGCATTGAGTAATGAAACCGTTAAACCACCAGAAGGTAGTTCATCCACTAATTCAAAAATTGGTTTACTCACAAAAATCTCCTAATTTGACTGTTATCTAAAAAGTATCTAAGATTATTTTAATTTGCTTAATCCAGCCAGATCAAATTTTTCGATCCAGGTTGCGCGATCGCTCGCTGTAAAGGATGGATCTTTAGAAATAACAGACACTTGATACTTATTTACCAACACAGAGGTTTTAGTTTTCCCAAGTTCTTGAGAGGGATAACCGCCAATTTGTTTAGTGCTATTAGCATACTTAGAAGCTGTTCCTGGGGTGCTACTAGTATCAGAAATGGCCAATTCTGCCACAACTTTACCATCTTTTTTCAGGTTAGCACCAGAAAACCCTTTTTTCTCCTGAGTATACACCCGATCATAACCATCACCACTAGCAGGAAAGAAAGCATTTAATTTACTACCCTGAGTTGCACTTTTAACAACTGCTTGACCTTGTTTTTGCTTGGTGCTTTCTTGTTGTACTTGATCAAAACGGCTGGGGGGTTTAGAACTACAAGCACTTGTTAGCAATAAAACGGATAGAAAAAAAGCCGCAAAAATTGTTTTGTGACGAGTCCGCAACACTTTTAACTTCTCCTAAAGACTTGAGCTTTTGAAGCAATTCTTACCTGAGTTGATAGATAACATGAGAAAAATTTATCTTTTAATAACTATTGATCAACCATTCACCAAAAACCCTACTGAAAACGATAACCTATAACTGCATAAAATGGATCTCCCCCAGGTATCCCTAACCATTGTAGAAAAGATGGAGAAGTAGATTCTTGTATAATTACTTCTGGTTTAGAAAAACCTGGTACAGAATTAAAATAGCTTTTAACTAATTCAACTCGTCTCTTTTCTGAACTATCCCGCCATACTTGAATAGCTTTTTGATAGAACATTCGGTTAGAAAAGCTAATAATTGCTATACCATTGGGTTTAAGAACACGATGAATCTCTGAAAATACCGCCTCTGGATATTGCATATATTGTACAGATACACAATTAATCACAGCATCAAAATTTTGATCAGGAAAAGGTAGTTTAGGATCAGTATTAATATTTTGCACAAAATAATGATTTAACTGTTTATTGCGAGATAACTCTTCAGCATTAAGTCCATGTCCTTCTACATGACTAAAATTCATTTCTGTTGGTAAATGAGATACCCAACTACTCATTAAATCTAATATGCGAGTATGGGATTGAAGTCGTTGACGATATAATGATGTTAATTGGTGAATAAAACCCGGATCTACATGGGTAACAAAACGGGGATAATTATAGAATAATTGATCATCGGAATCATCTAATTTCAGTCGTTCATTTGGTCTGAGTATCATGGCTGTATGCTGAATAATTGTGGTAATAAATGGGTAACTTTCATCTACAATTTAACATACTTTTTAACATACTTTTTAACATAATTTCACACTCTCAACATCGCAGGAATCAGATCCCGGAATGATTAAAGAAGTCCGGGATCTATGTATTAACATTAACTCATCTCGTTGTTGCCAAATAGCAAATATTTCATTTCTGTGATCATTTAAAGTCATTAAATCAATTTTATAAACATCATGCTTGCATTTTAATTTCAAACCTAATAAACCTAAAAGTCTCTTAATAATCATAATTCCTGAAATATTGGAAGTATGTTTTTGTCCTCTAATTAAATCAATGCCTAAAGCCCTTTTGAGATGTTTACTACTTTGTAAAACCACATTTTTTAGCCAAATTATATCAGGGTCATTTTCCCGAAAAAGGCGATCGCTTTCTAAAAACTGTAACATTCCTAAAGTTCGCATAGCTTCAACTTGTAAAGTATAGGTTTTTAAATCTGGTAAAAATACCTCTCCTTCTCCCCAAGATAACTGTGTAAACCATTCCTGTTGATCTCTAAGATGAAAATATTGACTTTCATGAGTCAGATAATAATGAATTAATAACTGTCCATAATAACCTTGATCATCCTTTAACTTTAATTCAGGAGTAACATTAATACCATATCTTTGTCTCAACCTATGTTTATTAATTTGATAACGTTCTGCATTAGTAAGAGAGTGTTTCCTTAATAATTGTTCAGCTTGAAAATAATCAATATCCTTAGCAGTAGACACAGCCCTAGCAATAGTTAATTGATTTTGTTGTTTAATCTCCTTAATTTTCCGTTTAATTTCCTTAGATTTTTGGCGACTTTGTTCCCAATCTTTTTGTACCTTGACAATTTCTAAAATTAACCTTTTACGAGTTTCAAAATCTTGAGGATCACTAGCAAAAAAAGCCAATCTTAAATCACGTAAAATATTATTTTGTACCTCATTGCTTCTGATTTGTAAATCGTGTCCATCAGCAATTAAACCATCTTGCATAGATTGACGATAAAGTTGAATAGAAGCATTTACCCTAGCAGATAATTTTGCCCAAGTGCGTAAATGAATGGGATCATAAACTAAAGGTAAATCCACATCTATTTTATGTAAAGGACTGAGTAAAGCTAAATTTTCGGTTTGGTTTTGTTGATACCAATGAGATAATAATTGATAATTAGTACTACCACTGGCAATTAAGCCTATACCGCGCTTGGCACACCATACCACACGGGGAACATCATCTCTGACTCTTGCCAGGGCTTGACGGGCTTCTGAGTCAGGAATTACGCCTTGGAAAATGCCATATACCCGATCAAAATGTTGCACATCAATACTAATTCCTGTACCCAAACTAGGAGTAACAAAAACCGCTTGATAATCTGTGATTTTTTGATTAATAGCTGCGATAAAATCCACTGCTGCATGGCCAGGAGTATTGGTAGTCATACTACTAACTACTAAACTATTAGGGAACTTTTGACGCAGTTTTTCTAACCTTTCTCTGAGATATTTTTCAATAGTTTCACAACTGTAACGTCCACAACGACTATCAGTAGTTACATAACATTTTCTCCCTGCAATTAAATCTAATTCCAATTGATGAATTAATGGTGTAGGATTGGGAGAATCATAAAAAGTTATATCCCAACCTTTTTGAGGTTTCCAATCATTAATAACTAGCCAAGGAGTAATGTCACTATCAGATAAATTTTGTAAATATTCCAAAGAAATATCGGATAAATCTGCATCTTGGGCAATTATTAAACCTCCTGATTTAATCACTGTGGATATTAATTGTTGAAATATTCTGAGGATTTTTACTCTTTTTTCTTTACAGGTATTACTGTTGAGAAGATGCCATAAAGATTGTTCCACTTCATCTAATATTAATATTGCTCCTTGCCAATTTTCTGGTTTAATTTTCCAAAGAGAATCTACACACAATCCTAATGTTTGATAATAGGTGTTTTCTATGCCCCATTGAATACCTACTTTCTCACACAAAAATTTACCTAACAGGATACGATGAGTAATTAATAAAACTGGACGATTGTGATTTTTAGCTTTTTTAACTATATGTAGTAATGCTGTAGTTTTCCCTGTACCTTTAGCAGATTTAATCCCTACTAAACCCGCATCAGGAAAGGATATTTGATCGAGATTTCCTAAATAGTCAACATTTACTGTAACTGCTGGTTTAATGGTTAATTCTGTGTGAGGTTTAGTTTTAGCAATATAAATTTCTAAATCTGTACTTTGGCGATAAATTTTATCAAATGCTGTGATACCTTTAGCAATAATAAATTCATCCACTCCTTTCTCTTTACCTGGAAGTTGAACTACTTTCACAGGACAATTTTGCTGTTGTAATAAATAACCAAGTTGAGAAATGGCGTTATTAACTGCGGTAATTTGTTTAGGTTTAGTTTCAAAATCAAAACATATATAAAAGTCTCGTTTTTTTCTAGTAAATATTTCTAAGTCAGGTATAAGTTGACGATGGGTAGTTTGCCCCAATTGATTTTTAATTACTCGATAACCGCTATTAATTCCGGGTATAGCTATTGCTACATAACCTTGACTTAATAAAGATGCAGCTTTTTTTACACCTTCACAAATGATTAATGAAATATTATGTTTAATTACCCAAGGCCAAAAACCTTCCGCTTCTCCATCACTGTTAATAGTAATATTTTCTGGTAGGGAAATACGAGAATTTTCTGCTATTTGTTGCCAAATTTTTAAGGATATTCTTAAACAAAATATTCTAGTTTTTGTGTAGGGAGGATGTTCATATTTAATAGCTTTACCTTTTTGGTTTTGTCGCGGTTGGTTAGGTTTAAAACATCCCCATTCCATATTTTGATAATTATTTATGGGATCTAAACCAGAACACCACCAACCACCATCAGTTATATGTGCATAACGTTTTAATAAAGCATTTGTCACCATACCTGTGTTAGTACGGGGAATATGTTCAGAAATTAGTAAGTATTCATAAACGTTTATGCCTGACAAAGAACGAAAATTCAAACAAGCTATGTCTAAATCTATACCACTATGATTTACCAGTTCTTGAAGATGTTGTGGTTGTAAGTTGTGTAGATACATAGGCCAATAGCGCGCAATAAATAAGGATAAAATACAAGAGATTAAAACCTTATCACGCATTTTCCCTTTTTTGATCGAAAAATTTATCAATATTCAGTGATCTTTTTAATACTTTGTTTGTATCAATACTTTAGTATTTTTATCAATATAGTTTTAGGGTTGTTTTTCTGTGAATGTGATATTTTTGTATTGTGATATTTTTACTGTCATAATTTTCTTTATCAGTAAGAGCTCTTTGCAAAGTCAGAATTTGAGGTTCCATGACCACTGCTTGAACCCTTACTTAATCAAGTGATTAAAAATAAGGTGTGTTTACCCTGCTCTAACTAAGAGGATGTTTTAAAAGTATGGGGCGAATATCATAAGGCTTACGTCACGCTGCGCTATCGGTACTATACAGGCAAAGTCCACACTTCCACAGGCTCAGTGACCACCTGCGTAGACTAGGGAAAAACCAAGGATTTTTAACCTGCGTAGGCAGGTTTTGCCTGTGTATACGCAATTTCCAATCGCTTTACTTTACTTTATAAACATCCTCTAAAACAATCATTGAGATATTTAACAAAACTTAATATACAACAAATTTAATCTACGCAAGCTACACCGGCATTCACTCAACATAATGATTTTATGATTCATATCTGATATCAGAAATTGGTGTATGTGGGATCAAATTTATTACAAAGTCAGTAGAAAGAAAGTGGACAATGTAGTTATCTTGAAGTATAATCTGCTAAGAGCACCAATCCTTGAGAATATGTATTATGTATGGGGAATCACAATTATGGATATATCAAGCACAAGACAACTTGATTTCAATTCCTATTTGCTCAGGTGTTGCAAATACTAATGCTGATGCTGCCCCATACATCCTGAAAAAGTTCTATCGCTTAATCTCCGTTCTCGCATTCGGATGACAGTAACTGTCAAATAGCATTATGTAATTCTTTCATCTATTTAGGATAATGATATGACTACTATCACAGAAACAACCAGCTTAAACGCAATTCTGAGTGAAACTGGCAAGATTTATCTTTCTGTTGACGGTTACGGAACTTTGGATCAGACAGGCTCTGTTCAGATTTTGAAAAAGCCAGACGCGACTGTGCGAAAAGCTTACCTCATAGGAGATGGGACAACTATTTCCAGCTCTGCTATTGGCACCAGTGCGACGCTTAACGGCACAACTGTGAATTGGGATCGTATTGAATCCACTTCTTTTTTTTACAGCTATCTTGCTGATGTTACGGATATATTAAAGCCGACCATTGATAGCGCGGCTTCTGGCATCCTCAATATTAACCTAGATGAAGGTAGTGAAACCTACTCTTATGAGGGGTTAGCGCTGGCAGTGCTATTCGATGATCCTAATCAGACAACGGACAACAACGTCATTCTCTACTTTGGTGGCTTACCCACAACTGGAGCAACCTCGACCATCAATTTTTCGAGTCCAGTAGACCTTAGTCAAGTGCTTGGAGCAACCCTAGGATTAGGAATTGGATTCAGCTACGCTGCTGGTGGGCAGACATCTCAGGTTAGCGTGAACGGTCAGCCTCTAAGTTTGGTGGCTGGCAATTACGATGATGGTGTTTTGGCTAATGGAGGTTTGTTTACGGTTGGTGGGTTTGAAGATAATCCCGACAACCCTTCTCCAGCCAGCACCGATCCGGAAACCGATGATGAGCTTTACAATCTACTGCCCTTCATTAACAATGGGGACAGCAGTCTGACCCTGACTACTATTAATCCATCCAATGACGACCATATCTTTTTCGCCCATTTGACTTTAGGGGGAATTCAAACCACAAATATTCCGAGTACCATTAGCTTCAGCAGTAGCGATTATCAAGTTCTGGAAGATGGATCTGCCATTAGCAGTGTAACCCTAACTCGTTCGGGAAGCGTCATCGGCGAAACCAGTGTGACTTTGACTTTGACGGATGGAACAGCAGTTGCAGGCGATGATTATGACGGTACGCCTATTGTAGTCAACTTTGCCGATGGACAGACAACAGCGACCGTCGCGATCCCCATTATTGACAACACGGTTTACCAGGGTGACAAAACGATTAACCTCGCCCTCAGCAATCCTACTGATGGAGCGATCTTAGGCTCCCAGATCACTTCCATCCTGACGATTGTTGAGAACGACCCTCAGCCGATTGAGAAATATAATTTTACCTATTTCTACGGTAATGGGGACAGCTACTCCGGTTACGCCTATGCGCTATCAGGAACCTACAGTTTAGGTCAGTTACCTGATTACTATGACAACGAAACGGGCAGTCAACAAGGCTACTATGTCATTGACTCCGTTGAAGATGGTGAAAACGGCACGAATGGTTATGTCTCTGTCACCAGTTACACAGATGCTGACACAGGCTTTGGCACTACAACCAATATTTATTCGGGTCTCGGTTACTATGGTTTAGGGTCTGAGTCTGGTTCTGCCTTCAACGCCAACCCTTGGACAGGAGACCATGGTTTTAGTAGCTACTACGAAGCAGATTTACCGGCAGTGTTACAAGTGCGCCTCAATCTGTTAGCAGATAATGATGGCACACCGGGCGAGATTCTGGCTAATAACCAGGTTGGACTGAACCATTCCTTCTTTGTGCAAATTCAAGTTGGCGATTTCCGGGGCAATGCGGCCGGGGTTGTTGGTTTAAACCTCGATTTTGCCTGGGATGGCTTAATTCTCGAATCCATTAACTTTGATCCAACCCTTGCTATTGATCCTAAATTCTCCTTTTTCCAACAAGGAACCCTAGTTTACGACGGTTTCATTGATGACTTGAGTGGCGGATCTCTCCCGGAATTTGAGTTAGGGCAGGCGATCGGGGTTAATCAATTAGATACTTTCGCACTGTTGCATTTCTCTACTCAGGGTTATGGGACGACTTACTTTACGACAACGGTTAATGTTAATGATACCAGTCTTGCTGACGATAATCCCTATTACTCCCTAGACGTTGAAACTTCTCAGACCATTCAAGTTGTTACTCCCTATACTAAGTATAATTTCACCTATTACTATGACAATGGGGACAGCTACACAGGTTATGTCTATGCAGCGGAAGGAACCTATACTGAGGATCAAGTTTTAGAGGGTTATGCCAACAACGAAACAGGCAACCAAGGCTACTACCAGATCGGATCCATTATTGGCACAACCTTAGACAGTTCGTACAATAACCAGGTCTACATCATCAGTTACACTGATCTTGACACCGGTTTTGATACTACGACAAATATTGGAGATGTTAACTATGGGTGGGATGGTATTCATGGCTATTCTGGCTTAGGTTCAGAATATGCCTATGCCTACGATGTTAATGGCAATAGCTCTGATCCGCTCTTTGGGGCTTACCCTGACGGTTCTGGTATTCATAAGGAAGCCGATATTATCAACCAGAAATATACCTTCACCTATACCTACGGTAATGGCGATAGCTACAGTGGTTATGGTTATGCCTTAGCCGGAACCTATACAGAAGGTCAAGTGTTAAGTGGCTATTTGAATGAAACCAATCTCTCTCCTGCCGGCACAGGAGCGGTTGAAAACAATACCCTTGGTTCTAGTTGGGGTATGGATTCAGTCTACCACTTCTCCTATACTTTCACTAATGTATCTGATGCCCTCACCCTGAATTTTATCGGCTCTGGACTGGAGGATATCGGTAATGAAAGTTGGGGATTGGATAATGTCAAAGTAACTGCGGGTGCTTTCAATTATTCCAATGACTTTGAAAGTGATTCCGTAACTGGTTGGTCAAGATCGACCCGTTCCACAACTCCTGCTGGTTCCCGCAATTTCCTCGGTGAATTTAGTAACGATACGGTGAGTTTAGAACTCAATGATGTCGCTCTCAACGGTAGCGTCACTGTGGAGTTTGACTTGTTTATTATCAACAGTTGGGATGGGACTAGTGCTGGTGTGGGTCCAGACAAATTTACTGTCAACACTTCAGGCGGTCAAACCTTATTAAATACGACCTTTGATAACCATCCTGGTCAACTTCAATCTTATCCTTATAGCTTACCAGGCTATTACACCATTAACTCCGTCGAGGCTAGTACGACCAGTTCTAGCGAGAATAACCGCGTCTATGTCACCAGTTATTTTGATGGCGATACCGGTTATGGAGAAACCACTAGTGTCTATAGCTATGGCGGTTACTCCGGCTTAGGTTCAGAATATGGCTATGCTTACACTAGCAACTGGTCAAGCTATGATGCGCTCTTTGGGGCTTACCCTGACGGTTCTGGTATTCATAAGGAAGCTGACTTAGTGATAGCAAGTCTCTCCATTAGCGATAACTCTGGCAATGCAAATGACTCCAGCATTAAGTTCACTACTCAATTCCCGTCGTCACGTACAAACTATACCGAAAGCGATTTGGTGCGTCCCAATTTTGCCGACACCACCAAATACTTTGACATTACCAACAACGGATCGGGGATTTTGCAAGTCTCTGACATTGTTTCTAATGTGGCGGGAGTGACCACGAACTTTGTTGACGATCTCTTAATTAACCCAGGACAAAGCCAACGGATTCAGTTAACCTATGATCCCTCGGCGGCGGGTCAAAACTTCTCCGTGAGTAATGGGTTAGTCTTGTTTACCAATGATCCGTATAACTCTCAATACGCGATCGCCTTGTCGGGTAAATCCACCTTCAACTCAGACATCAACTATGATGGACGAGTCGGGGCTGGAGATTTGGGCGCGTTAAACAACGCCCGCAAAAACTTGAAAAATGGGATTTACGATGGCACGGCCGATATTAACGGTGATTATCTGATCGACAATGCCGACCTGACTGTATTCAATAGTGAAAGGAACCTGTCCTTGGTTTAGTTCTCTAAAGACACACTTTTAGGGTTGGTATTCTTAAGTCCCCTTGAATAAGGGGACTTAAACTATGGGAGTCTTATTTGATTGTTGAAAAAATTAAGGTATTGTGGGGTGCGTCAGACTGCATAAATTCTATCAATAAACAGATTTGTCATATCTGAGGCAACCTACGTAATTTTTCTGTTTTCTCTCTCATACTGGAGGTGTTATGGCACTACAACTACAACTGCAATTATTCGCCAATAATGACGGACTGGTAGGCGATCGCATCAATGAAGTCGCTGCTGGCAGTTCCTTTTTTCTGCGAATCTTGGTCGGCGATTTTCGTTCAGATGCCCAGGGTTTAATTGGCTTCTTCACCGATTTACAATGGCAACCCGACCAGATTCAATCCTTAGATAAACCCTTTGATCCCACAGGCCTAGTTACGCCCAGTTTTCCTTTGTTCGTGGAAGGGACTTTAGATAACACTGTTGGTTTGATTAATGACCTAACAGGGGCAGCCTTGCCTGAATTTGACGAAGGAGGAGAAGCCATTGGCATGAATCAATGGCAGTCCTTTGTCACCCTGTCGTTTCAGGCGATCGGCAACAGAACCATCAACGTTACGGACTTTATTCTCACGCCAGATCTTTCCAACTTAGCCTTTAGCGATGACTATGTTAATAATGCTCCGGTGATTTCAGACCCGGGGCTAGTTTTAGAAAATAGCAATCCAATCATCCTAACTGTCTCTGAGATCAATCCATCGGATACATTAACCTTTGAGATTACAGGGGGGGCTGACCAGCACCTGTTTACCTTAAATGCTAATGGGGAATTGCTCTTTAACTTAGGTGAAAATCAATCTCCTGATTATGAAAATCCCCTAGATAGCGATCAAAATAATTCTTATCAAGTCGAAATCACCGCTTACGATAACTTTGGGGAACCGGCAACCACACTGCTTAGGGGCAAAACGGTGAGAATGCTGACAGTTGAAGTTGGTAATGTCAACGAAACGCCCACAGAGTTAAGTCTGAGTGCGACGACGGTAAATGAAAACCTAGGGGCTAATACGGTAATTGGCAACTTCAGCACCACAGATGTGGATGCGGGTAATACCTTCAGTTATAGCCTGGTAACCGGTGGGGGAGACACAGATAATAATGTATTTACCATTAGTAGCAATCAACTAAAAATTAATCAATCTCCCGATTTTGAAAGCAAAAATAGTTACAGTATTCGTGTCAGAACCACAGATCAAGGGGGATTAAGTTATGAAAAACAATTAACTATTAACGTTAATGATCTTAATGAAACCCCAACAGATATAACCCTTAGCAATACTAGTATTAACGAGAATGTTGTACCCTTAACTGTAATTGGCAATTTCAGCACCACAGATGTGGATGCGGGTAATACCTTCAGTTATAGCCTGGTAACCGGTGCGGGAGACACAGATAATAATGTATTTACCATTAGTAGCAATCAACTAAAAATTAATCAATCTCCCGATTTTGAAAGCAAAAATAGTTACAGTATTCGTGTGAGAACCACAGATCAAGGGGGATTAAGTTATGAAAAACAATTAACTATTAACGTTAATGATCTTAATGATCTTAATGAAATTAATGGTAATCCCTCAATTAACAATGGCCGTACCCCCATTGTAGGAACTACCGGTGCTGACTATATTACAGGCGGTCCAGGGGCAAAAACTATTACCGGAGGTCTGGGTAATGATTTCTTCGTGTTTACCGATCTTCGAGATGTGGGACAACGGATTACGGATTTTTCTGTGGGAACAGACAAAATTGTTCTTAGTAAATTACTGAGTAGTATAAGTTATCATGGCAATAATCCTATTGCAGATCAATACATCAGATTTGTAGCCGGAACAGGTATTAATGCTAATAGTACCTTTTTGCAAATTGACCGGGATGGGATTTCAGGTAGTTCCATATTTAAGAACTTCCTTCAGGTTGATAATATCACTACCGCCGATTTGAACAACGTCAACAATTTTGTTTTTTAATGTTTTTTAATATTTTCTGTGAGAAACTTTATATATGGATTTATGGCAAGGATATAAAACCCACATTCGGCATCCTCAACTGTCACACAACGAAAATCGGTCATTAGTAGACTATTAGCAGGCAAGATGCCTGCACTACTTTATGTTTTTTTGATGAATGTAATCGCTAATTTTACGCCAAATTCTTGTTCAAATACGTCCTTTTTGTAGTCTAAACTCCACAATTCTAAGGCACATTCATCATCAGGGAAAAAGCCATAAACTAACATTTTCAATTGTTGAATGTTGGCAAAATATTCACATTGAATATGTGATATTGCCCCTATTTGTCTTCTATCTAAAGCTACTGCTATTCTTAATATGGCACTAAGTTGACTAACCATTTGCCGATGTTCTTTATGCAGCAGGTTACGATAGTTTTCATGTTTTTTCTTGGGTGGTGATTTGCGATGATATCGGGCTATATTAGCTATAATTTCTATTTCCGTTTCGTTATATCCTAATAATTCTCCATTACGAATTAAGTAGTAGGAATGTTTATGATGGGAACCATGGCTGATATAATGACCACTATTATGTAATATAGCCGCAGCCCATAGTAAATGACGTTGATCTTCACTCCAATAATGTAGTTTTCCTTGCATTTGATCAAATAAACCTAGCGCAAATAAGGCCACGCGATCGCTATGTTCTAAGTTAATATTATATTTGTTGGCAATTCTTAAAATACTCCGTTGTCTAATAGAACTTTGAAACCGCAGTCTATTATTAATAAAACCATGGGTTAACATCCAATCTACTATTACCCCTTCTCGCAGAGAACGTTCACACAATGTTACGGAACTTACCCCTAATAATGTCATTGCTTCTTGTAATATTACCGCTCCTGCTAAGATCACTTCTGACCTTTTTTCCGGCATTCCAGGAATGGTTGTCCTTTCAATATTATTCATTTTTTTCAATCTGTTTACCCAAGTTTTTAAGTCTTGTAAACTGAATTGATAACCGTTTAACGTGGTGGGAATTGTTCCTAATTTTTCCCTAGCATGAATCATGGCAATAGTTTCAATTGTACCAGATGTTCCTATTAATTGTGGTGAGCCACTGGGTTGAAGATTTGCTAATATTTCTTCTATGGAACGTTCTAACATTCCTCTGGCATAGGCCTGTAAATACTTGAATTGTGATTCAGTAATGGGGTCAGTTTTAATAATTTCTCCTGTTAATCTCACTGCCCCAACTTTTGTACTGGTTAGACTGTGCGGTTCTTGACTATCTCCTAAAATTAATTCCGTTGAACCTCCACCAATATCTATAATTATATGGGGTTGTTGATTAAATTCCATGCCCGATAATACACCTAAATAAATGCGTCGGGCTTCTTCTTGTCCTGAAATTAAATCTATGACTAATCCTATTTCTTCTTCTACTCTGTGAATAAATTCTTTGCCGTTTGGTGCTTCTCTCACTGCGCTAGTCGCTACGGCAATAATACTATCAACTTCTAGGGTTTTTGCTAATTGTTGAAACCGACCTAAACAAGCGATCGCTTTATTCATTATTTCTGGTTTTAGATCTCCAGTTTCTAAATTTCTATCCCCTAATCTTACTGTTTCTTTTTCTCTAGCAATAATACTAAATGATGGTAATTTTGCTTCTATTTTTACTATTACCATATGTAAGGAATTTGTGCCAATATCAATAGCTGCTATCATCTGATTTGTGGGAACTGCTGGAGTTACTATATTCTCCCAATTACTTGATAATAAATTTAGGCTCATAGAAGTTTCCTTACTTAATGTTTATTATTGGGTACGTTCAAATTATTATTTTCACACACCTACTTTATTCTTATGTAACATCGAACAGAATTAACAAAATCACGATATTCTATAATGTGAAGATATGTTAACTAAGGTAATATGTTAGAAACACCACAAAACCCACAAAAACCATTATGGCTGGTTATTATGCGTCTATTAAGATGGCATAAACCCGAAGGTAGACTAATTTTAATGATTCCCGCATTATGGGCTGTATTTTTAGCTGCTGCTGGACAACCGCCCATACCTTTAGTGGCAGTAATTATATGTGGTAGCATAGCGACTAGTGCGGCTGGATGTGTTGTCAACGATTTATGGGATAGGGATATAGATACCCAAGTAGAGAGAACACGCGATCGCCCATTAGCTGCTCGCACATTATCCATCCAAGTAGGTATAATTGTGGGTGTTATTGCCCTAATTTGTGCCGCAATTATGGCATTTTATCTCAATCCTTTAAGTTTTTGGTTATCTGTGGCCGCAGTACCAGTTATTGTACTGTATCCCGGCGCAAAACGAGTATTTCCCATTCCCCAACTGGTGCTTTCTCTGGCCTGGGGTTTTGCCGTTTTAATTAGTTGGAGTGCCGTTACAGCCAATCTCAGCACACCTACATGGTTACTATGGGCGGCAACGGTATTATGGACATTAGGATTTGATACAATTTATGCCATGAGCGATCGTGAAGACGATAAACGCATTGGTGTTAATTCCAGCGCCATATTCTTTGGCAAATATTCGCCCATAGCCATTGGCATTTTCTTTATTGGTACTATGATTTTTCTTGGTGCTACAGCATTTTTAACTCATCTAAATCTAGCATTTTGGATTACCTTAACTATAGCTACAATAGCTTGGACTGGGCAAATTATTCGTCTGCAAAATCCAAAAATAGCTAATACAGAATACGGGAAAATGTTTCGGCAAAATGTTTGGATTGGTTTCTTAATATTATTAGGAATAATCATAGGTTTTCAATAATCAGATTCCCGACTGCTTAAAGAAGTCGGGGATATTATGGTATAATTAACTTCAAAAACTACACAATACGCAATAAACATGGCTACAAAAATTCCCGTTACCGTCATCACAGGCTTTTTAGGCAGTGGTAAAACTAGTTTAATACGTCATCTTCTACAAAATAATCAAGGTAGGCGTATAGCAGTATTAGTCAACGAATTTGGCGAACTAGGTATAGATGGAGAATTATTAAAATCCTGTGAAATTTGCCCAGAAGAGGAAACAGGAGAAAATCCAAATAATAACATATTTGAACTGACAAACGGCTGTTTATGTTGCACAGTACAAGAAGAATTTTATCCCACAATGCAAGAATTAATTAAACGCCGGGATAGCATTGATTGTATTATTATTGAAACCTCTGGTTTAGCCTTACCAAAACCCTTAGTCAAAGCCTTTCGTTGGCAAGAAATTCGCAATGCTGCTACAGTAGATGCAGTGATTACAGTGGTAGATTGTGCAGCAGTCGCCGCAGGAACATTTGCTAGTGATTTAGAAGCGATCGCGCAACAAAGACAACAAGATGATAGTTTAGAACATGAAACTCCATTACAAGAATTATTTGCAGATCAACTATCTTGTGCGGACTTAGTAATCTTAAATAAAACTGACTTAGTAGATACCCAAACTCAAAACCAAGTCATGAAATTAGTCCAGCATGAACTACCCAGAAAAGTAAAAATTCTCTCCAGTGACTATGGTAAATTAGATCCATCTATTCTATTAGGAATAGAAGCAGCAGTAGAAGACGACTTAGAATCTCGGCCTAGTCATCACGACACAGAAGAAGATCACGCTCATGATGATCAAATTAACTCAACTCATGTCATTTTAGATTGTACTTTTGACCCAGAAAAACTAGAACAAACATTAAAAAATATCACGGAAACACAAGAAATTTATCGCATTAAAGGTTTCGTTGCTGTTCATAACAAACCCATGCGTTTAGTGATGCAAGCAGTTGGTAATAGATTTGATAAATTTTATGATCGTCTTTGGAAACCAGGAGAAAATAAACAAACTCAGCTAGTTTTTATTGGTCGTGATTTAAAATTATCAGAAATAGAATCTCAACTAATAGCTTTATAGAATGTTTGATAGGAGTTAAAGCAACAATTAATAAGCTACTGTAGCGCAAGCATCTTGCCTGCATCTATTATCCACATTACTGTAGCGCAAGCATCTTGCTTGGATCTATTATCCACACTACTGTAGCGCAAGCATCTTGCTTGGATCTATTATCCACACTACTGTAGCGCAAGCATCTTGCCTGCATCTATTATCCACATTACTGTGGTGTAAGCATCTTGCTTGCATCTATATATCCATACTACTGTAGCGCAAGCATCTTGCTTGGATCTATTATCCACACTACTGTAGCGCAAGCATCTTGCTTGCATCTATTATCCACACTACTGTAGCGCAAGCATCTTGCTTGCATCTATATATCCACACTACTGTAGCGCAAGCATCTTGCTTGCATCTATTATCCAAATTAAAAGCAAAACAGCTTACCTGAGCAAGCCAGGGTGCAGCGAGAAAATTCTTCATTCTGACTCCTGACTCCTTGAACTCCTGACTCCTATACCAATCATCAAAAATTCATCTGGTTATAAAACACCAAGAATAATGTAGAATGCAAAAAAATATTTAAATTATAGAGTGGCAAAATCAATGATCTCTTCAGAAGTGAATGCAAAATCCAGCGATAAAAGCCTAGAAGCAATGCGGCATTTTTCCGAACAATACGCTAAACGTACTGGAACATACTTCTGTTCAGAACCATCCGTTACAGCAGTTGTTATTGAAGGGCTGGCTAAACACAAAGATGAACTAGGCGCGCCTTTGTGTCCCTGTCGCCATTATGAAGACAAAGAAGCAGAAGTTAACGCTGCTTATTGGAATTGTCCTTGTGTACCCATGCGTGAACGTAAAGAATGTCACTGTATGTTATTCCTAACTCCTGAAAATGAATTTGCTGGTGATCAACAAGAAATATCACTAGACACTATCAAAGAAGTTAGAGATAGTATGGGTTAAGAACGGCTAAAAAAACACCAAATAAATGCAACCAATATCCTTCCCACTCCCTAAACATGACTGAAGCCATACCCACAGAATTTTGGCAAGGTGTAGAACAGTTCAACTCTGGACAATTCTACGCTTGTCATGACATTCTCGAAGCCCTCTGGATAGATAGCATTGAACCAGAAAAAACCTTTTATCAAGGTGTTCTACAAATCGCTGTAGGGCTTTATCATTTAGGTAATCAGAACTGGCGAGGTGCTATGATCCTCCTAGGAGAAGGTAGTAACCGTCTGGTGCGTTATCCATCTATTTACAGTGGTATTGATGTGGAAAGTTTGTTAATAGATAGTGTATCTTTGCTGAAAACACTACAACAAACAGACTTAGAACAAATCAAAAATACTGAAATAAGCGTAAATTCTTGGAAATTGCCCATTATTTCCACAATTAACCATAATTAACTTATGGAAAATTTACTAGGATATATCAGTCTCTATTGTTAATGCTGATGGCTTAATGGTTGGAATTACATCATAGTTTCTTCATGAAACCTCGCACTTGATCTATTCGTCCTCAATTTCCAGTTACTCATCTATCATTGTGGAAAGTTGATCATGTTGTTCATACTCAATCATTATGATACCCTGTTATAAATCCCTGAAATCAAAAATACATTGTTTAGGATTAGCTTTAATATTACCAGTAGCTTTTATGGGAACAATCACATTTCCTATCAAGTTACAAACTGCTACAGCCCAAACAGCAAGATCTAACCGTCCCTTAACTATTCGTTCTGACATACAAGAATATGATGCTAAAACTCAGGTAATTACAGCACGTGGTAATGTGCAAATGTCCTATCCCGCTCGTCAAATTCAAGCTACAGCTGCTCAAGCTCAATATTTTAGTAAAGAGCGTAGAATTGATTTTACTGGCAATGTTTATATTTTACAACAAGGGAGTAATAGCATTCGTGCTGAAAAGGTTACTTACCTCATTGATGAAGGTCGTTTTATTGCTTTACCAGAATCTAATCGTCAAGTAGAATCTGTGTATATGGTTGAAGATACTGAAAATACTAAACCAAATAATCCAGACGCAAAAACGCCTAAACTTAAAAAGTCTAATTAAAGCATTTTCCAAGGCGAGGCCGTAACATACTATTAATCAAGTAATGAAGTTTAGGGTGCGTTGCCAAGAAAGCCAACGCACCCTACGTATCTATAATAAATTAAGATGGGAGAAAAACGCAACTTTAAATCCACTAAATTACCGTGAAAATCATTTTAGAAAACATTGAGAAATCCTATGGTAAACGATTAATAGTGAATCGTGTTAGCCTTTCCGTAGCGCGAGGAGAAGTGGTAGGTTTACTCGGTCCTAATGGTGCAGGAAAAACCACAACATTTTATATTGCTACTGGGTTAGAAAAACCCAATCGTGGACAAGTGTGGTTAGATAATCTTAATATTACTGATTATCCTATGCACAAAAGAGCGAGATTAGGTATTGGTTATTTGGCTCAAGAACCGAGCATTTTTCGTCAACTTTCAGTGGAAGAAAATATCTTACTGGTTTTTGAACAAACTAATATTCCTAGATGGGAATGGTCACAAAGATTATATAATTTATTGCGGGAATTTAGATTAGAGAAAGTTGCTCGTAGTAAAGGTATTCAACTTTCAGGAGGGGAAAGAAGAAGAACAGAATTAGCTAGAGCATTAGCATCAGGCAAAGAAGGTCCAAAATTCCTCTTTTTAGATGAACCTTTTGCGGGAGTTGATCCCATTGCGGTGGCCGAGATTCAAGAAATTGTAGGTCAATTGCGCGATCGCGGTATGGGTATTTTAATTACAGATCATAATGTGCGAGAAACATTAGCCATTACAGATCGAGGTTATATTATGAGAGAAGGTCAAATCTTAGCTTTTGGTACTGCTGATGAACTTTATCAAAATCCTTTAGTGAGACAATATTATCTAGGTGATAACTTTACAGTTTAGCTATCAACAGTCAGCTATCAAAAGATATAGCGGTATGCGCTTGAATAACATACCACAAATTGACAACAAAACCCAGATATTAAGAGGATGTTTGTAAAGTCTAAATTAACAAAAAATCGGCGACAAAAATCGGCGATTGGAAATCGCTTCTACACAGGCAAAACCTGCCTACTCAGGTGGTCACTGAGCCTGTGGAAGTGTGGAATTTGCCTGTATAGTAGTAGCAATAGCGCGGCGTGGCGTAAGCCTTATGATATTCGCCCCATAGTTTTAAGACATCCTCTAAGAGAGTTTTAACTCTATTCCTTGCTCCTTCCTGTTTACTGATCCGTCCCATTCCCTCCTATAACTATATACTATACTTACTGACTACTACTTACTGAGTACTATTTTACTACTATCACATTAATTAATGAAACTACAATATCTTCTGACATCACTAATACCAATTAGCATTATGGATCGCTATTTAGCTATCCAACTAATTCCACCATTTTTATTTGGAGTTGGTGCATTTACCTCTGTAGTTTTAGCCATAGATAGTTTATTTGAATTATTACGTAAAGTGGTTGAGTCTGGATTACCAATTAATATCGCTTTCCAGATTTTTGTGCTTAAATTACCCTATGTAATGGTTTATTCCTTCCCCATGTCCACATTATTAGCTACCTTAATGACCTATAGTAGACTATCCAGTGAAAGTGAACTAATTGCATTAAGAGCTTGTGGAGTTAGTGTTTATCGCATGGTTTTCACGGCGGTAATTTTAAGTTCTTTAGTAACAGGAATCACTTATGTAGTTAATGAGCAAATTGCTCCTGCTGCTAATTATCAGGCGACAATTACTTTACAAAATGCTCTAAAATCAGATCAACCTTCTACTAAACAAGAAAATATTTATTATCCTGAATATCAAGATTTAAAACAAGCTGATGGTCGCCAAACTAAAATATTAAGTCGCTTATTTTATGCCGATCAATTTGATGGTAAACAAATGAAAGGTTTAACCGTTATTGATCGTTCTAAAGCCGGAGTGAATCAAATAGTAATTGCAGAATCAGGAAAATGGAATTATAGTCAACAAGTGTGGGATTTTTATAATGGTACAATCTATTTAGTTGCTTGGGATAATTCCTATCGAAACATTTTACGCTTCCAACATCAACAAT
This sequence comes from Anabaena sp. FACHB-1237, assembly GCF_014696225.1. Classification (GTDB taxonomy): domain Bacteria; phylum Cyanobacteriota; class Cyanobacteriia; order Cyanobacteriales; family Nostocaceae; genus FACHB-1237. The sequence continues at coordinate 59,390 of NZ_JACJPV010000018.1, read as the reverse complement.
TACAACTTCCCCGTACTCCCTTAATTTTAGCAGAGGGTAGCCGCGATTATGGAGAAATGAATATTGCTCAAGCACAAGAACAATTATATATTGAGCGTCTTGGAGGTAATCAACAAAAAATCCGTAAGTTAGAAGTTAGGATTCAACAAAAAATTGCTTTTCCTTTTGTCTGTATTATTTTCGGTTTAGTCGGTTCAGTGATGGGTAGCATTCCTAAACGTACTGGCAAAGGTACAAGTTTTGGTATTAGCGTTATCGTTATTTTCACTTATTATTTACTACTATCTGTTTCCGGTGCTTTAGCTCAAGCTGGTATTCTTTCTCCTATTATTGGTGCTTGGTTGCCAAATATATTTGGGTTAATTGTGGGTTTATTCTTGCTAGTGCGCAATGGACAAAGATAATTGCTTTAAACCTTTAATTTAGCTCATATTAGCTCATAAACCTACAATCTGCTGTAATTAAAATTCTGTAAATTATGATCTACTAGCGAAATTCACCAATAAGACGCTATTATTTACATAATTTTACATATTTAGTGAAACTTTAGCTATGAGTAAAATTCGCGTTGCACTCATTGAAGATCATGAACTTACCCGTGTTAATACTCGCATCTCACTCTTACAACAGGATTATATAGAAATAGTAGGAGAAGCGGAAAATGCTCATCAGGGATTAGGAATTATCCAAAAATTTCAGCCAGATATTGCTATTGTTGATATAGGTTTACCAGATCAAGATGGAATCGAATTAACTAGACAAATTAAAGCGATCGCTAACAGAAAAAACTGGAAAATAAAAGTATTAATTCTCACATTATACAATAATCAACAATCTGTACTAGCCGCTTTTGCTGCTGGAGCGGACTCTTATTGTATGAAAGATAATGAGTTTGAGCATTTATCAAAAGTTGTCCAAGTAACTAATAATGGAAATTCTTGGATTGATCCAGTAATTGCTAGTATTGTCTTAGAACAAGCTAGAAAAAACTCATATCAGTTAGAATCTACATCTTCAGAGACCAGAAATTTTATTATTGATTCCACATCCACATCAAGCAAGAAAAAAATGCCTACAAAACCTTATATTGTCACTGATAGAGAATTGGAGGTATTACAACTAATAGTAGAAGGTTGTAGCAATGCTGTGATTGCTCAAAAACTTTATATTAGTATTGGTACTGTAAAATCTCACGTTCGCAACATCATGAATAAACTCAGTGCTAATGATCGAACTCAAGCTGCGGTAGCAGCCTTACGTTCTGGGTTAGTTGCATAAAAAGTAGAGTCAAATTATGGCTAAGAACAAGTTAGATAAGCTCAAACTAATGGTAGTAGATGATGAACTAGATAATTTAGATTTACTGTATCGAACTTTTTGGCGAGATTATCAGGTTTATCAAGCTAGTAATGCCAATGAAGCTCTCTCTATCTTAGATCAACAAGGAGAAATGGCGGTGATTATCTCTGATCAAAGAATGCCAGATATCAATGGTAGTGAATTACTTAGGTTAACAGTAAATCGCTTTCCTGACACTATTAGAATCCTCTTAACTGGTTTTACAGATGTTGAAGACCTAGTAGATGCTATTAATTCTGGACAAGTTTTTAAATATATTACTAAACCTTGGAATCCTCATCAACTTAAATCATTAGTGAGTCAAGCTACGGATACTTATCGTCTAATTAAAAAACGAACTCAAGAATTATCTCGTGCTTTAAAGAGAGAATCTTTATTTAATCTAGTTAATACAGCAATTAGAGATTCCTTGGACTATGATAATATGCTGCAAAAAATAGTCCATACTATTGGAGAAAATTTTACAGCTAATTATTATTTATTACAGTCTGTAGAAAATAATTTCATACTTAAAAAACAGTTTTTTTATCAGAAAAATAATCCAGAATTATTAAATAATGATTTTGATGCCAACTTATTAATTGAAAGTGTTTTGCAAAATAGACATTACCAAATAAGTCAAACTATTTCTGATCGGACTACTTGCAGTTATTTAGTTGTTCCCTTAATATACCAACAAGATTTATTAGCTATTTTGGCTATTGGCAAATATAGTGATAATACTAATAATTGGTCACCAGAAGATATTGATTTAATTATCAGTATCTCAGAACAAGCAGCTTTAGCTCTTTCCCAAGCTAAACTTTATCAAAGTTTACAAGAAAAACAGGAACAAATTCGCTCAGAATTAGAAGTAGCTCGACAAATTCAATATAATTTATTAAGACAAAGTTTACCAGAAATTTCCGGGGTGAAAATTCAAGCTCGTTGTTATCCTGCGCGGGAAGTAGGAGGTGATTTTTTTGAGGTTTTAGTTGATCCTCAAGGTTATTTATGGTTAGCAGTTGGAGATGTTTCAGGAAAAGGTGTACCCGCAGCTTTATTTATGGCCAGCACTATTTCCTTATTGCGTCGGGAATTATCCCAAGAAACACCATCAGAACCTCATATCATCATGCAAAATCTCAATCACGCTTTGTTAGATGATTTAATGATTAATAATTCCTTTATTACTTTGATTTTATCACGATATCACCCAAAAACCAAAGAACTTATTTATGCTAATGCTGGACATATTTATCCTTTAGTATGGTTAAAAAAATCTATCATGAATGATGATCCTAAATATTTAAAACTAAGAAGTGTTCCTTTGGGAATTTTACCAAAATGGCCAGGAAAATCTGGATCTTTAATCATGTCTTCAGGAAAGACTTTACTACTAGCTAGTGATGGTATTACGGAAGCAACTATATCCTCAAATTTGAAAATGTCAATCAGTAATCACAATAAAGATAAACATTCTGGAACCAATGATTTCATCCTCAAACAAGAAGGGTTATGGTATTTAGTTAAATCTCAACCTAGTCCTTTGATATTGGATAATATTTTGAATTGTATTCAAGCTAATAATCATATTCAAGAAGATGATCAAACTATACTTTCTCTGGAGGTTTTATAGATTATGAAAAGCGAACTTCGTGTTCCTAGTGATTTATGTTTTATGAAGATCGTAGAAAATTGGTTACTAGGATGCTTAGAATTGACATTAGCCAATTCTATAGATTATTTATATCAATCAGCCTGTATTAGATTAGTTTTAATTGAAGCATACTCTAATGCTGTACGTCATGCCCACAAAAATCAAAAGGATATACCAATTTTACTACGTTTAGAAGTGAAAGATCGCAACGTTACCTTAGAAATTTGGGATCATGGAGAAGGTTTTGACTTGTCTAATTATTCTCCTCCCAACCCAGAAGAAAAAAAAGAATGTGGTTATGGTTGGTTAATTATGACTCGTTTAATGGATAAGGTAGAATATCGTTTAAAGTTAAATGGAGGAAACTGTCTCACACTGGAAACAACGTTACCACAATGATTTAGTAGGGAATAGGTTAATCCAACAGTATTACAATTTAGACGATAGTTGTTATATCTTAAAAATAAGCTTATTTGATTGATTTATGAACCTGACTATATTGAGAATAGATATTGATGATCACTCTGTTTCATGATAAAAACAACGATAGAATCAGGTCTATAGGATATAGTATTTTTGAGAAACCAATATTGCTGAGATAAATATATGTTTAAGACAGTTTTGTTTCCAATTGATCAAAGTCGAGAAGCACGGGAAGCTGCTGAAGTAGTTGTAAACATTGTGCAAAAGTATGGTAGTCGGTTAGTATTACTATCTGTGCTTCAAGAACCATCCGATACTCCTAGTAGTTCTCCTATGGGATCACCCCAAGTAGTGGCAAACCTGCTCAAAAATGCTCAAGCATTATTTTCTCAACAAGGTATTCAGTCAGAAGTGATTGAAAAACAAGGTAAACCTGCTTTTACTATTTGTGATGTAGCTGATGAGGTAGGAGCTAGTTTAATTGTTATGGGTTGTCGTGGATTAGGACTAACTGATGAAGGTATAAATGATAGTGTTACCAATCGAGTCATTAATCTTTCGCCCTGTCCAGTATTAATTGTACCCTAAACTACGGATTAATTTCCAGGTTTAGGCTATCAATTTCAGGGTATCTGCTGTAGTACATCCATCCTGTGGTCACGTCCATGTTAAACTAGGTGCTTCTAAGAAGTTAAAATGCCCAAATTGTGGACGTTTTCTTCCTAGAGATTGGAACGGTGCTTTGGGGATTTTCCTCAAAGCATTGCCAGATATTGCCGAGTTAGGGACTAGATATCCTGGCTTGAAGTATCTGAAATAGTCAAAATAGCGCAATATCATTAATACTAACTAATGAGTAATAATTTAGAAGCACAACTTTTACAATTACAACAACAAGGAGAAACAGCGATCGCTGCTGCTGACTCCCTAGAACGCCTAGAAGACCTGAGAATTAACTATTTGGGCAAAAAAGGTGAATTGGGTGCTTTGCTGCGGAATATGGGCAAATTAACGGCGGAAGAACGACCCAAAATTGGTGCGATCGCTAACACTGTTAAGGAAGTATTACAAGAACGTTTAGACAAACAAAAACAAATCCTAGAATCTGCCCAAATACAAGCACAACTAGCAGCAGAAACTATAGATGTGACAATGCCAGGAATTTATCGTCCTCAAGGTCGCATTCATCCACTTAACGGCATAATTGATCAAGCAATGGATATCTTTGTAGGTATGGGTTATACCGTTGCCCAAGGTACAGAGATGGAAACAGATTACTACAATTTTGAGGCATTAAATACACCTCAAGATCATCCAGCACGGGATATGCAGGATACCTTTTATTTACCCGATGGTAACTTATTAAGAACTCATACTTCTGCTGTGCAAATTCGCTATATGGAAAAGGAAGAACCCCCCATTAGAATTATTGCTCCAGGAAGAGTGTATCGCAGAGATGATGTGGATGCAACTCATTCGGCGGTTTTCCATCAAATTGAATTGTTAGCAGTAGATGAAGGATTAACCTTTACAGATTTAAAAGGTACGGTTAAAGTATTCCTACAAGCAATGTTTGGAGACTTACCAATTCGTTTCCGCGCTAGTTATTTCCCTTTTACTGAACCTTCGGCAGAAGTAGACTTACAGTGGAATGGTAAATGGTTAGAAGTGATGGGTTGTGGTATGGTTGACCCAAATGTACTCAAATCTGTAGGTTATGATGCAGAAGTATATAGTGGTTTTGCCGCAGGTTTTGGTGTAGAAAGGTTTGCGATGGTATTACATCAAATGGATGATATTCGTCGTTTATACAATAGTGATTTACGCTTTTTACAGCAGTTTTAAGTTAAGATATTATTAGTGGTTAATTATACTTAATTAACCACTGGTTTATGACATCATACATATCACTCCAGTATAACTACTGACAACATGACCATCTCCACACATTTGATATTTATATGTTACCAAACCTTCTAAACCCAAATACTCAATTAAGGAAATATTTGAAAATAATGACAATGCTTAGGTCTAATTATGCTAAAATCACGCCGATCTAAAGTTAAAACCTTAGTAATATTCATTCTTTCTGCGATCGCTGTAATTGTAGCATCAACAAAATCTAATTGACTATCAGAATATTGAGTTAAAATTTCAGTAGTTCGTTGTAAGTCTTCCTTAGTAATAACCTCAATCATCATATTACTAACAACTAAATCTGCTAAAAATTGCCTCATAATATGATGTCCTAAACGTGAAGCAATTAAATAACTAACCTCTGGTAAAACAGTCATTGGTAAAATTAAAGGTTCTTTTAAATTAACAATAATATCAAGCACTAAATTATGATTTTTGTCCTTGCGGTTAACAGTTGCTAGTAAAAAACTAGTATCTAAAATTTTATCTAAAATTGCACTCATCTAACTAATTTTTTAAACTCCATCCAGAAATATTATTGATTTCTTGAGACAAAATTTCCTCATCTGTTTCTGATAAATCAGTTTCAGTTGATTCAGCTATTCCAGCTATTTTTAGTAAAAAATCTACACCTTCAGGTTGAGAATTAGCCTTAATATTATTAGCATTATAACTTGTTTTAAACTGTAAATAATTAATAAAATTAGGTAATTCAGCTAAAGCCTCAGTAGGTAGTTGTTCAATAGATTGAACTATTTGCTGACGATTAAGAATAGTCATATTAACAATAAAAATAGAATCAACTTAATTGTAACCTATAACAATTCTAGTGATATTTGTCAACTAGTTGGCAAATATGATCATCAAACTGAGGAGTTAGACTAAAAAAGTCAGGTAAATTAATCAATTAAATCTCGATGAGTAAAAGATTTAGCATTTACTCCAGTATAACTACTGACAACATGACCATCTCCACACATTTGATATTTATATGTTACCAAACCTTCCAAACCCACAGGACCACGGGGGGGCATTTGTTGGGTACTAATACCAACTTCCGCGCCAAAACCATAACGGAAACCATCGGCAAAACGAGTGGAACAATTATGATAAACTCCAGCCGCATTAACTAACATCTGAAACGTTTTTACTGCTTCCATATCTTCCGTAATTATTGCTTCTGTATGCCGAGAACCATAATTATTAATATGATGAATAGCATCGTTTAAAGAATCAACAATTTTAATGGAGATAATTAAATCACTATATTCTGTTTGCCAATCTATCTCTGTAGCAGGTTGAATATTTGGTACTATTTGTAAAGTGGCTTCGTCTCCTCGTAATTCCACATTTTTCTCAACTAAAGATGCTGCAACTTTCGGTAAAAATTCTGCTGCTATACTCCTATGAATTAATAAAGTTTCCACCGCGTTACAAGCCGCAGGATATTGAATTTTTGAATCTACAGTAACATTAATTGCTTTATTAATATCTGCCTTTTCATCTACATAAATATGACAAATTCCATCAGCATGGCCTAATACTGGAATGCGAGTATTATCTTGGACAAATTTCACAAATTGATTAGAACCTCTAGGAATAATTAAATCAACATATTTATCTAATTTTAAAAGTTCTAATATTTCTTCTCTAGTAGTTAATAATTGTACAACTTGAGGATTTACAGCAGTTTTTTCTAAACCTTTTTTAATAGCTTTGACTATAGCTGTACAAGAATTTAAGGCTTCTTTTCCACCTTTGAGAATCACACCATTTCCTGATTTAATGGCTAAAGAAACTATTTGAATTGCTGCTTCTGGCCTAGCTTCAAAAATAATCCCTAAAACGCCTAAAGGACAACTAATACGTTTGAGAATTAAACCTGTGTCAATTTCTCGATGAATGGAAATTTGTCCCACAGGATCAGGTAATTTTGCTACATCACGCACACCAGCGATCGCATCTCTTAATTTATGTTCATCTAATTGTAACCTTTTGTAAAGAGGTTTAGCAATACCTGCATTTACCGCTTCTTGACAATCAATAGTATTAGCATTAATAATTTCTTCTTGGGCAGATTCTAAAGCAGCAGCGATCGCTAAAATCGCCTGATTTTTCTCTGTAGTTGACAATAAAGCCAACTTACTAGCCGCTTCACGAGTTTCTTGGGCAATATTTACTAAAGAACTAATCATGGTTAAGAATACTTTACAGTTTGTTAAAAATATATCTAAAAATATATCAGATTAATAACTTTTGCGAAATTCTCATGACAAAACATGAAAGATTAATTATCCATAGATAACATGGCGGAAAAGTCAAAAGTCAAAGTTTAGCAATTACCCATGACCAATTACCTATTACCAATTGTCAATTATTAATTGTCAATTATATCAGGGAGATGCCAATGTCACTACAATCAGGTTTAGATGCCTTTCAGCAAGGACGTTATGAAGATGCGATATATCTGTTAGAACAAGTTGCACAGATGTCCTTAGAACTTAATTCTCCAGATTATCTCACTTCGCAAATGTGGCTAATGAAAGCCTATCAAGCCACTGGGGACATAGACAGCGCCAAAATTATTTGGCAAAAACTCATCAACAGTGATAACCCAGAAGTGCGGAAATGGGCGCAGCAAAACCGTGTTATTGAAAACCAACAATCTAGCAATAACAGCAATAATATAGTTAAAGCTGGCCGGGCTGCCACTGCAGGGGTAAAATTAGCAATGGGTGGAGTGGGAGGAAGTTTAGCCCTAGCATCCACAGTCACCATCAGCTTACTATTTGGTATGGTATTTGTCTTAGGATTGGCCATAGTCCTGATATTAGATAGCAATAATTCAGCTATGAGTTTGGCGATCGCTGTAGCCATTACAATTATCTTTAATACTGCCGCCTTTTTCCTATCACCCTACCTAATGGATTTAACCCAAAGTTGGTTATATCATACCCAATGGGTAGATATTGCTGATCTTGAAAACCTTAGTCCAGAAACCGGCAGAATTATCCGCCAAGTTTGTCAAGAAAAAAATATCACCACTCCCAGGTTAGGTATTATAGATGACCAAAACCCCACCGCTTTTACTTATGGTTCATTACCCAACAGTGCGCGGTTAGTGGTAAGTCAAGGGTTATTTACCTATCTTGATGATGATGAAGTCGCTACAGTTTACGCCCATGAACTTGGCCATATTGTTCATTGGGACTTTGCTGTAATGACCCTAGCATCTACCTTAGTACAAATCTGCTATTTAGTATATGTTACAATCAAAAGATTTACTAGAGGTGGCGGAGACAGCAAAGTTAAGGACGCTTTACAAACAGCTAGTTTAGTGGCCTATATTTTCTATGTTGTGGGTACATATTTATTATTGTACCTATCTCGCACTAGAGAATATTTTGCCGATCACTTTGCGGCTGAAACCACTGGTAACCCTAATGGACTATCTCGCGCCCTTGTCAAAATTGCCTATGGTATCTTAGAAGAAGGTTCAAGATCAGCAGAACCTAGTCGTTTAATAGAGGGTACACGATCCCTGGGTATCTATGATCCTAAAGCCGCCGCTTCCACAGGTACAGCCTATCGTATTTCCTCTGACACCAGCAAAATAGGATCAGTATTCCTTTGGGATATGTTTAACCCTTGGGGTTGGTGGATGGAATTAAACTCTACCCATCCCCTCACAGGTAAACGAGTTCGCGCTTTAAGTACCTACGCTGAACAATTAGGCCTACCAATGGAATTTGATATGGGTAGAGTCATTGGAGAAGGTAAACATTTAGACAAAACCAAACTTTATGGTAACTTCTTTGTAGATGTGATTCTCTATGGTGCAGAAACCATTGGTTTTGTAGGAGGTTTAATTATTGGTTCAATTCTGGCCAGTAGTTCTGGAAACTCAAGTATGATACTCGCTGGAATATTTGTAGGTTTGGGAGTTGGTATTTTAGTTAAAGCCTTTGTGATGTTTCCAGACTACGGTAATGCCATACCTACTGACATTCTCACTCTCATGTCTGATCCCTATGCTAGTCCGTTACGGGGTAAACCTGCAAGATTGGAAGGTGAACTTATTGGTAGAGGAGACGCAGGGTATAAATTTGGTTCTGATTTGAAATTACAAGATCCTAGTGGAATGCTATATCTACATTATGCTTCTCGCTTTGGACCTATCGGTAATTTCTTATTTGGAATGTCCAGAGTACAGAGTTTAATAGGTCAACAAGTGGGAACTATTGGTTGGTTTCGTCGTGGTATTATGCCCTGGATGGATTTGGTACAATTGGAAGGGGAAAATGGTACAATAGTCAATAGTTATCATCGTTTTTGGTCTATTGTTTTAGGTAGCATTTCCATTATTTTTGGAATTGTGTTAACTGTGGTTTTAAGTAAATAGTATTTGTAGGTAAGCTAATGTGCAGTACTCACTGTATAATTAAAAAACCTGAAGTTACAGTAGCACAAGCATCTTGCTTGTATTAATTCAGGACTTACGCAACTGACACATTCTTAGGGTGTGGTTCGACAAGCTCACCAACCACGTCAGACAGTATAAATCCTGCAAATAAACAGATTTTTGATATCTGACGCACCCACTCAACAGATTTTTTGGTGTGACGCTTGCGTAAGTCCTAAGTTTACTAAAGTAAACTTTACTTATTAGCCATGAAATTTATTTCATGGCGGGTTTAGAAGCTATAGCGTAGCCTGGCGTATACCTACGGCAGCTACGCTATAGCTATAGTATTTGTAGCTTAAGTTGACACTTGGAAGCAACGCTAAACCCTTAAACTTCACCACTACCAGTTTTCTGAATTGGAGTATGATATTTATTTTGCGCATTAGCGAAGCGAAGCACTTTCAATGCGTTAGATGCAAATTTTCAAATTTTGAATTTCTCAATTTCATATCTAAGTTCAGCAACAGCTAAAGTCAAGTGATTTTTACCCAGTTGATATCAATACCTACTCACTACGATCCACTAAAAAAGTGCTGTGAGGAGGAATTATCCCTTGTTCATTGATTGTCTTAGCTGCTTCTAGGAGATAATCGTAATAAGTACGAGCAATAATAGATAATTGCTTTCCTGATGGATGTACCATATACCAAGTACGTTTGATCGGAAAATTCTCTACATCTAATATACTAAATTCTGCCGCATCTGTTAATAGTGTATGTTTAGATAATACTGATATTCCTAAACCTCCAGCGATCGCTTGTTTAATTGCTTCATTACTTCCTAATTCCAGCTTAACTTTAACCTTTACACCATATTCATCAAATAAACTTTGCACAGCACTACGAGTACCCGAACCAGGTTCACGCATAATAAAGGGTTCTTCTCCTAATTGTCCTATAGGTATATTTTTTACATTTGCTAAGGGATGATGAAGAGGTGCAAATACCACTAAAGGATTTTCTAAAAAAGGCTCATAGGTCACTTCCATATTATCTGGAATTTGACTCATAATATAGATATCATCCATATTATTCATCATTCTATCCATAATTAACTCATGATTTGTCACTTGTAAAGAAATATCAATTCCTGGATACATTTGACAAAAAGGACCTAATAATCTAGGAATAATATATTTTGCCGTTGTAATTACCGCTAACTTTAATTGACCTTGTTTTAGACCTTTTAAATTAGCTACAGTCATTTCAAATTGAGAAATCGTCTCAAATATTTGTCGACAAGTATTAAATAACTCCCTACCTGCTTCTGTCAAATAAAGACGTTTTCCCACTTGTTCAAATAATGGTAAGCCCACAGATTTGGTCAACTGCTTAATTTGCATAGATATGGTAGGCTGAGTTAAAAATAACTCTTCAGCAGCACGGGTAAAGCTACCATGACGTGCGGCTGCTTCAAACACCTTCAACTGGTGCAATGTCGCTTGGTTCAAGGTGATTCTCCTCTTTATAGTAATTTACAGAACATTTAATTTACTGTGATGTGACGCTTATTTTACCATTATTGGTGATAAAAATATTAGATTGAATTATTGTAACATCAAATTTGCGTAGTGTAGTTATACAACTGTCCTAGAAATATTAATATTGTTGCCAGTAATATGAGGTAGTTCCTTCTTTTTAAATTTGGGATATTCAGATAGTCCTTTAAAGAATCTTTAAAATGCTTCACTTAAATACTCAAAAGTATATTGAGTGATTTTCTGACAAATATCTTTTTCTTTAATCCATATTAATTCAGGTTTTACATGATTATTAAAGAACTTTTTAAGTAGATATTTGTTTTGCTTTAATCTATTTTTATACAAATATTGCCAAGTTGCTAAACCCCAATTATAGGTAAACGTGGTTATAGCAGCGTGTTTAGCCATTAATATTTCTTGGGTTTTGTTTTTAAGGATAAAAGCATTGTTAAAGGGGGAATACACTCATTGTTTCCTTGTGTAATTTTATTAGAAAACGATGCACGGATAAAACAGTTTTTGCAATTATTTTAAGGTAAATATTGCTAATATTAGGCAGTTTTTATAGATATGACTAATTTTGTAGCAAATTTACTCTTGTTTACTCCTAAATATCTTGTGAAGGTTTGTCTATGTGTGTTTAGTTTTGTATATAAGATTGTTAACTAGGAAATAGCTCATATTTTATGTAAACTATGGGTGCGTTACGAAGACAGCTAACGCACTTTACGTATTTTATGTAAATTATTGGTGCGTTACGAAGACAGCTAACGCACCCTACGTATCTATTTTACAGTAGCTAATTCTTTTTTAAAAAATGCTTGTAAAATATTATCGGCTATTTGTTCACTAGTTAAACCTAATGTAGCGTAAGATTGATCTGGAGTAGCATGATCTACTAAAACATCCGGTACACCAAGACGTTTCACTGGTACAACTACATTAGCATCAAGCAACGCTTCCGCCACTGCAGAACCAAAACCTCCCATTAAACAACCTTCTTCTAAAGTCACAACTTTGCCAATTTGTTGGGCTAAAGGTAATATCAACTCAGTATCTAAAGGCTTGACAAATCTCGCATTAATTACACTAGCTTCAATACCATGTTCACTAAGAATTTCTGCGGCTTGCATTCCTGGATATACCATCGTACCATAACCGATAATTAACACATCATCGCCCTGACGCAATATTTCCCCTTTACCAATTTCCAAAGTTTCCCAGCCTTCTTCCATCAAAGGTACTCCATGTCCATTACCACGAGGAAAACGCATCGCTATAGGTCCATCAGTGTATTCGATACCTGTAACTACCATTTGCTGTAATTCAGCTTCATCCTTGGGTGCCATTAATACCATGTTGGGAATACAGCGTAAATAGGCAATATCATACATTCCTTGATGAGTTGGACCATCAGCACCAACAATACCTGCTCTATCCAAGCAGAAAAATACAGGTAAGTTTTGAATACAGACATCATGTACTATTTGATCGTAACCACGTTGTAGAAAAGTAGAATAAATAGCTACAACAGGGCGCATACCTTCACAAGCTAAACCTGCGGACAATGTAACCGCGTGTTGTTCAGCTATGCCCACATCAATATATTGATTCGGCAGTTTAGACTGAAGTTTATCTAAACCTGTACCAGTGGCCATTGCGGCGGTAATACCTATAATTTTGGGGTTCTGCTCCGCTAATTTCACTAAAGTGTGTGAAAAAACTTTGGCATAAGATGGAGGTTTAGGTTTGTTAGAAGGAATGGCTTTACCAGTGGCTAAATTAAAGGGTGTTTGGGCATGATAACCTACTTGGTCTTTTTCTGCCATTTCATAGCCTTTACCCTTAACAGTGGCGACATGAACCAGCACTGGACCAATAATTTGATGTGCCTGTTGGAAAGTAGCAATAAGTTCTTCTAAGTTATGGCCATCCACTGGACCCATGTAGGTAAAACCGAGTTCTTCAAATACAGCGCCAACCTTAGAAACGGCTAAACGCTTCATGCCTTCTTTGATACGTTCCAGTTCATCACCAACAAAGGGGATATGTTTAAATTGTTCTTCAAAATTATCAGAGATAAATTGTACAGGTGGACTGAGACGCATTTTGTTAAGGTAACGGGGAATAGCTCCAACATTAGGAGAAATAGACATTTCATTATCGTTGAGAACTACCAATAGGTTAGTTTTAGGCAAATGTCCAGCATGGTTAATAGCTTCTAAAGCCATACCTCCTGTTAATGCACCATCACCAATAACAGCAACGGTTTTAAACTTTTCACCTTTAGCATCACGGGCTAAAGCCATACCCAGGGCGGCAGATATGCTGGTAGATGCGTGTCCTGCACCAAAATGGTCAAATTTGTTTTCACAGCGTTTAAGATAACCAGCAACTCCATCTTTTTGGCGAAGGGTGTGGAAGTTGTGGTAACGTCCCGTAATTAATTTGTGGGGATATGCTTGATGTCCTACATCCCAAATTACTTTGTCCCGATCTAAGTCCAATGTCTGATAAAGTCCTAGAGTTAATTCTACAACTCCTAAACCTGGTCCCAAATGTCCGCCAGTTGCGGCTACGGTTTCTAGGTGTTTTTCTCGAATTTGTCTAGCAATTTGCTGTAATTGGCGAATTGATAAACCGTGCAACTGGTTGGGATGGGCAATATCACTCAGGTGCATATTATAAGGGATTCCTCTCTAACTTTATTTGTGGCATTATCTAATTTTTACACTTTTTTACACTGATTTGCCCAAGTTAGCTATCAGAAGTCAACAGTCACCTAGTCAGTAGGGGTTTAGCACTGCTAAACCCAAAACTCCGCACTCCCCACTCGGCAATTAAGAGGATAGTAAAGGCATTTGTGGATATTGTTGCCTTCTGAGTAAATACCTGCTCAAAACATAAGCTATATCAGCCCTTGTCATCGGTTCTAAGGGTTTAATATTGCCTTGGCTATCTGTTTTAATAAAATCTTCGGCAATGATAGTAGCAATACCTTTTCTTGCCCATTGTGGTATATTATTAGCATCAGGATAAGATGATAAAATCTCATACACTGTTTTTGAAGGAAATTGAAACACTCCATAAGCCTGAGCAAAAATAGCTAAACCTTCTGCTTTGGTGATTCTTTGGTTAGGAAAAAACATACTGTCTCGATAACCTTTCATCACTCCAGTTTTTAAGACAGTCTGAATATCTTGATATGCCCAATAATTAACAGGTACATCTGCTATAAATATATCTTTCTTGGTTTTATTAATTTGCCTTTTATCTAAGGCGAAAGTTTTAACTAATATCTCCGCTAATTCTCCACGAGTTATCAACATTTCCTCATAAAAATTTCCATCAGGAAAGTTATTCATTAAATTAGCTTCAATCACTGCTTGAATGTAATCTGATTGGTTTACAGGTGTTACTTCTGCTGCCATTGCTGGATAATTTTGCAGAACAACAGTAAATAATGTAATTATACTGATGATTAATTTTTTCATATTCAATATTATTATCTGCTGGCTTAATTGCTCACCTCCACATTCTATCACAATCAAACTTGATCGGCATCACTATTGAGATATATTAGGCAAATAAATCATTAAAAATATCAATAATATCCATCAAAGATCGAAAATATTAATTAATAGATATAAAAGTAAATATATAAATAAATATAAATATTTGGGTTGTGAGTTAGTATCTAATAAAAATGATCTCATCGAGTTCATCAACTTCTGCAAAAATCAGGGATCTTTTTGTTCACTAATGATTTACGATGTCTATAGAGATTAATAATTACTAAGGAAATAAAAAAATGTCCGATCCGGTAACATTGATGAAACAAGAAGTTGGCAAAGCAGCGGCCGCAATGGTACAATCTGGTTCAATTGTCGGATTGGGTACAGGTTCAACCACAGCTTACACTATCCAATATTTAGGTGAAAGACTGCAATCTGGTGAACTCAAGGATATTGTGGGTATTCCCACATCTTTTCAATCAGAAGTTTTAGCTAAAAAATATGGTGTACCTCTGACTACTTTGGATGCTGTAGACCATATTGATATTGCTATAGATGGTGCTGATGAAGTTGATCCTCATAAAAATCTGATTAAAGGTGGTGGTGCTGCCCATACCCGGGAAAAGGTGGTAGACTACTTAGCTGCACAGTTTATTGTTGTGGTTGATAGTGGTAAGCTAGTAGATAGACTGGGCGCTGTTTTTGCTGTACCTGTGGAAGTGATTCCTATGGCACTTACTCCTGTAACTAATGCAATTAAGGAGTTAGGAGGTAAACCAGAATTGCGTATGGGCGTGAAAAAGGCAGGTCCAGTAATTACGGATCAGGGTAATATGGTTTTAGATGTGCGATTTGATAGCATTCCTGACCCTGTAAATTTAGAAAAGATTCTCAATAATATTCCTGGAGTGTTGGAAAATGGCATCTTTGTCAATTGTGCTGATGTGGTTTTAATTGGTGAAGTGATTGATGGTAAACCAGTAGTACGTCGTATGTAGCTATCAGCTTTCAGTAGTCAGTAGTCAGTAAGGGTTTAGCATTGCTAAACCCTGTTAAGAATCAGATTCCCGACTTGTTCAAAAAGTCGTGAATCTGAATTTACCATAAGTGTGATATAATATTCGTGTTTATTTTGTGTTCAAGACACAACCAATAACAGAACTTACACAACTGGCACATTAGTAGCCTGCGTCAGATATCAAGAATCTGTTTATTTACATAACTTATGCTGTCTGACTTGGTTGGTGAGTTTGCCAAACCACACCCTACATCAGATTTTTGGTGTGACACTTGCGTAAGTCCTAAATAACATACATTAAAAATACATTATTACCTAAAATACTATTATGTTATATAGAAGATTTGGCCGTACAGAATTACAAATGCCAGTATTCAGTTGTGGAGGAATGAGATATCAATACAAATGGCAAGATGTTGATTTTAAAGATATTCCTCCTGCACAACAGGAAAATTTAGAAAATACTATTTATCGTGCTATAGAGTTGGGAATTAATCATATTGAAACTGCCCGTTTTTATGGAACTTCAGAAATGCAGTTAGGGCAAATTTTACCAACATTAGCAAGAGAAAAATTAATTGTCCAAACAAAAGTTACACCATTTCCCGATCCTCAAGATTTTCGGAAAACTTTTGAAAAGTCTATGGCTTATCTCAAGTTAGACTATGTTGATCTTTTAAGTTTACATGGTATTAATAATCAAGAAATATGGAATTACAGTGAAAAATGTTGGCAGGTTGCTAAACAATTACAAGATGAAGGAAGAGTCCGCTATATCGGTTTTTCTACCCATGCACCATTAGATGTTATTTTGACAGCAGTTAATAGTAATTTATTCGATTATGTAAATTTACATTGGTACTATATTAATCAGTATAATTGGAATGCTATTGAAGCAGCTAATAAATTAGATATGGGGGTATTTATTATCAGTCCATCTAATAAAGGTGGTTTATTATATCAACCTTCTCAAAAGTTGATTGATATTTGTCAACCTTTAAGTCCAATAGTGTTTAATAATTTGTTTTGTTTAAGTCATCCACAAGTACATACTTTAAGCATTGGCGCTGCTAAACCTACAGATTTTGATGAACATTTAAAGACTTTACAATTATTAGATAGGGCTGAAGAATTTCTCCCTCCAATTATTGCTAAGTGGCAAAAAACTGCGGTGGATATTTTAGGGGAAAATTGGTGTAAAACTTGGGATGAAAATTTGCCTAGTTGGGAGGAAACCCCCGGAAATGTCAATATGAAAACTATTTTATGGTTGTTGAATTTGGCTTTGGCTTATGATATGGTGGATTATGGTAAAATGCGCTATAATCTTCTAGGTAATGGTGATCATTGGTTTCCTGGTAATCGCGCTGATAAGGTGACAGAGTTAAATTTTTCGCAATGTTTGATTCATAGTCCCCATGCTGATAAAATACCAGCAATGTTAGCTCAAGCTCATGAACTTTTAGGAGGAGTTGAGGTAAAAAGGTTATCAGCTAGTTAGCACTGAACAACAAGAACAAAAAACAACAACAAAGACTTGGGTAAATTAACTAAAGTTGCTAGTTATACCAAAAAAGCGATCGCAAGGAGTAAAAGTTACTAAAATTCGCGGACTGTAACTTCAGGTTTTTTAATTATACAGTGAGTGCTGCACATTAGCTTAATAAATGCAAAAAGTTGATTGTTTCTCTCTAAGTATCTTTACTTGCTGCTCTTTTATGGATTTTTAATCATGATGCAAAAATATACTTTATGGACTTTGATGGTGCTTTTTTCGTTGATTTTTCAGCAAAATTTAACTATTGCTGCGGAGAAAAACCAAGTTGTTAATAATTCCCAAAAAATTGCCCAACAAAAAGCTAATTCTCAACCTCATCCAGTGTTTAAATCCATTTTACCTAAGTTAAAACAAACTACTAAAATTAAAATATTTTTACCTACTTATATACCTGAAAGTGATAGACCTAATCCTATTTATGCTATTCTGGAAACTGTTTCTAAAGATAAGTATGAGATATTACTAGGTTTTAGTCCTGACTGTAGTGGTGGTAGTGCTTGTCGTTTAGGTATGATTACGGCTGAAGCTGTGACTGCAAAAACACCCAAATTAACCGGTAAGTCAATATTATTACGCAAAGGAATTACTAGTTACTTTATTGAATCTCGTTGTGGTGCTAATTGTTCTGATGGTACTTTAAGCTGGAGAGAGAAAGGTGTTCAGTATAGTGTAGGTATTAAGGCGGGCGATCGCAATACCTTAATTAAAATTGCTAAATCAGTAGTTACACCATAGTTTAAATTGTTGATAAGCTAATGTACAGCACTCACTGTATAATTAAAAAACCTGAAGTTACAGTAGCACAAGCATCTTGCTTGTATTAATTATTCAAGTTAAAGGAACAACAGCTTATCTGACACTCACTGTATAATTAAAAAACCTGAAGTTACAGTAGCACAAGCATCTTGCTTGTATTAATTATTCAAGTTAAAGGAACAACATAATAACGGAAACTGCTGTAATTTTACAAAAATTAGATATTGGCCATTAAAGTTAGGAATACTTAATATTTCTTAACTTATATCTTACGATAAAATACAATCACTTGAAATTTGAATTAAAAGGAGGATAATAAAAAATTGAAAGCAGGAATGATTCTCCTGTAGTAAAAATGAATTACTCCTGCAAATAACTAAAGTGCGGTTGAAAAACACCGTAAAGGAGGGGTTATGAGTGAAAAAGTAAAATCCGGTTCACGGAATGTGGCTATTGTTGGACCTTATTTAAGTGGAAAAACCACATTATTAGAAAGTTTGTTATTTGTGACTGGGGCAATTTCTCGCAAAGGAAATATTAAAGACGGGAATACTGTAGGAGATAGTGCTAATGAAGCACGTGATAGAAAAATGAGTGTGGAAATATCCGCAGCAAATACTGAATATGAAAATACTCGCTTCACGTTTTTAGATTGTCCTGGTTCGGTAGAATTTGCCCAAGAAACATACAATGGTTTAATGGGAGTAGATGCGGCCATTGTGGTTTGTGAACCTGTTAAAGATAGAGTTTTAACATTAGCACCATTATTAAAATTTCTGGATGATTGGGAAGTTCCCCATATTGTTTTTGTGAATAAAATGGATCGGGCAAATATTCATGTTTTAGAAATATTAAAAGCCCTAAAAGCAGTTTCTAGTCGTCCGTTAGTTTTGCATCAATATCCCATTATGCAAGGGGAAAAATTAACGGGATTTATTGACATGGTAAGCGAAAAGGCGTACCAATATCATGCCGGCGCACCTGCGGATCTTATCCCATTTCCTGAAGAATTAAAAGCGGAAGAACATGGAATTAGGGCAGAAATGTTAGAAACTTTGGCCAATTTTGATGATCATTTGCTAGAAGAACTTTTAGAAGATATTGAACCACCTCAAGAAGAAATTATCCAGGATTTAAAATTTGAATTAGGTGCAGATTTAGTAGTACCTGTTTTCTTTGGTATTGCTGAACAGGATTTTGGTGTTAGACCTTTATTAGAAGCATTATTCAAGGAATCACCTGAACCTGAAACTACTATGAAACGCCGTTTACAAGAAATTAATGATACTCCTGTGGCGCAGGTTATTAAGACTTTCTATACTCCCCAAGGAGGTAAACTTTCTTTAGTAAGAGTATGGCAAGGAATATTAACGGAAGGTGTTGTTTTAAATGGTGTACGTGCTGGAGGAATTTATCGCTTAATGGGGCAACAACAACAGCAAATTAATCAAGCTGTACCTGGAGAAATTGTGGCTATTAGTAGGTTAGAAGGAGTAAAAACGGGAGATACAATTTCTGCTAATAATTCGTCTAGTTCATCAGTTCAACAATTACCAAAAGCACAACAATTAGAAACAGTTTTTGCGTTAGCTATTAAACCAGAAAAACGCAATGATGAGGTAAAATTAAGTACAGCAATTTTGAAGTTGTTAGAGGAGGATCCGGCGTTAAATTGGGAGCAAGATGGGGATACCCATGAGGTGATATTGTGGGGACAAGGGGAAATACATTTACAGGTGGCTTTAGATAGGTTACGTCGCAAGTATAATTTACCAATTTCTACCCATTTACCTCAAGTTCCCTATAAGGAAACTATCCGTAAGTCTGTAAATTCTGTACATGGACGTTATAAGCATCAAAGTGGTGGCCATGGCCAATTTGGTGATGTTTATTTAGATATTCAACCTTTACCTAGAGGCCAAGGTTTCAATTTTAATGAGAAAATTGTCGGTGGTGTGGTTCCTAAACAGTATATTCCCGGCGTGGAAATGGGAGTACGGGAGTTTTTGTTACATGGTCCTTTAGGTTTCCCGATGGTGGATGTGGCTGTAACTTTAACTAATGGTTCTTATCACACTGTGGATAGTTCAGAACAGGCTTTTAAGCAAGCTGCTCGTTTAGCTATGCAGTCTGGTGTGAATCAAGCACAACCTACTCTCTTAGAACCAATTTTAAAGGTAGATGTGAATACTCCTAGTGAGTTCACTTCTAAGGTGTTACAGCTTGTAACGGGTAAAAGAGGGCAAATTTTAGGTTATGAAGGTAGGGAAGACTGGCCCGGTTGGGATAATGTGAGTGCATATTTACCCCAGGCCGAAATGCAGGATTTTATTGTAGAATTGCGATCGCTCACTTTGGGTGTTGGTTCTTTCCATTGGGAAGAAGATCATCTCCAAGAAGTACCGGAAAAACTCGCTGAAAGAATTTTAGTTACTAGTGGTAGTAACAGTAACGGTAACAATAAATAGTTTATTAGGACACTCTTATATGGGTGTCCTAAATTTTATATCGCGCCAATACAAAAATCAATAAAAAGGCAAAAGTGTAACAGTAAGCTGATGTGCAGCACTGACTGTATAAATAAAAAACCTAAAATTACTGTAGTGCAAGCATCTTGCTTCCATCTAATATCCAAATTAAAAGTACAACAGCTTAACAGTAGGTTACTCAAAAAATATCAGAAAATGTATTTTTAGTTATTGAAATTTTGCTTTGTTTATGTTATAGTGTCATAGGATTATCTAAAAAACCTGATTTAACTAAAAATCATGGTGTTCTGATCAGCGCCTTTGGCCGATTGGGGAGGCAACGAACTCATAATTCGTCTTCAGGCTGGTTCGATTCCAGCAGGGCGCATTAATTTTTTGGTGTGGTAGTGATTTATTGATCTCTACTTAATTCTACGTTTTAATGGTGTAATTAAGCTAGTTTATCAGTATAAAAAATATGCCTTGGTTTGTGAAAATAGAAGCGGGAAGGGTGGATAAAGCCACATTTGACCAATATGTACCTGCCCATAAAGCGTATGTACAGGATTTGATTGCTCAAGGACATAAAGCGAAAACAGGTTACTGGGCTGTGAAAGGTGGGGGAATGATGTTATTTGAGGCCACATCAATGGATGAAGCGAAAAAAATTGTAGCGGCAGATCCCTTGATATATAACGGTTGTGTGAATTATGAACTTTTTGAATGGAAAATTGTTGTAGAATGATGCACCATTTTCAAAATTTAGTGTTATGATATGAGAAGACCTGGAACTATGCAACTTCAACGCCCAAACCTTGTCAGGACCGGAAGGTAGCAGCAATAAGGGATGCTTGTGGTAGGCGTAGCCTCCGGGTCGCCCCATTTTAGGCAATTTCATAGGAGCTTTCAGTAGCAATGCCTGGTTTTGGAGATATGGTACAAAAGGCTTTTTACCTGGGTGTGGGAATAGCTACCTACGCAGGAGAAAAAGCAGGGGGAAAATTGACAGAATTGCGATGGCAAGTACAAAAATTAGCAGATGAAATGGTAGCTAAAGGCGAAATGAGTACAGAAGAAGCTCGTCGCTTTGTTGAGGATATGATGAAGCAAGCTCAACAGCAACCAATATCTCAAGAAACAGTAGAAAAAACAACCTCATCTGAACCTCGACGCATAGAAATTTTAGAGGAAGATGAAGGAATAACTGTGAAACAGCCAAAACAAGATAATGTAGATCAGCTACGAGATCAAGTGCGAGAACTACAGGAGCAGTTAAAAAGGCTGCAACGCGAGTCCTAAATGTCAGTTTTTGACTTATGTAAAATGGTGATAAACCACAGTTATAAGTAGTGAAACACTAAACAATAAGCAAATAGTGACGCTATATTATCTATCCTGTATTTTAGCACTGTCTACTAGATAACATTATGCGTCATGTTTATAGTCAACAATGGTGTGAAGTGTATGGAACAATGGCAAAAAGACTTAATAAACATGATGGAAACTGTAGCTGATCAAGTAGAGCAGTTCTTCCTGGGGATGAATGATATGGTAGATGCTTTTTTTGAGATAACAGAGGAAATTACTGAGCAAGTACAGAATACTGTGACAACAGAGATTGATCAGTTTTTAGAGGAGCTTGCTGAACCAATTTTAGAAATTTACTGGGAATTAGAAGATATAGTAGAAGAACTACACCCTGATTTTCCTTATGCTGAGGAAGCTACACCAGAAAAAAATGCTGTTTGTATGGGTTGTGTTCATTATCATGGACAGGTTTATGGTGGTAATTTGTTAGTGTGTGGGATGCACCCCTATGGATGGGATGATGAACACTGTCCTGATAAGGAAGTTGGTTAATAGCTGTTAGGAGTCAGACGCTACACATACCTAACGGTATGGCTTAGGCCAGGCTGCGCTATCATTCCCAGTCAGGCAGGCTATGGGTTTTATATTCAGTTAACTACTGCTATATTATTAATGAATAATTTGATAATTAACTCATGAGTAAATTGACATCTGATTTAGAAGTGAAATATGGAGAAAGGGAAATTGCGGAAGGCAAATTAATTACTTTTCCTAATCCCCGCATTGGCCGACGCTATGATATTAATATTACTTTGCCAGAATTTACTTGTAAATGTCCTTTTTCGGGTTATCCTGACTTCGCGACGATTTATATTAGTTATGTACCAGATGAACGAGTGGTAGAATTAAAGGCTTTGAAATTATATATTAATAGTTACCGCGATCGCTATATTTCCCATGAAGAGTCAGCAAATCAAATTTTAGATGATGTTGTGGCTGCTTGTGATCCTTTAGAAATTACGGTAAAAGCTGATTTTACTCCTCGTGGTAATGTGCATACAGTAGTTGAGGTTAAACATCAGAAATAGGAGTCAGCTTAATCTCAAAAAAAATGAAATAATGAAATTATGTAGCGACTGTCTTGAATGTCAAGCGATCGTTAAGGAAAAAGGCGTTGCTGAATTGGGGTATGATTATGATATTTACTTCGCGCATTAGCGAAGTAAAGCAATTATGTTAGGTACAAAGGCGCAAAATTTCAAATTTTGAACTTGTCAATTTCATACATAAGTTCAGCAACGCCATGGAAAAGTTACAAAAATGAAAATCTTACTCTTGTGTACCTGGAGTGCCTGTGCGTGAAACCTTGATCATACCCTTAATCAGCTACGTAAAGTTACTTTTTCACTATTTGGAGGTTGTTTATTGTGATTGTCTGAATCGGGATAACCAGGATTTTAGGATGTACAGGATTGTTATTTATAGATTATCTGTGAATATTGAATGATCAGATTTTTTGGAAATAAAAATATATTCTATATCCTTGACAAAAACCTTTATTTCCTAAACAACATCCTGAAAATTCTGACATCCTGGATAAGCTGTTGTCCCTTTAACTTGAATAATTAATACAAGCAAGATGCTTGTGCTACTGTAACTTCAGGTTTTTTAATTATACAGTGAGTGCTGCACATTAGCTTATCCTGATTCAGACAAATAATAAAATATATTCTATATCCTTCTATATCCTTGACAAAAACCTTTATTTCCTAAACAACATCCTGAAAATTCTGACATCCTGGATATCCTGATTCAGACAAAATCACATCCTAAAAATCCTTTAATCCTAATTCTGACAAAGATGTACAAACTTCTGTTACAATTTGTAAAGAAACTGAACAAGGAACGAGGGAATGCGTGTTGCAATTGTAGGTGCAGGTTTAGCAGGTTTAGTGACTGCTATAGACTTAGTTGATGCGGGTTGTGAGGTACAAATATTTGAATCTCGTCCGTTTGTGGGTGGTAAAGTTAGTAGTTGGGTAGATGCGGATGGCAACCATATTGAAATGGGCTTGCACGTATTTTTTGGCTGCTACTACAATTTGTTTGCATTGATGGAAAAAGTGGGATCACGAGATAATCTACTTCTCAAAGAGCATATCCACACTTTTATTAATAAAGGTGGCACAACAGGAGCTTTAGACTTCCGCTTTATCACAGGTGCGCCTTTTAACGGGTTAAAGGCATTTCTTACCAGTTCACAACTGTCCTTACAAGATAAAATACAAAATGCGATCGCTCTTGGTACTAGCCCCATTGTACGCGGATTAGTAGACTTTGAAGGAGCAATGAAAAATATCCGCGATTTAGATAATATTAGTTTTGCCGATTGGTTTTACAGTCATGGCGGTAATAAGGGTAGTATTAAACGAATGTGGGACCCTATCGCTTATGCTTTGGGTTTCATAAACTGTGAGAACATTTCCGCTCGTTGTATGCTGACAATTTTCCAATTTTTTGCAGTGAGAACCGAAGCCTCCATACTGCGAATGTTGGCAGGATCACCTGCTGAATACTTACTTAAACCTATGGTGGAGTATTTAGAAGCTAGAGGTACAAAAATATACACCCGTCGCCAAGTAAGAGAAATTCAATTTGCGGAAACTGAGCAAGAAACCCGTGTTACTGGTATAGCAGTAGCCCAAGGTGATACGGAAGAAGTAATTACAGCGGATGCTTATTTATGTGCTTGTGATGTACCGGGAATACAGCGTGTATTACCCCAAGCATGGCGAAAATGGCCAGAATTTGACAATATTTATAAATTAGAAGCTGTTCCTGTAGCCACTGTACAATTAAGATTTGATGGTTGGGTGACAGAATTACAAGATGAACAAAAACGCAAACAATTAAATCACGCGGCAGGTTTAGATAATTTATTATATACTGGAGATGCTGATTTTTCCTGTTTTGCAGATTTGGCATTAACTAGTCCTAAAGACTATTATCGTCCCGGCCAAGGTTCATTATTACAGTTAGTTTTAACACCAGGAGATCCATTTATTAAAGAAAGTAATGAAGCGATCGCTAACCATGTGTTAAAACAAGTTCATGAGTTATTTCCATCATCCAGAGAATTAAACATGACCTGGTATAGTGTGGTTAAATTAGCTCAATCTTTATATAAAGAAGCACCAGGAATGGACGTATATCGCCCTGATCAAAAAACACCAATTCCTAACTTTTTCTTAGCAGGAAGTTACACCCAACAAGACTATATTGATAGTATGGAAGGAGCAACAATTTCTGGAAAACGTGCAGCAAAAGCAATTTTAGAAACTGTGAAGAAATAGGATTTAGTAGGGGTTTAGCAATGCTAAACCCTAAAATGAAAGTAGCACAAGCATCTTGCTTGCATAACTTATCCAAATGAAAGTAGCACAAGCATCTTGCTTGCATAACTTGTCCAAATGAAAGTAGCACAAGCATCTTGCTTGCATAACTTATCCAAATGAAAGTAGCACAAGCATCTTGCTTGCATAACTTATCCAAATGAAAGTAGCACAAGCATCTTGCTTGCATAACTTATCCAAATTAAACAAGCCATACCTTATCCTTAATTCAAACATTAGCAAAAAAAAAACTAAAAAAACATGACATCAAACTGGTTAGAACATAGTGTACAAATTGAAGTAGACGCTCCCATAGATTTAGTATGGGAACTATGGTCAGATTTGGAACAAATGCCAAATTGGATGAAATGGATTGATTCTGTTAAAATATCTGAAGATGATCCGGAAATTTCTCTGTGGACATTAAAAACCGGTAGTTTAGAATTTACCTGGAAATCTCGCAATACAAAAATTATCTCTCATCAAATTATCCAATGGGAATCTGTAGACGGTCTACCAAATCGCGGAGCAATTCGTTTTTATGATCGTCATGCTGGTACAATTGTGAAAATGTCTATTGCTTATGATGTTCCTGGTTTTTTAGGTAAATTAATGGATAATTTATTTTTAGGAAAAGTTGTTGAGTCAACCATTCAAGCAGATTTAGAAAGATTTAAAGCATATACTTTAAAAAAAGTGAGAAGTGATAATTGATAATTGAAAATTCATAAGTATAAGTAATGGTAAATATCCACAATTATGGCTATTATTATTGCTGGAGAACGTAGTGGGGTTGGTAAAACAACAGTTACGCTTTCTTTACTAGCTTCTTTATGTCGTCAAAACGCCAATCTTGCATCAAAAGTACAATCTTTTAAAGTGGGTCCAGATTATATTGATCCTATGTTTCATCAATATGTCACTGGCCTACCTTGTCGTAATTTAGATGCTGTATTAACTTCAGAAAATTACATTAAAAAATGTTTTCAACGTCATATTTCTAATGCAGAATATGGTTTAATTGAAGGCGTAATGGGTTTATTTGATGGTGTAGGTAATGAATATCAATCAAATATATCAAATCAATCCAATAATCAACTAATTACTGATTTTGGTAGTACAGCACATATCGCTAGATTATTAAATATTCCTGTATTATTAGTTATTGATTGTAGTCGTTTATCTGGTTCAGTAGCAGCGATCGCTCACGGTTATTGTAAACTAGATCCGAGAATTAAAATAGCAGGTTTAGTATTAAATCGTGTAGGTAGTGAGCGACATTTATCATTATTACAAAACTCATTAAAACCCCTAGAAATTCCCATTTTAGGAGTTTTAAGACGGGAAGATAATATTACCATACCAGATCGTCATTTAGGGTTAATTCCCACAGGAGAATTATCGGAATTAGATAATATTATTGATCGTTTAGCAACATTAGGAGATCATTGTTTTGATTGGCCAAAATTATTACCTTTATTAAAATCTGGTACTTCTAATAATATTTCTAATAATATTTATAATAGTATTTATCAAAATATTCATCAAAAATTTACCAATATTCAAACAAATATTAAAATTGCAGTAGCAAAAGATCAAGCATTTAACTTTTATTATCAAGATAACTTAGACATTTTAGAACAATTAGGAGCAAAATTAATATATTGGAGTCCATTAAAAGATCACAAACTACCAGAAAATATTCAAGGTATGTATTTTGGTGGTGGTTTTCCTGAAGTATTTGCTGAAAAATTAGCAGAAAATAAAGAAGTTATTCAACAAGTAAAAACTGCCATTTTATCAGGAATACCCACAATAGCAGAATGTGGAGGACTGATGTATTTATGTGAAAATATCATTGATTTTGATGGAAAATCTTGGCCAATGGTAGGAATATTACCCACCTCCGCACAAATGGATAAGAAATTAACTTTAGGATATCGTCGCGCAGTTATCTTAGAAAATACCTGGTTATTAAATACAGGTAATAATGGTAATAATAATAATTATATCTACGGCCATGAATTTCATCGTTCTCACGTTATTAATAATTGTGAAAAACCTTTATTTAATACCTATCGTTATGATAATTCAGAAAATACAGGTTTTGAAGGTTGGAATTTACCCAATGTTCACGCTTCTTATATTCATCAACATTGGGGAGAAAGTTTAGAAATTCCCCAAAGGTTTTTAGAAACTTGTAGATAGAAAATTATTTTTAATATAGCGGTATGCACTTGAATGAGATACAGAATTTAACTAAAAAACCATACACAAAAGGACTTTCAACTCTGTTCCCTGTTTGCTGCTATAAATTATCCATTTATCCATAAAATTCATCATCTAAAATTTCTTCCAAAGTAAAAGGACATAAATGAGGATAAGCTGTTGTGCCTTTAACTTGAATAATTAATACAAGCAAGATGCTTGTGCTACTGTAACTTTAATTCCAGCTTTGTATGGGAATTATCACTTATTCGATAATTCTATCATTTTTCCGATCATTACTCCAAGCCCACCACACACAACCACAATGACATTGATAAAATTCTTGCCATTTACGTTTATTTTCTACTGTCAACACAGGCGATCGCCTATTTAACCATACATTAACTGCTTCTCTACTAGTAGCATGGCATTTAGGACAATGAAATTCATAAGCGTGTATTGCTTGATTTGTCCATTCTGGAGGAGTAGGTGCAAAAGCGTCCATAAGTAATTGTTGATTTCTATGAAGTTCATTTAGTATTATTTATTGTGAACAAGCCATAAGGAAAATTCACGGTGTATTTATTCTACATATTCCAGTAATATTTTACTAATTTTAGGTTTTTTGTACAACCCAACAGTCAGGAGTAGGGATTTAGCAATGCTAAACCCGTAAGATTTAAAAGTCAAAATTTTTACTCTCAAATCCATGATTACTACTTGCCACTATTTGTGTTAGAATTGTGGTTTTATTATGATTCAAGAACTTTCACGTCAACGTCAGAGTGCCACTTTTCCAGAGTCAGCACCGGCAGCTAACCCCGTATTTTTTAGAACTTATAGCCGCCGTACCGCAGCCGGACTCAGAGAAAGTTATGATCAGGTGTGCGATCGCACGATTAAGGGTTTAGTAGAATTAGGAAAATTAACCAAGGAAGAAGCGGCTCTCTTGGATAAAATGCAGCGTCAATTAAAAGCCCTTCCTAGCGGTCGTTGGATGTGGGTAGGAGGCACGGAATGGATGTCTAAACCCAAAAACTTCCCTGGAGGCTATAATTGCACTTCTACCAACTTAGTAGACTGGAAATCCTTTGGTTTAATGATGGACTTGGCCATGATGGGTTGTGGCACTGGTGCAATCATACAACCACAGTATATTAATCAACTTCCCGTCATCCGTAATTATTTGAATATTACCATTCAAGGAGAAATTGGTAGTACACCAACAGAAAAACGCCGGGAATTTACAGATGTGATTGTCAAAGATAACACTGTAAATATTTACGTTGGTGATAGTCGAGAAGGTTGGGTAAAATCCTATCAAACTATTCTGGAATTATCCACTGATGAACGTTTTACCAGTAAAGTGCAGGTAATTGTAGATGTTTCCGATGTCCGTAAATCTGGGGAAGTGCTTAAAGGATTTGGTGGCATTGCTAACCCAGTGAAATTATCGGGACTTTATCAACGTATTGCATCAATATTGAATAAAGCAGTAGGCAGAAAATTAAATTCTGTTGAATGTTGTCTGCTTATTGACGAAGCAGCAGTTACTATAGTTGCAGGTAATGTGCGCCGAAGTGCCGGTATGCGGCAATTCGTATCAGATGATGAGTTAGGAAGTAAAGCTAAGGACAACTTATGGCAGCAAGATGCACAAGGTAACTGGAGTATTGACCCAGAACGTGATGCTTTACGAATGGCGAACCATACAAGAGTATTTCATCATAAACCTACCTTAAACGAATGTATAGAGTCGGTACAAAAGCAGTACTATAGTGGAGAAGGTGCAATTCAATGGGCTGGGGAAGCAGTAGCTAGAGCTAATATAGATTTATTGACAACCCAAGAGTTAAAAATTGACTTTGTACAAGCATATCAGCAAGGTAAGGGTAAAGATTGGATACAAGAACGTTATCCAAAAATAGATAATCAAGAACTAGAGCATCGTTTAAGTAGATATGGTTTAAATCCATGCCACGCAGGGGATACATTGGTATCTACAAATCAAGGATTAGTACCGATTAAAGAATTAGTAGGTAAACCATTTCAAGCCTTAGTTGACTTGCGTGCTGTAGGGCTAGATGGAGTTAGACTGACAGACGCGATCGCTTTTCCCACAGGAGTACAAACAACCTATCTCATTACCCTAGCAAACGGCCAGCAAATGAGATGTACTGCTGACCATCAACACTTTACCAATCATGGATGGGTAGCAACCAAAGACTTAACATCTGATCATCATATCTACATCCAAAAAGGTGCAGGATATTTTGGAGAAGGTACTATTACAGTTGAACAAGCGCAAATGTTGGGATGGTTATACAGTGATGACTCAACCTATCAAGGTTATAAAGAATTAGATGCTGTATTCTACATCAACCAAAATGAGTACAAAACCGCTTTTCCTGTGTTGACTGCTGCTGTGGAATCTTTGACAGGTTATAGTCATAAACCAAACCTAGTTAAAGGTGCTTGTACGTTGCATAATGACTCACCTTTAGTAGATTCACTTTGCAATAAACTAGGTGTAAAATCTAAAGACTATTTACCAGATCAGTTTTTATCTCAATCACAAGAGGTAATTATTGGTTTCTTGCAAGGATTATTTTCTGCAGATGGTTGTGTTAACGTCAAAGGTAGAAATATTGAACTGCGTAACCGCTCACGACAATTACTTGCTCAAATTCAGATCATCCTACTTAATTTAGGAATTAAAAGCAGTCTCCTGATCAAAGAAAAAGCAGGAAGCAGGGGAGTTCCATGCACATTAAAAGATGGAACTGAGAAAGTCAGCCAAAATAGGGATAGTTGCAGACTGATGATCTATTCAGCAGCGGAAGCAACAAAATTTTGGCAATTAATAGGTTTCCCTTTAATACCTGATAAACAGGAATGTTTAGCAACACTAGCTACTAAGGAGTCATCCAGGAAATATAGTGAAGCTATTATTAGTCAAAGATTCACTTCAAAAGTTAAAAGCATTGAAGAATTTGGTGAAGAACCAGTTTATGATCTTCATGTTCCCCTAACCCACTCTTTTATTGCCAATGGTTGTATTACGCACAATTGTGGTGAAATTATAGGTACTAATTTCTTTTGCAATTTAGCGGAAGTTCACTTAAACCAACTCGATCCCGATAACTACAAAGAACAAGAAGAAGCATTTACGGCTAGTGCGCTATCCGTAGCCACATTATTAAATCATCATTTCCTTGAACCCCGCTATCAATATAGTCGGGAACTTGATCCCATTGTGGGAGTTTCCTTTACTGGGCTATTCGACTTCTTCGTTCATGCTTTTGGTGTAAACTGGTTGCATTGGTGGGAACAAGGTAGACCAGAAACCCCAGAAGGTTTAATCTTTAAACGTGCAGAAGCAGAATATCTCAGCCGGTGGAAAGATATAGTCCATCAAACCGTCTGGAATTATTGCGACAAACATGGTCTTAAACGTCCTAATCGTTGTACTACGGTACAACCTTCGGGAACTAAAGCACTTTTAACCGGAGCTTCTCCTGGTTGGCATCCTCCTAAAGCGCAAAGATTCATCCGCCGCATCACTTTCGGTAAAAATGACCCTGTGGCTTTAGCTTGTTTAGAATATGGGTATAGTATTATACCATCTCAATCCGATAAAGATGAAAAGGGTAATTTACTAAATGACCCATTTGATCCCAGATGTACAGAGTGGTTAGTAGAAATACCTGTGGCTGTGTCCTGGGCAGATTTACCTGGTGCTGATGAAATTGATGTATCTAAATTTTCAGTTTTAGCACAGTTAGACTTTGTGATGCAGGTACAAAAATATTACACTGCTCATAATACTTCAGCAACTTTAGAATTACGTTCTGAAGAGATTGAACCTTTAGGTACACGCATTTATGAGGCCATTAAAAATGATGAGGGTTATATCTCTGCGGCTTTATTAGCACGGTTTGATGATATTCAAACATTTCCTAGATTGCCTTTTGAACCTATAGATGCAGAAACCTATAAACTGTTATCTAAACAAGTGAAGGAAAGACGGAAAAATGATGATTTTTGTGGAGTATTAAGCCGTTATGATTTAGGGGAAATGTCAGAAGTCGGACCTAGCGGTTGTGACTCTGATAAGTGTATGTTCCCAGATCAGAAACCAACGTCATAAACCAGTATCATACAAAATGGGCGTTGCTGAACTCAGGTTGAAACTTTGCATCTAACGCCAGTGCTTCGCTTCGCTGATGCGGGAAATAAATTAGGACTTACGCAAGTGTCACAGTAAAAAATCTGTTGAGTGGGTGCGTCAGATATCAACAATTTGGTTATTTACATGATTTATACTGTCGAACCACACCCTACCAATATGCCAGTTGCGTAAGTCCTGTAAATATCATACTCCAATTCAGCAACGCCTAAATTTCTAATTACATAGTATTTAACGATGCTAGGATCAATTAACAGTAACTGAAAAGCTAACAATTACTAACAATTAGCTACTTATGCTTACTGTGAAAAGTCACACAGCACATTCCATCTACATGAGGTACACTATGAACACCGCAAGATGCCTGTGTTACAAGGGTTTTATCATTAACATCTGTACCTCATAATAACGGAAACTGCTGTAGTTACACAGGATGGTTATTTTCAGGAAGTTGAAAATTTACAATCAGTTTCTTGGATATGGACGTAAATTTCTAAGATCAAAAATCCCCAACTTCTCGAAGAAATGGGGAATTTTGGTAAAAACTATTAAATTACACTCCTGCTAATTCAGGAACAGGACGTTTGCTATGACGGATATCATGGATAGCTTTAGCATAGTCAGGAGCGTTAAATACTGCTGAACCAGCAACGATCGCATTAGCGCCAGCTTCTAAAACCTGCCAAGTATTGTTAGCTTTTAGACCACCATCAACTTCAATCCAAGGATCTAAACCACGTTCATCGCACATTTGACGCAATTTACGAATTTTGGGGACAACACCAGGTATAAAACTTTGTCCACCAAAACCAGGGTTAACACTCATAATAAGAATCAAATCGCATAGTTCTAAAACATACTCAATTAATTCTAAAGGTGTACCGGGGTTAAGTACCACACCAGCTTGTTTACCAAGTTCTTTAATTTGCCCTAATGTACGATGTAAATGAGGTGATGCGTTATGCTCGGCATGAACTGAAATAATATCAGCACCAGCCTTAGCAAAACCTTCTACATACTTTTCTGGTTCAACTATCATTAAATGAACATCCAGAGGTTTAGTTGTGACAGGACGAACAGCTTCTACAATTAATGGACCAATGGTAATATTAGGTACAAAACGACCATCCATTACATCAACGTGAATCCAATCAGCACCAGCTTTATCTACAGCGCGTATTTCATCGCCTAAACGGCTAAAATCAGCAGAAAGAATGGAAGGAGAGATTACAATAGGTTTTTGGGACATGAGATTTGGAGATGTTAGATTATCGTTATTGGGTTGTTTGGTTCTTTGTCTGTAAGTATTGTAACAAAATAGTAAGAAAAATTAAAAATTAAAAATTGTCAAAAATTGTCAAAGATTGAAAATTAGCAAAAAATCCATCAATTCTAATCTATATTACTTATGAAACAAAGTTGGATAATTTATGGTTTGAGTATTGCTTGTTTAACTTTACCAGTATTGGCCACTGTAAAAATAGTGGATTTTTTAGGAACTAATGGTATTGATGCTAGAAAGTTACAACAAGCCCCTTATAATTTATCTGGAAAGAAGATTGCCATAGGTCAGGTAGAAATCGGCCGTCCTGGTATGTTTGGTTGGGATAAAAAAGTCTCAACAAATCGCGCTCTTTCTCCTGTGGCTGTATTTGTACGTGATAGAAAAGCTAAATCCAATGCTGGAGTAGAATCCCATGCGTATAATGTAGCTGGGGTCATGGTTAGTCAAGACAAGGCTTTTATAGGTGTTTCCCCAAAAGCGCGGTTATATGCTTCCGCAGTGGGAATGACAAAGAAAATGAATCAAGCAGAGGAATGTTTATCAACGCAGTTTATCGCTTTACAAAATGGTGGAGATTTACGAGCGATTAATTTTAGTTTTGGTGAACCTTTGGAACGTGATACTCGACCAAATGCGGTATTAGATGGTAACGCTTTGTTAACATTGTGTATTGATTGGTCTAGTCGAGTCCATGATGTAGTATATGCGATCGCTGGAAATCAAGGAAAAGGGGGAATTTCCATTCCTACAGACAATTTTAATGGAATTAACGTTGCTTTTTCATCAGCAAGAGAGGGAATATTTGATAAAGTTCATGTTTCTAATTTAGCAGGTCGTGATCAAAATCGTCTTGTTGGTAAAGAATTTAATATTGGTTCAAGAAATAGCATTAGTATAGTTGCTCCTGGTACTAATATTCCCTTATTAAATCCTGATGGTAAAATCAATAAATCCACAGGTACAAGTTTTGCAGCACCTCAAGTAATAGGTGTAGTTGCATTATTACAAGAATTTGGGGATAAACAGTTAAGAATAAAACAAATTAATTGGACAACAGATACTCGTCGTCATCAAGTAATGAAGGTTATTTTATTAAATTCAGCCGAAAAAATTAAGGATAATGGTGATGGTTTAGCATTAGGAATGACCAGAACATTAGTTGATAAGCAAAATCAAAATTGGTTTAATTCTGATGCTTACAAAGATCCTAAAATTCCCCTAGATGAACAAATGGGATCTGGACATTTAAACGCTTTTCGTGCTTATCAACAATTGAGCGCTGGACAATTTTATCCTAATAAGCCAGTGGGTAATATTGGTTGGAACTTTGGCAAAATTACAACCGATAAAGAGATAGAATATACTTTAGAAAAACCTTTAAAGAGTAAAAGTTTTGTAAGTATTACATTAAATTGGGATAGATTGGTAGAATTAGAAGATAAAAATAATAATGGAAAATATGATATAGATGAGAAATTTAGCGATCGCGGCTTAAATAATCTGGATTTATATTTAGTAAAAGACAACAGTAGTAATTCGGAAATTACCGTTTGTAACTCCGTGAGTGAAGTTGACAATGTAGAACACATTTTTTGTCCTATTCCTGAAGATGGAAAATATAAAATCAAAGTGAAATTTACCAAACAAATTAATGAAAATGTTCAAGATTATGCGTTAGCTTGGTGGACAGTTAGTAAATAGCAAAAATCAGAAATTTTCTTTATATGTAGTTTTTATGTATTACTAGTTGAAGTGCCGAATGTGGGATATACAGCACATTCTATCTACATGAGGTGCACTGTGAACAGGCAAGATGCCTGTGTTACAAGGGTTTTATCATTAACATCTGTACCTCATAATAACGGAAACTGCTGTAAATTATCTGTCAGTAACCTTAACGGCCATGAAATTCATTTCATGGCTAATAACCAAAGTTTACTAAAGCAAACTAGAAATGTTTTCAGTTTTTTTAGTCATCTTTAGATGACTTCAGCTATTATGTAAAAACTCTCTCACCTTGGCTAAATAAGTTTCAGCATCTTCCAACATCGGAAAATGCGCCGTATTCGGAATAATTTGTAACTCCACTTGATCGCTTAAAGCTGCCGCTTTCTTACCTAAATCTGCCGGAATAATAATATCATATTCTCCTGCAATCAACAAAGTAGGTATAGTTAACTTAGAAAATTCACCTGGCATTATTTCCGCCTGCTCCTGACTCACAGAAGTATAAATAGTACCTAAAGCAGCATCATAATGGGCATTAATAAAATCCTCCAGAAAAGCCTGACGTTCATGTTTAGGAATAGAACGATGTAAAAATCTAGCCATAAACATACTATCAGCCAAAGGAATTTTGCTTAACCATTGGGGACGAAATTTAACAACATAACCTCCGAATTTGTGAAAAGCAGAAAAAGCCTTTTCATCATATTCAAAAATACCGCTACAAGTTAAAATTCCCTTTTCTACTTTTTGTGGATAACGATTAAAAAACAAAGTAGCAATGGAAGCACCCATAGAATGGGCATTAATATAAACTTTATCTAGATTTAACTGATTTAATAAAACCGCCAAATCTTCAGCATATTCTGTTAAATCATAACTTAAATTATGATTATTCTGGGGTTGACATTGAGAGCGCCCAAATCCGCGTAAATCATATAATAAACAATCAAAATTATCCAATAAAGCCTGGGCTGTACTTTGCCAATATCTACCAGAACCTGCCCAACCATGCAGAAAAACCATCACAGGTTTAATAATATCGGATGGTTTCTTTATCCATTCATAATAATGATCAACACCACGAACATTTATATAACTCATAATTTGTAGGAAGCAGGTAAGAGGGAACAGGTGACAGATGACAGTAATAAAAACAGTAATAAAATAATATACTAGATATTTTATCTTACCAATCACCAATCACCAATTACCAATTATGCTGACTCTGGTTTTGGTAACGAAGATGGATGTACCAGTAACTCCGCAGTAGAACGTTTTTCTACCATTTCCTTGGTAACAGTACAACGAGTCACATCTTTACGAGATGGTAACTCATACATCACATCTAACATCAACTCTTCCACAATACCACGTAATGCTCTTGCTCCTGTTTTGCGTCGGTATGCTTCTTGAGCGATCGCTCTTAACGCTTCTGTTTTAAAATCTAATTGGACATTATCCATTTTTAACAACTTCTGGTACTGCTTCACTAATGCACTGCGCGGCTCAGTTAAAATCGCCATCAATGCTTCCTCATCCAAAGGATCAACCACAGCAACCATCGGTATACGTCCAATAAATTCAGGAATCATACCAAATTTGACTAAATCATCTGGTTGCAAGTAGCGAAGCGTATCAGCAGCCCGTTTTTCCTTACTTTGTCCTTCTCCTGGTTGTACAAAACCAATAGATTTCTTACCAACGCGCTGATCTACAACTTTTTCTAAACCAACAAAAGCACCACCACAAATAAACAAGATATTACTAGTATCTATTTGAATACAATCTTGATATGGATGTTTTCTTCCGCCTTGAGGTGGAACATTAGCAATTGTTCCCTCCAGCATTTTTAATAACGCTTGTTGTACACCTTCACCAGATACATCCCTAGTAATGGATGGGTTTTCACTCTTACGAGCTATTTTATCAATTTCATCAATGTAGATAATTCCTCTTTGGGCTTCATCTACATCTAAATCAGCCACTTGTAATAATCTTAGCAGAATATTCTCCACATCCTCCCCTACATACCCCGCTTCCGTCAGGGTTGTAGCATCCGCTACAGCAAAAGGAACATCCAGAATTTTCGCTAAAGTTTGTGCTAACAAAGTCTTACCGCATCCAGTTGGACCAATTAGGAGAATATTAGACTTTTGCAGTTCCACGGCATCGTCCGCCACAGGTTTACCATTAGTATTACCTTTAGACTGAAGTATGGCTAAACGTTTGTAATGGTTGTAAACCGCTACCGACAGAACCTTCTTAGCCTCATCCTGTCCAATAACATGATCATCTAAATATTTCTTAATTTCCCTGGGTTTAGGAATTTGATTAAAAGAAATATTACCAGAGCGGCTGTGACGTTTTTGAGATGCTTCAGACTTTTGAGGAGCTTGTGAACCCCCATTAGCTTCTAGCAACTCTTCATCAAGAATTTCATTACACAAGTCAACGCATTCATCGCAGATGTAGACTCCCGGACCTGCGATCAATTTACGTACCTGCTCTTGAGACTTGCCACAAAATGAACATTTTAAATGGGAGTCGTACTTAGACATAGCAGCCTCTTATTTCAAAATTGTGACGTTTTCCCCTGCTGTGGGAAGGTTTTGACGAGAAATCACCTGATCAATTAAACCATAGGTTTTCGCTTCTTCGGCGGACATAAAAAAGTCCCGCTCGGTATCCGCTTCAATTTTTTCCAAGGGTTGACCAGTATGTTTAGATAGTAACTGATTTAACTCACTCTTAATGTAAAGAATTTCCCGGGCTTGAATTTCAATGTCAATAGCTTGGCCTTGAGCACCACCCAGTGGTTGATGAATCATAATGCGAGAGTCAGGTAAAGACATCCGTTTTCCCGGAGTTCCCGAAGTTAACAAAAATGCTCCCATACTAGCAGCTAATCCAAAACAGATTGTTACTACATCAGGGCGTATTTGTTGAATTGTATCATAAATGGCCATCCCCGCATAGACAGAACCACCAGGAGAATTAATGTAAAGTTGAATATCCTTTTCTGCGTCCTCTGAATCTAGGAACAGTAATTGGGCGACAATGGAGTTAGCAACATCATCATCTATGGGTGTTCCCAGGAAAATGATTCTTTCCCGCAGCAGTCGAGAATAGATATCAAAAGCTCTTTCGCCCATACCCGATTGTTCTACAACCATTGGTACAATGTTTTTTGGGCTATGCACGTGGGAATTAACGTGAAGATGACTCAGGCTGTGAACAGGATAATTTCCCGATTGTGATACAAGCATATAAGAATATTTAACGATAAAAGGGGATACAATTCATAGCTTAGTCACTCTTACGGAGTGTTTCGCTATCGCTGATTTTTTGGGAAGTAAATTTTTAGTCACTTTTTGCAGAAAATTAGGTTTTCTCAAATTATGACTATGCCATAATTTTATTATGGCCTATATTAGCTACTTCTGTTGTGATTAAGGTCAGAGAGTGCCAGGTGCAGAGGAGCAGAGAAAAAATTCTGTATTCTGACTCCTAGAACTCCTAGAACTCCTGACTCCTGACTCCTATTCCTCAGTTTCCGCTTCCGCTTCCTTCTGTGTCAAAGAACCTTCTGCTACTAATTCTACTGTTGAATGTTCTAGTAACCAGTCAATAATTTTCTTTGTCAGTAGTTCTTCTTCCACTAACGCACTTAATCTATTGACATCCAGTTTTTCTTCTGAATACTGTTCTATCAATTCTTTCACTCTAGCTTTAATTTCTGCCTCTTCTACTGCGATCGCTTCTTTTTTACCAATTTCTCGCAATGCTAAAGAACGTTTCAGTCTTTCCACCGCTTCAGGACGAGATTTATCTCGCAACTGTGGAATGATTTCTTGTGTAAACAGCTTTCTTACATCTAGCCCTTGTTGTGCTAGTTTCATAGCTGTTTGCTGCAACATCGCATCCACTTCTTGCTCAATCAAAGTCTTAGGTAGATCAATCTCTACATGATTAATCAACTCTTTTAACAACGCTTCCTGTTTATTCTCTAAAGTTTGATCATCCGCTTCCTTTTGATAACGTTCGTTTAACGATGCCCGTAATTCTTCCAAAGTATCGAAATCACTAACTTCCTGAGCAAAATCGTCATCTAATTCTGGAGGTTCTTTCGCTTTGATCTCTTTTAGTGTAATAGTAAACAGTGCTGGTTTTCCAGATAAGTCTTCATTGCTATAACCTTCAGGAAACTGCGCTGATACTTCCTTAGTTTCGCCTGGGTTCATTCCCACTATCCCACTAATAAACCCAGGAATAAACTTATCTTCTTGTAACTCTACCTGAAAGTCTTCTCCAGATCCTCCCTCAATAGGAGTTGGTTCTGTATTGGGATCATCCCCTTCACCTTTCGCTATCACACCTTTAAAATCTATCACGGCTACATCATCCAACTGTGCCGCACGTCCTTCTACTGGTACTAAATCAGCTAGTCTTAATTGTTCCTGCTTGAGAACATTGTCTACCTTCTCAGGATTAAATTTCACTTCTTCAGCTTTAATCTGTAATTCAGTATACTTATTTAAAGTTACCTGTGGTTCTACATCTATTACAGCCGCAAAAGTTAAACTCTCTCCAGGTACATACTGATTAATCAAGTCATCAAATGATGATTTTAACTCAGGTTCCCCAATAGCCGCTATAGACTCTTGTTCAACAGCTTTTTTAACACCTTCTTCAATTAGTTCTTGTAATGCGGTTGCTTTAATACGAATGCTACCTACTTGTTGTAATAAGATATTTCTGGGGGCTTTACCTTTACGAAACCCAGGAACATTGACTGTTTTCGCCAAGTTTTTAATAACTTGCTCATACTTTTGTTTGGTAATTTCTGGTGTAATTTCTATTTCCAGTCCAATTTGACTGGCGGGAAGTTTTTCCTGGGTTACTTTCATTTATTTGCTCCTTATGCTCATCTTATGATATTCTCTCCACATAGAAGTTGTAAATTCACAATATTTGTGGCAATATCATTATAGTTGCTAATTATATGGATAAATATCCAATCTAACTGACTTAAGAAGATTTACCTTCATGGCTGAACTATACAACCGTGATCCTCTCAGCAAATGCTTTAAGGACTGTTTCTGCATCTGTCTATTCTCTCAATCATGACCCATATCTGAATAGGATGAGCCGATTTATCACTGATGTGATTTGCTTACATTACCACCTCAGCACAACTTTACACCATCACAATCATTTTAGATATGGGACACTTTGGAAAATATCCCTTGATTCAGAAATACAGATTACCATTAATAGTAAAGTTTGTCTATGAAAATCAATTAGGTCTACAACATAGTAACATTAGTGTTATGCATTAAAACTCTCAATTAACCTCCACCAAAGCCCCAAAATTAACAAGAATTTTCATGCAGTATATCCAAAAAGTCTTATTGACCAGAACAAACCCATGAAATTCTTTGTTTACTTTTTTCTGACTTTGCTGTATAATGGTGCATTATCTTCTTTATAACTTTGTAATCACCAAATATTGTGAAATATTCTCTTTGTCAATAACTAAGTTATGCAAGAGTTAAGTGTAATATAAATAACTACTTAACTCACAAATAACTGAAAATTGACGTAAGTTCCCCAGTAAGGAGAAATTCTAAGATTATAAGTTAAGACTATAATTTCTAGCATTTATACAATTTTTCAGTATAATCACTGAAAAACGTATAAATTCTGTATGGTAAAAATGATGGAAAATTAAGGAAATCACAAGAAACTAAACAAGAAACTAAATTTTAATAATCTATGTCAGAAATATGTCATAAATATATCATCAAAAAATTATTAATTACTGCAATTTACTGAAAATAAGGAGTGTGAAAAGTTGTCTAAGTCTTATAGTGTAGCTATTTTGGGATCTACAGGTGCTGTAGGAACGGAGTTATTAGAATTACTGGAAACTAGAAATTTTCCCCTAGCTGAGTTAAAATTATTAGCTTCTGAACGCAGCGCAGGAAAAATGCTCAAGTTTAAGGGGGAAGATATTCCCATACAGGTTGTCAGCGATCGCTGTTTAGCAAATACTGATATAGTCCTGGCCAGTGCTGGTGGCAGTATATCCAAAAAATGGGCAAATGTAGCAGTATCACAAGGTGCTGTAATGATTGATAACTCTAGCGCGTTTCGCATGAATGCAGAAGTACCGTTAGTAGTACCAGAAGTCAACCCCCAAGCAGCAAGTAAACATCAAGGGATTATCGCTAATCCCAACTGTACAACCATTTTAATGTCTTTAGCAGTATGGCCATTACATCAAGTACAACCAGTGAAAAGAATTGTCGCAGCAACCTATCAGTCAGCTAGTGGTGCTGGAGCAAAAGCAATGGCAGAAGTGAAGGTACAAAGTGCAGCTATACTAGCAGGAGAAGAACCAGTAGCAGAAGTATTACCTTATCCATTAGCCTTTAATTTATTTCCTCATAACTCCCCATTGACAGACTGGGGTTATTGCGAAGAAGAAATGAAAATGGTCAATGAAACTCGGAAAATATTCGATAATCAAGATATTAGAATTACAGCTACTTGTGTGAGAGTACCCGTACTTCGCGCTCATTCAGAAGCCATAAATCTAGAATTTGCTAACCCTTTTGATCCAGATCAAGCAAGAGATATATTAAGTAAAGCACCAGGAGTAAAATTAGTTGAAGATTGGACAAAAAATTACTTTCCCATGCCTATGGACGCAAGCGGAAAAGATGAGGTATTAGTAGGAAGAATTAGACAAGATATCTCTCATAAATGTGGTTTAGATTTATGGTTATGTGGTGATCAAATTCGTAAAGGTGCAGCTTTAAACGCAGTACAAATTGCGGAATTGTTAATAGAAAAAAACTGGTTTTAAGGTAGCTGTCAGTAGTGAGCTTTTTTAGTTTTTTGATTTTAAGCTCAAAGCTAATTACAAAAAGATAAATGAGGAGTACAAAAAGGGTGGGAGAATTTGGTAACGTTATTACAGCAATGATCACGCCATTTACCTCAGATGGTAAAGTTAATTATGATGTGGCTGCAAAATTAGCCGACCATCTCATTAATAATGGTAGTGATAGCTTGGTGATCTGTGGTACAACAGGAGAATCACCAACATTAACCTGGGATGAAGAATACCAGTTATTTGTAGAACTATTACAAACCGTAGGAAATAAAGCAAAAATAATCGCTGGTTGTGGCTCAAATTCTACTAAAGAAGCGATCGCAGCCACCGAAAAAGCCGCTAAAATAGGAGTGCATGGCTCATTACAAGTTGTACCCTACTACAACAAACCACCTCAAGAGGGATTATATCAACATTTTCGCGCGATCGCTCATGCCTGTCCAGATTTACCAATGTTGTTATATAATATCCCCGGGCGCACAGGACAAAATCTAAGTTCCGAAACCGTCGCTCGGTTAGCAACAATTGATAATATTATCGCTATTAAAGAAGCAAGCGGTAGCTTAGACCAAGCTAGTGACATTCGGCGCTTGACATCACCAGAATTTCAGATTTACGCTGGAGATGATTCTTTAACTCTACCATTATTGTCCATCGGCGCAAAAGGAGTCGTTAGTGTTGCCTCCCATCTGGTTGGTAATCAAATCCAACAAATGATACAATCCTTTAAGATAGGCAAAACAGAGTTAGCTACTGAAATCCATTTGCAATTATTCCCCCTGTTTAAAGCCTTGTTTTTAACCACAAACCCCATTCCCATTAAGGAATGTCTGAAAATTCAAGGTTGGAATGTTGGTTCGGTTCGTCCTCCCTTGTGTACAGCAGATGGGAATTTATCCCAACAGTTAATAACTGTAATGGAGAAATTACAGTTAATCAGTGATAGCACTCAGTAAGATGTGTTAGATATTATAAGTTATCATTACTTGCTCTAATACAACCTACTTAATCAAACAAGGCGAAAATAAACGTTCAATATTAAAAGCACAAATGCCTTATAAATTGGAACTTTTCAATGTTTTCAATGTTTGCTTTATTTGCGCCATCATTGACTAGCTGCCAATTTGTAGCAATTGTCTAAAATGTGCTATAGCTGTGAAAATTATAACATAAAGCGAAATTACACAAACTTTCACAAGGTTTTACAAAATTTCAAGACGTATGCTACAAATGAACAACAATATAAAAATTAATTCAGTATCTAGTCCCCACAGTAGCACAGAACAGGAAATCGCTACGGACTGCATAAACCCTGAATTTAACAAGAAATCTGGTGTTGTATTTTATACAAAAACTCAACTATCCATTGATTAACAACTAACAACCATATCTAGGAGAAAATGACTAACAACGACGCTAAAAACCCACTGAAAATTATCCCTTTGGGAGGGTTACACGAAATAGGAA
Source organism: Anabaena sp. FACHB-1237 (assembly GCF_014696225.1). Classification (GTDB taxonomy): domain Bacteria; phylum Cyanobacteriota; class Cyanobacteriia; order Cyanobacteriales; family Nostocaceae; genus FACHB-1237. The sequence continues at coordinate 16,314 of NZ_JACJPV010000018.1, read as the reverse complement.
AAAATACCTGTGTCTTCGAGTATGATAATGAAATCGTGCTGTTGGATGCTGGGTTAGCTTTTCCTACCGAAGCTATGCACGGTGTAAATATTGTATTGCCTGATACTACTTATCTCAGGGAAAATAAGCATAAGATTAAAGGTATGATAGTCACTCATGGTCATGAAGATCATATTGGTGGTATCGCTTTTCACCTCAAACAGTTTGATATCCCGGTAATTTATGGACCGAGACTGGCTATGGCTATGTTAGAGGGGAAACTAGAAGAAGCAGGAGTACGCGATCGCACGGAATTAAGATCAGTATTACCCCGTGATGTGGTCAGAATTGGTAAGTCTTTCTTTGTGGAATATATCAGAAATACTCACTCCATCGCTGATAGTTTTACGGTAGCTATTCATACGCCATTAGGAGTGGTAATTCACACGGGAGATTTTAAATTTGATCATACCCCCGTAGATGGGGAAAAGTTTGATTTACAACGGTTAGCAGAACATGGTGAAAAAGGTGTACTTTGTCTTTTAAGTGATTCCACTAACGCAGAAGTCCCTGGTTTTACACCTTCGGAACGGTCAGTATATCCTAACTTAGATCGGGTATTTTCCCAAGCAACGGGAAGATTATTTGTTACTACTTTTGCGTCTAGTGTGCATCGTATTAGTATGGTGTTGGAACTAGCTAAAAAGCATAATCGCGTGGTGACGATAATCGGTCGTTCTATGTTGAATCTAATTGCTCACTCTCGTAACCTGGGTTATATTAAGTGTGAGGATAGTTTGTTTCAACCTCTACACACAGTTCGCGGAATGCCTGATGAGAATGTGCTAATTTTAACTACGGGTTCTCAAGGTGAGTCAATGGCAGCTATGACACGCATAGCTAATAAAGAGCATCCCCACATTAAAATTCGAGAAGGCGATACTGTTATCTTTTCAGCGAACCCTATTCCCGGTAATACTATAGCAGTGGTTAATACCATTGATAAGTTAATGATGCAAGGAGCAAAAGTGGTTTATGGCCGGGAGAAAGGCGTTCACGTTTCTGGCCATGGCTGTCAAGAAGATCAAAAACTTATGATAGCTTTGACTCGTCCTAAGTTCTTTGTACCATTTCATGGCGAACATCGGATGTTAGTTAAACATTCGGAAACAGCACAAAGTATGGGTATTCCTAAAGAGAATATGATCATTATCCAGAATGGTGATGTCATAGAATTAACAGAAGATGCTATCCAGGTAGCAGGTAAAGTACCATCAGGAATTGAGTTGGTAGATACTTCTAGTTCTGGTATGGTTAGTTCTAAAGTCCTGCAAGAAAGACAAAGCATGGCTTCGGAGGGAATTGTTACCATTGCTACCGCTATTGACTGGAATGGTAAACTCATGGCTAAACCAGAAATACATCTGCGAGGTGTAGTAACTAGCATTCAGCGATCGCTGTTACAGAAATGGGTACAACAGCGTATTGAGGAAATATTAGGGGTACGTTGGGGCGAATTTGCAAGAGGTAATGGCGCGAATGATATTGATTGGGGCGGTTTGCAAGAGACTTTAGAAATGGAAGTGGCGCGATCGCTCAGAAAAGAATTACAATGTCAACCATCTGTAACCTTGTTAATGCAAGTTCCCGAAGAAGGCTCTGCTTCAGCAAGTTCTGTCAAAGTAGCAGATGGTAGAAGAAGAAGAACTCGTTCTACAGCACAAGTAGCTTCTTAGCATTCAGCAGTTAGGCTTGTAAATATCAGAGTAATGCGGGCATATTGCCCGCTTTTTTTTGCTTAGAGATACATTGCATTACAAGAGTCAGATCCTCGACTTATTAGATAATTCGGGGATCTTTTTGTTCATATTTAAAAGTGCTATGGTTCTTATCTACGGAAATCTTAACTATTTTTTAAGATACGGTCAAAAATACGTAATTTTAATGATACAATAAATAAAGTTTGAATATTTTTGAGTTGTGTCTTGATTAATAGTTACGTTCAATAATAGTGATATTAATGCATCTTCTGATTTTGGTGTGAGTATGTCAAATAATAGCGTTTCATCAATAGCTATTAACATTCAAAACTATACCTAAACCAAAGCACTTATTCAGCAAGCTATAAATATGCTTACTGAACAAAAGGTTTTACATAAACCAACTACGAATCACAGTACCCCTAATTTCTTGGTTTAACCAAGGAGTATTATCATTCAAAGCACCAAGGTTTTTTCGGTTAACTATCCAAGGTTTTTCGGGGTTAAATAGTGTTAATTCTGCCTTCTCTCCTATTTTAATAGGGTTGATACTTTGTTGGAGACAAGCCGCTGGTTTACTGCTTAAACTACCCCATAATTCTAAAGCTGTAAATTCCCCTGTACTAACCAGGTGATGCCATAATAAAGGTAATGCTATTTGTAACCCTATCGCCCCTGGTGGCGCTTCCGCAAATGCCTGCATTTTCTCTTCATAGGTATAAGCTGCATGATCTATAGCGATCGCATCTATTACCCCATTCCTCACACCATCTCGCAAACATAACATATCTTGATTATTCCCCAACGGTGGCTGCAAATGCAAGGATGTGTCATAACTCTTAATACATTTCGTATCCAGTAATAAGTGCATCCACGTGGTACTCGCTGTGACTGGCAAACCTTTAGCCTTAGCTGTAGCAATTAAGTCCACACTCCGCGCAGTGGAAACTCGCATGATATGAACAGCAGTCCCTACTTCTCCTACTATTTCTAATAAAGCAGCTAAAGCTGTGGTTTCTGCACTTGCAGGAATAGAGGGTAATCCTATACGTAACGCATCCGTACCTTCACGTATAATACCGTTTCCAGCTAGTGAGCGATCGCATGGCCAAAATGCTATAGGTTTTTTCAAAGGTTGTAGATATTCTAACACTCTCTTAACCAAATTTAGATTTGTCCAAGGTTCACTATCCGTAAAACCTACCACCCCCGCATTCACTAAGTCCTTAAACTCAGTTAACTGTTTACCAGCTAAGTCTAGTGTCATCGCACCCCAAAAGCCCAGATTAGAACATGGGTAATGTTGCAATCTCTTTTGTTGCAATTGTGCCACTAACCCTGGATGATCAATTACAGGTAAAGTATCTGGTAATACGTTAACTCTAGTAAATCCACCCATGACCGCACTTTGTAAAAAACAGGCTAAAGTTTCTCGTTCCTCAAAACCCGGCTCTCCGCAATGACTATATAAATCAACTAGTCCCGGTCCAATAACCAGATCCTTACACTCATAAATTCTAGCATGAATATCAATATCTGTAATTTCTGGAGCTATGTTTTGGATATAACCATCAATAATTAGTATATCTACTATCCGATCTTGATGAGTAATGGGATCTAATAATCTTACTTGTTTTAATAATTCTCTGGCCATAATAACTTTTACTGCGGTTTTACCGTTGTTTATTTTACTTACTGATCAGCAAATTTGCTAGTTTTGATTAAGTTTGGATGATCAAAAAAATTATAAAATAGGCATTTTCTACCTCGCGTCATAATAGGAATTGTTAGTTTGATAATCAATTTACCTTTCCACCATGAGTAGTTATAACATTGATTTGCAAGACGGAATTTTAAGAGTTAAGTTTGGTGAACCAGCACAAAATGATCAAATTGTCAAGGATGCCGCAGCACGTTTAGAAGAACTCTATCAAGCAGGTCAACTACACGGAGAATTATTGAAGATTAATGGACCTACATCTATTCCTGTAGCCTTTGTCATAGCACATAAATTAGCACATTTGTACGGTGCTATAGGCTTATTTGACCCTAAGTTGGATAAATATGTTATCTCTATTACTCACAACCCAGATTATAAATTAGGCGATTTGATTGATTGAGATATAAATATATAAATAGTATCAGGATCATATTCTATTGATTATCTCCAGGCAATTATCCCAGAACTATTAACCAAGGTTAGATAGTATACAAGCGATCGCTCACTTACATCAGTTGTAGGTTAATTCAGATATCAACAAACTCTTTATCGGACCTAACCTACAACTACTAAATTCCACTAATATCATCCTCTATGTACCGTCTTTACCCACTTCAACCGCTTAGGTCTAATTGACATTCTCGCAGTGGTACTACTCATCACCACCAACCAATGTAACATATATATACTACCACGGACGGTTTGCAACAACAATACTAAATAATTAGATTTTTCCAAACAAGTCCTTTGTAAACCCGCAAACATCCCCACCACTGACATAGTTAATGATAAACCCGTTATTGGTGCTAACATAGGTGAACGATGGCCAATTATCGCCATCAGGATATCTGGAATAGATGCCGTCGGTAGAATATACATAATCAACACAAAAATCAGCAAATCTAAAGTTTTACCCCCTCCCATAGCATTCTTGAAAATGAGATCCCCATAGTCTAAATAACGCTGATATCCACCCTCAGCCCAGCGATTACGCTGATGCCAAAGTGCTAAAGCACTTGTTACCCCTTCCTCTTGCACCGGAGGATAGAACACACATTCAATATCCCATTTATCTAAATGTAAACGAATCGTTAAATCTAAATCATCCGTAATAGTCTCCTCATTCCAACCACCACAACTATCTAACGCCTCACGACGCACAAATTGACCATTTCCCCGTAACTCACCAACACCACCAATAGTAGTACGCTGTTCTTGAAACCACATATCTAAGGCCATTTCCGCCATTTGTCCCTTAGTCCAAAAGTTTTCAGACGCATTAGCGATCGCTTTTCTTAATTGTACCGCTCCCACCTTTTCCCTTTGAAATAAAGGTACTACCTTTGTTAATAAATCTCGACTCACTTGAGCATCTGCATCAAACACAGCAATAATATCACCCTTCGTCAAAGATAATACCTGATTTAGTGCCCCTGACTTTCCTCCACTAGCTTGTGCATCACGATGGAATACATTTAACTGTGGATACTCTTCTTGTAAAGATTTTAATAAATTAGGTGTATGATCAGTACTATTATCATCTATAATCCAAACCTCATAATTACCAGCATATTCTAAACTACAAAGATTATTTACTAATCTATTAATTACCGCTTCCTCATTTTTAGCAGCCACTAACACAGAAACCAACGGTAAATTTCCCTCCATTACCTGTGGATATTTGCGATGTTTAGCAAAAATAATCCTAAAAGCATGAATACCTAGAAAACCTGTTAATGTCAAAATTAACATCGAACCCCAAGAAATTAAATGTAAAGCTATAGTAATAATCCACACTATAGTTAATACTAGAGCAGCCTTGATTCTACGTCCCTGAAAACGGGAAGCGTTTAAAAATATAGGAACTTTCTTATTCTCTAATTCATTATCTGATTGATCAGATAACACGGTGTTTAGAGGATGAGAATTTTCCTGATCAGAATCCTTTTCAGGCCAGGAATTTGCTGGCATAGGTTACTTTATTTACCACAATATTTAACTACAATGCTTACCAATATACATTAAGTAGGGTATTTTACAAAATATTTCAGGTTTCAGTAGTCAGGAGTCAACAGGTTCGCTTAATCAATTATTCTTCATGCTTCACTCCTTGATTACTTTAACTATGTAATAAATACGACATACAATTTCCCATTAAAAAATATACCACTAACATTGCTGCGGCCGCAAGGGCAACCAATGTTCCCGCCAACACTAAAGAAAACTCTTTGTGCTGATATGCTTTCTCCATTAGGTGGAGCGACCAAGCTACAAGCGCAACATCAAATAATAAAATAGGAATCAACATATTTCTTAATATTTCTTAATACTAGTCCCCTAATATTAACATTGTTTTCTGGAAGTGTGACTCATTGGAGAAATTCCGACAGATGTACTTGATCGCTGTAGCTAAAATCATGCAGCAAAACGCACGGGAACCTGACGTTCTTGCAGGTAGGTTTTAATTTCTGCCACACTTAATTGTCCATAATGTAACAAAGATGCTAGTAATGCCGCTTCGGCCTTACCATTAGTTAACGCCTCATGAATATGTTGACAGTTTCCTGCACCACCAGAAGCAATAACTGGAACTTCCACAGCATCAGCGATCGCCCTTGTTAACTCCAAATCATAACCAGCTTGTGTACCATCAGCATCCATACTCGTCACTAACAACTCTCCTGCACCCCTTTTCGTTACCTCCTCAGCCCAAAATAGAGCATCTATACCCGTATTCTCTCGACCACCGCGTACATAAACATCCCAACCAGGATTTTTTGGATCAACTCTGCGTCTAGCATCAATAGCCACCACAATACATTGATTTCCAAAGCGATCGCTCGCTTCACTGATTAAATCTGGATTTCTCACCGCTGCAGAATTAATACTAACCTTATCCGCACCCGCTCGTAACAAATCTTTAACATTTTCTAAGGTTTGCACTCCACCTCCCACAGTCAATGGAATGAAAACCTGCTCCGCCGTCCTGTACACTACATCAATAATCGTATTCCGGTCTTCATGAGTAGCTGTAATATCCAGAAACACTAACTCATCCGCACCGGCTTCATTATAAACTTTAGCCAGTTCTACGGGATCACCAGCATCTTTAAGATCAATAAAATTAACTCCCTTCACAACACGACCAGCTTTCACATCTAAGCAAGGTAAGATTCTTTTGGCTAACATATACTTTCCACTCCTAGTAATTGCTCGGAATTTAATTTTAAGCGTATTGGGGTAATTTAGGTTATAACAAACAGGAAATACTAAACCCGAAATAACCAGCAAATAAGTCTTAAATTATATTAAATTAACCAAAATCAACAAAACTATGATCTAATAATCATCCTTCTATTATGATCAATTTACAAAACATTAATCTCGATACTTTATCTCTTTGCTTCACACAAGCCAAAACCCATGCCGCTTTTGGGACTGTTATTCAACGTATTCCTAGCTTATCTCAAGCTGATCCCCTCGCATTCGCTATACATATCTGTTATCAGTCACCATCAAACTTACAATCACACTATTGTTTAGGTGATACTAATATTCAATTTCCTTTAATGAGTGTCATTAAACCTTTCTCTTTCTTATACCTCTTAGAATGTTTAGGATCAGAAAAAGTATTAAACTTGGTGGGAATTGAACCTTCCTCTAGTCCTTTTAACTCTTTACAACAACTACAAGACGATCACGGTTATCCCCGCAACCCCATGATAAACAGTGGCGCTATTACTGTAGCTGATAACTTACCAGGAGAAAATCCTACAATTCGTACCCACCTATTTTGTCAATGGTTAAATAAATTAGCACACTCTCAATTATTTTTAGATGAAACTCTATTAGCCGATGTTCGTGCTACTCGTTCCCAGATAAATATAGCGATCGCTCAATATCTCTATTACACTCAACATATCACCAATCTGGAAATAGCCCTTGATACCTATGAACAAATATGTTGTCTCTCTACAACAGTACAAGATTTGGCTAAGTTAGGTTATGTATTATCCCATCACAACAACTATATACATCCTCAACATCGTCAACTTGTTAATTCTGTCATGCTAACCTGTGGTTTATACGAAGATTCCCCTCAATATACCGCTAAAATAGGCCTACCCATGAAATCAGGTATTAGTGGCACTTTACTAACTATCATACCCCATCAAGGAGCGATCGCTTCCTACAGTCCACCATTAGATCCTACTGGTAACTCCATCGCTGGTTTAGCTTTTATCCAACTATTAACCAATAAGTAACTTGATATTAAGTGTTAAAAAATTTTCGCGCCCCATTTTTTACAACTCTTGACAAATATCGAAAAATCTGAGATAATGGTTTCTGATGAGGAAGAACTATCTTCTCCGCAGTAACGCTCTTACTTTACTCCATACATAAATATATCAATAATCAACAATATAGATTAGTATAATATAATTATAGCGTTTACTTTCTAACTAATCAAAAAAATATCTGCGTTTATCTGCGTTTAGTCTAAAACATTAGAGATCAGTTGCATGGGAATTTCTATAAATATAGATGTAGAGAAATTTCTATTGAAAATCTCTACAAACTTATTAAGAACAATAAATTAAGTTTCTACCAATAGCTATTTAGCATTAGTGGAAGTAGTATCAGAAGTTCCAATTTCAGAAACTTCAACTTGAGGAGTTTCCACTTGAGGACTTTCAGGTTCAGAAACTTTGACTTCAGGAGTTGGAGAAACTTCAACTTGAGGAGTTTCCACTTGAGGACTTTCAGGTTCAGAAACTTTGACCTCAGGAGTTGCTGGTTTTTCTACCTTAGCTTCTGGAACAGGAGTTTCTTCCACAGTTGGTACTACGGGAGTCTGCACTTGATAACCTGCATCCACAATACCCCTAACATCATCAGCAGTTACATCACCTCTAACAATTTTAGATAGAGTATCTTGACCGTTTGGTTCATAATTAATTACTCTTGTGGTACTATTAAACGCATTTTTTACAGGCTGTCCACTGTTATCCAGAAATTCTAACTTAACCCAATTTTTACCCGGTTTAAAACCCTTCAAATAAACGGGTTGCCAACGGTCTAAAATAAAGCTCTCATCATTAATAGTGCAACGAATCCGCCAATTACTCATGTTATCACTATTGTTATCTCCAACAACACTTTGTAAAGGAGCATTAGTCAGATAAAAATCCAACATGATCGGTTCTGCACCATAAGTCCCATTAGGACGACTATAGGTAAGCAAAGGTAACTCAGCACTAGGGTTATTTTCCTCGGTTTTTGTAAAAATATGAAAGGTAGTTTGGGCATAAGCACCTTCATTTTTAAAACTTTCATGCCAAGGACGGGACGCAAACACCCTTAATGTATGAGTACCAGGGGTTAAGTCAGATAAAATTATGGGATTATTCCCATCATAAACATCATAAACTGCTCTATAAGGCTCATTATCCAAAATTAAATGTAAATGAGGTCCAAGTTGTAATTTACTATCTTTAAACAGGGGTAAATCGTGAACTTCTAGTTTGACATTCACTTTATTATCCGTGAACACTTCCTCCGGTTGCGGACTCACTATAGATACTTGTGGTTGATAAATTTCTAAGCTAGAACGCAATGTTTGAATCACTTCTGGAGGTGCTACTTCTGTAAAGGTTTTGGGAACTGTAGTTACCACTTCATTCGATGTTACAGGCATCGCCGGTGCACTAGATATTTCTTGTCCACTAACTTTATCCCCACAACCGCTCAAACAAATTACAATCAATATTGATGACAACAACTTAATAATTGAAACTCTTGAAAATATTTTGTCAAATAGCCTTTTCAATTTAAAGCTCATTACCTTTTTCCTTGTAATAATTTTTAATAATTATAAACAATGATCATCACTTAAATTACATCTTTTTGAGGACAGGCCAAGGGGTAAACCTACGACTTTAGAGCTAAATTCTGCCATTTTTTGTCCATTAACAGTCAATTTAGGTAACTTTTATCACCAAATTCAGCTAGATTTTTTAGCAATAAACCGGGATTTTTGGGCAAAAAACCCATAAATGACAATACTTTGAGCAAGTTTACGTATTAAATATAAATTTTAAGAATTGTTATTATTTGTAAATTAAATAAACAAACCCTTGACTTTTTGCAGATCATTAGAAAATTGCACCTAAATTAGAGGAAAAATTTGGCTAATTTTAATTATTGTTAAAAAGTCGCCAACAAAGTGCAGGTAGAGACTCTATAATTCAACAGAAACAACTTTTCCACACAGCAACCAAATCGTGAAACCAAAGACACAGGAAGTCACGATTGTGTATACTGGGTGGTATCCATGATTCCCCATTCCCTAGAGAGGAGGTCGAATGACGATTAGTCCTCCGGAGCGAGAGGAAAAAAAGGCAAAAGTGATCGTTGACAATGATCCAGTTCCTACCTCTTTCGAGAGATGGGCCAAACCTGGACATTTTGAGAGATCATTAGCCAAAGGTCCAAAAACCACCACCTGGATTTGGAATCTTCATGCACTCGCCCACGATTTCGATACACATACAAGCGATTTAGAAGACATCTCCCGCAAAATCTTCGCAGCGCACTTCGGCCACCTGGCAGTAGTAGCAATCTGGTTGAGCGGAATGTTATTTCATGGCGCTAAATTCTCCAACTACGAAGCATGGTTAACAGACCCATTAGGGGTTAAACCTAGCGCACAAGTAGTTTGGCCTATTGTCGGACAAGACATCTTAAACGGTGACATGGGCGGTGGCTTCCACGGCATTCAAATCACCTCTGGCTTGTTCCAAGTATGGCGTGGCTGGGGTATCACTAGCTCCTTCCAGCTGTATGTAACTGCGATTGGTGGCTTGGTATTAGCAGGCTTATTCCTATTCGCGGGTTGGTTCCATTACCATAAACGCGCTCCCAAACTGGAATGGTTCCAGAATGCGGAGTCAATGATGAATCATCACCTGTCAGTACTGTTAGGTTGTGGTTCTTTGGGATGGACAGGTCACTTAATCCACGTATCAGCACCTATCAACAAGTTGTTAGATGCTGGTGTAGCAGCTAAAGATATTCCTTTACCCCATGAATTGTTGTTTAACACAGCAAAAATGGCAGAGTTATATCCTGGATTCGCAAGTGGATTAACACCTTTCTTCACCTTAAATTGGGGAGCTTATGCAGATTTCCTCACATTTAAAGGCGGATTAAACCCAGTAACGGGTGGCTTGTGGATGACTGATATTTCTCATCACCACTTAGCGATCGCTGTACTGTTCATTGTTGCTGGCCATATGTACCGCACTAACTGGGGTATTGGTCACAGCATGAAAGAAATTCTGGAAAATCATAAAGGACCATTCACTGGTGAAGGCCACAAAGGTCTTTATGAAGTTCTCACTACCTCTTGGCACGCTCAACTGGCTGTGAACTTAGCAATGTTGGGTTCATTGACAATCATCATCGCTCATCATATGTATGCGATGCCTCCCTATCCTTACTTGGCAACTGATTACGCTACACAGTTGTGCTTGTTCACTCATCATATTTGGATAGGCGGATTCTTGATTGTTGGTGGCGCGGCTCACGGAGCAATCTTCATGGTGCGTGACTACGATCCAGTTGTGAACCAAAACAACGTATTGGATCGCATGATTCGTCATCGTGATGCTATCATTTCTCATTTAAACTGGGTTTGTATTTTCTTAGGCTTCCATAGCTTCGGTTTATACATACACAACGACACAATGCGTGCTTTGGGTCGTCCCCAAGATATGTTCTCTGATACAGCAATTCAGTTACAACCTGTATTTGCTCAGTGGGTGCAAGGACTGCATCAACTAGCACCAGGAACAACTGCACCTAACGCCTTAGAAGCAGTAAGTCATGTGTTCGGGGGCGCGGTGTTAGCTGTAGGTGGTAAAGTGGCTGCGGCTGCTATTCCTTTAGGAACAGCAGATTTCATGGTTCACCATATCCATGCTTTTACTATTCACGTAACTGTACTGATCCTGTTAAAAGGCGTACTGTACGCTCGTAGCTCACGTCTGATTCCAGATAAAGCTAACTTAGGTTTCCGCTTCCCCTGCGATGGTCCAGGTCGCGGTGGTACTTGCCAAGTTTCTGGTTGGGACCATGTGTTCTTAGGACTATTCTGGATGTACAACTCCCTATCAATTGTAATTTTCCACTTTAGTTGGAAAATGCAATCTGACGTATGGGGAACTGTAGATACAGATGGTACAGTTAGCCACATCGCTGGTGATAATTTTGCTCAAAGCGCTCTAACCATCAACGGTTGGTTACGCGATTTCTTGTGGGCGCAAGCTACACAAGTAATTAACTCCTACGGCAGTGAATTGTCAGCTTACGGATTAATGTTCTTAGGCGCACACTTCGTATGGGCATTCAGTCTCATGTTCCTGTTCAGTGGTCGTGGCTACTGGCAAGAATTGATTGAATCAATCGTTTGGGCACATAATAAACTCAAGGTAGCTCCTACTATTCAGCCTCGCGCATTGAGCATCACTCAAGGCCGTGCTGTAGGTGTGGCTCACTACCTACTCGGAGGAATTGCCACAACTTGGGCATTCTTCCACGCACACATACTTTCAGTAGGGTAAAACCTCAGCAGTATTTTGGATTTTAGAGGAGATTTTAAATTTGAAATTAAATCTAAAATCCGAAATGTAATGGACACCAGATGGCTAAAGGTCAGAGGAACTATCAAAACCTATGGCAACAAAATTCCCAAAATTTAGCCAGGATCTCGCACAGGACCCGACTACTCGTCGGATTTGGTATGCGATCGCAACAGGCAACGACTTTGAAAGCCATGATGGCATGACTGAAGAAAATCTTTACCAAAAGATTTTCGCCACTCACTTCGGCCACTTAGCAATCATCTTCCTGTGGGCATCCAGCCTCCTGTTCCACGTAGCCTGGCAAGGTAACTTTGAAGAGTGGATCAAAGATCCTCTTCACGTCCGTCCCATTGCCCACGCAATTTGGGATCCTCACTTCGGTGCAGCAGCAACTGAAGCTTTCACTCAAGCTGGCGCAAGCAATCCTGTAAACATTGCTTATTCCGGTGTTTATCACTGGTGGTACACCATCGGGATGCGGACAAACAATGAACTGTACACCGGTTCTGTTGGCTTGCTCCTCCTATCCGCACTCTTACTATTTGCTGGTTGGTTACACTTACAACCTAAGTTCCGTCCTAGCTTATCTTGGTTTAAGAGCGCTGAACCCAGATTGAATCACCACTTAGCTGGTTTATTCGGTGTTAGCTCCTTAGCTTGGACAGGTCACTTGGTTCACGTTGCCATCCCTGAAGCTCGTGGTATTCATGTAGGTTGGGATAACTTCTTAACAGTGGCTCCCCACCCCGCAGGTTTAACCCCCTTCTTCACCGGTAACTGGGGTGTGTACGCTCAAAACCCTGACACTGCTGGGCATTTATTTGGTACTTCCACAGGTGCAGGTACAGCGATTCTTACCTTCTTAGGTGGTTTCCATCCTCAAACCGAAGCTCTGTGGTTAACTGATATTGCTCACCACCATCTAGCGATCGCTGTATTATTCATCGTCGCTGGTCATATGTACCGCACTAACTTCGGTATTGGTCACAACATTAAAGAAATGTTGAACTCCAAGTCCGGTTTAGTTCCCGGTAGCAAGAGCGAAGGTCAGTTTAACTTACCCCACCAAGGTTTATACGACACCATCAATAATTCCTTACACTTCCAATTGTCTTTGGCGTTGGCTGCTTTAGGAACTATTACCTCCATGGTGGCGCAACATATGTACTCTCTGCCTTCCTATGCGTTCATCGCTAAGGACTACACCACACAGGCAGCATTGTATACCCACCACCAGTACATCGCCGGTTTCTTAATGGTTGGTGCTTTCGCCCACGCCGCGATCTTCTGGGTTCGTGATTACGATCCTCAAGCTAACAAAGGTAACGTGCTTGACCGGATGTTACAGCACAAAGAAGCGATTATTTCTCACCTTAGCTGGGTATCTCTCTTCTTAGGCTTCCACACTCTAGGTTTATACGTTCACAACGATGTAGTAGTTGCTTTCGGTACTCCTGAAAAGCAAATCCTCATCGAACCAGTATTTGCTCAATTTATCCAAGCTGCTCAAGGTAAAGCTCTATACGGTTTGAATGTACTGTTGTCTAACCCCGACAGTATCGCCTACACTGCTTACCCCAACGCTGGTAACGTTTGGCTACCTGGTTGGTTAGATGCCATTAACTCTGGTACTAACTCCCTCTTCTTAACCATTGGACCTGGCGATTTCTTGGTTCACCATGCTTTCGCTTTAGCTATCCACACCACAACCTTGGTACTTGTTAAAGGTGCTTTGGATGCTCGTGGTTCTAAACTGATGCCCGATAAAAAGGACTTCGGTTATGCGTTCCCCTGCGACGGTCCAGGCCGTGGCGGTACTTGCGATATCTCTGCTTGGGATTCTTTCTACTTGTCTATGTTCTGGATGTTAAACACCATCGGCTGGGTAACATTCTACTGGCACTGGAAACACCTAGGTATTTGGCAAGGTAACGTAGCTCAGTTCAATGAAAACTCTACCTACTTGATGGGCTGGTTCCGTGATTATCTCTGGGCTAACTCTGCTCAGTTAATTAACGGTTACAATGCTTATGGCATGAATAACTTGTCCGTTTGGGCTTGGATGTTCTTATTCGGACATTTAATCTGGGCAACTGGTTTCATGTTCCTCATCTCTTGGAGAGGTTACTGGCAAGAGTTAATTGAAACCTTGGTTTGGGCGCACGAGCGGACTCCTCTAGCTAACTTAGTTCGCTGGAAAGATAAGCCCGTTGCTCTCTCCATTGTTCAAGCTCGTGTGGTTGGTTTAGCTCACTTCACTGTGGGTTACATTGTTACCTACGCGGCGTTCCTCATTGCTTCTACTTCTGGTAAGTTCGGTTAATTCTGACTCCCAGTTGTAGGTAAGTAACAAAAAATCCCCTGCCGTAAGGTGGGGGGTTTTTCATAAACAGGCATCTTGCGTACTCAAGTTTTTACCGCTAATAATAATTTTATTAATACTGCGAGAAATCAAGGTAAGTTGTTGGTTAGATAGTATTTAATTTTAATTAGTTACTCTCAACTATCGTTATCTGTTCTAACCACGAATAAAAAAGTAAGTAGTCATAGCAAAACCAACAAAAATCACAAATCTTTTCACTAACCCAGGTTCTAATTTTGTAGAATAAGAAGCAGATAAATAAGCACCAAGAGAGCTACCTATAGCCATTAATAAAGTTTGTGGCCAGACTATCACACCAGCAAACATAAAAGGAATAATAGCAATACCATTAATACAACCACCTAAAAAAGATTTAAAACCATTCATAGTATGAATATTCTTAATTCCTAAAAAACTTAAACTTGCTAACATTAAAATTCCTACCCCCGCACCAAAAAAACCACCATAAATAGATATACCTAATTGAGAAATTATCACCATCAATAACGGCGGTTCATCTAAATTCGTTTTTAGGCTTTTATTTTGTAACCACTTTTTTAAAGGTTCACTAAAGGTAAATAATAATGTGGCCGATAACAATAAATAAGGTATGAGTTTTTTAAAAAAATTAACCGAGGTATATAACAAAATTACAGAACCAATAATCCCCCCAATTAAACTAGTAATACATAATAATAAAAGTTGTTTTTTGGGAATATTCAGATTATGACGATATCCCCCTACACTAGCTATAGTGGCTATCCATAAAGCGGTATTATTCGTAGCATTAGCCGCAATAGGAGGAATACCCGTAAATATTAAAGTAGGAAATGTAATAAAACTTCCTCCTCCAGCTACAGCATTTAGCCCTCCAGCAATAAAAGCAGCAATAAACAGAAAAAAACTATTGAGAAGGGTTAAATTGTACAACATTTTCTAAATTGATAATTGATAATTGATAATTGATAATTGATAATTGGCAATTAAGCTAAAAGTGGGAATAAATTGAGGTATGAAAATCACAACTTCCACTTTTAAAACTCTTACTCTTTGCGTCTGTGCGCCTCTGCGTGAGATAAATTCATAAATTTCTCCCGCTTTAAACTTTTCTAATTTTCCAGAAATAACTGGATAACCAATTGATGAAAATATGGGCAATTATCGGTACTAATAAATTACCTGTGAAAATAGCACTATAACCAAAAATTACACCAATAATTGTTGCCCAAATTACATAAGGCCATTGTTCTGGTCCACTTAAGTGTAATATCCCGAAACACAAGCTTGATACAATTACAGCTAGATCAGTCCCTCCTAATGCCGGTAACATTACTCCTCTAAATAATAATTCTTCGCTTAATCCTGGTAATAGTCCTAACCAAATTAAATCAGGTAATACTAAAGGCTTGAGAATTATTTCTAAGTAATAATCTGCACTTCTGCGGTAAGCAGGTACAAAATAATAAGACAAGCTACTTATTAATGTAATTATTAATCCTAAAGCAATTCCTATCAGTAAATGTTCTGGTTTCCAGTACCATTTGAAGAGAATGACGTTACCAAAACGTAACCATATTTTAGCAATTACCCAAAGGATAACTGCTGTTACTCCCATAGCTATCAGAACTTGGGTGCGTGTAAGGTGAGGAATTTCAGGTTTTTGGTTTTTTTGTTCAAACACGGGAATTTTAGATAATTGGTAATCGCTCATTGGTAATTATTAGGACTTACGCATTGACAGAATAAAAAAATAGTGCATTGATAAATAAGGGTCGTCTAGTAATCGGTATGGGAGAATGAGAGAAATTACTAAACTCTCGACAGCACAATGCAACATAGACATCTACA
>NZ_JACJPV010000017.1 GCF_014696225.1 Anabaena sp. FACHB-1237 | reverse complement strand
GACTAAAAAACTTAGCTTACAACACAGGTCAAACTATTTATCAAATTAAGCATAATTTGCTTTCTAATTATTTAATAGGACAACTAAAACGTCCAGATATTGCTATGTCAATGGTTTAGTCTTTAGGCGCTCGGTGCGGCTACGCCGCACCATCGCTTGTGCCAGTTGCGTAAGTCCTATAAAGTTAAGAGAACCTTTTGAAAACTTAGATACAAAAGTTAAGCAAGTTCTAGCAGAGGAATTAAAAGATGATACTGTAAATTATATCAAAACGGCAATTGCGGAATTGCAAAATTCGGAATTGCAAAATTCGGAATTGCAAAATGTACAACCATATAAAGGATTGGGAGAAAAATTATCTCCTCTGTTTGGATGGCGTGATGCGTTAAGAAAAGGACTTCAGGAAGTATTAGAAGCGGTAGCCAAGTCTTTAGAAACTGGTAAGATAGACTTAAACAATCCAAATTTGAAAAAGGCAAATATTTTAAATGTAAATTTACTATCCAGAAACTTAAATCGTTTAGTCAACTTGGGTTATACTGCTGCCGTTGCTAAAGAGGGTAAAACAATGGAAGCAAAAACAGAGGAAGAGAAAAATCAACTTCAACAAATCAATGAAGAACTGAATGAATTAGCTATCCACCTCAATATTGTCATAGAGGATGTATTAAAGCAAATTTCTACCCAAGAATTAAATAGGATTTATGAAGCTGTATCTCAACTATTTAGTCACCATTTGTCTTATACTGAAAATGAATCAAAGAAAATTGCACCTGATATATCTATCAAATTTCCTGATGATCAAATCAATCAAGTTGATCATCAACTAACATTTAACTTTCAGTTTACAGCAGGATTTGCGATTACACAAGGAACATGGCAAGAAAAAATAAAGATTGAAAAAAAGCGAAGAGATTGGTACACATTATGGCTTTGGGAAGAGACTTTTTATGAAATCCAATATGAAACCCGTTCTAGTGATAATGCTCAAGTACCTAGTGTGGAAGACTTACTAACAGGTTGGATTATCCAATCACAAGGTGAACAAATTAAAATAGTAAATCAAATTGCGCGTTGGTTATTAGAACAAATTGACGTTCTAAAAAAAAATGTAAATAATATTCAGAATGATATTCTTGATCGTTATCAAGAAAGACTGGATAGAGCTAACCAAGAAATTACCTTAGATTATGAAAAACAAAAAGATGTTTGGCTACTTATGCAAGCAAAAGCTAAAAATCTATCAGCAAAATTTTCTGGTTTAGAAACTTCCTGGAAATTCAAGAACTAATCTTGTAAGTAAAATAAGATTTATCCATGCAAAAATACATACAATGATATGAGCAACAAAAAACTAGTATCCTCCCCAGGTCAAAACTTAAAAACCCTTTATGAACAAGTTTTTGAAAAAATTTATCCCGACATAAACGGTCATAAAAAAGGAGTTCTATCCACAGTTATACATTCAATAGTTCCAGAAAATGCCCAAGAAATTCTCTCATTATCAAATATTAGTGATACAGCATCGGTAGAAGATGACTTATCTATATCATCTGACATTATTGGTCTTTTTGTGAGTACGTCAAATGATAAAAAACAACAGATCACAGCACAGTTCCAAGAAGTCTTTAACAACTTATTGGATTTGAGTAAATATGAAAAGAATGATCTCAAGCTATTTCAAATTGTTGTGATCGGATGTTTAATTGTAGGAGCTTCTGCTTGTCTTTCATTTCTCAGAAAAGGACAACAAATCCCTAAAAATATACCATCAAATATACCATCAAATATACCATTAAGTAACTCTTCACCACCACAAAAAAATCCTCAATCCTTGTGTTTGGTCATATCAGAATCGGTATTAGGCGGAAATATCAAAGAAAATTATCCCATTAATATCTCTGATATAGGAAAATTAATAGATAATTCTGCATATTTTCTCTGTACAAATTCCGAACAAGCAGATAAAATACAAGAGCGTCTAGAATTAACTGAGGAAAATATTACGAATGTAAGTGAACCAAAAGAAGTTTACATCAGAATTAACATTGCTGATGCAGAAGAAATGATGGGAAAAAAATTTCCATATATTTTAAAGAGAAATCTTCCTGCTAATGGAATAGGTGTGGTGAGAAAAATAGCTTATCTTAAATATCTATCTGTATCTGGTTTAGACGAATTTAACCGCATTTTTTGAAGAAATTTATCCCGTTATCCTGACATAAAAAATGAAAAAAAGGAGTCTTAGGTCAAGTGATATATTCAATAGTAGTTATACAACAATGTGCGACAAAAATTTGCTCATCATTTGGTATTGTTAGTAAAGCATTATTAAAAGATAACCTCTTGAGTCTTTTTGTGAGTAAGTCAAATGATGAAAAACAACCTCTTAACAACTTACCGGATTTGAGTAAATATATGGAAAATAATTATCTCCCATTGATGATTGTGACAGGATGTTTAATTGCAGGACTTGCTGTTTATATATATCTTAAGCAACAACAAAGTTCTAAAAATATACCATCAGGTAAGTTTTCACCACCACAAAAAAATTCTCAAACTGTATCACCTGTATCCTTGTGTTTGGTTGTACCAGCCTCGGTATTGGGAGGAAATATAAGAGAAAAATATCCTATTGATATCTCTGATTTAGAAAAATTAATAGATAATTCTGCATATTTTCTCTGTATAGAACCAGCACAGGCAGATATGATACAAAATCAGCTAGAATTAACTGAGGAAAATATGACGAATGTAAGTGAACAAAGAGAAGTTTACATCAGAATTAATATTGATGATGCACCAGGAATCATGGGAAAAAAAGTTCCATACATTTTAAAGAGAAATCTTCCTGCTAATGGACAATGTGTGGTGAGAAAAATAGCTTGTCTGAAATATCTATCTGTATCTGGTTTAGAAAACTTTAACCGCATTATTTAAGGAGTATCTACAAAATGGATTGGAAAACAGCATCTTCCTACTACGAAACCCGTCTAACCGACGCATTAAATATCCAAAGACACGCGGTTAATTTAGCCAACTTACCTCAAGCAGAAGTTCCCGCAAAATTAAAACAAATCCTAATACAAGAAGCACAACCCGCACGTCGTCAATTAGAAAGACTCAAAAAACGTGAATTTCGCATTGCAGTTGTGGGTTTAGAAAAAGCCGGAAAAAGTACCTTTGTTAATGCTTGGTTAGAATGTGATTTACTTCCCGCAAAAGGAGGAAGATGTACATTTACCACCACACAAATTTATTCAGTTGAACATGAATCAGAACAAAGATTAGAAGTACAAGCAAAAACAGAAGCTGAATTTATCAACCTACTCCAAGAACTAGAAAAAGCCAAAGCGCAAGAAGATATTAATACTATTCATACCCATGAAATCACATTACAACAAGTGAGACAAGAAGGAAATCGAACATTTCCATTTACGAGATTAGAGGATATTCGAGAACCTTTAAAAAAATATGTCGCAGATGAAAAATATGCTCATGCTGTGTTAGAAGCGAGACTTTATACAAACAAACTTGCACAAGCTGAAGGTATAGTTTTTTATGATGTTCCCGGTTTAGATTCAGGTTTAGCAAAGCACGTTGACGAAGCCCAAGAAATGTTATCAGATTGTGATGCTGTAATATTAGTACAGCGTTTTACCAGTCTCAGAGAAAAAGAATTAGAAATTATCAAATTTACAGAACAAGGTGATAAAAATGTCACCGTTGCTGATAAATTATTTGTATTTTTAAGTCGCATTGATTCATTAGGTAGCGCAGAAGCAATGAAAACCCACATTCAAGAAGCTGCTGAAGATTGGTTAAAACGGGCAAATTTACCCAGTCAAAGAATAGTTTCTGGTTCTGCTGGTGCATATTTATTATTAAATAGTATAGCATCAGAACAAACTAAATTAGAAATAGGCAACCCTATTAAAATTCAATCTCATTTACAGGAATTAACAGGTATTGATGATGTAGAAATTCTCAAAACAGAAGCTACTGGTATTCCTGTAATTAAAGAGAAAATCTTTCATTATATTAATACGGAAAGAGTCGCTATTTTAAAGAAACGGTGTGAAGCATCTCTGAATACAATTATCAGCACATCTGAAGAAATTTATCGTTTAGTGAGTAAAAATCATCCAGAAAATCCAGAAGATGCAAAACTATTTGCAGAAAATAATCGTCGGGTTTTGTTTGCTGAATGGTGGAATCAAAAATGGTTAATCATTAAAGCAGATTTACAAAAATATTATGATGCTTATATAGTTAATAAAACCTTAGAAAATAAAACCTTAGAAAATTTAACTAGTAATTCCTTAACCCAAATAACCCAAATAGACAAATTTAGAGAAGAATATTTACAAATTGTAGATCAAGAAATGCACAACCTGAAGGAGGAAACATTTAAAAAGAAAGATAATATTTTTCTGGCTAACTCCAATCCTGAATTTGATAGAATGAAAGCTAACTATGCTTGGCGCGAAGATTTGTATAATGATATTAGTAAACTTTTAGCTACTATTGCTAAACAATTGGCTTTAGAATTAAAAAGTGAAGCCTTAAACCTAGTGGAATATATGACAAGTTTATTATGGGGAAGTAGTCAAGTAAAAGCCAGGTTAATTGAAAATTCAGAAGATTATTTTTTATCCAAATTAGAAAATAGTTTAAGTGTGTTATTTTTACGTTTTGCGCGGCCAGTAGCAGAAGCATTAATTAGAGGACCAGTTAATAGTGATACTCGCAATAAAATCATCAAAAATTTGGGAGTAGATATTGAAATTGTAGATAACTATTACACAGGAAATGAACCTGCTTATAGTGTTCTCAAAAGATATGTAAAATATGGTTCTGACTTACTTTTTAACCCAGAAATTCGCCAACAAATATTAGGAGTAACAGGAGTTGTAACACAAATAGCAATGGATGTTGCTAGTGAACTAATACCACCACAACAAGCGGTAATATTTGAAGTAGAAAATGATATTAATGCTTTTGCGGAATATTTGAGATTTGCAATTTTTAACGCTGCTGGTTTTGAGTCTTATTGTGTTCAAGAACTGAAAGGTTTAGTTGATAGTTTTCGAGAAAAAGAAGGAACATGGACAGGGGTAGCAATGAATGAATGGTTACAAGAAAATCCACTTTTATTAGCGGAAATACCGAAGAATTTAAAATCACAAGAATCTAATGAAGTTAGTAAAAGATTGCGACAATTATCTGTGGCGTTAAAGAATAATCATTTATTGTAGGGATAATTCATGAATTATCCCTACAATGTTAATTGTACTTAATTATACACATCTAGTTATTAATATATATCCAATCAATGCTACAATCAAAAAACAACTACTTGATGCCATATCAATATGATCATTGCACAAGACATAGAACAAACAAAAGACATCTCCCTAGATGTCATATTTCCCCCCAGTGATTTATATAGCGATGAACCACCCGTGGAAACAGAACTGCATTTAGAGCAAATTATGCTCTTAATTAAATGTCTTAAATGGTTATGGAAAGATAGAACAGATTTCTATGCTGCGGGAAATTTAACTGTTTATTACAGTCCTAACCAGAAAAAGAATGAAAAATTAACAGGCCCTGATTTTTTTGTGGTTTTAGGAACAGAAAGAAAAACCCGCAAAAGTTGGGTAGTGTGGGATGAAGATGGTAGATATCCAAATGTAATTATAGAAATTCTTTCACCAACTACTGCAAACACTGATAGAGTAACTAAAAAAGAACTTTATCAGAACACCTTTAGAACTCCTGATTATTTCTGGTTTGATCCTTATACATTAGAATTTGTAGGTTTTCATTTAATTGATAACAAATATCAATCTTTAGAACCTAACGAAAAAGGATATTTATGGAGTGAACAATTAGGTTTATATTTAGGAGTACATGATGGTTTATTAAGATATTTTACCTCTCAAGGTGAATTAGTACCCACACCAGAAGAAACCGCAGCACAAGAAACTCAAAAAGCAGTAAAATCAGAAAAACGAGCAAACCAGGAAGCTAAACGAGCAGCACAAGCAGACGCAAGAGCAGAACGTTTAGCCGCAAAATTGAGAGAATTAAATATTGATCCTGATAAAATCTAGGATGTGATATTTAGATATTTAATAAATATCTGGTAAACATTACAGTAGGGACAATTCATGAATTGTCCCTACAATGTTAATTATACTTAATTATACACATCTAATTATTAATAGATGTCTAATTAATGCTACAATCAAAAAACAACTACTTGATGCCATATCAATATGATCATTGCACAAGACATAGAACAAACAAAAGACATCTCCCTAGATGTCGTATTTCCCCCCAGTGATTTATATAGCGATGAACCACCAGTGGAAACAGAACTGCATCTCAGACAAATTATCTTACTCTTACAATGTTTAGAATGGTTATGGAAAGATAGAACAGATTTCTATGCTGCGGGAAATTTAACTGTTTATTACAGTCCTAACCAGAAAAAGAATGAAAAATTAACAGGACCTGATTTTTTTGTAGTTTTAGAAACAGAACGCAAAACCCGTAAAAGTTGGGTAGTATGGGATGAAGATGGTAAATATCCCAATGTGATTATAGAAATTCTTTCACCAACTACTGCAAACACTGATAGAGTAACTAAAAAAGAACTTTATCAGAACACCTTTAGAACCCCTGATTATTTCTGGTTTGATCCTTATACCTTAGAATTTGCAGGTTTTTATTTAACAAATGGTCAATATCAACCTTTAGAACCTAACGAAAAAGGATATTTATGGAGTGAACAATTAGGTTTATATTTAGGAGTACATGATGGTTTATTAAGATATTTTACCTCTCAAGGTGAATTAGTACCCACACCAGAAGAAACCGCAGCAGCAGCAGACAAACGAGCAGAACGTTTAGCCGCAAAATTGAGAGAATTAAATATTGATCCTGATAAAATCTAGGATGTGATATTTAATCAATATCTGGTAACAATTACAGTAGGGACAATTCATGAATTGTCCTTTACCCCAAAAATAACTTAATTAGAACATTAAAACATGAAATTACAAGATTTATCAACATTACAACAAACTTTTGATCACCTGATTGAAAACCTGTTAGCTAAAAAATCCATAAATGAACATTTTACCATCAAATTAAACAGCGAAAACAGTCAATTTACCAGATTTAATAACGGTAAAGTGAGACAAACAGGAACAGTTAATGATGGTTGGATTAGTTTAACATTAATGTCAGAACAACGCACCAGTTTTAGAAAGTTTCCCTTCACTGGTAACTGGGATATAGATTGGGAAATAACATCTAATGCGTTATTAGAATTACGAGAAGAATTACCATTATTACCAATTGATCCTTATTTGGTATTGCCATCAGGAAATAACCACAGTCGAGAAGTTCATCATGGTAAATTATTAACTGATGAAATGTTAGTTTCTAGTATTTTAGAACCTGTGAATGATGTAAATCATACCTTAGATTTTACTGGAATGTATGCAGCAGGAACAGTTATCAGAGGTTATGGAGATTCTTGTGGACAAAAACACTGGTTTGTTACGGATACTTTTAATTTAGATTATTCTTTATTCATTGAAACTAGCAAAGCTGTAAAAGGAAATTTTGCAGGAAGTGAATGGAATCAATCTGCTTATGTTGCTAAAATTAATGATGGTAAAAAACAATTAGCAATGTTATCACAACCTGCTAAACATATACCCAAAGGACAATATAAAACCTATTTTGCTCCTGCGGCGGTTGCTGATTTATTGGGTATGTTATCTTGGTGTGGTATTAGTGAAGCTGATATTCAACAAGGTAATAGTGCTTTAGGTGTTTTATCCCGTCAAGAAAAACAACTTTCACCAAAATTTACCTTAAAGGAAAATTTTAGCCAAGGTTTAGTTCCTCGGTTTAATGAATTAGGAGAAATATCTGATATAGAATTAACTCTAATTGACAAGGGAATTTTAATTAATAGTTTAGTTAATTCTCGCACTGCTAAGGAATATCATAAAGTCGCTAATGGTGCAAATAGTGCTGAAAGTTTAAGATCACCAGAAATTCTCCCCGGTAACTTAACCTTGGCGGAAATTTTATCAAGTTTAGATACAGGTTTATATGTCGCTAATTTACATTATTTGAATTGGAGCGATCGCTCTAGTGGTAGAATTACAGGTATGACTCGTTATGCTTGCTTTTGGGTTGAAAATGGTCAAATTATTGCCCCTATTGAAAACCTACGTTTTGATGAAAGTCTTTATCAATTTTGGAGTCCAGAAAACCTGATTGATTTTACCACTTTTCAAGAATTTATCCCTGAAGTTGGCACTTATAGCAGTCGTCAATTAGGAGGAGTTTTAGTTCCAGGTATGCTAGTCCATAACTTCACTTATACTTTATAGTGTTTCCGGCGTTGATGAATTGGGGTATAATATTTATCCCGTTTATTTCGCGCATCAGCGAAGGTCTTGTTGAATTGTATCTAAGTTCATAATCTCATTTTGTTGTTTCTCTGATTATAGTTTAGCGACAAATGTTTTTACCAAACCAATGAGATAAGGTGCGTTACATTTCATTAACGCACCCTACAGAATCGGCGATCGCACTCCGTTAACTGTAAAACAAGAGCAACATTTTTTAGGAGGTGCTATTTCTGCATAATTTACCAGATAATTTATACATTGCTGAAATTCATCAAGCAATTGGTAATCTTGTCATTCGATTTCCATTACTTCATTGCCAAGAATGTGCTAAGACACTCAAACAGTGGCTAAAACAACGTAAAATTCCTGGTAAACTTTGGCGACTTTCGACTATATACGACAATGAAGATTTTATTTTGAGTTATCGCCTAGAAAAACAAGGTTGCTTTGAAACTATTACGGAAAATGGCGTTCATTACGGTGTTGAAGTTTTTGGCAAAATTTTCGACAATCTTTCCGGACAAGGAGTATACCCAGATGACTGGATTCAAGATTTTACCTCTCTATCTAATGAGTTTAAAATAGAAGTAATAGAAGAATTTTGAAAATTTTTAATGGAGTTAAACTCAATGAGTGCATTATTTAATTTACTGGAAAAAATTAAAACCAAACCAGGCTTATATTTGGGAACAGCATCTATAAGTAATTTACGGATGTTTATTTTGGGATATCGCTTTTCTCGTTCTGAATTAGGTATTACTAATACTGAAACTGAAAGTGATTTTTATAAAAACTTTCAACCTTGGCTACAAAACCGCTTATCTATCCATACTGTTAATGCTTGGGATAAAATTATTTTACTCACCTGTATTGATGAAAAAGCTGCATTTGACTACTTTTTTCAATTACTAGATGAATTTATCGAAAGAGACAAAAGCCGGGATATTGAACCAATTCTGGCTGAACCATCCTCTAAAAATTCTCAAAAAGCTGCCTGAAGAATAACCCTGAATCTTAGTGTGCTTCGGGGCTGGGCTTAAGGATCATTTTCCTAGAGTTTCTAAGTAGAGTTTAACATTCACATCAACTGATCATAACTTTGCTTTTCTCAAAGGTGTTTAGCGGTGAAGTTGTAGGGTGCGTTAATGAAATGTAACGCACCCTACAAGATCAGCGATCGCACCATTTTTCAGCGATTTAAACCAGACTTTGATTACCTTCTTCCTTTGCGCCTTCCCTACTTTGCGCCTTTGCGCGAAACAAAAACCGTGGTTCATTTACCTGAAATTTGCTGTAAACCACAACGAGCGATCGCTTACCCATGAGATCGCATTTAATAATAGTTTAGGAAGCACAAGAAGATAGAAATTTAGCGATCGCACTTTTCCCAAAGATGTTTAACGGTAAAATTATAAAGTGCATTACATTTTATTAACGCACCCTACAGGATCGGCGATCACATTATTTTACAATAGACAATACTCCTGATGTACAACCAGTTAAAAAGCAAATCTAATGACAGTACAAGCACAGCTTGAACAGAATACTCACAAAACGGTGAAGCCAAACCAGCCAGAGGTCGTGTGGAAATCTAGTGATGGACTTTCCTGTTTATACTATGGTGATAGTTTAGAATTGATGGATTCACTACCTGCTGAAAGCGTAGACTGCATCTGGACTGATCCCCCTTACAACCTTTCAAATGATGGAATAACCTGTGTTTCTGGGCGCATGGTTAAAGTTAATAAAGGCGAATGGGATCGCAGTCAAGGTGTTGAACTAGACCATGAATTTAACAAAGCATGGCTCGCTAGTTGCTATCGTATACTTAAACCAACAGGTACTATATGGGTAACTGGTACTCTTCACGTATACCCATCAATTGGGTTTGCTATGCAGCAGCTTGGCTTTCGGATTCTCAATGATATTATTTGGGAAAAACCTGCTCCACCTCCAAATCTAGGATGTCGTTGCTTTACTCATTCAACAGAGCTAATATTATGGGCAACCAAGGCACGTAAAGGAAAAGAAAGTTACACCTTCAATTATGAAGAAATGAAGGCTGAAAATGGCGATAAGCAAATGAAAAATGTTTGGAGAATGTCTGCTCCAAACAAATATGAAAAGCTTTACGGTAAACACCCAACACAAAAGCCAGTTGATCTTGTTGCAAGATGTCTTCGAGCCAGTACAAATCCAGGGGATTTGGTTTTTGATCCTTTTTCTGGTTCTTCCACTACTGGAGTTGCAGCTTTGTCACTAAGTCGAAAATTTATTGGCTGTGAAGCAGATGCAGGACATATTGAACTATCAATCAAACGATTGACCAATCCTATTCAATTAGAGTTATCGCCTATGTTGAAGCAAGGTAATATATGGAAAGAGTAGAGGCAATTAGCCGCCTTAGGACACTTATTGGTCAAGACCGTAGCGCGAGTCTTTGAGAGTAAAGCAGATCGTCATTCCCTTGTGCATTCAGTAGTTTCCTTCGATCTCAATAATACTGATATCATCTATAAGCAAGTTAAATCAGATTATGACCTTGTTCGAAAAACAATAGGAACTGAAGGATTTTCCAGTCTTAGCAGCAAAATGGGCAAGCTTGTGCAGCCAAGAACAAAGGGGCGAGGTAACGGAAGCACTTCTCGCGCTTTCTATGCTCGCACAGGGTTTGTCGCGCATATTTTGGGAGAAGGCTACAGGATTCCTTTACCCGTTACACCAGAATAAATTTTTCCTGATAATGTTGTAGCTGGTGTCAGCGGTGGTAAAGCTGTTTTGCAGTCCTATAGATTTTCAGCAGCCGAGAATTTAAACTTTTCCACCTCAAACCTCAACTTTTCATTCTCCATCCTTAACGCCAAAATTTCATTCTTCTGCAACTCAATTAACGACCTTTGACTAATTACCTCACCAAAGGCTTTTTTCCTATTTTCAATCCCAAACCATCTTTGATAAGTCTTTGTATGTTCATCCACAGTATGACCTAAATTATCTGCTGCTGCTTTAATTGCTATTCCCTGAAGATGCGCTCTAATTGCACAAGCATGACGTAAATCATAAGGTTGAAATTCGATTCCCACTTTTCTAAACCATCTCGATATATCTCTTCGCATCCAATTAATATTTTGTACAGAGGCAATTTTTTCAACTTTTCTTGCTAAAATATTTAACGGTTTAGGATTTTTTAAATCAAATAATTCTACCCATTCAGTCACAAAAGGTATAACTTCTCTATATCCAGTTTTAGTATTTTTATTCACCTTCCAAGTATGGTCTATATTTTGGGGAGACATCCACCAATTAATATCCGGTTGTACAAATAATTCCCTTGGTCTTAATCCATAAGTCGCCAACATTCCATATACCCAACGCCACATTTCCCAAGTATCTATTTCATCACTAATATTTGTATTTTTCCGTTTGAGGGCGAATTTTTCAAAGAGGTAAAAACTAGATATTATTTTTTCATCATCCGGTATTTCTCGATAAGCAGGAATAACTTGCTCTCGTTTGACATCCAGTTGAAATCCTAAATTAAAGGTTTTTATCAAAACCGAACTTACTGCAATTAATTCATTTTTTTTATTACCATTAACTGAATTAATAACTTCTTCAAAATTTTCTTTAGTGGCTAAAATTGTTAAATCAAAGTTTCTTTTAATTACAGATATATAATTACTAAAAGTATTTTCACTGGTGATAGTTTTCTGACGAGTTTGATAATATTTTTCATCAAAATTATCTAATAATTCCCCAATAGTTTTAACTTCTTGTTTCTCTTTATTTCTAATTCCTAAATACTTCTCATTCCATTGGAAAGTATGACGAGCAATTAATTTACCTAACTCGTAACTTTCCTCAATGGCTGTTTTTAATCCCTCTAAATTTGCGGGTATTCCTAGAGATAAATCATACTGTTTTTTGGCTTTACCTAAATTACTATCTCCTGGTTTTAAAGGTAAGGTAGCACGTAATTGGAGAGAATTGCCAGTTTGTTTAATACTAACTTTTATTCTCTCCCTTTTTAAATTATTATTAGCTTCCACTAACTTCTGTTCAAAAACTGCTTGATACTGTAATTCCGTTGCTTTTATTTTCGCCATTGTTCCTCTATAGCTGCCATCTGTGGTGTTCTGCGGATCAAAGTCTGCAAACATATCTGTAAACCAGTCCTTTGAGTCTGCATTTGTATAGTTATCTGTAGATATGGAATATATACCTTCGTAATTACTCTGATTTTGTGCGTTCATTCCCTAAATATTCCCTTATTTATCAAAGCTGAAATAGTGAAAATAAAATGTTATTAGCGAGCAAAATTACCTGAAAAAATAAGTTCTTCAGTAACATTTCCAGCATATCACTAGTTACCATAGCAGTTATATGGTGCCTGGTGGTGTGATGTGCGCTCCCACTCTGACTGATATTACCCGCGCTTGGGGGATTTTAGAATATTTCCGCACCAATTGGTTAGAGCCAGTTTGGTTAGGTTGTTCTTTAGAAAGATATGAGGAAATTCAATCCTATGAAGATTTTATTAGATGGTTAAATGAAGATATTAACCATCGTGAATCTGATTTAGGTATTTATTGGCGCATGGGTTTAGATATAGGTTTAGATAGATTTGGTGGTGGTGTGGGTAAATATGTCACTTGGGGATATTTGCCCCATGAAGATAAGTATAATAAACCCACTATTGAAAATCGTAACGCTGCGTTAATTATGAAAAGTGGTGTTTATGATAGCGTTACTGATAGTCATAGTTTGATGGATCAGGCTGTTGTCCGTGAAAATTTAACCCACTCTTGGTATAATGAAGGTGTGGAAAATTGGCATCCGAGCGATCGCACTACATCACCTACTATTAACAACCAAAAAGACTTTAAAGGTGCTTATTCCTGGGCAAGTGCTGTACTGCATAAAGACTTTGGACGTTTAGAAGCTGGTCCCTTAGCCCGTCAATTAGTAGCAGGTGGTAAGCATGGAGAATCTTGGCAACATTATGATCCATTTATACTAGATGTGTTCAAAAAAATGGGCGGTCCTAATGTGCATATTCGCCAATTAGCGCGAGTTCATGAAGTTGTCAAATTATACCGTCAAGCGGAACGTTGTTTGAGAGAGTTTAATCTTAATGAACCTTGGTATATTAAGCCCCAAGAAAAAGACGGAAAAGGTTGGGGCGCAACGGAAGCAGCCAGAGGTGCTTTATGTCATTGGGTAGAAATAGAAGATAGTAAAATTAAACAATACCAAGTAATTGCTCCAGGTACATGGAATATTGGACCCCGTGACGGTGGTGGTCAACTTGGTCCAATTGAAGAGGCGTTAATAGGTACACGCATTATAGACCCGAAAGATCCTGTAGAAGTAGGTCATGTAGCGCGTTCTTTCGATTCCTGTTTAGTTTGTACTGTTCATGCCCATGATGCTAAAACTGGAGAGGAATTAGCCCGGTTTAGAACTGCTTAATTTTGTGTCATATACGTATTATTTGTATATTTTATTGTGCGTTAGCTAGTATAAGTATCTCATGCAAATGGATTATTTACTACTAACGCACCATAAGAATATATGAGTGAGGTATATAGATTCATTTATTGTCAGTTCTATGACAAAAACTCTCTCAAAATTGAGATAGGCTAGTTTTGAATGAATAAATTGTTAACTGTTAATTAATAATTATTAACTGTTAACTATTAACCCCTAATTAATAATTACTAATGGTAGCTGCTTGTGTCTAATGTAGAACTATACAAATATCTTCCTCAAGTCCCTGAAATTGCTTTAAAGGAGTTTATAGAATGGTGTGTTTTAGAACAATCTAAAGCTGCCGGTTTAGAATTTAAACCTGATCAAAATAAGTTGAAAAACTTAGAAACTCCAGATTATGTAAAACAATTAATTGACCAATTTATGAAAGTTAGACCTGACCCCATTCGGGCTGGTTTAGTGGCGGTAATTGCTGGACAACAAGCAGATAAGCATGAGTTATCAGGTATTCCTGCTATTGTTGATTTTGTTTCTTTGTATGTGAAATTTTTAATTCCTAAAGATGGTACAAACCCTGAAGAAGCTGAGGGAATATTAAATAAGGCTACACAACATCAACTTGAGCAATTAACAGAAATTGCTAAAAAACATGGTGTAAGTTTAAGTTTATAGTTTTTGTAGGGTGGGAAATACTCACCCAGAAAAATAATTATTATTATAATTGTACCTTCTGTTAAGCGAAGCGCGAGTAAAACGGGCAATATTGGCTTTCCTAGTGTCAAACTAACCTAGTTCATTTTAATAGCGTCTATGATAGGTAAGTAAACTATTTTAGTTTTGTTTGTATTTCTTTTCTTCTATATATCTATCAGTGTTTTGCAGAATTTTAGTTAAATGTTCCACTATTTTATTTTTTTCATCAACTATCTGATTCCAAGAACTTGAATTTGAAGCATCAGAGAAGGAAATACCTTAAAACTCAGCCTTACTCATCCACATCAAACCACACTGGCGATAAATTATCCACAGAACCATTATAATTAATCGTAATTTCCTGACCTTCTCGAATATATTTATGGGCAATAATATCAATCACATTTTTAGCAAAATTCTTAATATAAACCGCATTAGGATGATAAGAATGATTAAATAAAGAAGAAAAACCTAAACCGATCGCTCCACTTTCTCCATGCCAACCAAAATAATAATTTAATAATACCGTTTTAGTAATTAACTTAACCTGTTGTTTAGGAATAATAATAACTGCTGCTGTTTCAATTAAATCTCCTGGAGCAAAATCTTGCTGGGCAAATACACCTCTGCCTTTATTTTTTGTCTCTCGAAATACTAGCATATATCAATTATAATTTAGGGGCAAAAAAGCTATCAGTAAATTAGTATGGTGCGTCAGATATTAAGAATCTATTTAGTTACATGGTTTATGTTGTCTGACGCACCCTACAACTGAATGCTTACCTATTATCTTTATTCTTACAGATTCTAAACCTTTTGAAAATGAGTATTTACTAACAAAATTCACAACAGATCCGCCCAGATCCCGGACTTATTTAAGAAGTCCGGGATCTGAAAATATTTTTTAGATATTTTTCGGATATTTTTCAGAATTTATTGTGCAAAATTGAAAAGATTTATGTTAGGATAAATATCCCAGGATAAAGTTATGCTTACCATTATTGGCTGCGGAAATCTTAATCGTAATGATGACGCTGTAGGGGTAATTATTGCCCAACGTTTACAGCAATATCTAGCAAAAAATGTTCACCCCCAAATCCGCGTTTTTGATTGTGGAACGGCAGGAATGGAAGTGATGTTTCAAGCTAGAGGAAGTAAAAAATTAATTATTGTTGATGCTAGTTGCACAGGGTCACAACCAGGTGCTATATTTAAAGTCCCAGGTGATGAATTAGAAGGTCTACCTGAACCTAGTTATAATCTCCATGATTTCCGTTGGGATCATGCGATCGCTATTGGGAAAAAAATCTTTGTAGATGATTTTCCCCAAGATGTGACAGTTTATTTAATTGAAGCAGAAAATTTAGATTTTGGACTAGATTTAAGTCCGGTAGTCCAACATTCTGCTAATTTAGTTTGTGCCGAACTAATTAACATTATCCAGCAGAATGTTAGTCCTTGATGAACAATTTTTCAACCAAAATCTTATGCCCAATCACGATAAACTGGTAATTCATCCACCCTCATTTCAAAAGGTACAGTTTGAGTATCAGGAGGACAAACCCGAATTTTGGCACTGCTGACAATGCCGTGTAAAACATTGGCCATTGGCACAATTTGCTGTAAAATTTGCCAATTAGTCATTTGATCTGGACATTCAATAACTACAGTTAAAATACTGGCGTGAGTAGTGGTATACCAGCGACATTTACAGAGTAAAGTTTGCAGAATGCGATCGCATCCTTCATAAAAGTATTTGCTAATAGAATTTTCCAACTGCTGACGCAGAAAAATATCTGCTGATGTGGGTTGGATATGATGTCCATCGTCAGCACGAAATTGAAATTCTTTTCTTGCCATTGTTCTTATTTTCCCTCTTGATTTACCTATTTACTTAGCCATGACCTACCAATTACTAATTTGAAGAGGATGAAGCTATAGATTCCCCATGAAAACATTGAATAGAACGCCTATTTTTTACAGTGTAAAAAGCGTTCTCGATGAAAATTAGAACTTACACAACTGACACATTTATGGTAGGATGCGTCAGATTTAACAATCTGTTTAGTTACAGAATTTATGGAGTCTGACGCACCCTACAGTAAGTCCTAAAAATAAACTGCGTCAGATTTAACAATCTGTTTAGTTACAGAATTTATGCAGTCTGACGCACTCACACATTTTTAGTAGGGTGCGTCAGATTTAACAATCTGTTTAGTTACAGAATTTATGGAGTCTGACGCACCCTACAGTAAGTCCTAAAAATAAAATTGAGGATGTGTTATATTTGACTGGTGACTGAGTTAATCAGATATGACTTGATAGGTATCTTGCACAAATTTATTCCCACAGAAAATAGTTAGTTCCGTATACAAAAGGAATTTTTCTCCTCAAATATGGTACTAACTTTTTCTGCACTGCTCCCGATAGGATGTAACCAGTAATAAACTTCTGATTTTGCTAACCTAAACCGGTATGAGATTAAGTTTATCAAAATTCAAGGATAATTGGATGTTTTTTTCGTAAAGAAAAGCTGAAGTTATTATAGAACTTAATATCATATAAACAATGTTCAAATAATGTACAAATCAAATAATGTTTACGAGAGCATTAGTAATAAATATCTAAAACTCCATAACACAAATAACGCCCATAGTAGAGATTGGCGGAAAAAACCAACTATTCTAAATCGTTAAAAAGCCTATAACGTCTTAGTTTCGACTTTTGAATGCATGACTTCCGCTTTGCGGTAATAGATCCCCGACTTCTTCAAAAAGTTGGGGATCTTATTTTGAGAAAATTACTTGATCAAATTAATTAAACAATGCTAAAATAACCTCAGAACCAAAGTGTTCTCTATCATATTTCCCGATCTATGTCATACACCTCCAATGTGTTTTATCATAAATGGGGAGAAATACTAAATTAGCTAGAGAATCACTGTGATTCTGAGGGAATAGATTAGTTAGTCAAACTCAAAGTTTGTAAGACTTTGTAGAACTAATTCAGTGAGTTGACTAACGTACACCTGCGAGTTGTTTGTCTTCAGAGAACAGTTCTCTAGCTGTTTTCTCAGATCTGGGTACACCGTAAAAAGTAGCTTCTGCTTCTAACTCATCTACCATATCCCAAGCCTCAATTGCGCGTTTAGAATCTGAACCATAATTAGCAGCAATTGAACGAGCTTCAGCGATCGCTTTTTGTAGCTCAGTCCGCAAGAACTTTAATTTTGGTTTATCTACAAAGTTACCTTTAGTGATAATATCAGTAACAGAGATAATGCCTAATAGTTCACCTTGAATAACGGGCGCACGCCATACACCAGTGTTAGCAAATAAACGTGCTACATATTCAACTTCTAGGTCAGGGTTAACAACAATACAGGGTTTGGTCATGACTTCATAAACATGAACCCGATCAGTATCTTTACCAAAAGCAGCAACTTTACCAACGATATCCATTTCAGTAATCATACCGTAAGCATCGCCACTGTGACGGGGTTCAACAACCAAAGCACGCAGACCTTTGAGACGCATTAATTTGACTGCTTCAGTGATGGTAGCAGCACCGCGAATAGTGGCTACATCTTGAGTCATAATATTTCTAGCTCTCATGATTCCTGCTCCTTAAATTCAATTCAAGTATTTAAGTTGGTCATTGCTAAACTGTTGGGAGTCTTTTCCACCTATTCAACATCATGAGCGACTACAATAATTAAATATTTATACTGTTATCGAACTATTAATTTCTGTGTGTAACCTTAATCAATTCGATAATTTTTCCTATAAGATTTACGCAGCTATTCTTGATAATTGTGGGATCAATTTCCTGGTTTAATACAGGAAGTTGAATCATAAGTAATCGCTGTTAGTTGAGGTTGAGGTTTCTTGAAACTCTTTCAACTATTTAGCTTACTTATATATTATCACTCTCACCCCAATAAAATATGAATCATTTATAAAGATCCTGCTATTTTTGAACATAAATCAGATTAAAAAATAGTTAACTCAAGTACAGATGAAAATTATGGATAAATTATAGGAGACTTTTGAGAAATTGGATATTAGGATTTGTTGAAGTCTCAAAAAATAATATCCTCAACTTTCAGATCCCCCAAAACCACTGTTAAAGTACCCTTTAACCAATAACTCCAAAGTAAGACCTGTAACTGTCGTCCTGCCTTGACAACATTGGTAGATTTTTCAGTTATACTGGAGGCAGGCTTTTCTGCCATATTATATTATGTTAATTTTTTAATGTATTAAAATGTATTAATATAAAATAGATGTCAGTAGAAGAGTTATTACTAGTTATTATTACAAGCTATTACAAGCTATCTTGATTTCTATGCTCACTTGATCATCATCCTTGACAATTTTACTGAAATGTTTAACCTCAGATGATATTTTACCAGTATATTTACTACTAGTTAATCTCTATGTTACTGTATTAAGCTGAGTCAGATATATAAGTAAGATATATAAGAGGTATATAACTTTATATATAAATTTACCTGATGATCTATCATTCTCAGATTCTATACTAAAAATATACTACAAACACTGGACTTAAAGACTACATCAGTAGTTTAGCAGCCAATTAGATGAGAAGATCGTCATATTTCTTAATATCTCTTAATATTTTGTGTAAGTTTTTTCCTGCACAGTATTCTAAGTGGAAGTGAAATATTGGTAATTATTCCCAGTCCAGATGATATTTGGGGCAAATTAGTGTAAAAATCTAGTTATGGGGATCAGGGTTATTTACTCCTAGATCCCATAAAATACCTATTTAGGAGTAAAATTAAATGTTATATAATTCAGCATGATGTTACTAAGTCAAATTTATCTTTAATTTATGGGCAAATTGGCTTAGATAACATCCTTAGTAAAAAACGGAGGTAAATAAATTTCTTTATCTAATCTCAACCTGAATACACAGGACAAAACTTAGGTTGAAAAAGGTAAAATAATACAGCAAAATTGAGAAGTTATAACTGACAAAATCAGGAGAAAAACTATCTTAAAAATTGGGTTTTATAGTGAAATTTTTTACTTCATTTACCGATGATCTGTTGTATATAGTAATTGCGAGGTAATTAAGAGAAAAAACTGATGGTAAGAATCAAAAAATATCCAGATTTTTGCTGATATTAGTTTATAAAAGTTAGCTATTGCTGCTATTATATATACATCCAGTACAATTTCAATTTGTGGAGTAAACAATCAGAATCAAAGATTTAAAGAGGCTGTAGCCAGAAAATACCGCAAAATTTCCCGAAAATTTTAACTTAAATTCTTTAAATTAAATTCTGGAAAAACACAATGATAAAAAGCTGTAGTTATTTACCTGATAGATATAGCCAAATTAACATTAAATAATTGCTATAATCTATGTTTCCCTCTAACATTCTTATCTATTATTAGGTGTAAATTTTTATGGGTTTTCCAATGAGTCGTCTGTCTATTTTTGTAGATGGAAACAATATGTTCTATGCTCAACAAAAAAATGGTTGGTTTTTTGATCCTAGAAGAGTATTAGAATATTTTAAATATGAACAGTCAGAAACGACATTAATCAATGCTTTCTGGTACACTGGGTTAAAAGATCCACAGGATCAAAGAGGCTTTAGAGATGCGTTGATTAGTTTGGGATATACTGTAAGAACGAAGATCCTCAAAGAATACTATGATGATGCTTCAGGACGATATTCCCAAAAGGCAAATTTGGATATTGAAATTGTTGTAGATATGTTTAATACAGTAGATCAATATGACCGAGTGGTGCTATTTAGTGGAGATGGGGACTTTGAAAGAGCGATAGAACTATTAAGGTCAAAAAATACTCATATCACAGTAGTGTCCACGGAAGGAATGATCGCTAGAGAGTTGAGAAATGCTACGGATAGATATATAGACTTGAACGATATTAGAGATAGAATAGAAAAAACTGACGGTTAATAGTCTCCAGTAGTGAAAAATCACTAAAATCACTAATTTGAAAAGTTCAGAGTTAATCTTACCTATTTTATTCAGCAAACTTTCACAAATAAACAACATCAAATCTATGCAGCAAACAAACCAAACAGAGAAAACAGACAGAATCATTATATTCGATACTACCCTGCGCGATGGAGAACAATGTCCAGGGGCAACTTTAAATATAGAGGAAAAATTAGTCATTGCTAAACAATTAGCTAGATTAGGTGTAGATATTATAGAAGCTGGATTTGCTTTTGCTAGTCCTGGTGATTTTGAGGCGGTTCATAAAATAGCTCAAACTGTGGGAACAGAAACAGGTCCGGTAATTTGTAGTTTAGCTAGAGCTAGACAGGATGATATTAAAGCTGCCGCAGAAGCAATTAAACCCGCAGTCAAGGGGAGAATACATACGTTTATAGCAACTTCCGATATTCACTTGCAATATAAGCTGAAAAAAAGTAGACCAGAAGTGATAGCGATCGCCGAAGAAATGGTGGCTTATGCTAAAAGTTTCACCAATGATGTAGAATTTTCTCCAGAAGATGCAGGTAGGTCTGATCCAGAATTTTTGTATCAAGTATTGGAAAGAGCGATCGCTGCTGGCGCGACCACAGTTAATATCCCTGATACAGTAGGATATACCACCCCCAGTGAATTTGGGGCAATCATCAAAGGAATTAAAGAGAACGTCCCCAACATAGATCAAGCCATTATTTCCGTTCATGGCCATAATGATTTAGGATTGGCAGTAGCTAACTTCTTAGAAGCCGTGAAAAATGGGGCAAGACAGCTAGAATGTACTATTAATGGTATTGGAGAACGGGCAGGAAACGCCGCCTTAGAAGAATTAGTCATGGCCTTGCACGTGCGTAGACAATACTTTAACCCATTCTTTGGTCGTCATGAAGATTCACAGACATCATTAACTAATATAGACACCAAACAAATATATAAAACCTCCCGTTTGGTTTCTAACCTCACAGGAATGTTAGTACAGCCTAATAAAGCCATAGTTGGCGCTAATGCCTTTGCTCACGAGTCCGGTATTCATCAAGATGGAGTTTTGAAAAATAAACTCACTTATGAAATTATGGACGCGCAGTTAATTGGATTAACAGACAATCAAATTGTATTGGGTAAACATTCTGGTAGAAATGCTTTTAGATCCAGATTGAAAGAATTAGGCTTTGAATTATCAGATAATGATATCAACAAAGCGTTTGTACGCTTTAAGGAAGTAGCGGACAAAAAGAAAGAAATCTCTGATTGGGATTTAGAAGCTATAGTTAATGATGAGATTCAACAAGCGCCAGATTTATTTAAAGTGGAACTAGTGCAGGTTTCCTGTGGTAGTAAAGCACAACCTACTGCAACAGTGACATTACGCACTCCATCAGGAGAAGAATTAACAGATGCTGCGATTGGTACAGGTCCAGTGGATGCAGTTTATAAAGCAATTAATCGTGTAGTTAAAGTACCGAATGAATTGATTGAATTTTCTGTACAATCTGTCACCGAAGGAATTGATGCTTTAGGAGAAGTGACAATTCGCCTGCGGCATCAATCCCGTGTATTTTCAGGTCATGCAGCCAATACAGATATTATTGTAGCTTCTGCTCAGGCTTACGTGAATGCACTGAATAGATTGTATGCTGCATTACAGCAAGAAGTTAAAGAAGAAGTAACCGCGTAATATCAGAGTGGGTTAGTTGAATAACTAACCCATGTTTTAATAAACCAGGACAGGAAGAAGAGAGAGTATTAGGGATTTAGTCCAGTTAGTTCGTAGTTGGGCTTTAGCCCAAAACAAATAATCATTGCAGGCAAGATGCCTGCACCACAATAGGAACTACAATATATTATTAGCAATAATTGGCAGGGGAACAGTAGCAAAATATTCTTGTTGAAATTGTTCTTCTTGTACTGCATTTAAAAATTGCATTACAGCATGATCTATAATATTTTGCGGATAATTAATAGTTTCGCAATGTACTGGTAAATTGATTTGTAAATGAGTATCTTGTCTTTGAATCATAAACCCTAAATATTTTAGGGCATTAAATCCTAAATATAAACTTTTATCAGTAATTCCTAATTTTTCTAATAGTTGAACACGAGTAACTACTTGATTTGTGCGACTCAGATATTTAGCTATTCCTACTAAAGTTAGCCAAATATCTGTAGGAGGAACTTGATCAGGATTTTTCCAAGCCATGGCCAGTTGTTTTTGATCATAGATTGCTTTTTTCCACCACATTCTTAAATCATGCCATTGAGTAGGACAACTTTTCATAATCAATATTGATTTTCTGGAATCTTCTATTAAATCTGAATAATCTTGATTGCGCCAATCTATAATATTTGTGATCAGAGTATTTTGATCATCTGTGGTTATTTCTGTATCTGTGACAGAACCTATTGCTATTAATCTAATTTCATAACGTTTTTTAAAACTATTAAAATCAATTTCTGCAATACAATCACATCTACCTAAAGGTAATTCATCCTTATAGTGTCCCCACCAAATACCAGGAAAAGGATTAGTAGTAGAATCATCCTTAATATCAAATTCAGCCTTAATATAAGCCACTGCATTACCTTGTAAATCTTTTTGATTACGATGCCAGGCATTTTCAAACCAACAGTTTTTAATTAATAATTTGGGAATAGGATTACCCATACCACAAGGTTCTAAAATTTTCAATTCTAAAAATAAATCTTTACCTAAATCTGCCACTGTGACAACTAAATCAGCTTGAATAGTGGGACTGAGATCAATTCCTCCCAAAGATGCCCGTAATTTCTGGTTAATTGCATGAGTAAATAACGGGATATTTTCTACTAGTAAACTCAATCCTGCGGCAAACGGATGTCCGCCAAAACGATGTAATAAATGGGCTTGTTCTTTGACTAATTGATACAAATCAACAGAATTTATAGAACGGGCAGATCCTCTGGCAAATTTTGGGGCTTCTGGGCTATTTTCTGAAGAATCTGTACTTAATAAAATCGTAGGTTTTCCTGTTTCTTGGGCAATTTGTCCCGCAACTAAACCTAAAATTCCTGTCGGCCATTGTGCATCTGCTAATACTATAATGCTGGTAGTTGATAAGTCTAATTGACTTAATTTTTTAGTAACTTGTGTTTGGACATCTTTTTGTAAAGACTTTCTTCTGGTATTGGCTAATTCTGTTTCTATGGCCAATTGCTGACAATGCTGTATATCGCCACTAGTTAATAATTCCACACAGAAACTAGCATCTCCATAAATGCGACTAACGGCGTTAATTCGTGGTCCTAAACCAAAGGAAATATCTGTGGGGCGATCGCCATTTTTCTGGCACAAGTCTAATAATTTACCTATTCCTGGTCTTCTTCTTTCTCGTTCAGGTTTTTTATAATCACTGTGTAATTTTTCAATTCCTAATTGTGCTAAATAACGACAATCTCCACTTAATTGAACTAAATCTGCAATTAATCCCACTGCTACTAAATCTAATAAATCAGTGACAGGTTTTTCTGGGATATCTGGCAACTTTTGATATAATGCTTCTACTAATTTATAGGCCACTGCCACACCAGAAAGATGATATAAAGGATGACTATTTTCTAAATATCGTGGATTAATAATTGCTACTACTGGTGGACGTTGTTCTGGTAAAGTATGATGATCGGTAATAATGATATCTATACCTAAATTTTGGGCATAAATTATCTCTTCTAAATTAGTGCTTCCTGTGTCACAAGTGACAATTAATTTATAACCTTGACTAGCTAAATTATCAATCCCTGATTTATTTAAACCATGAGATTCTTTGAGACGATTAGGAATATAATAAGTTAATTGTTGATGTTGAGTAAAAAACTCTCCTAAACCATCCCATAATACTGCTGTAGATGTAATTCCATCTGCATCAAAATCTCCCCAAATAGCTATTTTTTCGTTATTTTTACCCGCAGCAATTAACCTTTCCACAGCTAATAATATTTCTGTTCCAAATTCCTGATAACTCGCAGGTTGATATAATTGATGATTAATAAAACTTGTTAATTTTGCTTCATCTTTTATACCACGTTGCCAAAGTAATTGGGATGCGAACATACCATTTATTGTTGGTGCGTGTTTTCTAACTAGATGAATAAACCATTGGGGAGGTTGTTCTGATGTTTTTAAAATCCATTGCATAATATTACAAGATTAATGATAGATTTGTGATAGATGATAGCTATTATAGGAGTCAGATCACCGACTTCTCTAAGAAGTCATGGATCTTGTTTTTGATAACTAATTTAGGATTGATATAGATATTTCTTGAATCTTTTCCAAATTGGAAATATCATGATTTATCCCTTGATGATTATTTTGATTTTCTTGAGGTTGACATTGACTATTATAAGGACAAGATTCGCAAATTTTGACTTGTTCTGTTTGAGGAAATGGTACATTATTTTGGTAATTTTCTAACCAATCGTTTAAATTATTTAATATTTGCTTTAATTCTTTTGTGGTTTGTTGATGTTGTTTTTCATCATATAGCAATTTAACATAGTTGATTTTATTTTTACTATCCACAAACCAATAAGTCATAGAAATATTATCTAATAAATAATTACTAGTTTCTGCTAAGACATACATATAAAGACGAGTTTGCCAATTTTTGCGTAATTTTTGTGACTTTGGTACGTTTTGGTAAGTTTTCCAGTCAAGAATATAGGCTTGGCTTTCATCAGCAATTAATAAATCATAAACCACAGTGAATAAATAATTATCTAATTTCCAAGTGCGGTAATGTTCACTTTCTCTAAAAATTTGCTGTTCACTATTCAGGATAAAAATATCTGGAGACATATCATAAAATGTTTTCATCCAGGTTTTTAATTTGGGATTTTGTTGCACTAAATTATCAATTGGTAAACCCATTTCCTTCTGCTGCATTAATAAGTGAAACTGAGTTCCTAATGTTTGTTTTTCTTGATATTCAGGATGTGAAGGTAGATTAATTTGTTCTAAATATGTGTTTTGAAATTTGCGGGGACAGGTTGTAATGGTATTGAGATGAGATTGAGAGAGTCTGAATATTTCAGGATGATTTGATAACATAATGTAAGTTGGAAATTAACAATAGAATTAGTAGGTACTTGGCAATACTTTTACAGTAGTTGGGCAAATAGCCATTTCATAAGCAACCAAAGCGATCGCCTAAACCTTTGAGTATCATATTTTGTGCGATCGCATCACGGGGTATCAACACATAAACCCAAGGTTTACCATTATGTTTTAACATATAATCAGAAGCATATTTACACCATTTAACCGCTACATTTTTCTTAGTAACCACTTGAGGATCATCTATTTCATCTCGATTCAACCAATTCAACAAAAGGGTGATATTAGTATTTAACTACTTGCAGAATAGACAAAACCCCTTTTTTGATAATATTACACCAGTTTTCAGGTAAATAAGCCACAGTGGTTGAACCAGTTGAGGGAATCATCTTCTGTAATATAATTAACTGCAATTGTCATCGCTTCATTGAGGGATTCTAAATTTTCTGGCTTAACTACATGAGAATCGCTGTAATTTGCATTAGGTATGCCAGCAAGATGCTTGCACTACTTTAATGTCATTTATTTACACATATTTGATGTAAGTATAAACAGTTTGATTGCTTGATATGTTGACTATGTGAAAATTATTCTGGAATTATTCTTAATTTTCTGACTAATTTTCTAGCTAATAGCCACCACTTATAGTATTATGGAAAATAGTGTCTTTAATTAGATTAGAGAATTTATGGCTAAAAAGAGCATGATTGAGCGCG
This sequence comes from Anabaena sp. FACHB-1237, assembly GCF_014696225.1. GTDB lineage: Bacteria > Cyanobacteriota > Cyanobacteriia > Cyanobacteriales > Nostocaceae > FACHB-1237. Next base: position 68,292 of record NZ_JACJPV010000017.1, on the reverse strand, counting down.
AAAAGAAACGCGCTAAGTTAGTAGAAAAATATGCTGCAAAGCGTGAAGCGTTGTTAGAAGAGTTTAGAACAGCGGAATCTCCCCTAGATAAACTAGAAGTACACCGTAAAATTCAACAGTTACCCCGCAATAGTGCGCCTAATCGTCGTCAAAACCGTTGTTGGTTAACCGGTCGTCCTAGAGGTGTTTATCGTGACTTCGGACTGTCCCGAAATGTACTTAGAGAATGGGCGCATCAAGGCTTATTACCCGGGGTTGTTAAGTCTAGCTGGTAAGAGTATCGGTATTTATAATCCGCATCTACACAAACAAAGCCCATATAAAAGAACCCACATAAGATGGGTTAAAAATTAATAAACTTTTATTGTTTGTTATTAATTTTTATTGATTGGTTTCCGTAGCAGGAAGTAGTTTGTGTAGTTGCGAATTATCTGCGCCGGAATTTTACAAAAATTGGAAAAATTGGAAAATTTGTAGCAGTTTATGATTGGCCACAGCAATGATCAATACCTAAACTTTCTAAGAGTATATCGCTAACAGCATTGGCGATCGCAAATTCACCAAAAAAACTCTTAGAAAAATCAAAAGATTGCATTTCTGTAACAATAGCAATTACTAAACAACCTAAGTCATTTTCTCCTTCCATACGTTGTCTAACAAAAATCTGAGATGCGCGTTGAGCTATTTTTTGATTAATGGCTTCAGGAATAAATTCCTCATCAAGCCACTTTAACAAATTATTTTGTAACCACTCCCCTTCTAATTCAGGGTTTTCCGAGATTGGTAAAACAATGGACGGAATTGGTTCTATCATGATTATATCTTAAAGAGCTATTTACTAGAGTTATTTTAGTTGTAGGGTGCGTCAGATATCAAGAATTTGCTTATTGATATAATTTATGCTGTCTGTTGTAAGCTGTAGGGTGCGTCAGATATCAAGAATTTGCTTATTGACATAATTTATGCTGTCTGACGCACTAATGTGTTAGTTGCGTTAGTTGCGTAAGTCCTTTTAGATTGTATAGTAATGATTGGGGAGATGACAACATAGATAAGCTGTTGTGCCTTTAACTTGAATAATTAATACAAGCAAGATGCTTGTGCTACTGTAACTTCAGGTTTTTTAATTATACAGTGAGTGCTGCACATTAGCTTATCCAATATATCTAATAATTGTCAGTTTTGTGACTGATAACCTAGTACCTACTATAGATTTTTTTGATGTTTTAATTATGCAATATGATGTAGCTAGTATTATTAGAGGTTATGCTCAAGGTTATTTTCTCATGGCTGATGATGATGATAACTTGGGATGGTATGGAAGTAATGAACGGACTTTAATCCCCTTAGATGATAGATTTCGCTATCCTAAATCATTACAAAGGGTTCTGAATCAAAATCGGTTTCAAGTAGCTATAAATCGTGATTTTTTAGCTGTGGTTACTGGTTGTGCGAACCGTAAACCTACATGGATTTCTCCCTCGTTACAAGAGATTTATTGGTTATTATATCAGACGGGTTACGCCTATAGTTTTGAAACTTGGCAAGATGATAAATTAGCTGGGGGAATTTTAGGTATTGTGATTGGTAGTGCTTTTATTGGGGAATCAATGTTTTTTAACATTCCTGAAGGTTCTAAAGTGGCTATGGTAAAATTAGTGGAAAGATTAAGAATCAAAGAATTTAAGTTATTTGATGCTCAAATGATGAATCCTCATTTAGCTAGATTTGGTGCTTATATTGTGGATGATGATGAATATAATAGTTTATTAAAAATGGCGCTACAAATTCCTTGTTCCTTGATTTAAAACAGATCAAAAAATCAGGATATTTTTACCAAGTAAGCTGTTGTGCCTTTAAGTTGAATAATTAATACAAGCAAGATGCTTGTGCTACTGTAACTTCAGGTTTTTTAATTATACAGTGAGTGCTGCACATTAGCTTACCAATTATCAATTTTTGTTATCTGGCCAATTTTATCACAGCAAATAAACTATCTATTAATCCAACTATTGCACCAAAACCTAAGAGAATGATAGGCAATAATAAAGTTTGAGAAATACTAAGTTGTAAACCATGATTAAGAAATTGCATAAAATCTGGTTTGCCATAATTCTATATCTTTTCTTGCGCTGGTGGTACAATACCAAATCTATTTAAACCTTGATCAATATCTCGCAACAACTGAAAATCATCTTCGGGTAAATCACAATTTATTCTATTTAAACTGGTTTTAGGATATTTTTCTAAAAAACAAAATGCTTTTCTGAACTGTTGCGATTGGGCTGTAATTGGTGCGTCTAAATGACAGGGAATAATCCATTGAAAATCCCATTTGCACACTTGATCAGCCCATTTGAGGGTTTCTTGCGGTGCGCGGTTTAAAATTAATGCTTGTAATACTGGTGCTACAAAAATGCGTCCATTTCCCCTTAGGGCTTGATATGACTTTTCCCACCCTGATCGCCATTGGAAGGGAAAAAACCCAAAATATGATTTTCTGCTGCGTTCTGGGGCTTTCCACGCATCTCTAAATACATCTTTCCACCGGGGTACATCTAGCACACTGGGACGAAAGTAAAAGGCAAATAATGTAATACGTTGCCATCCTTTAAGACGTTTTTCTGGTGTATCTAATACTAGATCATCGGCTTTATCTTTGGCATGATACAATAAGGGATAGGGATCAAGTTGTACTATGGCTGGTGGTTCTGCTGGTATGGAAACTATGGTATCTGTAAGTAATAAAGTTTGCGATCGCTTATGAAACAATGCCACTTCTGCAAACTTACCAAGTCCCAAATCTATTGGACCGAGAATGGCATAATCAAATTCATCTGCAAAAGGTGTTTTTTGACTATCTGTGGGTAATACCTGGGTGCGTTTCCCTGGTAAACCTAACCAACTCAACGGTAAATTTACTGGAAAACTCCATTGTCCCGGTGCAACAAATACTACTGCATTAGGAAAACATCGCGCAAATGGACCCACAAATACTTTATGTTCTATTCCTGAAATAGTAGGTAAAATAATATACTTTACTTCTCCATGTTCTGCCACTAACTCATTGACTAAATTAATACATTCTTTAGTAGGTGCGACAGGTGCATAAACGAGTAAACCGCCATGTTCTAATTTTACCACTGTCATGCGAATTGGCACAACTACATAGAAAATTCCCTGTATTTGATCGAAGGTCCAGATAGTATCTTTAATTACTTCTTTACGGATAGTGCGACGTTGACTGTATGGGTATAATGGAACAATAGGCCAGAATTTCCAGGAATAGTGCTGGGGGGTAATATTTTCTATAGTAATGGTAGTGTGATTATGAGTCACTGTGCGATCGCTCCCAATAGCCAGTATTTTAAATATTTGATAATTTTGAATTATAGCTAATAACATCGAAAACTGGATGGGGTGTCGCACCTCCAGATTTAATTGAGAGGGGCAGGAAATAATATTTTCCCATACAAAAAAGCTAACTAATTCTCACAAAAGTTCGCTTTTTCTTCCTGCTTTATCTTAGAAGTGTCGGCACTATCTAGTCCACAGGCTAACACGGTTAATCTAACCGCAGTTCGACAAGCTCACTGACCACTTCTTTTTTTTTAACTTGTTGCCGCGTTTAAATCTCTGTCACACTCAAAACCGCATTTACCACATTTAAACACTCTTTATGATAGTGGTAATTGAGATTTTTTCTCTCCACAATCAGAGCAAGTTTTACTGCTAGGATAAAATCTATCCACAACTACTAACGTAAGTTGCCAGTTAGACAAAGTATGGTGCGTCAGAATCTTAAAATTGGTAATTTTAACCTAAATTATTCTGTCTGACGCACCCTACAGACTACAAAATATCCGCAAATTAATAACTAGCAACTTGGGTTACTAACTTACTACCATATAGTTGTGTTTTATATTCTAACTGCCTTCTGAATTGATAAAATCCCACGTCCCTCGACTGAACCAATTTTTGGCTGTTCCCTATAATTAACGAGATAACATGATTACTGGCACAACTAAACTTTTAGGAGTTATTGGTGATCCTATTGAACATTCTTTATCACCAGTAATGCACAATGCGGCTTTGAATAAGTTAAACATGGATTATGTTTATTTACCTTTTCCTATTACTTCAGCAAATTTAGAACAAGCGATCGCTGGTTTTGCTGCTATGGGTGTTATGGGTTTTAGTGTCACTATCCCCCATAAAGAAGCTATTATACCACTACTATCAGAAATTTCTCCCATTGCCTATACTATTGGCGCTGTTAATACTGTTATCCGTCAAGGGAACCAGTGGATAGGAACAAATACCGATGTAGAAGGATTTATCGCACCTTTAAAAACTACTTATCATCGAGATTGGAGTCAAACCAAAGCTGTGATTTTAGGTAATGGAGGTGCTGCTAGGGCTGTGGTGGCAGGTTGTATGAAACTGGAAATGGCAGAAATTCACGTTGTAGGGCGCAATGTTGATAAGTTGAGGGCGTTTTCTCACAGCTGGGAAAATACACCCTTTCCTGGTCGTTTTCAATGGCATGAATGGGACAAATTACCCCAGTTACTTCCTGATACTAGGTTATTAGTAAATACTACTCCCATCGGGATGTATCCAAAAATGAATGAATCACCATTGAGTGAGCAGGAAATAGGTTATTTACCTGATGGTGCGATCGCCTATGATTTAATTTATATTCCTAAACCAACGAAGTTCTTACACAAGGCAGAAGCGCGAGGTATAATTGCGATTGATGGTTTGGAAATGTTAGTACAACAAGGTGCAGCAGCATTAAAAATTTGGTTACAACGGGAAGATATTCCCATACATGAAATGCGTCAAGCACTACAACATCATTTAGGATTTTAGAATTGGTGATTGGTGATTGGTGATTGGTGATTGGTGATTGGTGATTGGTGATTGGTAAAATAATCTCCTGACTCCTGACTCCTGACTCCTGACTCCTAAGCTGTTGTGCCTTTAAATTGAATAATTAATACAAGCAAGATGCTTGTGCTACTGTAACTTCAGGTTTTTTAATTATACAGTGAGTGCTGCACATTAGCTTACTCTGGTTTTTTCATATACTTTTCTTCTCCTTTGGAATTAGTCAATACCACTGGTAAATTAGCATTTTTACTAATTACAGACAATGCTTGTTGTAAACTGCGGAAATGATTTTCCATTTCTTGGTTATTAGCTTGTAATTTTTGATCATATTCCGCAGTTAAACGTACATTAATACCTTGATTATTAACTGCAAAGGTACAAATTTTAATACTACTTGTACAAGTAGTATTTAATTCTGTTTTAGTTTTTGTTAAATTATCAACGGACATTTCTAACTGCTGTTTAGCATCCTTTAACGATGATGAATAAGACTGTATTAGTATCGCAGCTTGTTCATGATAAAAACTACCCTCAGTAACTTTTCTTGCATTATATATTGCTTGTTGCCAAGCGTTTACTGCTGCTTTATACTCATTTTGAGTCCCTAGTCCTTTAGCTAAGTTTGCAGTTTTGATCGCTACTTGATAGGCTGTAGCTGCATTTTTTTCCTTTTTAGCGCGATCGCGGATAAATATCCATTTAGGTTGATATTCATTTAATAGCTTTTGAGTTTCTTGATGGCTTAAACTATCCACTGGAATAGTTTTTAATTGGCTAATTGCCCCTTGTAAACCTGATTCTACTCTTTGCCATTCTGGTGCTGATTTAGCAGTGGTTTGTAGGGTAATAGCTGCTTCTGCCACTTTTTGGGCATTCCTTAGTTTGCTTAACCATATTTCTTCTCTGACTATTTGCTGATTGACAGACATTAATCTATTTTGATACCTACCTAACTTTTTCATAACTAATTGGTATATTTCATTATTAGGTTGGATAGCTTGTAATCGTGTAATAGCTTGTTGCCATTGCTTTTGTCTATTTCGCAACTCATCTAAACTTTTTACAGGAGTAGTACTAGTTTTTTCAGCTGCGGATGCAGTTCCTAAAGCGGTAGCAGCCTGGGTGATTTTAGCTAACTTTTTGGTAAAACTAGTAATTAATTCCTGAGACTGTGCATATTTTGGAGACCATCCAGGAATCATTTTTAATTGTGTAATACTAGTGGCTAATTTTTGTTGTATTGCTGGTAAATCTTTCTCCGATTTTACACTTTTAATTTTTTGCAGATAATCATTTTTTAATTGTTGGGCATTTTGCAATTCTTGACATTCAGAAATAGCACAACCACGATACAAAACAAACATCCCACCAGTAGAAATTATGGCTACTACTAAAAGACTACCAAAAATTACAGGTAGAGGAGGAAATGATAATGCTAACCGTTGTTTTCGCCTTTTATTTGGAATCTTCGCAAAAGGATCAAATTTGTCCTTTTCCACACTGTTATCTATACTTTCGTGTTCATATTCAGCATCAGGAGTATATAATATATCGTTATTCTCAGCCTCTCCACCATCATCTTCTATATTGTCTGCAAATGCATTAACAAATAGTGGTGTTTCTGAACTAGCAGAGGAAGAATCACTAATAGGTCTTTGACTATCTAATATTAAATTATTATTTAAATCACTAGGTGGTACAATTTCCGGTTGTGCTGCTGATTGATATTTTCTTACTAGTTCTTGATCTTCTGGAAGTGGTTCATCTAAAAGTTGTATTTCTGCTATATTTTTTGTATGCTGATGTCGAAAATATGCTATGTATTTATCATAGGGGCGTTTATTGGCCATAGAACGAATAAAAAACAGTACTCTTTCTGTTTGATAATGAAATTGCCACTGTAATGCTTGTTCTAACACTGAAAACACCTGCTTAGTGTTGACAGTGACATGGGTAGGATGAGTAGTTAAAATTACTAGCTCGTCATTTTTTATACCACACTTAACGTCAAATTTCTGACTATCAGGAATTTCAGCTACTAGTCTTTCTTTTAATATCTCACTTAGAAGTCGTAGTTCTTTGTTTTGTATTGTTTCCATAAAGCGTTGCAGTCACTTTCTATAGTTTTGATTATTTTGCTAAGGGGGTTTTCGGAAATAAATATCTTAGAGTCGCTTTCTAGCACACAGTAGCACAAAATTAAGTTCATTACGTAAAGTAAAATAGACTCAAAGATGAATATTTTGAGATGGTTACTTTTTTTATACAGCTAGATTAGGAATTAGACAATCACCTTTGGCAATAAGTAGGTAACTTGTATTAGAAGTTGACGATCTATAATTAGCCAAAAATCAGATAGCATCAGAATCAAGATGGTTAATTAATTACTACTTGTTAATAAGGTGTGTCTTAATGGATTTATTGGAGTACCAAGTTAAAGAATGGTTTGCTGAAGTCGGAATTCCTGTGTTACCATCACAGAGAATTGATCAGCCTACAGATTTAAAAGGATTAAAAATCCCCTATCCTATTGTACTTAAATCTCAGGTGCAAGGAGGAGAAAGAGAAAAAGCAGGTGGTGTGAGAATTGTAGAAACTACCATAGATGCGATCGCTGCTGCCCAAAATATATTTAATTTGCCTATTTGGGGACAATTACCAGAGGTTTTACTGGCAGAATCTAAATATGATGCCCAAGAGGAGTTTTCTTTGGCCGTAGTTCTGGATACCACTGTTTGTCGTCCAGTATTATTAGGTTGTAAATCGGCAGATTTTGATTGGGAATCGCCCCAGGAAAAGATTTACTATGTGATAGTACAGCAAGACTTTTCTCCATTTTATGCCCGACGCTTGGCTTTACAGATGGGTTTACAAGGAGAATTGATACAGTCTGTGAGCAATGTGGTAGAGAAAATGTATCACTTGTTTATAGAAAAGGATTTAGACTTTATTGAAATCAATCCTTTAGGTATTAATTCCTTTAATCAGGTTATGGCTCTTAATGGTAAAGTTAGAGTAAATGACAGAGCTATTAAACGTCATCCAGAAATATCAGAAATTGCGGGTAAAATAGTTAAAAATCAGGTGAATAAAAGGAAAAGTATCTTATTGGAGGATCAAAGTGACAAATTAGAAATGTTGGGGAAAATTGGTATTTTAGGTAATGGTAGAGGTTCAGTATTAACTACTTTAGATGCAGTGGTGGATGCAGGTGGAAAACCAGGTAGATGTATTAATTTAAGACATTCTTTTTTGAATGATACCACATTAACAAATTTTAGCGATCGCCTGGAAAGTAGTTTAAAAAGTCTAGCAAAAAATAGCAATATTCAAGTTATTTTAATCAACTTTTTAGGGAATATTCCTCAATCTTATCAACTGCCCACAATTATTAGTAAATTTTTACAAGCTGACAATGCTAAGAAAAACACTAACAATACCAATAATACTAATAATAAATATAATTCTGGATCTCATGGTACAAAAAATTATTCCGAGGGTTTACCCTATTTAGTAATTAGATTAGCAGGTTCAGAATTAAATCATGTCAGAAAATCCTTACTTACTCTTGCTAAGAGTGAACCGTTTTTGATAGTTGTGGAAGATTTAGATATGGCAGTATCACAAGCAGTACGTTTTACGATTTAGGAGTCAGCTATCAGAATTGCTGTAGGGGTTTAGCAATGCTAAACCCCTAGAGTCAGGAAAGTTATATTTTATCCAATTACCAATTACCAATTACCAATTACCAATTAAAAGTATGAACTTAACACCAGAGAGTAAAGTCTTAATTCAAGGGTTTTCAGAATTTATATCAGCCAGTGATATTGCCCAAATGAAAGCCTATGGTACAAACTTAGTTGCTGGAGTAAATACTGGTAAAGGAGGACAAAAAATGTATGATCTTCCAGTATTTGACTTAGTAGAAGAAGTGGTCAATAATTTTGGCACAATAGATACTACGATCATTTGTGTTCCTCCCTATCAAGTTTTAGATGCAGCATTAGAAGCCATAGCGTCCCATATTCCCCAAATTATTATTACTTCTGCTGGTGTGCCTCCCTTGGATATGGTGCAGTTACTCAGAAAAACAGAACATGGAGAAACTTTAATTATTGGCCCTAATAGTCCAGGAATTATTGTACCTGGAAAAATATTATTAGGCACACAACCAAGTGAATTTTACACTCCTGGTTCTGTGGGTATTGTCAGTCGTAGTAGTACCCTAACTTATGAAGTCGCCTGGGAATTAACTAAAGTAGGTTTAGGACAGTCTTTAAGTGTGAGTATTGGTAGTGATGCTATTGTTGGTTCTTCCTTTTCCCAATGGTTACAAATTCTCGATGAAGATGATTCTACCTCAGTGATAGTATTAATTGGTCAACCAGGAGGAGGAAGTGAAGAAGCAGCAGCTAAATACATTAGTGAAGCAATTGATAAACCTGTAATTGCTTATCTTGCTGGTAGAAATGCACCCATTAGTCAAACTTGGCAAAACATGGGAAATTTAGTTTCTGTAATTCGTAATGATACCAATTTTGGCACTATTGAAAGTAAATTAGCTGCTTTTGCTACGGCAGATGTTCCTATTGCTAAAAACCCTCATGAAATTGTGGAGTTATTAACAAAGGTAATTGATAATTGATAATTACTAAAAGGTTTATTCTCGATTATATGATAAATGATTGTATTTGTGCAGATACCGGACTTCTTGAAGAAGTCCGGTATCTTTATTCCTCTTGATATTTAATCAATAATTTAGGCAAATAATCATAACCATCAACACCAATAATGGCAATTAATTTAGGACGATGTTGTTGTAGATATAAATGAAATTTATCTACGCCAATTTGTCCTTTTAAGATTGTCAATAAACCTCCCGGTTGTCTCCATTCATTAGCTGCAATTTGTTCTAATAAATACATTCCTAAACAACCTGTATAAATTGTCCTTTCATAATTACCCAGATGATAATTTGCTTCGGCTAAATATGCTAAACTTCTACCTTGTAAATATAAATCTCCAGCAATTTGGGACATATTAAAAGCAGTTTCCAAAAACTTAATAGCTTGAGAATATTCAGCAGTAATTAAATAAGCAATACCTAAACTACTCACACATAAGGCTTGACTTTGCATATCTCCTAATTTTTCTGTGAGTTTTAAACCTTGCTGTAAATAATTAATTGCTGTTTCATAAACTTCTGTTTCTCTGATATTTGTTTCCTTCGCTTGCATAACTTCTGCATAACCTAAATTAACCAAAGCATTAGCTTCACCAATTCTATTACCTGTTTGTCTACTTAATATTAATGCCCTTTGACTATAGTTAATGGCTTGACTATAATTCTTTTGCTGGACATAGGTACGACTTAAATGATTAAGATTAGCAATTTCACAAGGTTCATCTTTAGCAAAATTGGCTATTTTTACCGCTTCTTGATGGAAATTTAGCGATCGCTCATAATTACCTAAAGCCCTTTGGGAATACCCCAATAATGTTAATATCCTTGCTTTTTCTTGTGTACCTTCCACTGTTTTTAAAGGTGCATCTAAATAATTTATGGCATCGCGTAAATAACTACCAGAAAATGAAGCGAAAATCCCTCCATGCAAAGGAAAATAGGGACATTGGGCAAATGTTCTTAAAATTTGCAACATAATTTGACTAGCATTTTCACTATATTGTGATTGTTTATTTTGCCAACCATTTGCTAGTTGACTCCAAATAACTGCAAAGGTTAAAAATGTGGATATGGATAATTTAGGACCTGCTTGAATATCATACACTTGCTGATCAAACCAGTTAATTAAACCTCTTTGTAAAAATTGCAGGACTATGGTTAATTCTACCCAATTGCTAATACTAATATTTGGGTTTTCTTCAGTAAATTCGATTACAGATTTTTCTTGTGCTAAGGTTTTAAAAAATATTTCTGGTATTTCACTTTTGACTAATTTACTCCAACTTGTCCAAGGTCCTTTTTCTGATGCTACTCCTCCAAAACCTAGAGAACCTTTTTGTTCATACATCCAACTTAATAGATTTTCTTGAATGCGTTGCCAAGATGTTATTCCTTGAATTATCCCTTGAGAGATTTCCCTTAATTCTTGTTTATCTATGGCAAATTGTTGTAAGTTTTTAGCTAATTGTTGTAGTTGAGATAAGTTGAGAGGATATTTTTGATTAGGATCAATTATGCGACATAATACTGTTAAATATTCCTCTGGTTTCACGGTAGTAATTTCTTTAATATATCCAGAAATAACTTCTGTAATTTTATTTTGTTCCTGCCATCTTTGCCATTGAGTTTCTATAGTTTTGATAGCGCGTAAACTGCGAGTAATTTTGGCTTTTTTTAAATCATCTTTCTCTTGTGCTACTTGAGTTTCTAAATTTGTTAATCTTTCACTTAACGCTAATTCAAATATTTCTCCTGTACCAGAAGTAATACCTTTTACCAACATTTGATAAACCTGTTCTACAGAGCTAATTTTACCCTTGAGAGTAGTTTCAATAATGTTATCAATTAACTCTAAATATTGATCACGTAAAGAAATTTCTGGCATTTTACTAAACTTAGTAATATCACAACAATTACTATTATAGCTGTCAGTGGTCAGCCTTGAGCAGTCAGCTTATGGCTTACGCTAGGCAAACAGCAGTCAGTAGGGTTTGAATTAATTCCGAACTAATATAATATCAGCTAATTTATTCTAGTTGTATTTCGTTTGAATTTTATTTAATATCTTTAAAAAGATAAAATAGGCATAAAATACGCTGATATAGGTGATAACTAACGGTTTGGGTACTGATAATGGTGAGTATTTATTCTCATTTACATTTTCTATTTTCATTGAAAGTTAAAGGTTCAATTAGGGAATACTAAGAGAAAAGCAATTTTTTCTCAACTTTTCTCAACCAATATGTCAGATCATCAGCTTTCTGTGTTTCAATCTGGTATTCGAGACAACCGCAACCGGGGTACAGTTGGAGATTTTCTCAAAGATAAGATTGAACTAGGTTCTAAATTATCTATCGTCTCAGCTTATTTTACGATTTATGCCTTTGAAGCGTTAAAACAGGAATTATCATCTATTGATAACTTAGATTTCTTATTTGGAGAACCTCGGTTTATTCAAGCCATCGGCACTAATACTGATCAAAAAGCTTTTAAAATTGAAGATACTGGTATTCAACTAAGCGATCGCCTCAAACAGAGTAAATTAGCTAGGGAATGTCAAGAATGGATCCAAAAAAAGGTCAATATTCGGTCAATTAAACAAATTGACTTACTCCATGGCAAAATGTACCACATTGATAATAATGGGGTAAAAACTGCCATTTTAGGTAGCTCGAATTTTACCTTAAAGGGATTAGGATTAGCTAAGGTCAATAGTAATATTGAGTTAAATTTAATCGTTGATAGTGAAAGGGACAGACAAGATTTACAGTTATGGTTTGCAGAGTTATGGAATAATCAAACCCTGGTACAAGATGTCAAGAATCAAGTAATTACTTATCTCAATCAACTTTATCAGGATAATGCCCCTGAATTTATTTATTATAAAACACTGTTTCATTTATTTAAACGATTCTTAGACCAACAAGCAGCCAGTGATTTACTCACTAAACAACGTCACTTAACTGATACAAAAATTTGGAACTTATTATTTGATTTTCAGAAAGATGGTGTCAAAGGTGCGATTAATAAAATCATGGAATATAATGGCTGTATTATTGCTGATAGTGTGGGTTTAGGAAAAACCTTTGAGGCTTTAGCCATCATTAAATATTTTGAGTTATTGAATTATAAAGTCTTAGTATTATGTCCTAAAAAATTAAGAAATAATTGGACAATTTACCATGCTGCTAATAATAGTGACTTAAACATTTTAGTGGAAGATAGATTTAACTATACAGTCTTGTCTCATACAGATTTGAGTAGAGATACGGGATATTCAGGGGATCTTAATTTAGAAACATTAAATTGGAGTAATTATGATTTAGTGGTGATTGATGAATCTCATAACTTTCGGAATAATACCAAAGGCAAACGAGATGAAGATGGAAATGTGATTAAAAAAAGTCGCTATGAACGTCTCATGGAAGATGTAATTAAAAAAGGGATTCCTACTAAGGTCTTATTACTATCTGCTACCCCTGTGAATACAGACTTAAAAGATTTAAGAAATCAGATTAATTTTATCGTGGAAGATAAAGATAATGCCTTTAGTCAAACATTGGGGATTGATAGTATCAAACAAACTTTAACCACTGCCCAAAAAGAATTTACACTCTGGTCAAAGAAAAAGCAACATCATAGTAATGAGTTATTAGAAAACTTAAATTCTAGCTTTTTTACATTATTAGATAGGTTAACGATCGCTCGTTCTCGTAAACATATTCAAAAGTATTATCAAGAAGCAATTAAAGAATTAGGAGGTTTTCCAGAGAGACTGAAACCTATTTCTTTATTTTCTCATATTGATTTGGAAGATAATTTCTTAGATTATGATGATATTAATGAGCAAATTTCTGACTATCAATTATCTTTGTTTAAACCTTCCAATTATGTGCTAGAACAATATCAAGATTTATATGAAGGGAAAGTTATCCAAAATAACTTTACTCAAAATAATCGAGAAAATTACTTAATTGGTATGATGAAAGTCAACTTTCTCAAACGTTTAGAAAGTTCCGTTTATTCCTTTAGAATCACCCTAGAGAGAACCATTGAGAAAATTAAGAAGTTAGAGTCAAAAATTAAAAAAATTGACCAGTATCAAACAGAACTACTCAAAAGTGAAGATTATGAAATAGAAGATGGTGATGATGAAGAATTACAAGCTGCCTTTGAAGTAGGTAGAGAACTAAAATATCAATTAAAACATTTAGATATTGACAGATGGTTAGTTGATTTAGCTAGGGATAGAAGACAACTGCATAAGTTATATATTCAAGCCAAAGATGTAGATATTTCTAGAGATGCTAAATTAGCAAAATTAAAAGAATGTATTGATAAAAAAGTTACTCATCCCACTTTTAATAAACAGGATAAGGAAAATAAAAAAGTCATCATCTTTACAGCTTTTGCTGATACAGCTAGATATTTATATGATGCTTTGGCAGCGTGGGTAAAAACAGAATTAAATATCAATATAGCCTTAGTAACTGGAGGTAATAGTGGTAATAAAACCACCTTTGGTAGTTCCCGGTTTGAGGAAATTCTGACAAACTTTTCTCCTCTGGCCAAGCAACGAGATAAGATAAAATCAATGTCCCAAAAAGGAGAAATTGATATATTAATTGCCACTGACTGTATTTCTGAAGGACAAAATTTACAGGATTGTGATTATTTAGTTAATTATGACATTCATTGGAATCCTGTAAGAATTATGCAAAGATTTGGACGTATTGATAGAATTGGTAGTTTAAATCATACAGTGCAATTAGTTAATTTTTGGCCAACGGAAGACTTAAATAGATATATTAATCTCAAAAATCGAGTGGAGGCGAGAATGGCTTTAGTTGATATTACAGCCACTGGAGAAGATAATCTTTTAAATGTAGATGAACTACAAGAATTATTCACCGAAGAAATGAGTTATCGAGACGAACAATTACTACGGTTAAAAGATGAAGTATTAGACATTGAAGATTTTAATGACAGCATTTCTTTAACAGAATTTAGCTTAGATGATTTTCGTATAGATTTATTAAATTACTTGCAAAAAAACAGGCAACTGTTAGAAAATGCTGCCTTAGGATTATATGGAATTGTTCCTACCCCTACCCAAAAAGAGTATGAGGTGATTAAACCTGGGATTATTTTCTGTCTGCAACAGATAGAGAATACATTAGGAAATGAACAAGTTAACGCCCTACAACCTTATTTTTTGGTTTATATCAGGGATGATGGTAATGTTCGCTATACCTTTGCCCAACCTAAACAAATTTTAGAGATATACCGTCTTTTATGTGCGGGAAAAACCCAACCATATAAAGATTTGTGTCAGTTATTTAACCAGCGCACCAGTCATGGATCTAATATAGGTAAAGAAACCGAACTACTAAATAAAGCAGTTGATTCTATTACCCGTACATTTACTAACCGTATCACTAAAAATCTTTTTAATTCAGGGAAAGGGGGTATTATTCCTCCCAAGCAGCAACAAGTGACAAAAACTACAGACTTTGAATTGATAACTTGGTTAATCTTGGTTAATTATTGAAGATGATACAACACACCCTTAAATCCGCTATTACACAAGCATTACAAGAGTTCCATCAAGTTTCTACTTCTGATGGTATTAAACATCTGTTTGAAACTTTGGGTTATTCGACTCAACGGGAAGTCTTGTTAGATAACCAAACCCCTGATGAAGTGCTAAAAGTATTTGCATGGGAGAATTTTCGGGAAGATAAGGGGTTATTAAAGGAGTGGGAGTCGGTTAATTGTTTATTTCAGGTGACGGAAGATGAGATTACCCAAAATGGACAGGGTAAATTATTTCAGCCTTCCTTTGACACAGATTATTTAAAATCTTATATATTTCTGGGCTTAACCTTACAAAAATCTGCTTATTCTCGTAGTGATTTAGCAAAAATTACTCGTGAAATTAACCGTCAGTCAGATATTCCCATTATGGTGTTATTTTGCTATGGTAATTATGTTACCTTGTCAATAATTAATCGTCGTCCTAATAAGTTAGATAGGGATAAAGATGTTTTAGAAAAGATTACCTTAATTAAAGATATTAATATTAACTCTCCCCATCGGGCGCATATTGAAATATTAGCAGATTTAGCTTTACCATCTCTCCCAGATGTCCAGAATTTTGACAAACTACATACAGCTTGGCAAAAAGTTCTCAATACTTCGGAACTGAATAATAAATTCTTTCAAGAAGTATCTAATTGGTACTTTTGGGCAACTCAAACCGTTACATTTCCAGATGGAGGAGAAGCGGATGAATCTATCCGTAATGCTACCAGTGTAATTAGATTAATTACGCGGTTGATTTTTGTTTGGTTCTTAAAAGAAAAGGGGTTAGTTCCTGATGCTTTATTTGATGAAAACCAGCTAACAAATTTACTGAAATCTTTATCACCAAAGGAAAGTAGCTATTATCAAGCTATCTTACAGAATCTCTTTTTTGCGACCCTAAATACAGAAATGAACACCGATGAAAAGCCTGATAACCGCAAGTTTAGGGGTAAAAATCAGCAAAAGGGTGGGAGAGATGGACATTATGGTATAGCTAATGTTTATCGTTACCAAGATTATTTTACTAATGCTGATGAGTTTTTAAGGTTATGTAGTAATATCCCTTTTTTGAATGGGGGATTATTTGAATGTTTAGATAGAGATAAAGATAGTGATTCTGCACCTACTCCAAAAGGAAAAGAGAAAACAAAAATTAGGATTGATGGTTTTTCCGATAGAGAAGATAATGTGTTAAATGTTCCTAATGTTCTCTTTTTTGGAGAAGCAACAGATGTTGATTTAAACCAAACCTATGGAACTAAAAATAAAAAGTATAAAGTCCAGGGGTTAATTAATATATTTAATCGTTATAAATTTACCATTGATGAAAATACTCCCATTGAGGAAGAAATAGCATTAGATCCGGAATTGTTAGGTAAAGTATTTGAGAATTTATTAGCAGAATATAATCCAGAAACGGAAACTACAGCTAGGAAGCAAACGGGGTCTTTTTATACTCCTAGAGAAATTGTTAATTATATGGTAGATGAGTCCTTAATTGCTTATTTACAAAACTCCCTCCCTGTAGCACAAGCTAACAATCAAGATGATTGTGTTACGCGCCTCACTCATTTATTATCATATACTGATGACTCCCATCAATTTAATGATGATGAAGTTGACTGTTTAATTAATGCCATTGATAACCTAAAAATTATTGATATTGCTTGTGGTTCGGGTGCGTTTCCGATGGGTATTTTACAGAAATTGGTGTTTATTTTAGGGAAACTTGACCCTAATAATAGTAAATGGAAACAGCAACAGAAAGAAAAAACCATAGCACCTATTTTAAAGGATATTCAGGTAGTAAAACAGATTAGTTATGAACAAGCAAGGGAAGAAGCGATACAGAAGTTACAGGAAAGGTTAGCAGAAATAGAAGATGAGTTTGAGAATAATGAGATGGACTATCCCCGGAAGTTATTCTTGATTGAAAATTGTATTTTTGGGGTAGATATTCAACCGATAGCGGTACAAATTTCTAAGTTACGCTTTTTTATATCCTTAATTGTTGACCAAAGGGTGAATAATAATCAAGCTAATCGGGGGATTTTACCTTTACCTAACCTGGAGACTAAATTTGTGGCTGCTAATTCTTTAATTGGCTTAGGAACTCAGTTAAGTTTAAGAAGTCCAGAGGTAATTAAAAAAGAGGGGGAGTTAAAGCAAGTCCGTCAACAACATTTTCAAGCTAGGACACCGAAAACTAAGAAAAAATGTCGAGAGAAGGATCATATTTTACGGACAGAAATTAGTCAGTTATTGAAGTCAACGGGGTTAGATACTGCTACTGCTGATACTTTAGCCAGATGGAATCCTTATGATTTGAATACCTGTGCTGATTTCTTTGATCCTAGTTGGATGTTTGGGGTTGATGCTTTTGATATTTGTATTGGTAATCCTCCTTATGTTAGACAAGAGAAAATTAAGGAACTAAAACCAATTTTAAAACAACAATATAGCTGTTTTACAGGAGTAGCTGATTTATATGTTTACTTTTTTGAACAAGCAATAAAACTCTTAAAAGAGAGAGGAATTTTAACCTATATTACCTCTAATAAATATTTTCGTTCAGGGTATGGAGAAAAGTTACGAGAATTTTTAGTTAAGAAAACACAATTAAAGCAATTAATAGACTTTGGAGATGCACCTGTATTTACAGCTATAGCCTATCCTAGCATCATCATCACTGTAACACACGCTTCTAGCGTGTCACAAACACAAAATATTGATAAAGTAACACACGCTTCTAGCGTGTCACAAACACAAAAGATGGATAAAGTAACACACGCTTCTAGCGTGTCACAAACACAAAAGATGGATAAAGTAACACACGCTTCTAGCGTGTCACCAAAACAAAATATTGATACTAAAATAAAAGTATTAAATTGGCAAATCGGTAAACCCATTGATAATTTTATCGAAGTTTTGAATACAGACAGTTTTTACATTGAACAAAAAGCACTAAAACCTCAAGGATGGCAATTAGAAGATAATACTGTTTTACACTTATTAGAAAAGTTAAGAAAAACAGGAACACCATTAGGAGAATATGTTAATGGCAGGTTTTATCGTGGTGTTTTAACAGGGTTTAATGAGGCGTTTATTGTTGATAGAGCAACCAGAGATAGATTAATTAATGAACATCCTTCATCAGAAGAAGTTTTGAAACCATTTTTACGGGGTAAGGATGTTAAAAGATGGGTGGTTAATTTTGCTGAACAATATTTAATCAAGATTGAATCATCAGAAAATAAAAAACATCCTTGGAGTGATAAACCTGAGAAAGAAGCTGAGAAGATATTTTCTCAAACCTACCCTGCTATTTATCAATATTTGAATCAATATCGAGAACAATTAATTAAACGATATGATCAAGGTAAATACTTTTGGGAGTTGAGAAGTTGCAAATATTGGAATGAGTTTGAAGAAACTAAAATTGTGTATCCTGATATAGCAAAATATTCTGAATTTTCCTGGGATGCAAATAATTATTACTTAGTGAATACTCTATATTTAATGCCAACATCAAATAAATATATTTTAGGTATACTAAATAGTCAAACAACTTACTGGTATTATACACAAATAAGTCCCAGTATTAGAGGCGATTTTTATAGATTTATTGCTCAATATGTTTCACAAATTCCCATTCCCAAACCTACAGACACGCAGGATGCGTGTGTTACAAGAATTGTAGATAAAATCCTAGAAATAAAACGCCAAAACCCGAAAGCAGATACAACAAAATTAGAAAGAGAAATAGATGAGATAGTGTATAAATTATATGGGTTAACAGCAGAAGAGATTCAGATAATAGAAGAAAGTGGAAAACGATGATCTATAATCAAACTATCTGTCTTATGAAACCAATGAAACCAACAACAATTTATTTACCAGAAGAAACAGAAGCTAACCTACAACAATTAGCAACTCAAACAGGAAAATCTATTCCTGAAATTATCCAAGAACTAATCACCGATTATCTGACTAAAAAACCGCAAAAATTACCCAAATCTGTAGGAATGGGTACAAGTGGAAGATCCGACTTATCCTCTAAAGCAGAACAACTACTATAGACAGAAGAATAATAGCAGATACCAGTGGAATTATTGCTTTTTTAGATAGGGATGACCACTACCATCACCTAGCAGTTAATATTATCACCAATTATCAAATTTATATCCCTATAACCGTTTTACCAGAAGTTGATTATTTAGCTATTAAATATCTAGGAGAAACAGTCGCTAGAAGTTTTATAGAAGACTTAGGTGATGAATATTTTAATTATCTTACTATGGAGTTAGATGATATTAATAAAATTACAAAACTTATGGAAAAGTATAAAGATTTACCTCTGGGTTTTGTTGATGCTAGTTTAGTCATTTTAGCAGAAAGTCATCAAATAAAAAGAATTTTAACTTTAGACAGAAGACATTTTAACTCAATTCAATCAGAACAAGTTAAATATCTAGAAATCTTGCCATGATTTTTATTTTAATGTTGAAGAAAGTGTAAAACGATGAGTAAAAACTACTTAATTTATGAGGAAACCTATGAAAATAACGGAAATTAGACAACAAGGATATAAAGCATTAATTGAATCCTTGGGAGTTGTAGGAATGTTACGCTTTATTCAACAATTTGAAGTAGGTTATGGAGATTACACTACTGAAAAATATCAATTAGAAGAACCAACCATAGAAGATTTTCAACAATTTGTAAGAAGGGATAATAGGGAAATTTAAACCAGAACTCCTATCATTTCCTTCATATCTTCCTGGTTTATTAAATATTCCCCAATACCATATATTGCCTATTTTGTCAAATGCAGATTTTTGAACTTTACAAAAGTACATCAAAAAAAGTTCAATTTTTGATCAAAAATTTTCAGACAGTGGTTAAAATTCTCTCTTTGCTGGTTTTCCCTATCTCTCAAACTATTACCAATAAAGGGTTTGAGAATATTCTATCTTCTTAATTTTACAAATTGACATACTACGCCTAGATTATGAAATTTTACCAAATCGCCGAAACTATTGCAAGATCGTTCATAAATAGTAATATTTCTCAATTAATTATTAAGAAAATATTAAATTGAAGTTTTATGAATTTTTGTAAATTAGAAATATTTAAACTATTTCAACAATATTAATAATATTTACTTATTAATTAAGGTAACAAGGAGGTACAAATCAGGATTTTTGCTAGTTTGGCTTAGGCAAAGTAGGGATTTAACATTGCTAAAACCCTACAAGTATTGAAAAGTCTTGTCACGTTTGCATTAAATAGAACGAGAAAATTGTCTCTGTCTATTTCTGGTATGACTATCAAAAAGAACAGCGATATTTCTCACTAATAATCTACCAGTATCAGTAACATGAATAGCTTCAGAAAACACATTAACTAAACCATCTAATTCCAAGGGAATTAACTCCTGAAGTTCCTGATAGAAATATTCATCAAAATTGATGTGATATTTCCGTTCTATGGCTGTTTTACTTAATTGGAAATGAGACATGATAGACATAATGACATCTCTTCTAATCATGTCATCCTTGGTTAATTTAATGCCTTTACTAGTAGGAATTACTCCAGCAGCTACAGCTTGATAATAGTCCTTTAATTCCTTGAAATTTTGGGCATAAGCATCCTCTAACATACTAATAGAAGTAGCACCAAAACCAAAAAGTTCTGTTTCTGCGTGGGTAGTGTAACCTTGAAAGTTGCGTTTGAGAGTACCATGACGTTGAGCGATCGCTAACTCATCATTTTTCTTAGCGAAATGATCCATACCGATAAATAAATAGTCGTTAGTAGTTAATTCCTCAATGGTCATTTTCAGGATATCTAATTTTTCTCTAGCCCCTGGTAAATCAACTTCAGAAATACGTTTTTGTACAGGTTTCATCCAAGGTACATAAGCAAAATTAAAGACCACAATTCTATCAGGTTCTAAAGCCATTGTTTTGTGTAATGTCTCTCGGAAAGTTTGTAAATTCTGATGAGGGAGACCATAAATTAAATCTACATTTACACTATCAAATTTAGCTTCTTTAATCCAACTCATAGCATTATATAACATTGCTTCTGGTTGGATACGATTGACAGCTTTTTGTACTTGAGGATCGAAGTCTTGAATGCCAAAACTAATGCGATTAAAACCCACATCTCGCAATAATTGGATATAGTCTCTATTGATATAACGGGGATTAATTTCAATAGAAACCTCTGCATTTTTAGCAACATGGAAATAACGATTAATCTTATTCCATAAAAATTCTACCTGATCAGGTTCTAAATAATTGGGAGTACCTCCACCCCAATGAATTTGTAATACCTGTCTTTGGGTATCAATCCAATCAGCAGTATGTCTAATTTCTTGTACTAAATTTTCTAAATAAGGTTTAGCCATATTCTTATTATTAGTAATTACGGTATTACAACCGCAAAAATAACAAGCACTTTGACAAAACGGAATATGAAAATATAAAGAAAGTGGAGTTTCTCTACGATTAGAAGCATTAATTGCACATTGGAAATCATCCACAGTAAATGTTTCTGTTAATTCTGTAGCTGGTGGATAACTAGTATATCGAGGAGCGCGAGTATCATACTTTTGAATTAAGTCGAGATCAAACTTAACCCCAGGTAATAGAAAAACCATTAAAGCCTCCGAGTAACTACAATGATAGAAGTGGAAATTTGTATTTTAGGATTTACACAAATAACATAATTCTGGCAATAATTCTGGTAATTTTTGTAGGTTGGGTTGACGTAGGGAAGCCCAACATTGTATTTATTTTCTGTTGCTTGAGTTCAGAGAACAAAACCTAAAATCTTGGTTATTTCTTGTAACTTGAATTAATCGAAAAACCAACATTGATAGTATTGTATTTTCACGTTAAATTACAACCAACAAAGACTTACGTAAAGAAACCCGGTTAAAATTACAATACTATAAAAAATCAAAGTAAATAGAATTATTGACTACATAAACCTAAGAATGAACAGCACGAACTTCTGTACTTCCAGGGTTTTTAGAAACAGTCAACTGCTGATAAGTCTCTGCTCCTAAAGCTAAAATTAAACTAGCTTCTAATTCTTGAACAATCTGCATATTTAATTTAAAAGCATAATTAGCTTCTGCCACAATTTTCTTGACCATAATTTCATCTGTTGGTACAGCATCTAACGCTTGACGATATTTATCTTTGAAGGCTTTTTTATCAGTAATTTGCTCAAAGTTGTAAAAAGATGTACCTTCATAACCTGAAAGTTTTAAAGCTGACTGGGCAACTTTTTGTAACATTTGTCCACCAGAAAGATCACCCATGTAACGAGTGTAACTATGTCCTAATAATAATGCTGGTTCATGTTCTGATAGTTGTCTAATTCTGGCTATATAAGTTTGAGCAGCAGGAGAAGGAATTATTTGTTGTGGCCATGTTTCTCCATAATAAAATGCCATGTCTTTAGCTAAATATGATTGACGGTTAAGTTCAGGAAAGTAAATTAATTTAATCACAGGATGTTGTTGATGTTGCTGTATTGCCGTCTCTAGTTCACTATAAACAAAATACAAGTTACTCAGAAATTTCGCAAAGGCATCTTTAACTACTACTCCTTTGAGAAAACATTTCATAAAACCTACGTTTTCTGCATCTGTATGGGCTTGTCTTGTTCCTAACCGTAATTCCATCGCTAAGTTATTACTCATTTTTTTTCCTATGTCGTTGAGTACAGATGATTATTTTTGATGTGCAGCAATTTTTGGTAGATTTACCCATTTCTTCATTAGTAATTTTAGGTATGATAGGCATAATTAGGAATGAAGAGTATTTTTTCCCCTATTTGTACTTATCTACTTTTACCTATCTACTATTCCTGGTTTTTATTCTCAAGAGCAAGCTACATTTTTATTGCTCCCAAAATTATTTAACTATTATTCTTGTGATAACTACCAACCTATTAATATTTCTTTATGTTTTCCTACAATTCATCAGTACGTTAATTTAGGTATTTTGCTCAATAATTTTGTAAGTATTCATCCGTCAGTTATCAGCCATCATCAAATATTTTAATAGGAACAATGACAAGAACCAGATGTAGATAATAGTGAAATTAAAATTTCTCAATTCCTTTTATTACTGGTATTAACTGATTACTGATAGCTGAATAATTTATCAGCAATGCAAGCAAGATGCTTGCATTTACTACACATCCTACATGGTAGGGTGCGTCAGATATCAACAATCTATTTATTTACAGGATTGATACAGTCTGACGCACCCTAAAATTTTTAAAACATCTGCTCAATAATTCCGGGATTTTCTGGCTAAGGTATGATCTATCTTTGTGGAATAGACGCTAAATAGGCGCTAAAATCAATCCAGCCTTTGTAATTTCGTGGTTTTGACCCAGATAACTCAGAGTGCGGTTCACTGCATAAATCCCCATTGTCAACGTCCTTATCCCCAACCCTGGGGTAATAAATTCTGTCATAGCTGCGGCTCTCCTTTACAGCTATTGAACCGTTATGTCCCTCTTCACCGTCTTGGTTTAGGAGGTTTTTCCCATATCTACACGCTTTGGGATACTAAAACTCAATCCGAAAAGGTTTTAAAGGTGTTAATAGATACTACACCTAAAGCCTTGGAGTTGTTTATTCAAGAAGCGGAAGTTTTAAGTAATTTCCGTTATTCTGGTGTGCCAAAAGTTGATGCTGATGGCTATTTTCAAGTTACTATCAATAGTCCTCAACCTTTACAGTTACCATGTTTGGTGATGGAAAAAATCAATGGACAAACTTTGGAGTCTGTGTTGCAAAATTCTCTCCAAGGTTGTCCAGAGGATCAGGTTTTACAATGGTTTATTCAAGCTATACTGATTTTACAGGAGTTACATAAAAAACAAATTATTCATCGGGATATTAAACCTTCTAATTTGATGTTGCGGAATGTCCCTGGGGATGATGATCAATTGGTGTTAATTGACTTCGGCGGTGCTAAACAGTTCACTGGTTCCATTCTCCAATCTCAACCTTCTTCTACTCGACTGTATTCTTCTGGTTATAGTCCCCAAGAACAAGTTCGCGGTGGTAATGTAGGACCTGCAGCAGATTTTTATGCTCTCGGACGTACTATGATTCAGTTACTTACTGGTAAATATCCCCCAGAATTAGAAGATGCTGTCACTGGTAAGTTAAAATGGCGTGGTTATTGTCAAATAAATTCTGATTTGGCTGATTTACTTGATGAAATGATTGCGGAGGATGTTCCATCCCGTCCTCCTCATGCTGCTATTATTTATAAAAGATTACTCAAAATTGCTTCTCCTGCCCCCAAATCGGATTTATTTAATAGTATCGGTGCTATAATTGTTCAAGCTGCTACTAATGTTGCTCACACTCTGGGTAATGTCAGTTTATCTATTATTAAGTTAATTTGGCAGGTTGTTTTCGCTTGTCTAGCTACTATTTGGACTATATTCATTACTAGTATTTGTACCATTGGTGGTACTGTAATTGGTTTTTTCTTAGCTTATCATACTCATTTGGGCGATCGCTGGTTAGAACTATTCTCATCTTTATCTTCTCAATTGCCAACTTTGCTCAACAATAAACCTGATTATTTACTATTAGAATTTATTATGTATGCTTTATCTGGCTTGGGAACTTCCTGGGGAATTACTCTATCCGGTTGTTTTGGACAAAAAAGACGTTTTATATTATCCGCTTTACTAGGTTGTATTGGTTATGCTTTGGGTTGGATAGCGTCTCTATTTATTAGTCCTTTAGATGCGGCAGAAGCTATCACTATATGGATTTTAACATCATTATTTATTTTGATTGTTGGTTTGGGTTTACGCAGTCATAAAATAGCTTATGCTATTCTGACTCCTTTGTTAATTACTAATATAATCGCTTTATTATACAAAATAGGATTAAAGGTAAGTTTATTCCACTTTACCAGTCAACCCCACAGTTTAGAGTTTTTCCAGCCTGTAGCTTTTTTTACTTTAGTTAGTATTGCTTTGAGTTTATGTTTAAGTATTAACTATTACTTAATAGTTCCATTTTTACGCTGGTTAGGATGGAGGTAGGAAAAAAGTCATGCATTCAAAAGTCAAGATTTTTTCATTGTGACTCCTGACTCCCGACTCCTGACTCCTTATAAACAAAGATACCCCTAATTTATCAAAAAAATTAGGGGCATCTACATATTTAGTAGACTATAAATCTTTCAGTATATTCAGTCCCATTTAATATACACTTTTTTGCAAAAATTGCAAAGGTTTTTTACAAAAGTTTATATTTTTTTTAGATTTCTTGATGATCCTGTTTTTTGCATCCTATTTCCTTATTTAACCTGTTTACAGTTGTTTATAATGTATAAAGAAGATGATCGGGAATATCATAAATTATTGCTATGCTAACTCAAATCAAGCACTTAACAACAACCTTAGCCCCCAGACTAGTAGAAATTCGTCGTCATCTTCACGCACATCCAGAGTTGAGTGGTCAGGAATATCAAACCGCCGCTTTTGTTGCCGGTGTGCTATCATCTAGTGGGCTCCACGCTCAAGAAGGAGTTGGTAAAACTGGCGTATTAGCAGAATTACAAGGGACGCAGGATAGTGATCATATATTAGCTATTCGCACTGATATGGATGCTTTACCTATTCAAGAGCGTACTGGTTTAGATTATGCTTCTCGTATTTCAGGAGTGATGCACGCTTGTGGCCATGATATTCATACTACTGTAGGTTTGGGAACTGCGATGGTACTTTCCCAAATTGCGCCAGAAATAGGTGGTAAGATCAGATTTTTATTCCAACCGGCAGAAGAAATTGCTCAAGGTGCTTCTTGGATGATAGCTGATGGGGTTATGAATAATGTCGGTGCAATTTTAGGGTTGCACGTTTTCCCCTCTATTCCTGCGGGTACTGTGGGTATTCGTTATGGTGCATTAACAGCCGCAGCAGATAATCTAAAAATTAATATATTTGGTGAGTCTGGACATGGTGCGCGTCCTCATGAAGCTATTGATGCGATTTGGATTAGTTCTCAAGTGATTACAGCTTTACAACAAGCTATTAGCCGCACTCAAAATCCGTTACATCCTGTTGTATTGAGTATTGGTAAAATTAGCGGTGGTAGGGCAGCAAATATTATCGCTGATCAGGTAGAATTATCGGGTACTGTGCGATCGCTACATCCCGATACCCGGACTGAATTACCTCAATGGATTGAAAATATAGTAGCTAATGTTTGTAATTGTTATAATGCTAAATATGAGATTCAATATGTGCCTGGTGTGCCTAGTGTCCAAAATGACTATAGTTTAACACAGTTATTACAGTCTGTGGCTGAAGAGGCTTTAACTAATGATCACATCCAGATTTTACCAGAACCCTCTTTAGGTGCAGAGGATTTTTCTGTATATTTAGAACACGCTCCTGGTGCTATGTTTCGTTTAGGTGTAGGTTATCCTGATAGAGATAATTATCCTCTTCATCACCCCCAGTTTGAAGTAGATGAATCTGCTATTGTGACAGGTGTAATCACATTAAGTTGTGCAGCATATAAATATTGGTCAAGGAAATAAAGTTGGTAATTGATAAATGATAAATGTAGAGATGTTTCATTTAACGTCTCTACAAGGGTTAATTAACGGTTTCCAAGAAAAATTCCTAGAAAAAAAATTATATTACCTAAACATCTGATGGACAATTTGCTGTAAGATGTTATGGAATAATCAATTTCTTTAATTAACAAGTAATAGCAAAATACAAATTATGTCCACTATTGAACCTGTAGAATCTCCAGTAAGTAATAATAATCAGAGTAATTGGTATTTATTAACTGTACGTTCTAAAAAACGAGAAGTGTTTTTAAAATATTTGCATATTGCGATCGCTAAAAATCAATTACAGGAAATAATTATAGATATCAAATCTCCTGCGGATGCAGTATATCAAGATATTGTATTATTAAATCTGAGTAATTTTAAAAATGCCTATAGTCATCTCAAAGAAATTGAATGTTTTCAAAATATTGAACGTAAACCATTACAACCAGCACAGGTTAAGAGAATGTTGAGTAATTGACAATTGATAAGCTGATGTGCAGCACTCACTGTATAACTAAAAAACCTAAAATTAGTGTAGTGCAAGCATCTTGCTTGCATCTATTGTCCAAATTAAAAGCACAACAGGTTAATTGACAATTGATAATTGAGAGTTATTGGTTGTCAAGATAAATATAACATATCAACCTAAAAGAATATCAATATAAAAAACAAAAATGCAGAAAAAAGTCAAAGTTAAACCTAGTTCTAAACAACAAAGAATCGAAGAATTAGAAGATGGTAGTTTAATTGTACATTTAAAATCACCACCTATAGATGGTAAAGCTAACGCAGAATTAATAACATTAATTTCCCAGAAATATCAAGTAAAAAAGTCTGATGTGATCATCAAATTAGGTTTATCTTCTCGTCATAAAGTTGTGGAAATTTTAACTTCTGATATTTGAATTGATACTAATAGTCACTTTAGACATTTAGAGATACCCCCTAGGGGAACCAGGAGACTTTTACAGCCAGATCCCCGACTTCTTAAAGAAGTCAGGGATCTGATTGTTGAAGTATGCATAAAGTATGGTAAATTAACAAAAGATTAAAATACAACAGTTTTAACAAGACTTTGTAATTTGACATTCTTTATTTAATAAGAGAGATATTCCCAATATGAAAACCCGTCAACTTCCGCAAAAATTAATGTTACTAGGTGCTGGAGAACTAGGAAAAGAATTTGTAATTGCTGCCCAAAGATTAGGCAATTACGTGATTGCTGTAGATAGATATGCTAACGCCCCAGCAATGCAAGTTGCCGACTGTTGCGAAGTCATTTCTATGTTAAGTGGAGAAGATTTAGAAACAGTTGTCAACAAACATCAACCTGATTTTATTATCCCGGAAATTGAAGCTATTAGAACTGAGAAATTACAGGAATTTGCCGAGCGAGGAATTACTGTTATTCCCACAGCTAAAGCTACTAATTACACGATGAACCGTGATAGAATTAGAGAATTAGCTCATCAAGAATTAGGCATTAGAACGGCTAAATATGGTTACGCAGTTAGCTTGGAAGAGTTAATTAACGTTTCTGAAAAAATCGGCTTTCCTAATGTGGTTAAACCCGTAATGTCATCATCAGGAAAAGGTCAATCTGTAGTTAATAATCGTGACGAAGTGGAAAAAGCCTGGAATTATGCTATTAGTAATTCTCGTGGTGATAGTCAAAAAGTGATTGTGGAAGAATTTATCAATTTTGATATTGAAATTACTTTATTAACGATTAAACAATGGGATAAACCGACTATTTTCTGTACTCCCATTGGCCACAGACAAGAAAGAGGAGATTATCAAGAATCTTGGCAACCAGCAAATATTTCTGAAGATAAAATATTGGCATCTCAAGAAATCGCTAAAAAGGTTACTGATGCTTTAGGAGGTGCGGGAATTTTTGGAGTTGAATTTTTCATTACTCAGGATGAAGTGATTTTTTCTGAACTTTCTCCCCGTCCCCATGATACAGGAATGGTAACATTAATATCCCAAAATTTGAATGAATTTGAGTTACATTTACGGGCAGTTTTAGGTTTACCTATTCCCAAAATTGAATTATTATCTCCTTCAGCTAGTGCGGTTATTTTAGCTTCTGAAAAATCGGAGGATGTGCGTTTTATTGGTGTAGATGAAGCCTTAACAGAACCAGATGTAGATATTCGTTTATTTGGTAAACCTAGCGCCCATCCTTATCGTCGTATGGGGGTAGCTTTAGCTAAAGCTGTGGATGCGGAAGCAGCTAGAAAAAAAGCCACTACAGCCGCTAGTAAGGTTAAATTGGTGTAATTTATATTTGTAGGGTGTGTCAACTATAAACAATCTATCTATTAATAGGATTAATATGTCTGGCGCACCTTACTAATGTTGTAATAAGCTAATGTGCAGCACTCACTGTATAATTAAAAAACCTGAAGTTACAGTAGCACAAGCATCTTGCTTGTATTAATTATTCAAGTTAAAGCACAACAGTTTATAAGTATTTTATGACAGGTAGCGATCGCTGCTGGAGTTATATTTTCAGAGTCAGATAATGTGATTCCTGATGTAGTTTGGGTAAGTAATAAATCTTTAGTTCATCTATTAGATGAAAGTGGACATTTAACTGGCACAACAGAATTAGTAATTGAGATTTTATCGCCAGGGAAAACAAATCAACAACAGGATAAAGAATATTGAATTGGTGATTATAATCTTATCAAAGTAGAAGTTTATCGTCATCAACAAGCTAATGTAATATTAGTGGTCACTTTATTTCCTGAAGATGAATTAACTAGTCCTTTATTACCAGGATTTCAATGTATTGTTAGTAAATTTTTCTCATAGCTGTCACTTATCAATTACTAATTTAGTAACTTGAAAACCTTATAAATCCTACTTTTAAGTATTTCTCAACTCACAGATTCTTGTGCTTCACAATGTAACCTCATAGCAATTCTAAACATTTCTTGACCAGTATGTAAATAACGATCATCATAATTTAAAGGGAAATATTCCAACTCTTGTAAACCATCTGCTACCTGACCTAAACTATAATAAAGATGTGCTGCTGCTTTAGCTAAACTGGGAGGGTTAGGTAAAGAACGAAATATATTTTGGGCTTTTTTTAAATCATCTCTACAAGCTGTTAAATACTCTTGAAATTCCTCAATTAACTCATCATCAAAAGGATCTGCTGCTAAGTCTTCAATTTCTTCTTCTAAAGAATTAAGAATAACACAAAGTATGCGATTTACAGGTTTATAAATTACTCTCATCCATTCTTCTACTTTTTCATCAGTATCTTTAGCAATTTTACGTTTCTTATGATAACTTTGTTGCGCAGAAACCGTTCTTTCTTGACGGGAATAATGGAATTTTTGACTACTTAAACGTAATTCCTGATCATAATTAATGCGACGTTGCGTATCACTTAAAACTTCATAGGCCGCATTAATCAAAATAATTTTATCATGATTTGCCGTATCTTGATTAGTGTCAGGATGAAAAATTTTTACCAAGCGACGATATGCTTGTTTAATTTCTGCTTGAGTAGCATTATGGGTAACATTAAGGGTTTGGTAATGATTAGATTCAGACATAACTGCAATCAGATAAGAAATAGATAAAAATATCTATTTTAGCAAAGTTGTAGGCCATGTCTAGGGAACATTTGCGAAAAATAACAAAATAAATGTTTACAAATGTTTACAAATGTTTACAAATGTTCCCTATCCCCTATTTTATATCTTCAATTTTTCTCCGCGAATGGCATAATCTAACAATTCCATAGGGTGCATAATGGTAATATTGCTATCTGATAAACCTGGTAAATATTTACTAATTTGTAAACTACAACCAGGGTTAGGAGATGCAATTACATTAGCACCAGTATTTAACAAATTTTGGGCTTTTTGTTTTCCTAATTCCTCAGCAATTTCTGGTTGTAAGAGATTATAAACTCCTGCACTTCCACAACATAAAGCAGCATCAATTGGTTCTCTTAAAGTTACTCCAGGAATTTGTTTTAATAATTGACGAGGTTGGACACTAATTTTTTGACCATGTAATAAATGACAAGCATCCTGATACACTAAATTCAGAGGTTGATCACTTATGGGTAATAATTTAGCTGTTAAACCTACGGTAGCTAAAAATTCCTGTGCGTCTCTTACTTTTGCCGCAAATTGTTTGGCTTTTTGGGCATATTCTGGATCATCTGCTAAAATATGTCCATATTCTTTCAAAGTATGTCCACAACCAGCAGCATTAATAATTACAAAATCCACATTTTTATCTGCAAAACTATCTATCATTTGTCTTGCTAAAGATTTTGCTTGTTCTGCTTGTCCCTGATGTTCTGGAAGTGCTGCACAACAACCTTGAGATTTAGGAATGACAACTTCACAATTGTTAGCAGTTAAAACTCTCACTGTTGCTTCATTTACTGGAGAGAAAAATAGTCTTTGGACACATCCTAAAATTACTCCTACACGATATCTTTTTTCACCTTTTGCGGGAATAATATCTGGTAAATTATCCTGAAAAGATTTAACAGTAATGTCTGGTAAAATAGACTCCATTGCTGCTAATTGAGGAGATATTTTTTTCACAAAATTGTCAATTAAACCAGTAGCACGTACTAATTTAGCAATGCCTAATTTCTGATACAAGAATAAGGGAACTAACAATATTCTTAAAATATCAGGATTAGGAAATAAAGAAAATATTAATTGACGCAATAATTTATCAGAAAAATTGCGGTTGTAATTTCTTTCTACTTGATGACGAGTAGCAGAAATTAATTTATCATATTGCACTCCTGATGGACAAGTTGTCACACAAGCTAAACAACCTAAACAAGAATCAAAATGTTCAATAGTAGCTTTATTTAAGGCAATTTCTCCCTCATTAATAGCATCCATTAAATAAATACGTCCACGAGGAGAGTCCATTTCTTTGCCAATTACTCGATAACTGGGACAAGTAGAAAGACAAAATCCACAATGTACACAACTATCTATTAATTTAGCATCTGGTGGATGGTTTTGATCAAATCCTTGGAGATTTTTGATATTACTCACACTATTATTAACCTTGGTAGTGTTCACAGCACCTTCTGATATTTGCATTTTCAATTTTCCTTTTTTGTGTTGGTTTTCTTATTTACAAAAATGTCAGATTATGGAACATGATTTGATATTATTTAAGTTATATTCCTCCTAAAAATCTACCAGGATTCAAAATATGATCACTATCAAATTGATTTTTAATTCGTTGCATGAGGGCTAAGGCATTTCCATTATATCCCCAAATATCAACTTTTGTTTTTAATTCTACTGGTGCAGATAAAATTGTTAAAAATCCGTAATTCTCTTGACATATTTTCCGTAATTTTACTACCTGAGTTTCATTTTCTAGCCTGACTACACCTAATCCACTACTTAAATGAATTAAGCCAAATTCTATGTTATTGATGATATCAATTGCCGCAGTAGATAATACTCCTATTTTGCAGGTAATTAAGGAATTTTGCTGAGGTTGATATATTGATTCTGATAATTGTTTCCATAGGTTAAGTTCGTGATGATCACTGTAGAGTTCTCTATTTAATTCTAATTTGTCCGCTACTAATGATAGTCTTTTGATTTGTTCTTGTACACTTTCATGAATACTAGCAAACTGACAAATTAAACCCAATTTATCTTCTGATATATTACCTAATCCTAAATTAGTAACTATTTGATGTGATAATAAGTCTGCTTTGGTTGGGGTTAATTCCGATGCTTGTAAATTTTTAATAGCTTGAGAAATGTTTGATTTATTACCTGTTAAAATTATAGTTGATGATGTTTCTGGTAATGGATATACTCGGAAGGTAACTTGGCTAATTATTCCTAAAGTACCGTAAGAACCAGTAAATAATTTCATTAAATCATAACCAGCAACATTTTTAACTACTCTTCCTCCGGCTTTAGCAATTTCTCCATCTGCACGGATAAATGTTATACCTAAAAGTTGATCCCGTACACTACCATAACGTTGTCTTAATGAACCTGTATCGGCAGTGGCTACAATACCACCGATAGTGGCATAATCGGGAAATGTGGGATCTAAGGCTAGGGTTTGTTGATGTTTAGCTAATATTTCTTGAATATCACTAAATTTTCTACCTGCTTCGACTGTGATGGTTAAATCACCCACTGCGTGTTCTATTAATTGATTTATGCGTTCTGTGCTAACGACAATATCAACATCTGTTATTAAACCACCCCAGTTAATTTTACTACCACTACCACAGGGAAGTACACGCCATTGATGTTGCCTAGCTATTTGCATGATATTTGCTAGTTGCTTTTGTGTTTCTGGATAGACAATACAACTAGGATTTTTAGTATTATTACTACATTGATGTATATGTTGCTGCTGATGTGTGAGAATATTTTCCCAAGGGATAACGGTGTTATCTATGTTAAGCATAGATTGGATAGTGGTAGCGATCGCATTCATAAGTCTATTAAAAGTCTAATTTTTCATGTTGTAGCATAATCTTCTTATTATTACCTAATAGGGAACAAAAAAAATTTTATTTGATATTGATTTTTATAGGTTGTGGGTGACAAAATGATACCATCAATTTATAATGTAACTTATAATTAATAAATCTCAACAAATTGAACCTCCATTATCGAATATATTTCTTCTGTTAAATTGTTAGTCTATGAATACCCAAAATATTAATTATTTACCTATTCCTCCCCATTTTCAACCAGAAAAAGCCAGCCAAGTTTGGCCTGTGGCTTATCAACAAATTGCACTATTAGCAGAAAATTGGGCAAAAGAATATCATATTTCTCCAGCAGCTAATGATCAAAATCGTGTATGTTTGTTATTAATAGACGTGCAAAACACTTTTTGTTTACCTAATTTTGAGTTATATGTAGGTGGAAAAAGTGGTACTGGGGCAATTGATGATAATATCAGATTATGTGAGTTTATCTATAGTCATTTGGGAAAAATCACTAAAATTATTTCTACTTTAGATACTCACACAGCTATGCAAATTTTCCATCCCATTTTTTGGATTAATAAAAATGGTGAACATCCCATACCCTCAGCTACAAATATTACACAAAGTGATATAGAAAACGGTACTTGGCAAGTTAATAAAGCTGTGGTTGATATTACTAATGGTAATTATGAATTATTAGAAAAACAGGCTTTTCATTATGTAAAAAAACTCACCCAAGATGGTAAATATCCTTTGACTATTTGGCCTTATCATTCTATGTTAGGAGGAATTGGTCATGCTTTGGTTTCCTTGGTAGAAGAAGCAATATTTTTTCATAGTATTGCGCGTTATACCCCAACTCAATTTGAATTGAAAGGAGAAAACCCGTTTACTGAAAATTACTCTATTTTACGTCCAGAAGTATTATTAGGTTTTGATGAAAAACCCATTGCTAGGAAAAATGAATCGTTAATTAAACAACTGTTAGAATATGATCAAGTGATCATTGCTGGACAAGCAAAAAGTCATTGTGTAGCTTGGACTGTTGATGATTTATTAACAGAAATTCAGCAAATTGATCCTAGTTTAACTGATAAAATTTATCTGTTAGAAGATTGTACTTCTCCTGTGGTTGTTCCAGGAATTGTTGACTATACAGAATTAGCTGAAAATACTTTTCAAAGATTTGCAAATGCAGGAATGCACCTTGTTAAATCAAAATAGATGTTAAAGATAATGTAGAGAAGCTATAGGCAACATCTCTACATTCTTTCTTTTTTACCAGATATAGAACTGTAACTGAAACCAAACTTCTATAACCGAGTTCTAAAAACCAGAGAAGTTATAACCAACTCCAAATAATACTCCAACATCTGTTTGTCCAAAAAATCCTGCATTTACGGCGGCTGTGGCGGTTAGTTTCTTGCTTAAAGGAAAATCAACACCACCAGTAACTAAAAAAGCGGTTTCTGATTTGTTCCCAGTTTTGAAAGCTGCGCCTATTCCCAAGTAAGGCGCAATTGGTAACGGTTCACTCAAAGGACCTGCAAGGTTTTGAAAGGAGAAGTCGTAGGTAATAGGTACTAAAATAGTTGTGTTATCGCCTATAATTGCTGATGGTCTAGTAGATAAACTGCTACTAAATCCTACTTTACTGATTACAGTAATATTACCATCGGCTAAGTCAGAAGATGCACCGGAGACTCCAATGTTATAACCTACACCTAAATAACTACTACCGCCTCTAGTGGTTGTAGCAACACCAATATCTGACTGTGCTATTTGATTACTAGGTGTGTTAGTGGATATTTCTTGGTTATTAGGGATAGCTGTTTCTGGTGGGGTGGTTTGAGCATTTACCGATCCACCACTATTGAGAATAGCGATCGCTGCTAAACTTGACAAGGTTACAAAACTTTTACGAAGAATAATATTATTCATGTCCACTCCTCATATACATAGACGGTGATTTTATCACTGATTTTCTCAAGTGACAACTTATTCCTAAGATCCCCGACTTCTTAAAGAAGTCGGGGATCTGAATTTTGCAATGCATACCTAGTATAACTCCATTTTAACCAATGTTGCCAATTTTTCCGCAGCCCCACTTTCACCCCTGACACTGCGTAATTTATCTTTAATAGCGGCTAATTGCTCAGGATTTTCTAATAAGTTTAAAACCATTTCTCCCACTTCTTGCGGTTGTAATTTACCCACTAATTCAGGAACAATTTCCGCCTGCGCCCAAATATTTGGCCAAGCTAATAAACCCTTATTTCTGAGAAACCACCAATTAATTAACTTAGCAAAAGTTGTCCCTAAAATTGGTAAATTTGCTAATATTCCCGGAATACCATCCCAAGAACGCATAGCATCTAATTGTTGAGTGGGTAATAAGATGATCATGGGTATTCCTAAAGCCCCTAATTCAGCCGTATTTGCACCAACTGTAGTTAAACATAAACTACATCCTGCTAATAGATGATAGGGAGGATTTTCTTGTTTTAATTCCACTTTTAAACCTGTGGATGTCACCAAATTATTATCTATTAAAGTAGCACCTTGAAAGTTAAATACTTTAGCAAATGTGTTATTTTCAGGATTAGCAAAACTGGCTAAAGTAGAAAGGTTTAAAGTTGGTGCAACGGGAATAAAAAATTGAGTTTCTGGTTTTTTACTATGAATATATTCAGCAATAGCTAATTCTAAAGGTACACCTTGAGTTAATTTTGCAGACTTTGATCCTGGTAACAGTCCAATTATATGAGTTTGTGGTTTTTGATTTGCAATTGGCGATATTATTTCATCTTTGGTTGCTTCTAACATTAAATCACCAACAACGGTAAATTTATCAGCATATTGAGGAGCAACATTTTTAGCAACTTCAGCTTTCATAATGGCAAATTTATCTATAAAACCATGCCAACGTGCTTCCCATTCTGCATAAGTTAAGGTTTTATATCCTAATCTTTTACCAATAATTACTGGAAAAATTTGATCTCCACCTAGAAAAATGATTATTCCTTTATTTCTCCAATCCCAATTTTCTGCTGTTTTTCCTAATATTAAAAACTGCCAAAAATATTCAGGAGATTGTACCCTATTTACTTGTAAATAGGATTTAACTATATCTGTTTCTTTACCAGTTGCATGAGGACAAGGTGATAAAACTACAGAAATTCTCACTTGAGAAATATCATTTCCTAGTTGTTCTCTTAATGCTTGAACAACTGGACGTACCCAAGTAGTCACTTCTCCAGGTCCATTGGAAAGAATAAGAATATCTACGGGAGTCATTTAGTTATTACCTGATAATTTGTTAAGCAATATTATACTATAGTCAGATCCCGGACTTCTTAAAGAAGTCCGGGATCTTGTAGTATTTAAGAAGTCCGGGATCTTGTAGTATTTAAGAAGTCCGGGATCTTGTAGTATTTAAGAAATCAGATACCCCACTTATTAAAAAGCCGCAGATGTTGGGGATTTAATTATTGCTTGAATTTGCTGATTAATAACATTTACATCAAAACGTTGACTAGCATTAATTTGAGCATTTTTAGCGATATTTTTTACTATTTCTGTTTCTTGAAGACAATAATTTATGGTTTGTGCTAATTCTTGAGGGTTATTTGGTGTGACTAAAAAACCATTTATACCATCTTCTACTAATTCTATTGCACCACCAGCTTTAGCCGCAATGACGGGTTTTCCACATAACATACCTTCTACAATTACTCTACCAAAAGGTTCAGGGGCAGTGGAAGTATGTACTACTAAATCACACATTGTCATTAGTTGGGGTATATCATTACGAAAACCTAAGAATTTGACGCGGCTTTCTATTCCTAATGTGGCAACTTTTTGATGTAATTGGTTCACATATTCATCTTCACCAAATAAAGCATCTCCTACTAATATAACTATGACATTTTCAGGACATTTTACTAAGGCATCTATTAAAATATGTTGTCCTTTCCAGGGAGATAAACGACTAAAATGGCCAATGATAAATTTATTTGTTAGTTGTAATTGTTGTTTTAATTCTGTAATGTTATTTTCAGAAACTTGATAGTTATTTACATTAAAACCATTATAAACTACTTCAATATTTGCTTTTCCTCCTGCTGCTATGAAGGCATTTTTACTAGCTTGAGAGTTAGCAATTACTAAAGATGCAAATTTATTGATTAATGTGATAGCAACTTGTAAATTAGTTTTACTAAAATGGTCTAAAGAGAGAATATCATGGAGATGATAAACTAAGGGTTTGTGAGTTAATAAACTAGCGATCGCTCCCACAACTAAAGCCTTTTGAGTATTAGCATAAATCATATCATAATCTTGAGCAAGATTGACAATTTGTTGAATTAAATTTACCACTGTTCCCAAACTTGCTAACGCTGTGAATAAATTACTATCTTTATTAACATTAATTCCTGGATTTTTGAAAACTTTTACAGGAATATGATTTGTTTCTAGTAACTTTCTAAAATCGCCATCAGCAAATAAACCAACCAGGGCATTTTTACCATATAGTTTAGCAATATCTACTAAACATAATTCTGCCCCTCCCAATTTACCACTTTGATCTAAAAATAGGATTTTCATAATTATCACTAACCTAAGATAACGTTACGAACTTTTTGGGCAATATGACACCAATCATAATTTTTGATGGTGTAATGACGACATTCTTCTCTAGTAGGTAAAGTAATTTTCCCTAAGATAGCATCTACTAATTTATTCGCAAGACTTTTTTCAGAAATATCATCAGTAATTAAATCAGGAGAAAAACCTTGTAAAATCTCTGGCATACCACCCACTGGAGTACATAAAACAGGAGTTCCACAGGCTAAAGATTCCACAATAGCTAATCCAAACCCTTCAAAAGATTGACTAGGCATAATAGTTAAATCTGCTGCTTGATAGGCAATAGGTAAATTTTGATCTGCAAGAAAACCCAGGAATTTAACATTATTTTCTAAGCCTAATTCTTGTACTTGTTTTTGTAATAAATTTTGCATAGATCCTCTACCAGCAATAGCTAACCAAATATCAGGAATTATGGGTTTTATGATAGATAATGCTATGAGTAGTTTATCAATTCCTACGCGGTGTACTAAACGACGAGATGTAAATAATATGGGGACATTTGTAGGCCAATTCAGTTGTTTTTTAGCAGTTTCACGAGAGAGATTATTTTGAAAATGTTTTAGATCAACTCCTCCGGGGATTATATAAATTTTTGACCAAGGAATATTATATTCTTGATGAAGAATATTACCAAAGGCTTGACTAAGAACTATAAAGCGATCGCATCGGTTATAAGTATGTTGTTCTATAAATCTTCTTTTAATATACACACTGAACTTTTTATTTACTTCCTCTTGACTTTCTGCTGCCCAAGGTCCATGAAAATTAAAAGTAATGGGGATATCTTGCGGTAAAATATCTAAAATTGGAAAACTATATAATGCAAAATGTAAATTAATCGCATCAATCTTATCAAAATATTTATCAAATCTTGTTTTTTTAAAGTTTTTGCGAACTGACCATAATCTATGCACTATATTACTATCAGGATCAGCTAAATTAGTTAGTTTTATCTGGGGATAATTTGCATCAGATGGTAGGCCAACACCACATAATTCTACTTGATCTTGATGTGTAGCTAACTGATGAATTAACTCATAAACATACCGTTCTAAACCTCCAGGATGTGTAGGAAACCAACCTGTACCTAATGTTAAAATAGATGCAGATTGTGTATTGTAACTGATATTTTTACTATCCACTTACTCATCTCCTAGAATAGATAATAGTTGATAATTTTGAATATAATGAATTTATTTATAGACGATTATGATTTATCTGTCAATATAAGATTATCAATATATAATCGTTACTATAAACAACCATCAACAGGAAAATTAATCAGAATTTACTTAAAATTTAATTAAAAAATATGTATTTTATTGATGAATCTTTTATAAAACCCTCTGTCTTTTTTATATTGATTTGTTACTTTATAGATATCTATCTGATATATCAGATAATCATGTAATTTATATAACAATAATTATAGTTTTCTTGTCTATAAAATTTGTTATTTATTATACAGATTATCTTGAAAAAAAACCATATTAGTAACGAACATTTACAGTAAACATAGAGTAAAGAGATTTATGATCAATAAAATGTCTAATAAAATCCAGAAATTTCATCAATATATTCAGGAATTATTGCGGAAACTATATACATATAGAAAAGCAATTTTTAATATTTTACTAGCAATAACCTGCGGTTTAATGGTGATATTCATGAGTATGACTATGGAATCAGCTAACAGTAATAATAGTAAAATAGCCAAGAAAGATAAAATAGCTACAGCATCACAAGCAAGTTATGTAACTTCTTGGTTAGGTAATAGTATTGGCAAGGGAAAATTGCGAGTACAAAATAATATTGAGGGAATGTATGTTAAGAATGATGGAACAATTTACACTAATAGTGTGTGGGACGAAGCTGGAAGTGAAGCAGCAATATATCAAGATGGTAAACCAGTTTTTACTTTAGAAGATACACATGGTTGGAATAGAGTCGGAGGTAAAGCAGTCATAGCAAATAATCAATATATTTATTTAGCAATGTCTCAAGGAGGAATGAATCATCCTGAACATGATTATCCACCAGAAGGTGAAATTTGGCATTGTGTCAGACGTTATGATTTAAAAGGTAAACCTGCACCTTTTCATGGTGGTACAGGTTGGGATAAAAGTATGCTAATTGTCAGCAAAAATAGTGAAATTACTGGCTTAACCATTGCAGATAATAAATTATTTGTGAGTAATACAAGAGAAAATATCATTCATGTTTATAATTTAGATAATATGGAAGGAATTAATAGTTTTACCGTGAATAATCCCGGAAATATGACTACTGATAAACAAGGAAATTTATGGATTATTCAAAATAAAAAAGGCAGTCTATCTCCAAAAATTGTTAATTATTCTCCAGATGGAAAAAATCTAGGTAAGCAAATTACAGATGTTGTTAATCCCACTGCGATAGCTATTGATAATCAAGGTAGATTATTAGTAGCAGAAAATGGAAAAATACAACAAATGTTTATTTATGATATTAAAGATCAACCTGTAAAGGTAGGCAGTTTTGGTGATAAATATGGAGTTTTTTCTGGTGTAGCTGGTGAAATAAAAGATACTAAACTTTATGGAATTACAGGATTAGGAACAGATGAAAAAGGCAACATCTATATTAATAATAATGGCTTCAATAATTCAGGAGCAGATTTAAGAAAATTCTCTCCATCGGGAAAATTACAATGGCAATTATTAGGGTTAATTTTTGTAGATAATGCCGATACAGATCCCAAAACAGATGGTATCAATGTGTTTACTAAACAGGAAGAATATCTCATGGATTATAGTAAACCTGCTGGTCAACAATGGACTTATAAAGCCTATACAATTAATCCTTTTAAATATTCCCAAGATCCCCGGTTACATACATCTCCAGATGGAACTTTTTTCCGACGTATTCAGGGAAAACCTTTTCTATTCCTGACAGATATGTACAATAGTAAACTACAAATTTATAGATTTAATCCGCAAACAGATGGAAAAATTGCCATTCCATCAGGTTTATTTGTAGGTACAAATGGTACAGGAGAAAAAGCAATTTCTGGGGATTGGCCACCATATCAACCATTCAAGGGTGAGTGGATTTGGCGAGATATTAATGGTAATGGTAGTTTTGAAGAAAATGAATATGATAATAGTGAAGATTATCCTTATATTGGTGGTTGGTGGGTAGATAATAAAGGAGATATTTGGAAAGCATTACGCACAGCAGATGGAATTAGACATTTTCCTTTACAGGGAATAGATCAGCAGGGAAATTTGATTTATAGTTATAAGTCAATGAGAAAAGAAAAGACTCCTAGCTTTTTTACAGACTTACGCAGAATTGAGTATTTTCCTGATAGTGATACCATGTATTTATCAGGTTTTACTGTTGATCATCCTGCTTTATATGATGATGCTAAAATTGTGGGATCAGAAATTGCTAGATTTGATAATTGGAGTCAAGGAAATCGCACTCCTAAATGGCGAACCGTGATTCCTTATGATAATACTGGTAAGAAAGAAATTGCCACTGCTGCTATGAGTATTGCTGGTGATTATGTATTTGCCGTTACTTTTAAAACTGCGGAGGTTCATGTTTATAAAACTAGTACTGGGGAATTGGTGAAAAAAATTAGTCCTGGTGTGGAAGTGGGTAAGGAAAGTGGTTGGGTGGATATTCCCTATGGTATTCGCGCTTTCCGTCGTAGTAATGGCAAATATCTAGTATTTGTGGAAGAAAATTGGAAGGGTAAGGTGTTAGTTTATCAGTTTTAAATGTTAGCTGATAGCTGTCAGCCCTGAGATGTAGGGTGCGTCATATATTAATAATTTGTTTATTTACGTGATTTATGTTGTCTGACGTACTCTACTAATACTGATTACTAATTAGGTAAATCATCAAGTGATTAATTATGAACATTAAAAATAGTCTGAAAAATAGTCTCAAAGAATTACAACACTTTATTCCTGCTAATTTTCTCAATTTTTTACAGTATATTCATTGTAGTTTAATTTGGCGATCGCTAATTAATTGGGTTAGTAAACCATTAGAATTTAATCATAAATCTGTGATGGTTTTTTCTCCTCATCAAGATGATGAAACCTTTGGTTGTGGCGGGATGATCTCTCAAAAATGTGAACAAGGAATACAGGTTTCTGTGGTGTTTTTAACTAATGGTAGTGGTGGAAATAGTTCTGCTGAATATTTACGGGATCAAATTATTAAAACACGCCGAGAAGAGTCCTTAACAGCCTTGAATATTCTAGGGGTAACTAGAGAAAATATTCATTTTTTAGATCAGGAAGATGGGAACTTACAGAAATTAAATCATCAGGACAGGAAAGATTTAGTTTTGCAGATTGTTAAATTAATCAATCAATATCAACCAGGGGAAATATATGTGCCACATCATCAAGATTGTCATCAAGATCATGAAGCAACTTATGACTTAGTTAAAGAAGCGATCCGCGAAGCAAAAATTATAGTAAGATTTTTAGAATATCCGATTTGGTTATTTTGGCGATC
The DNA here is from genome assembly GCF_014696225.1 of Anabaena sp. FACHB-1237. Classification (GTDB taxonomy): domain Bacteria; phylum Cyanobacteriota; class Cyanobacteriia; order Cyanobacteriales; family Nostocaceae; genus FACHB-1237. The sequence goes on along the minus strand of NZ_JACJPV010000017.1, from coordinate 25,835 downwards.
GCCCTTATTTATTCTCTTAAAACCCCAGGATCTGGTTACAGCTTATAGCTATTCTATTGCTTCAGTACAAGAGAAAAAAAGTCAAGCGATCGCAGCCTATTCTTCACAAATTAACAGTTTACCTCCTGGGTTTATTAATCGTTTTTTTCACTCCCAAGAAATATTTTTTCCGGCTGAATATCAATGATCTTCTCCATAAATCCTATTCTCTCATCATTAGTTTTGTTGCCGCACTTTCCACAAAAATAACTAAAAATAACTAAAAATAGCTAAAAATAACTATGGAGATAGCTTAAATGCGAATTTTACATATTATAAATCATATCAAAAAAATTGGTAATGGCATTGTTAATGTAGCAGTGGATCTAGCTTGTTTACAAGCTAAAAATGGTCATGAAGTAGCGATCGCTTCTAGTGGAGGTGAATACATTGAACTGGTAACAAATTATGGTATTAAACATTTTAATCTCGATCAATCTCGCACACCATTAACAATTATTAAAGCCACTTTATCCTATGAAAAAATTATCGAAAAATTTCAACCGGATATAGTTCATACACACATGATGACAGGAGTTTTATTAGCCAAATTTTTTAAACTAAAAACTTCCTATTCATATAGTTTAGTTTCCACAGTACATAATGAATTTCAACGTAATTCTGTATTAATGGGACTAGCAGATCGAGTAATTGCTGTTAGTAATGCAGTGGCTAATTCCATGATTAAACGTGGTATTCCTCCGGAAAAATTGCGAGTAGTTGCTAACGGCATTTTATCCAGTCCTCGACATCAAAATATAGCAGAATATCAACCATTAAAATTACATCATCCTGCCATTACCACCGTAGCAGGAATGTATAAACGCAAAGGAATCATCGAACTAATTGAAGCCTTTGAAAAAATTGCCCATCAATTTCCCCAAGCCCATTTATATTTAGTAGGAGATGGACCAGATAAACCAACTTTTGAAAACATAGCTAAACATACAAACTGTGCTGATCGGATTCATTTTGAAGGTTTTCAACCAGAACCACAACGGTATATGTTAGAAACTGATATTTTTGTCCTAGCTTCTCATTGTGAATCTTTTGGCTTAGTTCTCACAGAAGCTAGAGAAGTTGGTTGTGCCATTGTAGCTAGTAATGTTGATGGTATTCCTGAAACTTTAGATAATTCTCAAGCAGGACTTTTAGTACCTCCTAAAAATAGTTACGTCTTAGCAAAAACCTTAACACAGTTACTCAGTAATCCTGAATATCTTACTGAATGGAAACATCGCGCCCAACAAAATTTAGAGAGGTTTAATATTAACAGAGTTCATCAAGAAACCTTAGATATTTATTATGAATTAACCAGAAAATATCAGATGTTTAATCATGTTAAACCTCAAAAAAATATCCAAGTAGTAAATCAGAATAAATAGCCATATCATCAATATCTCATCAATTAGATGAATTAAACAAGATCCAGGATAATTTTTTCAGTTAAGTGCATGGCAATTCCTTTTTCATAATAAGCGGCTTCGTTAATGAAAATAGGATAAACAATATTCTCACCCTCATAATAAATTTCTTCTCCTGTAAACGTAACAAATAGAGGATCTCCGGGATGAAGAGGTTGATAATCTTTAAATTGCAACTGAGGATGAATTATGGCTTTGATTTCTCCATTTTCACTGCGGGGATAATCAATGGTACTCACGGATTTATAGAGAGTAATTGTCTTATTTATTGGCGGTAATTGATTGTGATTAGTAGCTTCTAAGTAATCTAAAATTCCATAAATTACTTGTTCTGTATCTTGAAATAATTTAGCATCTAAAACACCTTGGGCTACAGCCCCAACTTCGATGACAATTCCTAATTCACACAAAGAACGCAAGAAACCGCTATATTGTTTCTGTTGATGAATACAGATTTTCACCAAAGGATTGATTTCAGTTAAATAAGCCCCTAACTTCAGCAAAAAAAGATGGTAACTCCCGAAAATAACACTTAATCCCATATTCGCAGTAGTGCTATGTAAATCAATAATTGCATCTACCCCTGGTTGATTTTTAGGAGTAAGAACTGCTTGTATTTCTTTAGCCCTAACATCTTCATAAGTTGGGTTTTCTCCCCTGGGTAAATCTGAATTGTGAAAACAGCGATTCAGGTCTTTTTCAATATATCTTGTACATTGTTCAATAGCTTTAATATTGCCTAATAATGGTAAAGTTTGGAAACTGGATCTGTGAATTAGACTAGGGTATTGTTGAAATTTTTTAACTAAAAAAATTCCTGTTAATTCATTACCATGACTACCGCCAACAATAGCTACTTTATTAATGGACATTATCAGCACCTCATTAAAAAAACTAGAAAAATCTTATGTAGGTATTTTATAACAAATCCCCGACTTATCTAAGAAGTTGGGGATCTAACTCTGATAAAAACTACAATTTTAAATTTTAATGATGATCTTGATTATATTGATAGTATTTATGTCCAGCCATAGCCATAGCAAAAAATCCCCACATAATCATACCAGAAATACTTAACATCCCACTATAAATAATTAATTGGCTAAAAGTAGCAATACTTATGGCACGAGCGGCACTAATAAAACTATCTATACGCCCTTCAGTATATTTAATTACACTAATAATCATGATAATTAATGCAGTTATATAAGGGATAGCACCAAACCAACCCAGGGTAAAAAACATATCTAAAATACCACTATCAATCACAATTACTTCTATTTGTCCAGTTTTTTCATTAACTTTCCAAATATTACCAAACCCATTCCCTAAAACATTAGAAAGAGCTAAATTCAAATTGCGATCATAACTAGCGGATCTATCCTTAAAACTACTATCTTTTTCTAAATTAGAAAAACTTTCTAAACGACTGGTAATAACTGTGGACATCGGCTCAATATTTACCAAGGGAACAACACACATTGTCATCACCAAAATAATGGTAATTAACCGCATTTGTAGTTGCGGTTTTACAGAACTAAAAATTATGATTATACCTAATAACCAACCACCCCAACTAGTACGTACTTGGGATAATAAAAATGATAAATAGCCCACAGCAGAAGCAGGTACAATTAACGGGCTAGAACTGGTAAATAATAATAGCAGGCCAGCTTGCATAACCGTACCAAATGGACCAACTGAGTGCAGTGTACTCCAAATACGCAAGCCAAAAGGTACAGGATTTCCTGCACTAGTAAACATTTTTGATTGGATCAGCCAATATTTATCCCATTCAGGAGCAACTACATATTGATAAATACCATAAGCTCCTAGAAATAATACACTCCAGACAAAAATACGTTGAATATTCTTACGATAACTAGGATAATCTCGCCAATTAGAAAATAAATGAAAACCGAAAATTATCGGACTTAACCAATCTAAAAAACTTCGGATTACTGGCAGTGGTTGATTATAAATTGCTCCCACTAAAAAACCATAGAAAACTCCTATACTTCCCAAGAGAAATGGTAGCCCTTCTTGATGACTAGTGCTAGGTAAATATTTTAAAAAGGTGACTATGGTGATAAATACCACTAAGTATGGTGCAATTAACATTTGTCGGGAAGGGTCCCAACCAACTTTATAATCAACTAAACGAGCAAGTAAGGGTGTAATAAACCATATTATCCAAGTGAAACCTATATAATGGATGGGATGTCTGATATATAGAAAAATGCCAACTATTAAGGATGTAATGGGAAAAACTAAACGGAAACTACCAGCACTAGCAAAGTAACAAGTGAGGTTTAAAATAATCGCTGTGACAATAACTATCCAACTAATAGCGGAGCGATCTTGGGGTGAATATGTATTTTTAAAAAAGCTATGATAAAGGATTTCTTTTGATAACATCATAATTGTAATTTATTGACTATGTGCTAATTTTCTACTAATTTTCTCGAATATGTTTTTTGCCATGTTTGCCATCCTAACCAACGTCCATATAAGGATGCTTGCAGTTTTTTGATGACTATTATTCCTTGTTGGGGTAATAGTCGTAAACATTGGATAATGCCAAAACTTTCCCTTGTACCTACTAAAATTGACCACAATAAAAATACAAAGCGACGTACCGGGGAAAGATGTTCTAATAAGATGATTGTTTCGTTATGAACTAGGTTAATTAAGGCAATTTCATTAAAATTTCGACGTTGATCTTCATCAAAACGTTGAGCAGGATAGTGATCTACTGCAATACTAGGGTCATAAATCATTTTCCATCCATCTCTTTTCAGGCTGAGAGTAAAGGACATTTCAAAATGTACTTGTGCGCCTGTTCCTCTCATTCTCTCATCAAAACGTAATTCACCAATGGACTGGGTGCGAAAACTCATGTTTACACCTTTAAGAAAATCCACTTCACGGGGTGAGCCAATCCCTAGATGATGATTGCCTATAACGCGCCCAAACCATTGCAATTTACCAACAATAGGTCGGGAATCATTTTCTAATTTTTCCCCGTGATAAATCCAATCACGACCACCAACACCACCAATTTGAGGATCAGATTGAAAATGGGTATTAATTTTAACTAACCAATCAGGATGGGGGGCGGCATCGTCATCGGTGATGGAAAGGATATCACCATTGACTCTGATGAGGCCCGCATTGAGGGCAGCCACTACTCCTGGTTGACTGACGGTAACGGTTTCTAGAGGTAAGTTGTGGTGTAAATGGGTGATAAATTGTTGAGTTTCAGTATCCGTATTACGAATAACAATTATTACTTGATCAACTGGTTTGATTTGCTGTTGTAGTGCCTGGAGACAACGTGATAAGTCTTGAGGACGACGATAGGTGGGAATGAGAACTGTGTTTCTCATGGTTGGTTAATTCAGTAAATATATGTATATATTTTTGTGCCATATTTGTCCAACTATGGTTTTCGGCAAGAATACGAGCAGCCTTACCCATTTGTTGACGTAATGAGCGATCGCAGGCTAAAACAGATAAACTAGTAGCTAAACTATCAATATTATCTGTTTCTGGTAAAACAATTCCTGATTCTACTTTTATTAATTCAGCACCTCCAGTAGCAGTGGCTGTAATTACAGGTAAGCCAGATGCTAATGCTTCTAATAGTACAAGAGTGCAGGCTTCATAACGGGAAGGAAATACAAATAAATCTGCGGCTTGCATAATTTTAGCCATATCTCGACGATATCCTAAAAAATGCACTCGTTCACTAATTCCTAAGTTATTAGCTAATTCTAAAAACGGACTTCCTTTAGTGTCTCCAACTACGGCTAAATGTAAGTTAGGAACTTTTTTTAAAGCCTGTAATACAGAATCTAAGTTTTTTCTAGGTGTACGAATATCTCCAGCAAATAAAGCCAAAGTGACATTTTCTGGTAGTCCTAATTCTTTTCGAGAAGTAACACCAGGTGTAAATTCTTCCAAGTCTACACCATTGAGAATAACGCGAATTTTCTGGCGAGGAATACCAATATTTACTAATTCTTGGGCAACTTTTTCTGAGACGGCAATAATAATTTTAGCTTGACGAAAAGCCTGTTTTTCCCAATAAGAATTAGCCGCAGTAAATAACCATTGATATAACCCATAAAAATCGTGACGATGGCGAGAAATATGTACAGGAGATTGCCACCAAGAACTATGAACAAAATGCACTGCATTTACATCAGATGGAACATTAGTAATTGCGCCATTAACTTTAATTAAATCGAATTTTTCTCGATTTTTCTTTAACCAACTGCTACTTTTTTGGGCAAATATTAAATTCTTTAGTAGTTCCGTTGGATAATTTTTAACATGAATAGGAACCCAAGTAACTTGTTGATTGTTTGCTAATTCAGGTGTAACTTCACTAGCTAATAATGTTAAATGATGTCCTTGATGAATTGCTTCTTTAGCAACTTCATAATTAACTCGTCCTTGACCATCACCTTTTTTTAATCTGTGAGTAATAATACAAAGTTTCATTTATAACCTCTCTTAATTTCTCTTAATTTTATTAGTTAAGAAGCGCTCAAAATTTTATTAGTTAATATCCGAGGAGCAAAACTCAGCATTAGAGCTACTAAAGTTCGCAAATTAAATTTTTGTTCACTCAATGCTTGCCAAAAATAAGAACGTGCTAGGGAAATTTGTTGATCCCGTAATAAACCAATACCTAAAGTTGTATTCGCTATTAGCCATTTATTTTTAAAGAATTGATGAAATTCTCGTAAATTTTTGTCCTCCATAAAAAGTTGATAGCAGAATATTTCACTTTTACCTTTACGAATTTTGGCTTGGACATTGCGACTACCACTGAGAAAAGTATCCGTTTGTTCATGAGAGCGGTATCTAGTTAATTTTTCAGGAACATAATAAATACCATAACCCGATAAACAACACAGATAAGTTAAATATAAATCCCACATTCCTCCTACTTGTGAAGGAATGTTATCCCAATTAATGACGCCATTTCTAATTACACAAGATGCTGCGGTGGGAATACTTTTATCAATTAAACCAATTTTAGTAATTTCTGTAAAATTGTGATGTTCTCCTGGAGAAATTTGATGTCTTTTATAACTACGACTATTGATTTCTGTACCTTTTTGATTAATTTGACCTTGGGCATCTATAATATATTGATCAGAAAATGCCAAAATTAAATTAGCATTTGCTTCTAAAGGGGGTACAAGCTTTGTTAAAAAATCGTGATTCCACATATCATCATCATGAAGACTAGCAACATATTTTCCCTGTGCCATTTTAAAGCCATACATTTGATTAGCTAACATTCCAATATTTTGGGAATGTCGCCATAATTTAATCCGAGAATCATTAAATGATGCAATTAAGGATTCAGGATTTTCTGAACTACAATTATCACAAACGATAATTTCAATATTTTGATAGGTTTGGTTAATGGCACTAGTAATTGCTTCTTGAAGATATTCCATGCGGTTATAGGTGGGAATAATGATACTAACTAAAGGTTCTGGGAATTTATTATTGATAGACATTTTTTCAAAACACTACTAATGTTGAAAATAATTAGTTATCTCTTGTAAGAGTATATCTTAAAAAGACTTATTTAAAAAATTAAGATTTGATACCTAATTTTTTAAATATTGAAGTTCATCTGTGAGATAATTAATGTTTTAGAAAACATTAATTAATAGTTTATTTAATAGCTGCCTTATATTCCCATATAAATTAGTAATTATAGATATTAATAAGTCAAAAATTTTAGAGCTTTTAGGTATTTTATAATCAGGGATATTAGCTATATTCTGCGATTTTGCATATTGGCGGCAAGATTCCCAATCATATTTCCAAATGTCTTCCATCCAAAAGCGGCGACATCCATATTTATGGAAATAATGCAACACTTCAAAGTCATAAGAATAATATTTTTGTTTAATAATTGTGTGCATATCAATCCCTAAATCTTCCCAATTATCAAACCACTCATGAGGGCTATCTTCTAATTTACCAATCCTTAAATAGTTAATTTTATAAGGATAGCGAAATCGTCTACTTATGGCATTACTATCTTTTAATATATTTTCTATGACACTGTACATACGTATTTTTGAAGCATGAGCATCTAAACGAACAAAGGCATAGTGGAGAATCTTAATATCATGGATATGTAATCTAGTGGCATATTCAGGTGTAGGAACTCTGACACTATGAATTTTCTGTGCCTGATGTTCTGCACCATCATCAACATAGCCAAGTGGGGTAAGAATTCCACTTCTGAGACATTTATGAGTGGTGTCAAATAAATCAGGCTTTTCAAAAAATACTATTGTTCCTGGTTCGGCTTGCAGCATTTTTTGCCAACTTGCTGTTTTAGTAGCATTAGCAGCTAGTATTTCATCAGCATCCAAAGCCAATAGTATTTTATGTTCTTGTACTAAATCTCTGGCTGTCTGAATTAACAATAATTGCCGTTCGGCTTCGTTAAATTTTTCTGATTTATTTTCGATCAGAATCACTTTAGGATATTTTTTGCAAATAGCTTGACTGCCATCAGTGGAATTTTGGTCAGCAATAATAATGTAATCTGCAAATTGACTAGTCACTGACAAAAAACGATCTAAAATCCACACTTCGTTTTTCACAGGTGTAATAACGACAATTTTCGGTAGTTCTGTAGTCATGGTAAATTTGGTTATAAAGTATGTAAGTATTCAGCTATAGCACTCGTTGATATTTAGATCCCTGACTTCTTTTATTTATTGTGTCCAAAAATTAGAAATGTATGTCGAAAGTTGGCAGGGGAAACGCATCTAAATTCTGACTTCTGACTTGTGAATTATTAGTTATTTATCAATATTTACTTTTTGCGAGAATAGAAATCATTCATAGTTTGATTATAAATTTTTTCTAGTTCTTGAATATGAACATCCATTACAAATTTTTGCTCAAATAAATCGTGACTATTTTCACCTATGAGTCGAGCTTGATGATAATTTTCTGATAATTCATTGATGGCATCGGCTAATTTTTGAAGATCATGCGGAGGCACTAAAATACCTGTGTGATGATTTTGAATATATTCAGGAATACCACCAATATCACTGGCAATAATGGGGCGACAATGGGCATAAGCCTCCAATGTGACTAAACCGGCGGGTTCTGGCCACAAACTGGGAAAAATTACAGAAAAACACTGTTGATAAAGTATTTCTAATTTATCGCCATTGCACCAACCATGCCAAGTTATGCGATCGCTTAATCCCATTTTTTGGGCTAATTCTATCATTTTGGCTTTACCCCAACCATCACCAGCAATATCTAAATGAATTTGAGAATCAGTTTTTGCTAATGCTTTGATCAGCCATTCTAATCCTTTATAGGGAACAATTCGCCCGACAAATAAAATATGTTGCTGTTGATGAATTTCTGGATTTAAAGGGCTTACAGGATGTTTTGATCTTTCTATACCACAATGTAAGGTAGTGACTTTATTAGGTGATAAGCCATGAGAAATTAGCTCTTCTCGCACATAATTACTATTAGCAATTACAGAAATGTTCAGATTTTTAATGTTTTTCAGAAAATAGTAAGCATTTTGCCAATCTTGGAAAATATTTTGTGGTTTACGACTGCCACAACCATCTATTAAATGTCCCCAAGTACATCCTAAAGGGTGCATTGAGCGATCGCATTTTTGTTGACGATCTGCTAAATATTTTGTACCACTAGGACAATAACTAGAATGATTATGAATGGTTAAAACTGCTGGACATTCTTCCCGAAAATCTACTAACATATCAGGATCATGAATATGCAATAATTCAAACTGATTTTGTTGGACATTCTTTAAGGAACTAATTAATAATTCTTCAGGCTGAACACCATTATTAATTAGTTGATAATTTTGCCAATTGATCAAAGAAGCTATATAAGTTTCTAATCCTCCACCACCGCGAATATTAGCACCAGAACAGTGATAAATTCTCTCTTGGTCAACTTTAGTTTCATTTGTAGTTAACATTTTTTTGTTTAAGTAAAAAGTGGTGTAATCAAACCTTTTTCTGCGAATATCGTGGAGAATTGCTGTTGATAAGCTGCCTGATGATATTTTTGAGAATCAATTCTAGCAACCTCTCCCATAGTGGTTCTAATTGCCTCATTTTCTGCTAAAAATCTTAATTGTTTAGCCATACTTGCCACATCTCTAGGAGGAGCAATAAATCCATTTGCGCCATGATTGACAACATCCGCCGCTCCGCAATTAGAAGTGACAATTACAGGTAATCCACAAGCCATAGCTTCTAATGCAACTAAACCAAAACCATCCTCTACAGAAGGTAAAACTAAGACTGAAGATTTACCAAAAACTCTAGTAGGATCATCTTGATTAAAGTTCCAAAATTCTTGTTTAATATTGGTATTTTCGCTTAATGTTTCCGCCATGAATTTCTTTAAGCCACGAGTAGAGACACCACCAATAATTAATAATTCTGAATTAGGAATATTAGCTTTTAAAAAGGCTTGAACTAGATAAGGAAGTCCTTTTCTGGGTTCAATTGTACCTACATAAAGCACACGAAAAACTTGATCAGTTTTTAAAGTAGGATGAAATCTATTAGTATCAACAAAAGGAGTAATAACTTTAATTTTCTGTGGGGTAAATCCAGCTTGTACAAAAGTTTGTTTGGCTACCTGAGAAAGCACAATAATTAAATCTGCTTGTTCACATTCACTAGCAAATCTTTGTAGCATTTTTGGGTTCATTGTTGCTACTGTTGAATCAGATAAAAAATCTAATTCCTGTTGAATTTGCTGCTGCATAAAAGGCAGATAATTATTCAAGCAATATAGCCATGCCGTTGCACCTTGACTTTTAGCTACTTTAAATGCTAAATCAGTTTGTCCTGCTACTCCCATAATTAAATCACAAGGAGATGATTTTAATTTATTGCTTACTTGTTGATCAAAATATAAGTCACTGATTAACACAGCTAAATCATTACGACGACGTAAAATTGGAATATTTAAAAGTCTTTTACTCCAGGGAGAATTACCAACAGAATATACAGGAAAATCAGTTTTTGGAGTAGTTAAACCACTACAAAATACAGTAATATCTCCTAGTTTATGTAATCCTAATGCAGCGTTTTCTAAACAAACACCTTGTCCACCTGTACCTAAACCGGTATTACAAGTCAGTGTAATTTTCATAATTAATAATTAATTGGCAAAAATTGAGGTTAAACAAACAGAATTGAAGATTTGTAAATAGTCTTTGACAAGAACTTTATAACTTAATTGATCTTCTAAATGACTGCGATCAAATCGTAAAGGAGAACCAGAAAATTTAGCTGTAGCTAAGTTAGTTATGATTTTCTTCATAGCTTCTATATCAGTTGGTTCTACTAACCAAACACCAGGTTTATCTTGCAAGTAATTCCAGTTTTCTCCATAAGGTACTGCTGCTAAAATTGGCCGATCTGTCATTAAGTATTCATAAGTTTTGCAAGAAATTCTTCCTCCTGGTGTACCATCTGGACGATTTGGTAAAGTTATTAATAATAAATCTGCTTGTCTAGCTAATTGAATAGCTTGAAAATGTGGTAATGATCCTGATACGGTGACTACATCGGCAATATTTTGATTTTCTAAAACTCGATTAACTACAAATTCTGGAAAACTATTGCCATAAACTGAGAGTTTAATTTTACTTTGCAATTGTGGGTTTTCACAGATAGCTTTTTTAATTGCTTGACCTACAAAAACTGGACTAGAACTACGATAATCAATTTTTACTCGATGATAATATCCCCATTCTAACCAAGCCTGATAAAGTTTTGTTAATAAGGTTTTTTCTTGAGGTAAATGATAGAAATCATACCAACCATTCATCCCACCTGTATAAATAATCTCAAAAGATGAATGATCATTTTTAGAGTTAATAGGAGTTGCAAAATCTAAAGGATCTGCACCACAACGAATTAAATGAAATTTTGATTTTCGCGCTTCTGGTTGGCGATTTTTAACTACATCTAAATTGAATTGAGAAACATAAACTATGGCATCTGCTTGTTTAACATAAAAGTTTTCTAACCAATGTTCCAAATGATGATGTAACCAACTGGCAGAAGTTGCGTGCATATCAGTACAACTCAGGGAATCATCTAAACTAAATACTAGAGGTAACCCAGTGAGAAATTTAAGTGTCACCCCTAATAAACCAGCAGAATAGGGCATCATCATCACAAAAATGGCATCTGGTTTTTGTTGTTTAATTACTTGATAACCTTTGAATAATGCAGGTAAAAACCAGAATATCTCTGGATCTGGCCAAATTAATAATCCTAAGATTTTGTCAAGTCTGAGTTTTCTTAGCCATGTAATTAAAGTTTGCGGATACCAATCTTTTGCATAGTGAATATTAACTTCCTCAGATAAATAAGCATTATTTGTGGCTGTTAAAGCGTGAACTTGACAACTTTTTTGAAATTCTCCTAATATTTTATTAGCCCTATGGGCAATTGGACTTTTTAAAGGTGGTAAATCATGGACTATGCAAAAAAGTTTTGGCTGATTTTGTGATTTTTCTCCTTGTTTTGCTCTAGTTAACGTTAAGGATGGTAATCCTAAAAAAGAGTTATTCATTTCTCTATACTCCATATACATTTTTAGATAATACCAATTTAATTCCTTGATCTTTCCCTATTGTCCGGAATGAAATTTAATCGTTATCTGCCATTTGATACTGCATTTGATGATATTGCCAAAGTTTACCTTTTTGCTCCAAAAGTTCTTGATATTTCCCTTGTTCTACGATTCTTCCTTGTTCTAATACTACGACTTTATCGGCTTTAGCAATAGTAGAAAGACGATGAGCGATCGCTATCACAGTTCTACCCATAGATAGATTTTCTAATGATTCTTGAATCAATCTTTCGGAAACGGAATCTAAGGCACTGGTAGCTTCATCTAAAATCAAAATTTCGGGATTTTTTAGTAATGCACGGGCAATAGCAATTCTTTGTCTTTGCCCTCCAGATAATCTTACTCCTCTATCTCCTAATTGTGTTTGAAAACCCTCTGGCATTTCTAAAATAAATTCTAAAGCATTAGCTAATTTTGCCGCCTCTTTAATTTCTAACTCTGTGGCATTTGCTGTACCATAGGCAATATTCCTCCAGATAGAAGTATTGAAAATAAATGTATCTTGACTTACTACTGCTATCTTTTGGCGTAGAGAATTAATATCAAATTTTCTAATATCAATCTCATCTATATAAATATTACCTTCCGTAGCATCATGAAAACGAGGAATTAAATCTGCAAGAGTGGTTTTACCAGCACCAGAAGCACCAACTAACGCCGTCATTTTGCCTTTTTCAATAGACAAAGTAATATCATGTAAAATTCGTTGTTCATCATTATAACCAAAATCTACAGATATTAAATCAATGGATCTTTTGAACCCAGGAAATAACAATGAACCATTTTCAAAGTATTTTTTATTATCACTTCTGACTAAGTTTTTAATATTATCACCTGAACCATGAAGACTACTAATAAATGCTCGTGTACCGTTAATATCTTGGATGAAAGGTACAAGGCGAAATAATACGAAGAAAAAGGTTAATAGAGAACCTACTTGTAATCTCCCATGGGAAACAAATTGAGTGAAAGCTAATAAAATCATGCCAATTAATATACTAGTAGCCACTGTTTCAGCAATGGGTTTTACCAATGTCCAAATAATCACAACTTTAGTAGAACTTTTGACAATTTCATTACTAGCTTTGTAGTAACGTTGTCGTTCAAATTCCTGAGTACCATAAGCGTGAATTGTGCGAATACCATTAATAAATTCTATGGCTCTGGATGTAAAATTACCATTAGCAATGGAAGTGTCAAAACTGCTTTCTCTGACTCTAGCATTCAAATTTGATAAACCTACAGCTAATAGTGTAAACAATAAAAATGTGATTATTGTTAATTGCCATGACAGCACAAACATAGTGGTTAAATAAACAAAAGCTGTGAGTACCCTAGTAAATACAAAAGCGAAAGAACCAAAAATTTGTTTTACCTTTTCTATTTCTGTGGTAATGGTATTAATTAACTCTCCAGAACGGGTTTTAGTAAAGTAACTCAAGGATACAGATTGTAATTGTTCAAAAATTTGTTTACGTAAGCGATCGCAAAAATGTAATTGAGCTAATTCTGTATATACTTGGGCAAAATAATTAAACGCTGCACGCATCCAAGCACTTAACAAAATCAGTATAGATATCCGATATAAACGACTAGTTGCTGATGTATGTACTCCTAAAATCCAATGATCAAACCAACCTATACCTATTTGCATAGGTTGAGCATCAGGAGTAGTTAAATTTTGTAAAAAAGATAGTAAAAAACCAATACTTACACCTTCAAAAGTAGCAGCTAAAAATGTAAATATCAAGGCTAAAATAGCCATTTTCCTAAAATGTTTAAATTCACGAAGAATTAAATAATTATTCTGCCAAAATTGACTAGCTTTCAAAAAATTACCAACGGGACTAAAAAGTTGTATATTCATCATTATTTACTACTTACTGACTGTTGCTTATATATCATTAGTAGAAGATTAAATTATCCTAGAGGCTGATAACTAACATTAGACATCTCCAAGAACGAAAATTACAGTAAATTAGGCTTCTTGTTTGATTTCTATAAGATGTTTTTAACCGCATTTTCTAACGATATATATTGATTACCGACTAATTTTATTTCTCCCCGGATCACATTCCATAAACTAAATAGATTGTCTAATAAATATTTACTCATTCTTAATGGAAGGGGGAGAACATCATATATCATGTTTGTAGATAAATTTATCTTACGAAAAAGTTGCCCATTTTCACCAACATACCAATCATAACTGAATAAAATTACTGGTGATTTAAAAAAATTAAAAGTGATCAATACCAAAAACATAGGACTAAAAAATATCAACAGTAATATGGCTAAAAAACTTTCTATAACTCGCTGAATTATCCTAAATAATGGTTTTTGAGTTGATTGATCATTAATTGTCATTCTCAAAAATATAGGTTTATTAGCCTTTTGACAAGCATTTGCCCAAGCATTTATATAAGAAATTCCTAATTTTGGATCTATACTGACTAATTTAATGGGAGAACGTTTTAAACAATCTACTAACAATTTTTGATTATCTAAAGTAGGTAAAGATATTTCCGATATTTCTGGTAAATAATTGACACTTTTTACTAATAAAATTCCCATTTTCCATTGCAAGATATAGGGAACATTTGCCGAATTTTCATAGTTTTGTGATAAACTCTGATCATTCTGTACATTGGGAACAATTGAAATAAACATAGGTCTTTGAAAGTAATAATTTGGCAGCAATAACTTAGTTCTAAGGGTGATAAATCAACAGCGAAAACAGCACAAATTTAGCTAATAACTACCAGAAAATTCCACAGCTATAAAAATAGCCTGTTCAGCATAAATTCAGGTAGAAATAGCAAGATAATTGCATCAATAATTAACTGCAAGATTTTAATTATAGCCGTTAATCTCTAGGATATAAGAAGTACAAGAAATGGAACACTTATAGATCAATTCTTTATTTACTCTTTAAATAGATGTTGTGTTTATCGGCAAATATCAATTTTCAATAAAAAGAATCAATTGTTACTGCATCTATTTAAAAAGTAAGATGAAAAAGATATTATATTGCATAATCAATAATCAAATCCCCGACTTCTTAGAGAAGTCGGGGATTTTGTTAAGTATTTTAGATGGTATTTTCTATTCTTCCAAGGCTTGTTTTAAGGCAAATTGTTGAGGTTTAACATAGGGAACATAGGTGCTATCATTAGAAGATACACCATTAGCCACCACTCCAATTAAATTCAATTTACTTAACATATTAGTAGCCTGATGTAATTGATTACGAGTTACTTTACCAATACTAGCCATCATAATCACACTGCGACAAGAAGAAGCTGTTAACATAGCATCTACCATACCTAAAACCGAACAACCATCTATCAGTACCAAATCATAATTTTCTTCAAATGTACTGATCAATTCCATCATCCGAGGGGAACTTAAAAGATGGGCAGGATCACTAGGAATAGGTCCGGCAGTCAAAATATCAATATAAGATGAACCAGAGTAGGAAACACCAATTTGCTGAGGAACAGAAATATCACTTTCTAATAACGTGGAAAGTCCTTGTTCATTAGGAAGATTTAATTGTTTATGTAGGCTAGGACTACGCAAATTAGCATCAATTAATAAGACCTTTTTATGTAGTCTAGCTGCACTCATGGCCAAGCCTAATGCTAAGGCTGATTTAGCATCATCTGGTAAAGCTGATGTCACCATTACAGATTTTAAATCAGAGACGCGATTGAGGAGTTCAATATTTTTAAATATTAAATCCAAAGATTCCCAACGGGGAGTAGATTGTAATACTTGGATTGTCCAAGGTGCGAGCACTTCTGGTCTACCAAAAGGCAATTTAATCATTGATTCTTTTGGTTTAGCCGGTGGTAATTTCGGTGTTGTTCCTAATAATGGTAAAGCGATCTCTTTTTCTAATTGGGCAGTGGTATGTACAGAATCATCCGATGCTTCTCTAATAAAAGCTACTAAACCTCCTAACATTAAGCCAATTACCCCACCTAATAAGAGATTTTGTCTCATATTAGGACCTGTTTGGACACCTAGTTGTGGTTGTTCCACTACTTCCCAATTGAATCCTCCTTTAGCTAATTCTTGGCGTAATTTCTGTTCTGCTGTTAATAATTGTTGTAGTCTTTCTCGACTAAATTGTAATTGGGGTAAAAGGCGATTGTAATAGGCTAATAAAGCAGGAAAACGTTTCAATTCTGCCTGCAATTCTTTCTCTTTAGCTACTAAGGTTTGATGTCTTGCGGTTAATGAAACTATAGTAGTTTGAGTTGCTACTAATTCCCCAGTAAGATTCAAGTCAATTTCTCCTAGTTGCCCTTGCTCCAACAGATTTTCTCCAGAATTAAAGCCGTTGCCAGATTTATTTCCTAAAGTTCTACCAACTTCTTTTTGTAATAGTTCTTTTTGACTTTTTAACTGCTCATTGAGTTTTTGGACACTGGGAGTATCTTCGGTAAAACGTAGTCTTTCTTGTGCTAAAGCTAGTTCTGTTTTTTGAATTTCATTGAGTAACCCCTGATAACGGGTAGACTGACTTAATCGAGAAGAAACTAAAGCATTTTGTGGAGAACGATTAAGCTGCATTTGCAAATTTTTCTGTTTTGCTAATGCTTCTTCATATTGTGAGCGAGTGGTTTGTATTTCTTGTTGAACAGTATTTAATGTATTCTCTACAGATTTAGCTTGAGTTTCCGGATCAATTAAATTTTGATTACGCCGAAATATTTGTAAGTTAGCCTCTGAAGTTGTTACTTCATCATTAGCTTTTCTCAATTGTTCCTTAATTACTTGTAGCCCTTTTTGTAGACGTAATTCTTGTTGCTTTTTATTGTATTCTAAATAAACTTGACGAATGGCTTGGAGAACTTTTGCTGTTTTTTCAGGGTTGTTATTTGTGTAATCTACTTGAAATATTTTTGTGGCTATATTATCTTCTGGAGTTTTAATTTGTGTTAAAACTAAGGATCTTTTTATCTGAAATACACTGATATCTGGATAATCTTTTTTTAGTTTATCTACTGCTTTTTGGATGAGTCCAGAACTTTGCATTAAGTTTAATTGAGTTGCTGTATCTATCTGTACGTTAGATTCAGTAAATTGACTTTCTGGACCTTCAGTTTCTTTTTTACCTTGATAGTTGGATTCAATTAATAACTGCATACTACTTTTGTAGCTGGGTTCGGTTTTTAAAGTTATGATACCAGCAATACTTGTAGAACACATTAATACTAATAACAACCAAGGAAATCTACGAAGGATGACAGTAAATATTTGCCCATATCCTGGTTCTGTATCTACTGCGGGATTAATTTGGGGATGGAGACTAGTTTGAACCACTTTTATTATCCTTATTTTTTGTGATGTTAGGTAAATAATTGATGATTTAGTTTATGTAAAATGTTGGGTTTGCTTTGTAAACAAACGTACTTTTAAAAATGTTGGGTTTCGTTTGTAAACCCAACCTACAAGGAGTTAAAGATATAAGGGATGTAATCCTGTGTTGTGATCAATTATTTTGCTAACTTTATTAAAAAATGCTGATTCTGAAAAATTTGTAATGGCATGATGATGGATTTTATAATAATCCCAGGATATTCTTTTTGCTTCTAATAATGCTGTTTGTAATGAACATGGTGTTTGTTTTTTGAAAAATACTCCTGTTTTTCCTGGAATTTGTGTGTCTAATACTCCACCTGCACCATAGGCTATAACTGGTGTACCACTAGCATTTGCTTCCACTGGTACTAAACCATAATCTTCTAAAGCTGCGACAATTATTGATTTAGCATTGGCAAATAATTGTTTACGTTTACTATCACTAATATGCCCTAAAAAATGAATATTTGGTAAGGCATGATCTTTTAATTTTTGCTGTTCTGGTCCATCTCCTGAAATTAATAATTGACCTCCTAACCAGTTAAAAGCCTCGATAATAATATCTAGACGTTTATAACTAATCATTCTGGCTGATGCTAAATAATAATCTTCTTTATTTTCAGAAAAAACAAAGTTGCTAGTATCAATAGGATAGTTGATTACTAGGGCTTTTTTATGATAAATATTTTGGATTCTTTGGGCAACTATACTAGAATTAGCTATGTAAATATCTGGTTCTTGGGCATATTGCAAATCTACTTTTCTCATGATTTCAAATATTTTCTCAATCATAGGAGCAAAGTATTTATAATCGCTATATTCCCGTAAATAAGTTTGTGTATCCCAAAGAAATCTGGTAACATTATGACAAAAACAAATATGTTGGGCAGTAGGTTTTTTTCTAACGGATTTGGCAAAACTTGTACTACTACTAATAATTAAATCGTAATCCTGTAGGTCTAAAGATCGAAATGCAGGAAAGTATAAGGGTGCTAACATCCGAAAGTATTTTTTTGCCCCAGGAATGTTTTGTAAAAATGTGGTTTTGATGATTCTTTCTTGTAGATCAATAGTTTTTTCTGCATCATATAATGATGTGAAAATATCAGCGTTAGGATAGTGTTTACACAATAGTTCAAATACGCGCTCTGCGCCTCCACGCTGGGTTAGGTAGTCATGAACAAGAGCAATTTTCATCAATTTTCACCCTCGATTAATGAGTTACTGAGTATGAATTAATAGAACTGATTTAGCAGTTGATTGTCTTTAACTAATTTGTAAAAAATTTGATTATATCCAATCATCTACTACAGAAAACAGCATTTGGGAATCTGATTTCTATTTTTATACCTAAAGGACTATACTTTTAGGCAATTACATGAGATATTATTGTGTTTTTCTTATGAGTATGCACCGAATAATACCTCATTGCATTAATGGTAATTAAACCAATAATCCTAGGATTTACAACATTTATATTTTGATATAAATAAATTCAGAGGTCAAATAAACTGATCAGGAAACCTCTGAATTTATTCTTAGTATTTAAGGCAAATTAGATGATACTTTTTGCTAAATTATCCCTGATAAATATGCTATTTTGTAGCAAATAATTCATGGCTGATACCAGAGGAATAAATCTATCATGATGAACATTTTTCTTGAGGTTCATTAACTGGGTATGATGTTGTTCAGTGCAAAAAATTATATCAAGATGAACATTTTTACTGATACAATTAATGAGCTAAGACTAAGGTTTTACTACTGGCAAAATATTCTGTCTGTTCAGCACGTAATTGATCACAAAGTCTACCTTTAGGTACTTCCACATCATCGTAAGTTAATACTTGATCTTGTGGAATATCTCGCTTTAAACGACAACCTTCTGCTATTCCCATTGGTAATAAATTTTGGTTGATCGCAATATCAGAATTTTCACATTGTCCGTAGGTCATATATTGACCAATTCCATCCAATATTTCACCAGCTTTTAAGTTAATTTTAGCTGTGGTGACAACATCCACCACTGGACCAGCAATAGGACTCAATACAGCATCATGGAATAGTACCGCTCGCGCTACGGATAATGGCACTTCAAAATGACATAAATGATAGGGAGTGTAAAAACTATAAAGGGGTCCTTCACCTAATTTATACAGGTTAAGATAGTGGCGCTGTTTAGGATCAGGGTGACTAGCAAAAACAAATACTCCAGGACTAGGTTTTGTACCTACAACATAGTCAACTATACCACCCAATTCCTGTAGTTGTTCGATATCATACATCTTGGTCATTTCATCTACATGACCTGTGTAATTGTATCCTAACATACCACGTTTAGCTACTTTCATCCCCGTAGCGTTAGCGACTATGGCCTGTTCAAAGGAGATTTTTGTACCATCGGCAAAACTTGTCACCATGGCGGGATTTTGTCCCCAGCGTTCGGCAAAACCTGCTTGAGTGGTGGGGTTGCGGTAGGGGTCTTGTAAACCTTTAATATTGCCGCATAATAGGGGTGTTAAACCGATACTTTGCACAAAGCGGTAGAGGTTCATTTCTACCCCCGGTTGATCACCATCACAGGCTGTTAGAATGATACCTGCTCTGTCTGCGTGTACTTTGAGGATCGGTCCAATTGTTCCATCAAGTTCGGCGTTCATTAAAACGATATGCTTTTGATAGGCGATCGCAGACATGACTAAGTGTGCGGCGTATTCAATAGTTCCTGTCACCTCAATGATTGCATCTATGCCTTCCGCTTGACAAAGTAACATGGCATCATCGGTAATTGCATACTGATGTTGAGCAATTTTATCTTCTAAATCAGTGACACTACTAACAACTTTAATATCTTCAATTCCTGCTTCTAAATAAGCTCTTTGAGCCTTATCTATGTTGCGGTTAGCAATAGCAACTAACTCCATTCCTGGTACAGAATTGATGATTTGATTGGCAATTCCTCGCCCCATAAAACCAGCGCCAATCATGCCAACTTTGACAGATTTACCAATAGTAGCACAAGCCTTTAAAGCCTTATCAACAATAATCATTTTAAACTCCAATTAATACAGATTCTAGTAAAGCCCAATTTTGATCTTTTTCAGAAATTTCAGTTACAGGAATTGGCCAGGAAATATCTAAAATGGGATCGTCATAACGTAAACCTCTCTCATATCCAGGAGTGTAAAATTCGCCCACTTGATAAATAACTTCGGCATTATCTGTTAATGCTTGATAACCATGAGCAAACATTTCTGGAACATATAAAGCGCGACGATTTTCGGCTGTTAATTCCACACCAATATGAGTTAAATAAGTGGGAGAATCGGGACGCATATCCACAATTACATCATAAATTGCTCCTTTAGTGCAGCGAATTAATTTTGTTTCTGCTGCGGGGAGAATTTGATAGTGCATTCCGCGCAAAGTGCCTTTTTTATGATTAAAAGAAAGATTGCATTGGGCAACGGTGGGTTTTAAACCATGAGCTACAAATTCATCAGCGCAAAAAGTCCGAGCAAAAAAACCACGATGATCTGGTTTTTCTTCTAAGTCAATAATGAAAGCACCTGCTAGTTTAGTGGAGGTAAAAATCATGAATCATCATCCTATGTAGAATTGGTAATTGGCAGAAAATTAGGATTTTCTGAATTTTATTATTAACACAAAAAAACTAATTATTTACACCCTGATCATATTGCCTAGACAAAACAGGTTTGAAATGAGAATCATCCCAAAAATGATTACAAAGTTCTGGGTATTTGCGAGAAGTAGAACCGTAGGCAAAAAATAATGTTGATCTTTCTTCTGTGCGGAGAGTACCATGATGTAAAAGTCTTCTTGTATCAACAATAATCACTGTACCAGCAGGACCTGGACAAGACTTCCAAGCTGATTTGGGAATAATCTGATTTAGTGTTTCATCGTTTATTCCTCCCGAAGTATTAATTTTAGATTGAATTCGATAATAATTAGGATGATATAAAGAAGTATAAGACAATGGGATATATTCAAAAGGACCATGCTTTTCTTCCACATCATTCAAATAAACAATGATTTTGATAAATCTTCTATCTTCTATATCTCTATGCCATAGTAATGTGGCAAACTGATCTTTACAGGCAAAATCTTTGCGTAAATGTACACCCTGATAGGCAACAGGAAGACCAATATAATTTTCGATAATATTGAGTAATCTTGTTTCTTTTCCCCAGTTGGAAAATTCTGGTAAATCTGTAACCGTGTAGATTTTTGGTGGAGTTCGGAGTGAATCACTATGGTTATCTTTTACTATACTTGGTAATAGAGAATGGGCAGCATTTAGCAAGGTGGAAGTTGAGCTAAAACCTAAATCCGTGAGATTTGTCATATAAATACAATCACGGTTCAGGGAATTAAGAATTAAGCGATCGCTTGCTGCTAATTTAGGTAAATTTTTGCGATGCTTAACTAATGCCTGCATATAATTTAATTCATAAACTAGGGCTGATGTTTGAGCCTTGATTGTATTGATCATGATATTTACTCTTCATTAATTATTTACTGACACTTTGGTAAAAATTCAGGAGTCAGCATTCAGAATATTTGTGTGTAATATAAATCCACGGCAGCAAGTTTTTAATTAACAACAAATAACTGCAAAAATTTCATTAATTCATAACTCCTGAATTATGAAAAATTAGTTATCCTTATTTCGCGTACTCCGCACTTGAGAAGTTCTACCTTCTACTGCTTCCTGTTGTGCTACAGCACTTTCTAACACTGATGCACCCACTAACCCCAGATAAGGAATTAAAGTAGTCACCGCGATAATTGGCCATCTTTTTAAAGCACCAAAGAAAACTCGCCAGTTATTTTCATGAAAATGCTGACGCACTAACTGATGACAAAAAGCTTTGGAGTAGCCAATTTCTATTAATTTGATATTCAATTGTGGCGAATAACTGTATTGCATTTGCAGTAATACTTTAGGTTTTAGCATCCAATGACTAGTCCCAAAAGCATTTTCTAAATAAGTTTCTTGACTGATTTTGACACTACCATAAAAGGCACAAAAACCAGTTAAATAAACTTGATAATCTAAATTTTTTATCCCATCTGGCCATTTTTTCAGCGCAGACTGAGCTAATTCTGTTTTGTAAACTTCAGCAGACATTAACTGTACACCAGAGCGATTTTCCTGGATACATTTTTCAAATACTGCTTTACCATTAATTTCAGTTTTTCCAGTAGCATTCTTATAACAGCGCTCATACAATAACTCACCTGTTACTTCATGGCGACAGGAAAAATTTAAAATGAGTAGTGATAAATCTGGCTCTTGCACTAAAGTTTTAACGATATAATCTATGGCTTGATCACCAATTCTATCATCATCGCTAATTGTCCAAACATACTGAGTTTTTGCTGCGTTAATACAGTAGGCAATATTTCTCATCACCCCAATATTTTCAGGATTTCTATTGTTGTGAAAAGTTATATTTGATAATAATAATTGCCATTTTTTAATGATTTCTTGGGTATCATCTTCAGAACAGTTATCAGAAACAATGATTTCACATTCTGATTCAAAACCTTTGATAGATTTAGCCAACCATGTTAATTGTTTATCCAGTAATCCTGCACGATTATATGTAGGGATGGCTATGCTCAGTAATTTATTCATGGTTCTATATTTATCCTCAAATCTTAGATAAGTAGTTATGCAAAATAAATTACACGTTTTAGGAAGAGAAAAGGGAGCAGACAGGAAAATGTATAATTAATTTTACTGAAGTAGTTATCCTAATTACTGATTCTTGAGATGGAAATTTTGACTAGATAATTCTAATCGGGGAAAAGTATTGTCCCAATATTGAGTACAAAGTTCTGCTCTTTTAGGAGGATTAGCTGTATAGGCAAAAAACAATGTAGAACGCTCCGATGTGCGGACAGTTCCATGATGTAAAAGTCGGTTTGTATCAGCTATAATTACTGTACCTGCTGGACCACAACAAGATTTCCAAGCTGATTTGGAGACAATTTTATTGAGTGTTTCATCATCTATACCTTTTTCATAAAGTTGATAGTAAAGACGATAAAAATTTATTCCAGAAGTAAAGGAGGAAGGCACATATTGAAAAGGTCCTTCCTTTTCTTCCACATCATTCAAATAAATAATTATTTTCACAATGCGACGATCTTCTGAATCTCTATGCCATAGCATAGTGCTAAATTGACTTTTATTGATAAAGTCTTTACGGATTTGTACCCCATGATAAGCTACAGGAAGACCAATATAGTTTTCCAAAATATTTAGCAGTCTTTGTTCTTTACCCCAATTGTAAAATTGAGGTAAGTCTGTAACTGTGTAAATTTCTGGAGGGTTTTGGGCATAAACTGGATAATTATGTTTACCCATTTGTGGTAAAAGACTATGGGCTGCATTGAGCATTTCTGAAGTGGAAGGTAATCCTAAATCTTCTAGTGTGGTAATGACAATACCATTGTTTTGCAAAGATTCAGCGATGATGCGATCTCTCTTTTCTAATACAGGTAAATGACTGTGGTGTTGCCGAAGTTTAGCTTGATAAATTAACTCATCTTGTACTAGAGCGACTTTTTCTTTAATCTGATTGAGCATGACACAATTTCCTGAAAGATTGAATATTAAATCTTGTGATGCACCATGAATTAACAGAATTTTATTGATTTCTAAAATTGGACTTTAGCGGTTATTCCAAAAAAAATTCTGATCAATTTGTTGAGTTCTAATTAAATACTCCAGTTGTTTTAATCTGGTAAAACCTCGGAATAAGAAAGTATCTTCTGTCATGTCAATTTGTTTGAACAGCTTAAATAATTGTTCTGCTCCTTGTTGAGCATTCCAATCACATTTAAAACCAGGAAGAGTGGAATTAATTTTCTCAAAAGAAACGCGATAACTGCGATTATCTGAGCCATTATTACCAAAGGATAATTTACAACCAGGAAACACTTCTGCGATAATTTCGGCGATTTCTTTCACCCGATAATTATTGTTAGTATCGCCCACATTAAAAACTTGATTATGGATAATATCTCTTGGTGCTTCTAACGCACAAACAATGGCTTTACAAATATCCAAAGCATGAACTAAAGGCCGCCAAGGAGTACCATCACTAGTCATTTTAATTTCTTTTGTTGTCCAAGCTAACCCCGATAAATTATTTAAAACAATATCAAATCTCATTCTTGGGGAAGCACCAAAAGCTGTAGCATTCCGCATAAAAGTAGGCGAAAAATCATCATCAGCTAATGGTTTAACATCTCTTTCAACTAATGTTTTACATTCAGCATAAGCTGTTTGGGGATTAACAGGAGATTCTTCCGTTACATCACCTTCACTAGCTACTCCATAAACACTACAAGAAGACATATACACAAAACGACGCACTCCCATAGTTTTAGCTAAATTTGCTAAACGAACAGAACCTAAATGATTAATATCATAAGTTATATTCGGTGCTAATTGTCCAGTGGGATCGTTAGAAAGTTCCGCCATGTGGACTATTGCATCCACACCTTCTAAATCTTCAGGATTGATGTCTCTAATGTCTTTATTGAGAGTTTTAGCAGTCAATTCTGTGCCATTATATAGCCAACCAACTTTATAAAAACCAGTATCTACTCCTATGACTTCATGACATCTTTTCATTAATAAAGGAGGTAATAAAGAACCTAAATAACCTTCTGTTCCGGTAACTAATATTTTCATTTTGTTCAAGTCCTTTTTATTGTGTTCCTAAAATTGCAGAATAAATTGCATGAAAAATCTATCCTCATTAATTCAGAAATGAAGAGCAATTTTTAATCTGGTAATTTCATCTAGTAATTAATTTCTATTGTTGATCATCCATCATCAATTACCAATTAACCATTACCAATTAACTAACCAAGCTTTGTAAATGATGCGGTGCTGGAATTTGATTTACTATGGCCTTACCAATTTCTAAAGAAGAAGTTGCAGCCGGAGAAGGAGCATTACAAACATGAACGGAATTTTCACCTTGAATGATTAAAAAATCATCAACTAAAGAACCATTATTCATTAATGCTTGAGCGCGAACTCCTGCATGGGTAGGAATGATATCTTTAGCTTGAATTTCAGGAATTAATTTCTGCAAACTTTTCACAAAAGCTGCTTTACTAAAATAGGACTTACGCATTGACAGAATAAAAAAATAGTGCATTGATAAATAAGGGTCGTCTAGTAATCGGTATGGGAGAATGAGAGAAATTACTAAACTCTCGACAGCACAATGCAAC
>NZ_JACJPV010000016.1 GCF_014696225.1 Anabaena sp. FACHB-1237 | reverse complement strand
TAAGAGCTTTGTTTGCCCTAATTGCGGTTATGACATACCGCGAGATTTTAATGGAGCTTTGGGGATTTTCCTCAAGGCAATGTGGGATACCACCTTTATCAACTCAGTTGGTAATGTTGTACTGGACATTCACGATATCTCAGATGTCAGGGAATGTCTCGGTTAAAAGTATCAGATGATTCAAAAAGAAGTAGGGGATCTTTAAATTAAGATTATGAGTAAAATTGCTTATCTTCAATGTCCTACGGGTATTTCTGGGGATATGTTTCTCGGTGCTTTGGTCAGTTTAGGTGTACCTTTAGATTATTTATCTGAGAAACTGAATGCTTTGGGTATTGCTTCAGAGTATAAACTACGCGCTGAATCTGTTCACCGTCGTAGTCAAGTAACTACTCAGGTTTTTGTTGACTTAGTGCACCATCACCACCATGATCATCATCATGGCCGACATTTGCCCGAAATTGAGGAAATGATTATTAATGCTAATTTACCAGCAAGGGTGGAGTGTTGGAGTTTAGCTGTTTTCCGCCAGTTGGCTGTGGCAGAAGGGGCTGTTCATGGCATTTCACCTCAAAAAGTTCATTTTCATGAGGTGGGGGCTATAGATGCGATTGTGGACATGGTAGGTGTTTGTTTGGGTTTGGATTGGTTGGGTATTGATATTGATGCTCAAGGTTGGCCTTTGTTGTATTGTTCTGCTTTACCAACGGGAGGCGGTACTGTACGTGCTGCTCATGGGGTGATGGCTGTACCTGTTCCTGCTGTGCTGAAGTTGTGGGAGATGCGCGGTTGTCCTGTTTATAGTAATGGTATTGATAAGGAATTAGTAACACCAACGGGAGCAGCGATCGCTACTACTTTAGTCAGAAATTTTGGTGATCCTCCACCAATGACTGTCAAAAAGGTAGGTTTAGGTGCAGGTTCTTTGGATTTATCTATCCCTAATATATTACGTCTTTGGTATGGTGAAAGTTCATCTAATTCTCCTTTAGAAAATACGGAAGATATTGAAGATGTTACTGTTTTAAAAACCCAAATAGATGATTTAAACCCGCAAGCTATTGGTTATATTTTTGATGCTTTATTTGCTGCTGGTGCACTAGATGTTTTTACTCAACCTATTGGGATGAAAAAATCGCGTCCGGGTATTTTATTAACTGTTATTTGTCATATTGAAAAGGTTGAGGTTTGCGAAAATATCCTATTTCGAGAAACTACTACTTTGGGTATTCGTCGTAATAGGGAAAAACGTCGTATTTTACAAAGAAAATTTGAGGAAGTTGTGACTAATTATGGTACTGTGCGCGTAAAAGTTGCTAGATATGCTAATAGTGTAGATGTGATTAATGTACATCCAGAATATGAAGATTGTGCAATTTTAGCACGGGAACATAATTTACCTTTACGAGAAGTACAAAGAATGGTTTTAGAAGTTTGGTATAAAGATCAAGGTATCTGAAATAAAATGAAGAAGTTTTTACGTTGGTTTATTTTGGGTATAACTCTGTTTTTCTTAGTAAGAACTTTTCAGGATAATTGGTTACAGATTAGTAATATTCACATTGGTCAAAGGGGATGGTTAATGTTGATATTAGCTAATTTTATTACTTTATTGGCTCATATTTGGGCAGGTTATGTTTGGACTTTAATATTAACAGCTTTTGGCGAAAATGTTCCGACTTTTGAATTTATTTGTGTTTATTTAAAAACTAATGTTGCTAAATATTTACCTGGCAATATTTGGCACTATTATGGTAGAGTTATGGCTGCTAAAAATGCTAATGTTGCTACGGAAGTTGCTACTGTCAGTGTTTTGTTAGAACCTTTAATGATGTTAGCGTCTGCGGTAATTTTGATTATTATATTTTCTGGGAATTTAGTTATTAGTAGCTGGAATTATGGGGTAATATTTCTACAATGTTTATTGTTGTTTGTGGTATTATTTACTATTCATCCTCGATGTTTAAATTGGTTAATTAAGTTTTTAAATAGTTGGAAGAATAGAAAAAAACAAAAAAATCAAATATATTCTTTAGAAAATAATTCTGATATTATTAATAGTTATCCGTTGATCCCGTTATTAGGAGAATTAGTATTTTTAGGGTTACGGGGAACTGGTTTTATTATGACAATTTCCGCTTTAAGTTCTTTAAGTTGGGAACAAATACCGTTATTATTTGGCGCTTTTACCTGTGCTTGGGTATTAGGTTTGGTTATTCCTGGTGCGCCTAGTGGTTTGGGTGTTTTTGAAACTACGGCTATTTTGCTGTTACAATCTAAATGGGAGATGGCCTTGATTATTAGTGCGATCGCTTTATATCGTCTTATCAGTATTTTAGCGGAAATTATTGGTGCTGCGATCGCTACATTAATAATTGATAATTGATAATTGATAATTGATAATTGATACTCCTGTTTTACAATTTCTAAACTCTACCGCTGCTTTGTGGAAAGCGATCCCACAGTTACAGTTATTTCTGATTAGAAATTCTACAAGACACTACACACTATCGGATAACCGATGGGTGATCTTAGCGAAAATAATACCTTGGACAGAATTTGAATCGGAATATGCAGCCATATTTAAAGAAGAAATAGGTGCTGCTTTTTAGATAGGCTTGTATGGCTCTAGTTGAATAGCTGTCATGAATTAGTGCCAAGAATTGGTTTTTTTTAATGATGGTTTTGGTTCGCAATAAGCAATTTTCATCAAGTTTATTCTCAACTCTTTCAGCAAGCTCTACTTGTTTTTATTATTAGATATTAGCCTGTTGTCTTTGATATAATGACCAATACAAACCTTTTTGTTGTAATAATTCTGTATGTGTACCTCTTTCGGCGATTATACCTTTTTCCATGACTAATATTAAATCAGCACGTTTTAACGGTGCAAAACGATGAGCGATTAAGAAGACAGTGCGATCGCTAGAGACTTTTTGAAGATTTTGTAATACTTGTTGTTCAGTTTCACTATCTAAAGCACTGGTAGCTTCATCTAATATTAAAATAGGTGCAGAGGAAAGAAATAAACGTGCTAATGCTATCCTTTGTCTTTGTCCTCCTGATAATGCTGTACCACGTTCTCCGACATTATTTTCATAACCATAAGGTAGTTGACTAATAAAATCATGTGCCACTGCCAGTCTAGCAGCTTCTACTACTTGTTGAGCAGTAATTTCTGGGTTTCCTAAAGAGATATTTTCCGCAATTGAACCATTAAATAAAAAATCTTCTTGTAGCACTACTCCTATTTGTTGTCTTAATGATACCAAGTCACAACTTTTGATATCAAAACCATCAATTAATATTCTTCCAGATTCAATTTGATAGAGACGTTGCAATAATTTAGAAAGGGTACTTTTACCTGATCCACTACGTCCAACTATACCAATAAATTGACCAGGTTTTGCATGAAAAGAAATACCTTTTAAAATTGGTTCTGTATGGGCATTATATCGAAAAAATACTTTTTCAAAATTAATTTCTCCTTGCAATTGTGGTAATACTAAACCTGTACCATTTTCTGTTTCTGGTGCAGCATTTAAAATATCACCAATTCTGTCTACAGATAATAAAACTTGTTGCAGATTTTGCCACAATTGTACAAGTCTTAATAATGGTGCTGTCACTTTTCCTGATAACATTTGAAAAGCGATTAATTGCCCGATAGTCAGTTGATGATCAATAACTAACCTTGCACCAAACCATAAGATTAATAATGTAGAAAAATTAGTTAAAAAGTCACCAATATTACTACTGATATTTGATGTAGTTGATGCTTTAAAACTAGTTCTGATAAATCTCGCAAATAAACCTTCCCAACGCTGTCTAGCTATGGGTTCTGCTGCATGAGCTTTCACAGAATGAATGCCAGTAATTGTCTCAACTAAAAATGATTGACTGTCAGCACTGCGGTTAAAAGTTTGATTTAACCAGTTTCTTAAAATGGGGGTAGAAATAATTGTTAAAATAGCAAATAATGGTAATACAGCTAAAGCTACTAAGGTGAGAATTATGTTATAATAAAACATCAATCCTAAGTAAACAACAGCGAAAATACTATCAAGAATTACCGTTAAAGCTGTACCTGTGAGAAATTGGCGAATCTGCTCTAATTCCTGGACTCTAGCTACCGTATCTCCCACACGACGAGATTCAAAATAAGCTAAAGGTAAACGCATTAAATGACGAAATAATTGAGCAGATAAACTCAAATCTAAACGTCTAGCAGTATGGGTAAATATAAATAGTCTGAGAACTCCTAAAATTGATTCAAAAGTAGCAACTAAAAGGAGGGCAATGGCCATCACATCCAGAGTAGCTAAACTCTCTTGTACCATGACTTTATCAATAATCACTTGGGTAATTAAAGGAGAAGATAAACCCAAAATTTGTAAAGTCAAAGAAGCTAATAAAACTTCTCCTAATAACCTACGATATTGCCAAACTGCGGGAAGAAACCAAGATAAATTAAACTTTTCTTGTTGAGAAGTAATTTCTGCTTGCCATAATGTACCATCCCAGCAATTTTCTACCTGAGATTGTGATAAATATTCACATTCAAAATGCAAAGGGTTGGCAATAATTAAACATTGATTTTTCATCCCATAAGCTACAACCCAACTACTAGCAGATGGAGATTTCCATAATAATAATACAGGAAAGGATAATTGCTGTAAATCACACCAATTTACCTGCAATTTTCGCAGTATTAAACCTAATTTTTCTCCTGCTTCTACAAGATTTTTAGGAGTTTCCCCTCGTAATTGACGTTGTACCCATGCTAATGGCACGGGATTTTGTAAATATTGTGCTACCATTGCTAAACAAGCTGCACCTGTATTTTCACTGTGAATCACAGGATAATTAGAAATAATTGGTTTTGAGAGAGTTTCTACAGTGGAAGAATTATCAATAATATCACTTTCTTGATCTGTAATTTTTAGCCCCATCCAAAATTGATTAATTTGCCCATTATCCAGATTTTTCCACAGTGTAGCATCCCAATAAACTACAGCCACATCTTTACTAGCAGCTACAGCTTTACAACCTATAAATAATTGTTGACAGTCTCCAAACCAATCTCCTGCTGATAAAGTAGTAACAGGTTGATTTGCGTCAGTTTTTCGCAATCTAACCTTACCAGATACAATTAAGTATTGATAACCTAATTGATCATTAATAACTTGAGAAACCCAAATTTTATCACCAATTTGATATTCATGAACTTCTGCTTTATCTTTAAATTGATGTTGTTGTTCTTCTGTTAACCAACAAAAGGGTTCTTTTTGCCAATTAATGTTTAAAAACTGATTTTTTAGGGATGTTAATTCACTTGTATTTTCACTGTTAAACTCTGAATTTTCTCGGTTAACCATTTTTCAAATAACTCATTTTGTAGGGATTTTTGTAGTTGCGGATCTTCTAAAGATGCTGATAAGATTTGTTCTAATCTAAATAATGCAAAACGTCCATCCATGTCCAATGGACCAATTAATTCTCCTGGGTTAGAAACATCTACCGCAGCGCGTAAAATATCTGGCAAAGTTCCTCTGCTAATAGGTCCCATCATTCCATTAAATATCCGTTCATCAGCTAAAGAATACTCTTTTGCTAATTGTTCAAAGCTAGATCCTTCTTCGATTTGGGTTTTTAATTCTTCAGCTAATTCCTGGTTACTGACTAAAATGCGAGAGAGAATAACCCTATCTAAGTAAATTTTTCTGTCAATGAAATATTCTGGTAATTTTGGTTCTGTGAGGATTTGTTTTAATTTTTCTAGTTGAAAAGTAAAACTAATCGTCTTATGAAATGTTTGATAATCTGTACCATTACTGTTCAACCATTCTTGAAAGTTATCTTGATCATTTAACTGATTTTTTAAGCGAAAATCAATAATTGTTTGTTCGGTTAAAGCAGAATTATTATCAATATCTGTTCTATTTTTTAGCTCTTCCTCAATGACGTACTGACGCAAAACATCACTGATAAAGTTCGCTAGTTTACCAGATATTTGTAAATAAGTAATTACTTGAGATAAACTAATTGTTTGATCATTAACTGTCAGAAAAGATGAAGATTCCATGAAATTAATTTTAAATCCATAAAAGACAAACTATTAAGACTTTTCTATCAAATCATAGAGAAAACAGTAGAGAAAGATATAAGATAATGGTAAAGATTTGATAAAATGTAAATGTAGTTAAATAATCAACAAAACCAAGCTATAAATTAACAAATAAAAAAATCCCCACTTGTTAAAAATTTGGAGATGTTAGCCTTGCTATATAATTAGTTGAGTTGAATTTTTTATCTGTATCAGAACTTACGCAACTGGCACATTGGTAAGGTGTGGTGCGACAAGCTCACCAACCACGTCAGACAGTATAAATCATGTAAATAACCAAATTGTTGATATCTGACGCACCCTACAACAGATTTTTTAGTGTCACACTTGCGTAACTCATCTGTATCTTTATACAAAAAACTTCTCTACACAACGTACAAATATTTCTACTCCCATGGCTAAAGCTGTTTCATCAAAGTCAAAGCGGGGATGATGGTGGGGATAGTTTAATTGCTTGTCTACGTTTGCAGAACCGAGAAAAAAATAACAACCAGGCACTTCTTGTAAGAAAAATGACATATCCTCACCTCCCATAGTTTGACATTCGGGAACTATACCTAAAGGTGTTTCTATCACTTGCTCTACAACAGAATGCACCAATTCAGTCATCTCTACATTATTAATAAGTGCTGGGTAAAGACACTGATATTCAAGGTTATATCTCGCTTCATGACTTTGACAAATACCTGCTATAATTTGCTCAATTCGTTTTGTAAAAAAGCCTGCTAAGTCAGGATTAAAATATCTAATTGTCCCTGTCATTTTTGCGGTATCCGCTATCACGTTTAAAGCTGTACCTGCATTCAATGTACCAATTGTTACAACTGCTGCATCAAGGGGATTCACATTTCTCGATACAATGGTTTGTAAAGCGTTGACTATTTGTGCAGCGACAATTATTGAATCTATAGTTTGTTGAGGAATTGCTCCATGTCCACCTCTGCCAAAGATAGTACATTTGAATAGTTCTACTGCTGCCATTAATGGACCAGAACGAACTCCCACCGTACCGAAAGGTAAATTATTCCATAGATGTAAACCAATAATCGCATCAACATCAGGATTTTTTAAAACTCCCGCTTCTATCATCGGTTTAGCACCTCCAGGAGATTCTTCTGCGGGTTGAAAAATGATCTTTACAGTACCTTTGAGGTTATGACGATTTTGATGAAGATGGTATGCTGTACCCAATGCGATCGCGATATGTCCATCATGTCCACAAGCGTGCATTTTCCCATTGTGTTGAGAACAATATTCTACTTGATTTTCTTCTTGAATTGGTAGCGCGTCCATATCCGCACGGATAGCTAGAACCCTATCATCATCCGATTTTTCACCTCTGATAATAGCCACAATACCAGTTTCCGCTATGCCGGTTTGGTGTTCAATACCCCAACTTTGTAATTTTTGAGAAATAAACTCAGCAGTCAATTTTTCCTGGAAAGCTAACTCTGGTTTTTGGTGTATATGTCGTCTCCATGCTATTAATTGAGGATGTAAAGCGCGAATTTCTAAGCGCACATTGCTAAGATTGATGTTAGTAGGATTAGGAAAAGTAGAAATAGTTGTCATAATTTCTAAAGGATATGTGACATGGTAGTGGCAGCATCTTGCTTGCATAATTTATCAAAATTAAAATCACAACAGCTTAATTACAAATTAAAGTAGGTTTCCCATTCTAAATTCGCTGCTGCTTGGGCTAATTTGTCTAAATCTTTGCAGTTTTCTAAGTATGGTAAATAACCTAAAACTGGTGTTTGAGTAAGATTACGAATTAAATCAGGTGGTGTTAAATCAAAAATTTCCGCCTCTGTTCTTGGTTGGGTACAATTGAGAATAATTCCCTTGAGATTAATTTTATTCTGTCTAGCCAATGCTATATTAGCAACAGTGTGAGCGATCGCTCCTAATTTTACAGGTACAACTAAAAAAGCTGGTAAACGCCATTGACTAGCCAAATCAGCTACAGTTAACTCATCTGTTACAGGTGAACCTAAACCCCCCAAGGACTCTACCAATAACAAGTCATAGCGTTTTTGTAATTTTAACAAAGTTTGCCAAACAATAGCTAAATCAACCTGACGATTTTCCTTTGCTGCGGCTATAGGAGGAGCTAAAGGTGCTTGAAAATGTAAAGGTGTAATCTCTTGCTGTGTTTGCTGCAAATTGAACAAACTTTGATATGTTTCCTTATCACCAATACCAGATTGAATAGGTTTCATAATACCTAAACTACGTTGAGGATAATATTTTTGCCAATAAGCTGCTAAAGCAATTGTTACAACAGTTTTACCTGCATCCGTATCAGTACCAAGAATAAACAAAGTATTTGCAAACATTAACTACCTACTATATGCAATATGATAATTTTGTATACTAACACAATTAAGAACTGTACAATTATACAACAGCTACATTGGTAGGGGCTGTCAGACATCAAGAATCTGTTTATTTGCAGCATTCATATAGTCTGACGCAACCTACAACTATAGTTTGTATATTAATGAAACATTAACATATATTATTGCCATTACTTCATAGAAAAATAACTGATTACTAAACTTTTAGCTGTTAACATTTTAAAGATTGCAAAATTGTAATTAGTAATAGGTAGATTCAAACAATGTATATTGCTTCATTTGATATCTTTGACACAGTATTAACTAGAGTAGCTGGTGAACCAAAAACCATATTTTTACTGTTAGGTAAACAACTCAATATACAATCTTTAATTAAATGTACACCAGAAGCATTTGTTAATGCTCGTATTCAAGCAGAAAATTTAGTTTATAGGAATATTGGTGAAAAATGTTCTCTGGAGAAAATCTATATAGAACTAGCCATAAAATTGAGACTAACTGCTGAACAAAGTCAAGTTATAATGCAAAAAGAACTAGCAATAGAATCTCAATTACTGCAACCTATTCCCATAGCTAAAGAAATAATCAGAACTGCTAGAAATCAAAAACAACAAATTATGTTTGTTTCTGATATGTATCTACCATCAGAATTTTTGAAACAACAATTATTAACACATTCATTGTGGGAAGATGGCGATTTAATTTATGTATCTAATGAATACGGAAAATCTAAACCTAGTGGTGAACTTTTTCGGGAAATAATCAAGATTCATCATGTTCCTCCTCATCAAATATTGCATCATGGTAATGATTTAATTTCTGATATTAAAGGAGGTAAAAAAGCAGGTTTACAAGTTAAGCATTTTACAGAAACTGCTCTGAATAAATATGAAAAAATATTAGAATATTATAGCTATGCTACAGAAGGTTTATCTTCCGTCATGGCCGGAGCTTCCAGATTAACTAGATTGCAAAATCCCACATCATCATTATACCAAAAAGGCTTACAAGATGTAGCTTTAGGAGTCATAGCACCTACATTAATTGGTTATGTATTGTGGATACTTCAACAAAGTAAAATGATGAATTTAAAACGTCTTTACTTTGTCTCAAGAGATGGAGAAATTTTATTAGCTATAGCGAAAAAATTAGCAGATAAATTGAAAATTGATTGTGAACTTTGCTATGTTTATGGTAGTAGAATTGCGTGGAATTTACCAGCATTAGCTAGTTTAAATAATCAAGAAGCAATTAAATTCTTAAAAAGATCAAGTTGGCTTTTAGATACAACAGGTAACGTATCTATTCACGAGTTTTTAGCAAGAGTTGGTATCGTTCCAGAAGAAGTTAATGATCATTTAACTAAAATTGGTTTTACACAACAAGATTGGTTAAAAATTCTTAATTACAGAGAACAAAACAAACTACATTCACTGATAGAAAATGAAGAATTTAGAGAGATTATTTTTGAAAAAGCATATCAAGCTAAACAAGTATTGGAACAATATTTAGATCAAGAAGGATTATTAGATTACACTAGTAAAGGTTTAGTAGATATTGGTTGGCTTGGTAGTTCCTATGATTCCCTAGCAGCAATTCTTAATACCCATGATGCTAAACTTGATGCAGGTTTCTTTTTTGGTATTAAAAAGAATAATAATAACCAGCAAATTGATCATAAAAAAGGCTATTTTTTTGACGAAAGACAACAAATTGGTTTTAAACAATTTCTCCCTAATTATGGTATAGTTCCTCTAGAAATGTTCTGTACTGCGGAACATGGTACTGTCATTAGTTTTCGAGAAGAAAATGGACAAATTAAACCAGTTTTTCGGAAAGAATGTAATCAAAAAGTGATAGACTGGGGATTACCATTTGTCAGAAAAAGTATTGACTGTTTTATTGATAACTTATTACTAGATGAAACATTAGTTAATCCTGGGGCGGATGTGCGAGAAGCAACCGCAGATGTGCTAAAATGTTTTTGGTTAAATCCTTCAGAAATAGAAGCAAACACTTGGGGTAATTTTCCTTGGGAAAAAGGACATAGTGAAACAACTGAATCTCTAGCCAGATCCTACAATTTAACGGATATTCTGCAATCTTTTTTAACTAGAAAATTACCCGATAATCAAAATATATGGTTTCAGGGTTCAATAACTAAAAGTTCTCCTATGATTCGTATAGGAATAGAAGGTTTTATCAAATATCAAGACTTACTTTCATCTATTAAATCTAAGTTTATAGGACTTACGCACTGTACAAATTCACCATGATGTGAATGAACGAAAATCCGTCGTTTCAGGCTTTTGGCGATTAACTTCTGATCAGTAGCAATGCTCACGGCAAGGGAAGCTATCACTCAAAAATCATCAAAAAATCACGTTAAAATGCCCGAAACCCATAGTCCATATTTAGTTGATTATGTCAATGCGTAAGTCCTAGTTTATGTCTTTTTAAGGTTTTTTAAATTTTCAGATGTATATATGTAGGGGTAATTCATGAATTACCCCTACTATTTGCATAAACTATGTATTTAGTATCACATCTACATGACTCTTGCTATAGACAAACCTTGCCATTTATAGCGGTAATTCTGGTGTTTCCGTAGGAGTAAGTGTTTCCATAGGAGTAGGTGTTTCCGTAGGAGTAGATGTTTCCATAGGAGTAGATGTTTCCGTAGGAGTAGGTGTTTCTGTAGGAGTAGGTGTTTCCGCAGGAGTAGATGTTTCCGTAGGAGTAGATGTTTCCATAGGAGTAGGAGTAGGTGTTTCCGTCGCTGCTGCGTGAGACTCCAAAGCCAAATTTAAACTATAGTTAATATAGTTAATTTCAGATTCGTTATTAGATAAACTTAATTCAATAGTATATTGACCACCATCAGAGAGAACTTCCTCATAACGAGTAAATTGAGAAGATTGATTGTTTACAGGTTCTCCATTACTATTTAATAAAGTAATAGAAATACCATCACCTGCATTAACAGATATAGTTAGTTTTTGTCCTGGTTTACTGAAAAAATTATACTGAATTAAAGCATTTTTTTTGAGTATTCCCTTCACATTAGCCTGATTAGATGAATCAAATGCAATTTTATAAGTAGAAATAACTGGTTCTGGACTCTCAGTTATACTAGATGTGGCTGTAGGAATAGGTGTAGATGTAGCAATGCTAGAAGAAATAACAGGAGAAGCAAAAGATTGGGGAGTTGTTGTAATAGTTGGTGTACTTTGCTTAACTGAATTTTTTAAAGAAGTTACTAAACTCCAAGATCCAAAACCTGCTAAGATTACTACCATTCCACCAATAGCACCCAATACCACAGGATTATCTAAAATAGGATTAGGAGAGGAACCACCAGATTGAGAAACATTATGTTTGGATAAAACGGGTTTGGGACTATTACCTACTGCAACAGTGCGAATAGAAGAAACATTAGGAGTAGGACGAAAATTTTCATCTAAACTATCTAATGCTCGTATTACATCAGCCGCATTCTGATAACGTTCACCAGGAACATGATGTAACATTCGCTCTAATATCTCAGCAAATCTTGGACTAACATTAACAAATCTTTGCCACTTCCAAACTAATTGATTTTCATCAAATAAATCAGAAGGTTCTTTACCAGTCAATAGCACTATAGCAGTCACAGCTAACGCATATAAGTCACTACTAGGATAAACACGACCTGTTTGCATTTGTTCATTAGGAGAATATCCTGGTTTACCTACTGTAGTAACTGAACTAACATTTGTTGCGTGTAACTTTGTCGCTAATTCCTTAACTACACCAAAGTCAATTAAAACAGGAAAAGAATCACTTTCCCGCAGAATCATATTATCAGGAGATATATCACGATGAATAATACCTTGACCGTGAATATACTGTAAAACAGGTAATAATAGATGCAGTAATCTTAAAACTTCTATTTCTGTAAAAATTTTGCCAGTAATTTGACGTTCATATAGTAAAGTGCGGTAAGTCTTACCAACGATGAAATCTTGAACTAAGAATAAACGTTTATCCTCAGCAAACTTTTCTCGAAACTTAGGAATTTGCGGATGATCAATTTGGTATAAAATAGCAGCTTCTCTTTCAAATAACTCCTGTGCTTTTTCTCCATGAGATGTTCCCATAGTAGTGGAAACTAACTCTTTAAGAACACAAAGCTCATTAAATCTTCTTTGATCCTCCGCTAAATAAGTTCTACCAAACCCACCTTGTCCAATCATACGAATGATATGGTAACGATTTTGCAGAATAGAGCCAATTGAAATGGGTGGTTGCATAGTCAATGAATAAGTTTAATATTCAGTGGTCAGTGGTTAGTTGTCAGTAGTTAGCTTATGAATAAGGATATCCAAACGGCTGTTAATGAGTTTTACCGACAATGATGCTAGTGTATATTAAAATATAATTTATATATCTTAATTGTACCTTATATAGTCTAAGCATCCCTAAAAAAGTGTTTGTGCCATAGCTGGTAAATGCTATAAATTCTAGTTTAGGTTAAGATTCAAGAGTGGGGAGAAAAATTAAATAGTGGAGCGCGGACTGCTGATTCCGGACTACTGACTCACTGGGTTTACCACTGCTAAACCCCTACTGACTCCTGAAAGCTAAATTAAGATTAAATATCTAATTTTTTAGTTTCTTAAATGTCCAGATTAGCATAAAATAAATTCCTACACCCAAAACATTTACACCTAACACTTAAGCTGAATATTTTTTCTCAGTTATAAAAGAAATAGGTACAATAATTAATCTACTATCCGCTCAAAAAGACTACCACAAGATTTGGGCAGATAACGAAAACCCAAAAACTAACAACTCTCAAGCCATTTGAAAGATTAGTTACTTGTGTCCCAGGAATACTCAAACATCAGGAATGTTAATTTTATGGATAAGTGCTGCTGTTTTGCATGAAAACTCCCAAAAAACTCACAGTTTTTTGTTTAGTTTGTCTTGGTTAAATCTGCTCAATCTCTGAACTATATCATCATGAATGCACTTCGAGGATCTGCTGTGCTAACTTCCGCTACTCTACCAGTATCATCAATTACAACCTCTATCCCAGAAAATAATCGTCTACGTCTGTTTTCTGGTTCTGCTAATATCACACTTTCGCAAGAAGTAGCTCGTTATTTAGGAATAGACCTAGGTCCAATGATTCGTAAAAGGTTTGCGGATGGTGAACTGTATGTTCAAGTCCAAGAGTCTATACGTGGTTGCGATGTCTATTTAATTCAGCCTAGCTGTAAACCTGTAAATGATCATTTAATGGAATTACTGATTATGATTGATGCTTGCCGTCGAGCTTCAGCAAGACAAATTACCGCAGTAATTCCTTATTATGGTTATGCTCGTGCTGATAGAAAAACGGCAGGAAGAGAATCCATTACTGCGAAATTAGTTGCTAATTTAATTGCTCAAGCAGGAGCTAGTCGAGTATTAGCAATGGATTTACACGCAGCACAAATTCAGGGATATTTTGATATACCCTTTGATCATGTTTATGGTTCACCAGTGATTTTAGATTATCTAGCCACTAAAAACCTACAGGATATTGTAGTTGTTTCTCCTGATGTGGGTGGTGTGGCCAGAGCTAGAGCTTTTGCGAAAAAACTCAATGATGCACCTTTAGCAATTATTGATAAACGTCGTCAAGCGCATAATGTAGCTGAAGTATTAAATGTCATTGGTGATGTGAGGGGTAAAACCGCCATATTAGTAGATGATATGATTGATACTGGAGGTACAATTGCTGAAGGTGCAAAACTGCTGCGTCAAGAAGGAGCGAGTCAAGTATATGCTTGTGCCACCCATGCAGTATTTTCACCGCCAGCAATTGAACGACTTTCTACAGGAGTATTTGAGGAAGTGATAGTTACGAATACTATTCCTATTCCAGAAAAGAATCATTTTCCCCAGTTAGTAACTTTATCGGTAGCTAATTTATTGGGAGAAGCTATTTGGAGAATTCATGAAGATAGTTCTCTAAGTAGTTTATTCCGTTAGTAGGAAAAAATTATTATCCTTATG
Source organism: Anabaena sp. FACHB-1237 (assembly GCF_014696225.1). Taxonomy (GTDB): domain Bacteria; phylum Cyanobacteriota; class Cyanobacteriia; order Cyanobacteriales; family Nostocaceae; genus FACHB-1237. Next base: position 80,646 of record NZ_JACJPV010000016.1, on the reverse strand, counting down.
AAGATCCCGGTCTTCTTTGAGAAGTCGGGGCTTTATTTTTGATTAAGTTTTATTTAAACATCAATTTCCATATTTTTGATAGTATGTGGTTTTTATAAATATTAATTCTACATATTAATGCTACATTATAAAAAATACCGAAAAAATACCACAAGCGCGGGGGTATATGACCTCAACCAAGTTAATCAACTAATTTATTAGACATAGGAGCGAAAATGAATGTAGGGAAAATTCATGAATTGTCCATAGAAGGGGTTTCAAATCACCTGTCTGCCGACAGGCAGGCGGACATTGAATTACGACCAGATATCTATTACATATCCTGCATAAAAATTACTAGTATATACAGGAATAAGTAAAGTTAAATGTTTAACATTTTATCTTAATTAATGTAAATTAACTTAAATGCAAATGTATGACTAAATATTTTCAGAAAAACAACCGATAATGGTTTTACGGTTGAGTTAAGTGTTAAATTATAAACAATATGTTTATAGAACTCAGGTATAACTTTGTAGATAAATGATATCTATAATCAAAAACGCAGTCAGTTTTCGTTATATTTAGGACTTACGCAAGATGTGACTGAAAACCTTATTTTTGCCTAGGTGTAATTTATGAATTACCTCTACTTTCGTTCCCTTTTGCGTAAGTCCTGATATTCTTCTTCAAGCATCCTCAAGCAGAATTAATTACTAGAAGGAATGTTTGTGGATAAATTCAAGATCATAATTTGCATACTGCTATTAATTTCACCAATATTCCGATAGTATAACATTAGTGATGTTAACCAACACCTAGCACTCAGATGGAATTTAACCCTGTAGAATAAACCCAGTCAAGGATTTTCTTGCAGGAGGAAGCAAATAAAAAAAGCTCTATTTATTTGCCAACAAGCTAATTTGTATATATTTTGTGTTGCATAAGTCGTTTATCTACCTTTGACAAATCCAATGACACTTGATAATAACCAAGGACTTACCTATAACTCCCACTCTGTCACACATTCTGGATTTCCTCCTACTTCCACCAATAATCCTTTTGGGCAGTCTGGCCTAAATTACGGACAAAATCAAGACAATAAAAAAATTTCCCGCGAAAACACTGCAATTGGAGAAATTGTTCCCGGTCGTGTAGCGAATATTAAAGTAATTGGTGTGGGGGGTGGTGGCGGCAATGCTGTTAACCGCATGATTGAATCTGATGTAGTGGGAGTGGAGTTTTGGTCAATTAATACCGATGCTCAAGCTCTGACTCTAGCAGGTGCACCTAGTCGCTTACAAATTGGTCAAAAATTGACTAGAGGACTAGGAGCAGGTGGAAATCCGGCTATTGGTCAAAAAGCAGCGGAAGAATCCCGTGATGAGATTGCTACAGCTTTAGAAGGGGCTGATTTAGTGTTTATTACTGCTGGTATGGGTGGCGGTACAGGTACAGGTGCTGCGCCTATTGTGGCGGAAGTAGCTAAAGAAATGGGTGCTTTAACGGTTGGTGTGGTGACAAGACCATTTGTGTTTGAAGGTCGTCGCCGTACCAGCCAAGCTGAACAGGGTATTGAAGGTCTTAAAAGTCGTGTAGATACGTTGATTATTATTCCTAATAATAAATTATTGGAGGTTATTCCTGAACAAACACCAGTACAAGAAGCTTTCCGTTATGCTGATGATGTGCTGCGTCAAGGGGTGCAAGGTATTTCTGATATTATTACTATTCCAGGTTTAGTGAATGTTGATTTTGCTGATGTACGAGCAGTGATGGCTGATGCGGGCTCTGCTTTAATGGGTATTGGTGTAAGTTCAGGAAAGTCACGCGCTAGGGAAGCGGCTATTGCAGCCATTTCTTCACCATTATTAGAATGTTCTATTGAAGGGGCTAGAGGTGTTGTATTTAATATTACAGGTGGTAGTGATTTAACTCTCCATGAAGTTAATGCTGCGGCAGAGACAATTTATGAAGTAGTTGATCCTAATGCTAATATAATATTTGGGGCAGTAATTGATGATAGACTGCAAGGAGAAGTGAGAATTACGGTAATTGCTACTGGGTTTACAGGTGAGGTGCAAGGAGCGCCAGTGCAAACAGTGAATACACCTAGAGTGGTGACTCCTACCAGCGCTAGAAAACCTCCTATTAGTCAACCTCAACCTCCGGCCAGTACATCAATTCCTGTACAGGAAACGAAAGATAAACAAGATAAACCAGTATTAGATATTCCTGATTTTTTACAAAGAAGACGTACTCCCCCGAAAAGTTAGAGTGTATAAGTCAGGATATCAAGGAGTCAGAATAAAAATTTTCTCCCTGTATCCTGCACCTTGCACTCACCTACATTAATTGTCAATTATCAACTCTTCTCACTGCCCATTTAATTACATCCTGACCTAATCTTGTACCATCAAGACGATCAATTTCTCTAATACCTGTGGGACTGGTAACATTAACTTCTGTAAGATACCCACCAATAACATCAATACCAACGAAAATTAAACCATCTTGTTGCAGTTTTGGGGCTAAATAACAACAAATTTCCTCTTCTCTAGCAGTAATAGAGGTTTGTGCTACTGTACCTCCTGTGGCCATATTATTACGAAAGTCACTGTTACTTGCTAGACGGTTAAGCGCACCTATGGGTTTTCCGTCTAATAAAATAATTCGCTTATCTCCTTCCTTAGCTTGGGGTAGGTAGGTCTGTACCATTACAGGTATTTGTCCTTGCATGGTGCTAAGTTCAATGATAGAGTTAAAATTGCGATCGCCTGCCTGTAAAAATAAAATTCCTTCTCCTGCTTTATTTCCCAAAGGTTTTAAAATTGTGGCTTGTTTAGCTTCTACAAAATCCTTAATAACTTGTTTATTGGCACTAACTATAGTTTCTGGCACACATTCTGTAAACTGTAAGGCATACATTTTTTCATTAGCTGATCTAATACCTTCCGGAGCATTAATGACTAAAGTTTTATTTTGATCAACATAATCTAAAATATAGGTAGCATATAAATAAGCATCATTTACAGGTGGATCTGTTCGCATAAATACAGCATCTACTATATCTAAAGTAGTTAAAAAACTATCTCCTAATTTAAACCAATTATCAACAGTTAACCAGCGACCATTGACTAAATCAATAGGTACAAGTTCAACTTGTTGTAAAATAGCCCAAGCCTGACCATTTTTAACAAAGAGTAAATTAGCTTGAGTAATAAAAACCTCATGGCCAAGAAGTTGTGCAGCTTCCATCATAGCCACACTACTATCATGACATGGATCAAGGCGATGGATGGGATCAATAATAAAAAGGAGTTTCACCCTGAAGACCTCATAATTTTGGTAATGTGAAAATAGGTGATAGGTGATTGGATAAAATATAATTCTACCGACTGCTGACTTCTGGTAGGGGTTTAGCACTGATAAACCCCTACTGACTTCTATCAACTAAACTTCTAGTAAAAGTAAGTCATTTAATTTACCTTGACTATCTAATTTGTGAAGATCATCACAACCACCAATGTGAACATCATTGATAAATATTTGTGGTAATGAACGTTTACCATTTGCTCTTTCAGACATTTTCGTTCTGGCTACTTCATCACCATCAATGTTGTATTCAATGAAATCAACCTTTTTACTTTTTAAAAGGTTTTTAGCACGAACACAAAAGGGGCAGGTTGTCCAGGTATAGATTTCTACTTTGGCACTCATAATATGTCAAGAAAATGTAATGTTTCTTAATTTTAGTCATAAGTTCATTATTGATCATCTATTCCCATTCAATAGTACCAGGTGGTTTAGAGGTAATGTCATAAACTACGCGGTTTACCCCTTTCACTTCATTAACAATGCGGTTAGAAATAACCTCTAACACATCATAAGGAATACGCGCCCAGTCTGCTGTCATCCCATCTTCACTAGTAACTATTCTTAGCACAATAGGATGGGCATAGGTTCGTTTATCACCCATTACTCCTACACTATGTATGGGTAATAAAACAGCGAAGGCTTGCCAAACTTCGTTATATAAACCACGTTGGTTAATTTCCTGACGCACTATTAAATCAGCATCGCGTAAAATATTCAAGCGTTCTGCTGTTACTTCTCCTAAAATACGAATGGCTAAACCAGGGCCAGGGAAGGGTTGACGTTGGACTATTTCCTCTGGTAATCCTATGGAACGTCCTACTTTACGCACTTCATCTTTAAACAATTTTCGCAGAGGTTCTACTAGTTTAAATCTTAAGTCTTTGGGTAGACCACCTACATTGTGATGACTTTTAATTTTGACTGCTACTCTTTCTCCGGTTTTAGGGTCAATATTGGTATCAGCAGATTCAATTACGTCTGGGTATAGTGTACCTTGGGCAAGGTAATCAAAATGACCTAGATTTTTAGATGTCTCCTCGAAAACACGGATAAATTCATGTCCGATGCGGCGGCGTTTTTCTTCGGGATCGGTTACTCCGGCTATGGTTGTTAGAAAGCGATCGCGTGCATTGACATATTTTACAGGAATATGGAATTGTTCTTTAAATAACTTAACTAGTCTTTCTGGTTCTAGCTTCCGCATAAAGCCCTGATCAATAAATACACAGGTTAATTGATCACCAATGGCTTTATACAATAGGAAAGCAAGTGTGGAAGAATCCACACCTCCAGAGAGTGCTAATAGTACTCGTTTATCTCCAACTTTAGCGCGAATGTCTGTAATTGATTCTTCTACAAAAGCGGCGGTAGTCCAACTGGGATGACATTGACAGATATGGTAAACGAAATTACGAATTAAAGCTAAACCATGTTGAGAGTGAACAACTTCAGGATGGAATTGTACTCCATAGAGTTTTTTATTGTGATCTGCTATAGCTGCACAGGGTGTATTATCAGTATGTGCTAATAAATCAAAGCCTGATGGCATATCTATAACCGAGTCACCATGACTCATCCACATAGTTGAACCTTGTTCAACGTTGGTAAGCAACCCCGTAGGATCATCTATAAATAAAGATGCTTTACCGTATTCACCCCGATCTGCTTGTTCTACTTTTCCGCCTAATTGATTTACCATGAGTTGCATTCCATAGCAAACTCCTAATACGGGGATACCTAAATTCCAGATTTCCGGGTCAGAATGGGGGGCGTGATCGCTATATACTGAGTTTGGACCACCGGAAAGAATGATACCTTTAGGATTAATTTCTTGAAGTTGGGCGGCTGTGGTACGGTAGGAAAGAACTTCGGAATATACTTGAGCTTCGCGGATACGTCTAGCGATTAATTCTGAATATTGAGAACCAAAATCGAGAATAACTATGATTTCACGTTTAATCTCTCCCAAGTCTATATTTGTGGGATGTGTGATTTCGGTTGGTAGTGTCACCGATGTATTCATGTCTGGGGATGTGTCCTGGATAATGTATAAGGTAGTTTAACTAGTTATTAAATTAGTTTGTAAACGTTCTATTATATCTGTTTTTTTCCTAAAAATCAAGAACTAAATTTGAGGAGGTGGTGTTGCTGAACTCAGGTATCAAATTGAGAAATTCAAAATTTGAAACTTTGCGTCTAACGCAAGTGCTTCGCTTCGCTAATGTGCGAAATAAATATCATACCCCAACTCAGCAACGTCGAGGAGGTTGGGTTAAGCAAACCCAACAGCTACAACTATGATTCTTGAATTTCCTTTTGTAAAGTCTTAATTTGTTCTAAAGATAATTCAGTAATTTCAGCAATTTGTTGTAAATTCATGCCAATGCGTAGTAGTTTTAAAGCAAATTTTCTAGTTGCTTCAGCTTTACCTTCAGCTTTACCTTCAGCTTTACCTTCGGCTTTACCTTCTTCTAAGGCTTCTTGATAAACCCTAGTTTGTTTTAACTCACTTAAACCTAACATAGCTTCAATTTCCTCTCTGCTCTTTTGGGGTAACTTATAGACGATAATTGTTTCAATGAGATTAATTAAGTCTTGTTTTATTTTGGCATTATTTAGTTGTTGGTTTGCTTGGGCAATTAATTGTTTTGCTAGTATTGGTGCAGTTTCTTCCGTTTCTATTACTAGTTTAACAACACCCACGCCTAAAGAACTCTCTCCTAACTCATCTAAATAAATGCGTTTAACTCTGTCAAGTTGCAAGATTTCGCCAAATTGTAAATTTTCTTCCCTTTCTATGGTACGACTAGGATAGATAATTACAGCTTGGCAAGGATGAACGGGTTTATATTGTCGCAAATAAAGGCAAATTTCCGCAAACAGACGATAATATAAATCATCATCGGGTTGAAATTGAACCTCAACCACATAAAATGGTTTTGTGGGATCTTTAGTGGTTGGTAAAAATAAACCATCTAAACGAAAAGCTAGTTGTTTAACTTCACGTGATGTAAATTCATAAACATCTGCTTCTGTGGGAGAATTGTTAATTAATTCAAAGAAGATGCTCGGAAATGCTTGAAATAAGCTATAGAAAATTGTATCTGTTTTCACTATGATTGAGTAATTACTGGATCTAATCTAGTATTTAATGCTGGGTGTTAATAACTGGGTGTTAATAAAAATTTCAAATTTATTGTTTGGATGTTACACATATCACTGCTTTATCCTGTATAATAATGGTAACTACACTTACGGTAACGGCGTAAAAGGAGAATATCAAAAAGTTTTTTTAGGTTGCTAGGTTAATATTTAACTTTGTTATTTTTGAGTATAGGGTGAGATGGTAGTTTGATTATACATGGAATTGTGGATTTTGTCAACGGGTACGACAGAATCAGGATATCCAGGATGTAAGGATTTACAGGATAGAATCTATCAAAAAATAGGACATTTTTAAACATTTTTAAAATAGGATATTTTTACAATTGACCTTCAAAAACAGTGAGTTAGACTGGTGAAATTATCAACAATCTAGGGGTATCTAAAAGTATCAAATCTCGGATAGATAGTCAATCTATGAACCGAGATTTGAATGGTGCGCGGGGAATTTATCTCCGTGCATTGGTTGGTACGCCTTGGTTGAGAGATAATCTCAACTTATCTATTTGTTAGCATTGGTTAGCAAAAAAGTATCGGTACAATGGCACTCATTTCATCTAGGTTCAATACTTGAGCTAGTTGTGCTTCTGTCATTAAGCCTTTGTCTAAAACTATCTGTCTTAATGATTTTCCCGTTTCTAATGATTCTTTGGCCACCGCTGCGGCATTAAGATAGCCAATATGAGGATTTAAGGCTGTAACTAGTGCTAAACTTCCTTCTGCATAGGCTAAACATCTTTCTTCGTTGGCCATAATTCCTTGAATGCAACTTGTAGTTAAGGCTGCAATTGTACTCCCTAGTATCTCAATGCTGTGGATTAAATTGTAGGCGATTAGTGGCATCATCACATTTAATTCTAATTGTCCCGCTTGTGCTGCTAATGCGATCGCTTGATCATATCCCATCACTTGAAAGCATACCATAGATGTCATCTCTGCCATAACTGGGTTATATTTTCCTGGCATAATAGATGACCCTGGTTGCACTGGAGGCAGTTGAATTTCTTTAAACCCTGTTTTAGGTCCTGAGTCCATTAATCGCAGGTCATGGGAGATTTTAACCATGTCCTGAGCTAAGTTTCGCACTGCTCCAGATACGTTGACAAATGCTCCCATACTTTGCATAGCGGCCATCAGATGTGGTGCTGGTTCTAAGGGCATTTCCAATAGTTCAGACAGGACTTCTACGACTCTTTTCCGATATTCAGGATGGGTATTCATCCCTGTACCTGCTGCACTTCCACCTATCCCTAATACCATTAAGTCACTAGCAGCTATATATAATCTATTTTGATGTTCTGTGAGGATTTGCGCCCAAGCTCGAAAGTTCTCTCCTAAACGTACTGGTACTGCATCCTGTAGGTGTGTACGCCCTGATTTAATGATGTGTTGAAATTCATCCCCTTTGCTTTCTAATGTTGAAATTGCTTTTTCTAGTGCTGGATGTAATGTATGAGTTAGTGCTAGTAACCCTCCTATTCTAATACAGGTGGGAATAACATCATTTGTAGATTGTCCGTAATTAACGTGATCATTAGGGTTCACTCGTTTATAGTTGCCCTTTTCATCTCCTAAAATTTCTAAGGCGCGGTTTGCTAGAACTTCGTTAATATTCATGTGATGAGAAGTTCCTGCACCTGCTTGGTAAATGTCTACAACGAATTGATCTCGTAGTTTACCATTTAACACCTCGTCTGTAGCTTGAATAATGGCGTGACTAATATCGTTAGGAATACACCCTAGTTGTCCATTAACTATAGCTGTAGCTTTTTTAATTAATATTCCAGCGTCTATGTAGGTTGATAATGGTTTAATTCCGCTAATAGGGAAGTTTTCGATCGCTCTTTGGGTTTGAATGCCATAGTAGACATGATTGGGGATTTGGCGATCGCCCATGGAATCACGTTCAATGCGAAAATCGGTATTGTTGGTCATATTTGGTGATTGGTGATTGGATACAATATAATTTTCCTGACTCCTAACTTTGTGGTTTTACAGAACTTTTGGAGTAAATTTGCAGTAAATAAGGTACACCAATTTTAAAAGGTGGTTTTAAAACTTAAACTTGAGTTGGTTACTGTACCTCATAAACCTCGAACCTGCTGTAGCTTTTTGCTTATAGTATCTTGATTATCTAATGCTTGGGGATGATTAGGATTAATTTTTAAGGCTTCTTTGAGTGCTTCACTGGCTTCTGGATATTTCTTTAACAATCTTAATGCTATCCCTTTTCCTGCCCAAAAGTCGGCGTTTTTTGGGTTAATTTTAATTGCTCTTTCATAGCTGGTTACTGCTTGGTTATATTTCTTCAAAGCCATAAATCCTAATGCTTTATTATAAAATGCTTCTGATGCTTGTGGATTAAATCCTATGGCGTTATTGGCAGCAGTTATAGCTTCTTGATAGCGTTGTAATCTCAACAGGGTAGAACTTTGATTTACCCATACTTCAGCTAACAGGGTTTTATCCCCTATGTAACCATCTCCCTTTAACGCTCGTTCATAAGCAGCTGTAGCTGCTTCTAATTGTCCTAATGATGTATATATTCTTCCTTTGTTATACCACGCTTGGGATGATTTGATGTCTATTTCTAAAGCTCGTTCATTAGACACTAGTGCCTCTTGATATTTACCTTGATGCCATAGAGCAACACTTCTATTACTCCAAGCACTAGCATAAGTTGAATTTAAGGATATAGCTCTATTGAAAGCCGCCAGTGATTCGTCATATTTTTTTAAGCCCACTAAAGCGTTACCAAATTGATTCCAGGCTGATGCTATTCCTTCTGGACCCCAGATATTATCACTTTTTTGTAAGGCTGTGTCACAAGCTACTGCGGCTTCTTCATATTTGCCCATACGATTAAGATTAGTACATTGACTCACTAAAGCTAAGGCATAATTAGGGCTAATTTTGATAGCTGTTTCCAGGGCGGTTTGTGCTTGGGGATATTTGCCTAATTTAGTCAGGAGAATACCATATTCTGTCCAGATTTTACGATCATTATTGTTAAAAGCGATCGCCTTATTATAAGCCATTAAAGATTCATCATATAATCCCATTGCTTGAGTTACTTTACCACGATTAGCCCATCCTAAAGCCGCGTTAGAACTACCCCAAAACTGATTAGCTTCTAAAGCGCGATCGCAAGCATTTAAAGCTGTTTTAAATTCACCAATTTCATATAAATATACACAGGTATTTGTCCAAGCCAAAGAATAATCTGGATTTAATTTAGTAGCCCAATTAAAAGAATTTCTTGCTGCTTCTTTTTGTCCTAATTTACTCAAAGCTACTCCCTGATAATTCCAACTTACTGCTGATGTTGTTCTCCCCCAATTCTTATTTATTTTCAAAGCCTTTTCACAGGCATTTATCGCTTGAGAATATTGTCCCAACTCTGATAAAGCTAAACATAATTGTGTAAAACCCTCAGAATTATTCGCATCTAAACTAATCATTCTTTGATAAGAAGATATAGCTGCTGGTAACTTATTAAATGCCAATAATAGATTACCTCTAGCCAACCAAAGTTCTGGTTGATTTTCCTTAATAGCTAAAGCAGCATCACAAGCCTTTAAAGTTTCTTCATAATTTTTATTATTGACACCTGCATCCCAATTATTACATAAAGAAGCCAAATAGTCAAAACTTTGGATATCTTTTTCTGCTTTGACAATTTGAGGATGAGAAACTGTTAAAACCGCACCATAGAAAATCCAAAACAAAGATAGTAATTTCTTAAATTTCTGATTTGACATAACCCACACCTAAATTTATTTTATTGCTTTGTTATCACTTATTTATCACAACCATGTAAACTACCATCACTCATCACCGCACCGCATAAATAAGCACCCTTTAAATTAGCTCCTTGTATTTGAGCATTTTTTAAATTTGCTCCTGCCAAATTAGCATTTTCTAAATTAGCATTTTTTAAATTTGCTCCTTGTAAATTAGTTGCTTTAAGATCACTATTATACAAACTAGCTTGGTTCAAATTAGCTTTACTCAAGTTAGATCCATATAGTTTAGCATTATTCAGTTTAGCACCGAATAAATTTACATTACTTAAATAAGTCTCCTCTAAATTTACTCCTGTCATATTTCGGTTAACTACTTTTTGATTAGTAATTTCCCAAACTAATCGCCATTTAGCATCAATCATAGTTTCCTTATTAATTTTAGCACCTTGTAAATTTACCTGTCGTAAATCAGCATTAGTTAAATTAGTATAACGTAAATCTGCTCCTTGTAAATTCGCATCTTTCAGATTAGCTCTAGTTAAATCAGTATAGGCAATTTTAGCTTGACTCAAATTAACTTCTTGGAGATTTGCACCTTTTAAACTAACTATAAATAACTCCGCTTTTTCTAAATTTGCTCCTGATAAATTGACATAATCTAAATTAATTCCCTGTAAAAGTGCGCTTGTTAAATCTACTCCACTTAATTCTTTATCTAACTTTTGATTAACTAATTTCCACACAAATAACCATTTTTTGGCGATTACTGTTTCTTCTGTAATTTTAGTTTGTCTAAAATCTACTTTTTCTAAATTTGCTCCTGATAAATTAGCTGCTGTTAAATCTGCACCATGTAGGTTAGCATTTTCTAAATTACTATTTTTTAAATTGGTTGTCTGGAAAATAGCATTTTCTAAATTGGCATTTTTTAAATTAGCTTTTAATAAATTGGCATTTTCTAAATTACTTGCTGATAAATTTACATTGTTTAATTTACCTTCACGTAAATCGGCTGACTTTAAATTACTTTTGGATAAATTGGCGTTTTCTAATTCTACATTCTCTAATTTAGCATTTTCAAAATTAGCCATTGGTGCTTCTAAATCATTTAATTTTCCTCCTCTAATATCCGCACCTTGTAAATTTGCTCCGGGTAATTTGGCATTTTCCAAATTTACACCTCTTAAATCACATTTAGGACATTCCTTATTTGTTAATAGCTGTTCTAAATGTTTCCTGTTGGCAGCATTTCCGGGGATAATGATACTGAAAACAGTTAATAAAATAACTAAGGGTAAAGAATAAAACCGTGTAATTGTCATTTTCATAAGTGAGATTTGAGATAAGAAGTAAAAATTAATTGTATCTGAGTCAAGTACAACAAGTACAATTTACTGCGATTTTGGAGGTAACTCAGCAGGGGGTAAAATATTATTTTCAGGTTTTTCTGGTGGTTCAGGAATTTCCTGTGGTGTTTTTCTGGGTGGTTTATTCTTATTCTTTTGTTCAGGTAGTTGAGGTAATGTATTAGGAGTTTTACTAGGTAATACTTCTGGTAGTTTGGGTGGTGTTTTCAGAGTTGTTTCGGGAAGATCATTAGCTTTTTCTGGTATAAGTTTCTCAGGATTAAGAACAGTTTCAACTACTGTAGATTTACTAGTTATTTCTCCTGTGGGATTTGTTACTTGTAAAGTAATAGTTTGTTTATTGTTGGTAGGACTTAAAGTATAGTAAATTTGGCCATTATTGGCCACTGTTCCCGGAGAAGGAAGTAATTCCACTTTAATATTTTTAGTTCCTTTGACTTGCCAAGAAATATTTAACTGTTTTTTTTGCTGAGGATCTAGGTTAAATATATAATTTGGTAGTACATTTTGTCCATCAATTTTAAAGTCAATAATTTTTGTGGGAATGGGTTGAATTTTAATAGATTGTGTTCTTTGAGTGATGATTTTTGGTTCTTGATTCGATACAGTAGTTTTAGGTACAATTGCTAATTCAAAAATATATTCTCCTGGATTAATAACATTAGTTGGTACGTTTTCACATATCAGTGTTTTTAGTATTGTTTGTGGTATTTTGGTTTTTGGTATTGTTTGTGCTATTTGGCAATATTTTTTAGTATCAACTAGTATTTTAATTTCACTGTTTGCTGATTTACCTGTTAGTGATAATTCCTTTTCTTTAATTTGTAACTGATCATTAACATTAATTTGATTAATTATCCAAGAGAGATGAATACCATTTTTTACATTATTATCTTCTGGTTCTTGATATTGACTTTGACTAGGTTTAAAAGTAATAATTTCTGGTTGAGGAATTGGTTCAATAATAATTTGAGTGGTTTTTTGTGTTTTTGAAGCAATAATTTTTCCTTGTTCATAACTAATTTGCATTTCAAAATTATATTTTCCTGCTTTTCTGGCATCTGTAATGATATTTTGACAAGTTAAAATCTGTTTTTCTATATTACAGTCTGTTGTCAATTCCTGGGGAATACCTTGTTCAAAGTTGTATGTTATTGGTGCACTGGTAATATTGCCATCCCTAGATAATCCCACTATTTTAATATTTTTAACTTTTTTAATTTCACTAACTTGCCAATTTAATGTGATGGGTTTATTATCAATTTCTTTATAGATAACATTTTCTGGATAAAACTGTAATATTTCTGCTGATGGTTTGGCTTTAAAAAATAACCACCATATTAATAATCCTGTTCCTGTAAGTAGGGCTAAGATAATTAATGCTAAAATGAGAAAATGCCACCAGGGACGCGCTTCCCAAATTAATACTCCTGAAAGTCTTGGGTTAATTAATGCTATTTTTTGCTTGTCTTGAACATGGACTGTAAAGTTAAATAATCTGCCATAAAAAGGACGTTTTAACCAAGATTTTGGCGGTTCTACCTCAATATCAACTATTTGTGGTTCTATTTGTTGTGGTAGTATTTTAACGCTGGTTGTTTGGGGGTTATAAGTACAAAGTTGATCTTGTTGTTCTGCGCTTTCAACGGTAAATTCTAATTCTCTAATTGTGTTACCTTTATTATAAATTTGGATTTGATATAATCCAGGTAAATTTTGTACTTTACCTATTTTAGTGATCATGAAAATATCTATATCATGCTTTTCCTTAACTTTTAAATAAAATAAGTCTAGTAATGTCAGTTGTTCATGGTTATCTGAATAAATACGAATTGTGGGCGAATAAGTTCCCGCAATACTATTAAATGGTACTGTTAATTCTACTAAAATTTCTCCCTGTTCTCCTGGGTTTAATTCTAGTGCCTCATGACTGGTAAATAGGCGGGAGTTGGAGTTATTATTAATGTATTTAATTTGTAAATTATCTTTAAGAAAGTCTCGCCATATTAAGTTTAAATCTGGACAAATTAAGCGAAATTTATCTACCCTTTCGGAACGGTTATCAACAGTAATTGTCAGGTTAACTTTTTCTCCTGGTTCTACAGCAATTGGTGTGGATGATGTGCTATGGGGTTTAATTGTGAAAGTAGGATCTATCTCTTTTTTGGATGATTTAACAAAGGATTTAATTACCAGGTTTCTTTCATAAATGATGGGATTTTCTGTACCATCTGTATCTAAAATTAGTGAATATTTATATACACCAGGAAGGGCGTGATTAGGAATCTGAATAGTAAATTCTACCTCTCCACTATTACCAGCATTTAAGCCGATTCTTTGCGGTGGAGGTAGTTCGCATAGGTTACGCTGGTTGGAGTCTTTAATACTATCTATTTTGACTCTGATCAGCAGGTTTTTTTCAGTATATTGATTAAATACTGTGACTTTTAATGTTAGTTTTTCACCAGATTGTCTGACAATCTCTCCTGCTGGATCTGTAATTACACTTAATAATAGTGTTTGTTGGTTTTCTGTTAAGTATGTCATTATTGTTCATCCTAGCAAGTTAATAATGATGTGGTTGATTGAGCTAATTATTTAACTAGTTTATCTTATTTATCTTAACTATTTTATCAGCGATCGCTCCTATTCTTCTACTCCAATTATTTTCTGGGTTTTCTCTATAATATAATCGTGATTGACTGCTATCTTTTGGTGTGGATGGCGTGGAAAATTCCATTAATTCTTGGCATTGGGGTAATATTTCCATAACTATAGTTTGATATTTTCTCTGAATTGTGTTTTTTAATTCCTCTAGGTTTTCGCTGATGGCTTGATTAATCACCAGTTCTGTAGTAAGTTTTAAGTTAGTCTTAATTATTTCTAAACTATTGAAAGTTTCTTGCCAATCTTGTTGATTTTCTCGTAAGGAAATTAAAACCATATCTGATATACTCATGATTAATAAATTGGCTTCTTGAATCCCTGGAGAACAATCTATTAATAAATAATCTATCTGATCTTCATTCTCCTGTTTAGTAATAGTTTTTAACCCTTGACAAAGATGTTTATAATCTATTTCTTGACTAGTTGTGGTGATGATATCCCCTATTTTTCCACTAGCAGGGATTAGTTTTATAGGTAGTCCAAAACTTGCCCCCACATCAGCTATAGTTTTGAGAATATTCCCCTCTTTATTTAAGTAATTATTCAGATAAAAATTTAAGTCCTGGGTAGGGAAGAAATGATGTAATCCCGGAGCAGCAAAATTTGTATCTACTATTGCCACTTTTTTCTTGTATTTTTCGGCGATCGCTGCTGCTACATTAGCAGTAATAGTAGTTTTACCTGTACCATCTCTAAAGGAATAAAATGAGATAATTTTAGCCATGATTTTTCTCTCCCTATTTTAATTATTTACCTTGAAACTTGCTCTTAATTTTTCAGATTCTTGAACTAACTTGCGAATAGACGCTTTTTTCTGTTCCACAGGATTAACACTCACATCTAGCCAACTTTCTTGAATTTTTTGACATTTTTGACATAATGATGCTAACCAATTTTCTTTATTAACTTTATTAAACTGTGGTGTTAAATGTATGGGTGCAGATTCATGAGAGTCAATTTGTAAGAGAATATCCAAATTATGATCTATAGGAATTATCTCCCGATCTACCCGATCTAATTTATCTAATTCTCCCTTTAATTCTCCTGCTTTTTCCATTAATTGTGTTAAAATCCTGCGGCGAATAATTTTCTCAGCTTGTTCTTGCTTCTTATTTTCTTCTTCGCGGATTAAATCCCAATCAACTTCTTTAATGTTAATTCTCTCCACACCATAAATAGTGGCAGAAGTTCCTAAAAATACTATCAAAGCAGGAATTAATGGCAACCAATAAGCAAACAATATACCTCCCCAACAAATGACAAATAAACCTCCTGCTGTGATGAATACGGAAGCAAAAACCAAGGATGATTTAATTTTAGGATAGCTTAAAAGTCCTCCCACAATTGACCATCCTAAAATCCATAACCATTCCCCCCATTCAGGAAAATAGTCTATGGTAGCTGGACGCTCACCTTCTCCCGCGCTAATGATTTGACTCACAATTTGGGCATGAATATGCACACCAGGCATCATCGCTTGTTTTTGATATGGTGTTGGAAAAACATCTTTTCTACTTAATGCCGTATACCCTACTAAAACTACTTTATCTTTGATATCTTCACGTTTAAAATTATTAGTTAGTATGTCAGAAACACTAATTTCTTTACTTGCTTTACCACGAGAACGGTAGTTAAGTAAAATTTGATAATCGCTAGTTTGTAAATTTTGATAACCTCCTGAATCTGGTTCTAATGGTTTAAATATAGCTTTACCTATTTGCAAAAATTGGGTATATTTGAAGGTTTTGGAATCTTGTTCTGGTTGTTTGATTTCCACACTTTCCGGAAAATAACTTGTTCCTAATAAAAAAGCGAAGGACGATAATGTCTTCTCAGGATTACTACATAAATGTTTATTTTCCTGTTTAATTTTATCGTTTTCTGGAGGACTACTAATTAAAAGTCCCCTTCTTAATACTCCATCTTGATCAGGTAAAACATTAACAATTGCTACTGCCTCTTGAAGTTCTTCGCTATTAAAAACCTCTGGAGGTTTGATACCTCTATCATCCTTTCCGTCATTCATTTGACAAGGTACAACAATCTTATTAGACTCATTAGATGATTGAAACACCTGTTGTAACGTTTGATGACCTTCACCAATGGCAATATCTCTAAAGATATCTATACCAATTACTTTTGCCTCAGATTCTTCTAACTTTTGTATAACTTCTGCCAATTGACCATCAGAAATTTGATCAGATTTGAGTTTTTCTATATCTTGTTCGGTGTATCCAACAACTAATACTCGCGGATCTTCCGGTTCATCAGGACGAAGATTAACTAATAAGTCAAAAGTGGCTATTTCCCAAGTTTGTAACCCTCCTAAAGTGCGAATACCTAATACTATTGCTGTAATACTCACACTAGCAATTAATACCTTAGTTCCCCATTTAGTCTTTTTTAAAGATTGATGAACTTCTGGATTTTTTAGCCAGTTATCTATTTTTGATTTCACTTGAGATATGATATTCATGATTTTTTACCCTGAGAAAATTGTTTGAGAAAATTATTATTTAATGAACTTATTAATTTGTGTCAATCAACACCATAAATTTATCATGTTTCAGTAAATATGTCTACTACCAGAAATTACCTATCAAAGTAAAAGCACTCCAGTAATAAGGATGTTTAAAATCCATATCTCCTAATTTTTTTAATTCTTCTGGTAACTCCTCTTTATAATTGTTAATTACTAAATAACCATTTTCAAATCTGATATTTCCTTGACTCATATCATACTGTGCTTGTCTTAAAGCTTCCGCTTTTGGCTGAGATTGTAAATTTTTGTAAAAACTAACCATTAAAGCAAAGGTGCTAGGATCGCTCACAGACCACAAAGTAGCCACTACAGAATTAACACCTGATGCTACTGCAACCCCGGCAAAACCCATATCTGCTTGTTCATTAGCTATAGCCGTTTCACAAGCACTAAGTACCATTAAATCTACCTTGGGTGAATTATTTAACTCAAGTTTGGTTTCCAGTTCACGTAATTTGACCTTTTCATTACCATAAAATTGAATGTAAGACTCATCTAAACTACCTGCAAATTTACCATGAGTTGCTAAATGAATGATGCGGAATTGTTGGGAATCTCGCAGTTTTTTAAAGTTTTCCACTGTGAACTTCTCATTGAGATAACTGAGAGAATCTTTAGGAGAATTTTTGCTAGTATCTCCCAATTTCCAGATATGAGTAATTGCCTTTAATTCTCCTGGTACTGCGGGAAGTTCAGCTAAACCTGAATCTTTAAATTCTGATGCTCCCATGGCCATAATTTTCGTATTTTTATCAAAAGATTGTGGTTTTTCTGGTAAACTAATAGAAGCACTGGGAATAATGGCAATTTTATATTTATTAATAATAAAATCCTGTCCATCATGAATTGCTGCTATGGGTAAAGAGCGTAATTCTGTATCCATAACAAACACTAAAGTATCAATTTTTTTAGCTTGTAAATGTTCCAGAATTGGTTTAATTAAGATGTTATACATCTCCTGGCTATATTTGGTATTATAGTCCTCTTTACTGGTAGCAGCTTCATTATCATTCACCTTTCTGCGATATAATTTTCTGATTTCTTTAATGTCTGCTCTGGTTTTCCCTGTAGGAATTGAAGTAATATCTTGGCCATCAGCAGTAGTTAAAATCAACTCTAATTCATCGCTATCTTGTCTAAAACCTGATAATTTCGATTCTTTACTTTGATTTTTCCTTTGAAACTGTGCATAAATTATGCCTGGTTTTAATCCACTAATTTCTCCAGCTTCTCCTAAACGTCTTTTGATTTCTTGAGTAGATAATTGTACAGATTTTCTACCAAAATACGTATCATATTCACTATTGCTCTTAGCCTCAGCATCAGCAGCATATTCTAATTTTTCTCCATAATTACTGGGAATGTTAATAGAATCTACAGAATTTTTAGGAACATTTGGTGGTGGTTCTTTACTGAGAATATCCACATTTTTAGCAGTAAAATTACCAGCAATATTCATATTAACAAATACGGTTTCTCCAGCTATTATTGCCCCTTTTGTACCACTTCCTTTGGGGTTTCTTAAAAAGTTTAGAGGTAAATTACCAACTTCTAAAACGGAAGCACCATGAGTAAGGTTAAATGTACCACTACTTATAGATCCTAGAGTAGAAATACTAGCAATTTGTCCACTAAAAGATGTAAAAGTATCGTTAGCTGTGAAGTAAACTAGTGAGCTAATAGTAATATTACCACCTTTATTTCCTGAACTTTCCGCGTTAATTGATCCTATTTGAATGTTTTGATTTCCTGGTCCTAAAATTACATTACCAGCTTTACCAAATGTACCACCAGTATTAATATTTTTAGTGGTTAACAGAGAAAATGGTTCTATAGTAATATCTGCTCCTGTACTGCCAGAACTGTTAATATTGCCTGTGGAAACCGAACCAGTAGCCAATATTGCTTCCGTTAATTGATCCTCTGGAATATTGCGCGGTGTGACACTAATGGTAACTTCTCCTCCTGTACCATTAACTGCACTAGTATTAATGTCCTTCGTATCAATATTATTGTAGGCTTGAAGAGTAACTTGACCACCATTTCCGTTGGTGGAACTAGTTTTAATATTGCCAGTTTCTATTTTACCATTAGGGGTGACAATTTCTACAGGTTGACCTTGGGTTGTGATATTACCTGTGGTGATATTTTGGTTAGCTTTTAGAGAGACACTAGCCGCACCTGTACCATTAATATTACCATGACCTGCGATTGTTCCTGTGCCAATAGGCGATCGCAAAATTAAAGGATTTTTTAAATTAAAATCACCTGCTAAATTAACAGTACCACTATGATTAACAGTAGCAAAAGTAATAGATTTAAAACCATCACCTATAAAATTCATTTCTGCACTATTCAACACCAAATTTCCTGGACTATCATTACCTATACCTCCTAAACTAATATTTTGAGTTGTGGTTAAAGGTAAAATATTTAAAGTTACATTTGTACCAGTCACATTATTATTAAAATTCAAAGCATTAGTATTTAAAGTAGAATTACCAGTAAATTTCACAATATCATTATAAGTTTGTCCATCAGCACCAATGGTAGTAATATTATTATTAATTTCTGTAATTCCTCCTGCATTAGTAGTAATAGAATCTAAAGCATTATTGCCACCAACTGCATTATTAAAACGGTTAATTCCTGTAGTATTTAAAGTTAAGTGTCTGGCAATACCTTGAGAGTTAACAGTACCATTAAAAGTTAAATTACCACTATTTGTACTTTCTAAAATGATATTATTTCCTAAGAGTAACTTATCCCCATAGGTTTGATTTCCTGTGGTAGCAATATTGGTAGTAGTCATCACAGTAGTACCATTATTATCAGTAATTAAAGCAGAAAGTGGCATTACAGAACCCACCAAACCATTAAAACTGGTTATTCCTCCAGTATTCACAGTTAAACTTTGAGGACTAGTATTACTATCCACAGTATTATTAAAACTAATATCACCATTATTACTACTATTTAAAACTGTATCACTAGCAATTTTTACAGGAGTATCATAAACCTGTTTATCAGTAGTATTGATAACACTACTATTAATAATAGTTGTACCATTACCAGTTAAATTGAGAGAACCTAAAGCAGTAGAATTTCCTATTTTTTGAGTATTATCTTTCCCTAAAGTAGTAATTCCTTGACTATTAACTGTTAAAAACTTACCTGAATTTACCGCGTCAATATTACCATTTAACCTTACATTTTTACCCATTAAAGTTGCATTTTCTCGGAGTAAAATATCACCATTATAGGTTTGATTATTTTTAGTAAAAACATTACCATAAATATCAATATTACCCAAAACATTGATATTATAATCTTGAGAACTTAAATTGACTGGACTACTATTAGAAGCTATATTAATAAAATTATCAGCTTTACCAATAGTAACATTACCAGTAGTATTAATATTAGCTAATTCACTATTATTAACATTAAAATCACCAATATTATCAGTATTACCAATAGTAACCTGTGTACCAGTAGTAGAAGGTTGTAAAACTAAATTACCACTGCCTAAATTTAAACTAGCATTTAATTCGACATCTGGCGCATTAATGGTTAAATTACGATTATTTCCTGTTAAGGTATTATTGAAATATACACTTCCTGTACCATTAATATCGGCATCTGTGGTAAATTGGGTATCAACATTGAGATTAACTTGATTATTATAAGTTTGACTTTCATTAGTGGTAATATTGGCATTAATTTGAGTTATACCAGCACCATTAATAGTAAGATTATTTAAAGGAGATTTATCACCAACCGTATTAATAAAATTAATATTACCATTACCAGGATTAAGCGTTAAGTTGGTAGTACCATTAACAGTATTGCCAAAACTAATATTATTATTGTTAGCTGTTAAAGTGGGATTATTAGCTATAAGAATAATATCTTGATAATTTTGCAACCCAGAAGTTGTAATATCTCCATTAATTTTAGTTGTACCATTAGCATCAGTAAATAAACTTGCTGCTTTGACGGTACTATTAAAAATGGTTGTACCTCCAGCATTTGCAGTAATATTGCCTAAAGTTGTAGTATTTCCTACTGCATCAACAAAAGTCAAATTTCCACTACCAGCATTTACAGTTAAATTGCTATTACCATCTACAGTACCATTTAGGAAAATACCATTACCTGATAAACTGGGATTATTAACAACAGTAACATTCGTATTATAGTTTTGACTATTTGCGGTATTAATATTAGCTTTAATTTCTGTATTTCCAGTACCATTAGTGATTAAACTTCCTAAGGTAACGATATTGCTAAAAGTTAAATTGCTACTACCAGTATTAGCAGTAAAATCTAAATTATTACCAGTGAGAGTATGGTTAAAAATAATACCATTTCCAGTAAATGTAGAGGGGTTTTTGAAAATAGTTACTGGACTATTATAGGTTTGAACAGCAGAAGTAGAAATATTTTCCTTGATATCTATACTATTACCACTAGCAGTTAAATTAGTTAAAGGTGTAGAACTTCCTACATTTTTGGTAAAAGTGAGTGTTCCACTACCAGCATTTACAGTTAAATTGCTATTACCATCTACAGTTTCATTAAAAGCAATAGTATTACCTGATAAACTGGGATTATTAGCAACAGTAACAACATCATTATAGGTTTGACTTCCAGTAGTAGTAATATTACCAGTTAATTGAATCTTACCTCCAACATCAGTAATTAAACTACCAGCATTAACATTATTAAATAGAGTATTTCCTGTACTATTAGCCGTTAAAATTCCTATTGCTGTCACAGTATCACTAACATCTATTTCATCCCCAGTTAACGATATATTTCCTAATGGTGTACTATCACCAACTTTAGCATTAAAACTGATTTTACCTGTACCACTATTAACTGTTAAATTACGATTTTGTCCAGTGGTACTATTGACATTTCCATTAAAATTAATATCTCCATTAGCACTATTAACTGTAGCATCTTGAGTAACTTCCACATTTTTTAAAGTTACATTAGCATTGCTACTATTAATTGTACCCGCGATGTTTGTATTTGATGCAGAACTGGTATTTACTCCTCCTAAAAAGTTAGTATTACCTGTAAAAGTTAATGTTCCAGTGTTATTAAATGTGGTATTACCAGCAATATTATTAGTTGTACCCAGAAAAGAAATATTGTAAGGTTGGTTTGTTGTAGTAAAAGTATTGTTAACATTAAGATTATTATTGAAAGCAACCGTACCTGTAGTGTTTGTCAGGGTTAATTTAGCAACACTAATACTATTACTAAAAGTTGTACCTCCACTATTAACAACTTCTATTTCTCCTGCATTAATAACATTGCTACTAACTGTTATGGGTTGTGTTTTACTATTTAAACTAATTTTACCATTACCAGCTTTAAGATCACCTGATAAATTCATGGGATCTATATTTGTATTAGTATCATATTCTAGGGTAATATTGCCAGAAGTATCAATTGTTTTACCAGTTGCTAAGTTAATCGTAGCATTGCCAGAATCTCTTTGACCATTTTTAGAACCTGAATCATTTGCTGTTGCTGACAAACTACCCTTGAGTTTAATATCATTATTAATCAGAATTGAACGTCCCGCTTGTAATGTTAAGTTACCAGCATTAGTATTTCCAGAACTATCAATAGCATCAGTAACAGTAATATCAGTATTAGCTTGCAGGATTAAATTAGCACTATCTAAAGCGTTTACAACTGCACTAGGTTTAAATGTAACATCAATATTTTGTTGATCAGAAAAAAGATTATCATTATTACCTATATTATTTTGTCCGCCATTAGCAATAATAATATTTTTGGGATCTAAAAGTAATGTACCCCTTGTTCCCTGTGCTGCTAATAAATTAACATTACCTTGAAAAATTAAACTCTCTTTTCCTGAAACTTCCGCAAAAGCACCATTACCACCATTAACTCCACCTTGTCCGGATATCTTACCATTAAATCTAGTAGTATTATCTGCCCAAACTATGGCTTTTCCCCCATTACCTATATTCTTAGAATCTACTTTAATAGTGGAATTTTCATCTACCACAGTAATTTTAGAATTGGGTAATGTCCCTTTACCTTGAAAGTCCCCTCCTATTAATACTGTACCACCTCCATTATTACCAGAAGCGTCAATATTTGCCCCAATTACTACTACTTTATTCCCAAAAATACCAACTTTTCCGCCCTGTTGTCCAGATACATCTACCTTACCAGAAACTATATTCGTTCCTGCTTCTTTGGGAAGATTAATATTAGAATTAGTCAGTTGAATATTACCATCATTGGTATTTTTTACCCCTACATTCAAACTAGGATGGGTATTAGTTAATAAATAAGGTAAGTCTTGAACAGGAATTACCCACTCATTTGGTAAATTACTATTAGGTACAATAGGTTTAACATCTATGCTTAATAAATTTCCTGGGGTACTCATCCGCACTACATTTTGTCCAGGAACAGCAGTTAATGTAATATTTCCTCCTGGGGTAGAAATTGTGCCAGTATTAATAATTGTACCACCTAATAAGTTAATATTATTACCAGAAAATACTCCTAAATCTCCACTATTAATTATTGCCCCTGGGTTAGCCATTGTAAAGGCAAAAGCATTAGGATCTCCCAGTAAGTTATTATAATTGTTATTGCCACTAGCATTAAACCAACTATTACCAAATCCTATACTATTTGCTGTGGTTGCTGTGAAACTACCCGGTAAATTTAATGTAGCATTACTGCCAAATACAAAACCAGAAGGGTTCATTAGAAATAGGTTACTATTACCCCCCGTCACTTGAATTAAACCATTAATATAGGAAGGATCCCCTCCTACTATTCTCCCTAAAATGTTGCGAATTTGTGGGTTAGAAAGAAAGTTAGCCACTTGGTCAGAATTAAGGTTAAACTTTTCAAAGCTATGAAATAAATTAACCCCATCTCCTGATTTTGTACCCCCTTGTATATCTAATCTGTCACCATGAGGATTAACTATTGTTCCTGTAGGATCTTGCGCCGGGGTAATTTGTGCTACTGTTGGTGATATATTGGCAAATATACTAACTGGAATTATGCCAATTATGGCGGTAATAATAGATAAATAACGATAAGATTTTCGAGGTACATTCATAATATTATGGGGTGGTTGATGGGTTTATTGACATTATTGACAAGTAATTAGTTATTAATTTTCGGATATTTTGTGGTCTGTAGGGTGCGTCAGACAGAATAATTTAGGCTAAAATTACCAATTTTAAGATTCTGACACACCCTACTTTATCTAACTGGCAACTTACGTTATTAAATAATATTAAATAAGTAGTTTATTTATTTGTTCTACCCAGAGTAGTCTTTCTGTATGTTCTAAATTCAAAATATCTTCTCTGGACCAATGAAAGTATAGGGCAATTAAGGCTACCTCTTGATATAATTGTGACAAGGGGTAGCCAAATACTCCCCCTCATTTAACCAGTTTCCACTAGGTTGATTCATTTGTAAATAGAGGTTTTGCAAATAATTAAAGTCTGGTAAAAACAGTTGTTCTAATATTATTGGTGTAATTGGCGAAATATTGCCTATATTACTAATTAATCTGGATAACATCACAAATATGGCATATTCAGAAAATTCTTGCACTTGATGATATTTTTGCACTATTATCTCATCTTTTCCTGTGGCTGCCCTAATTTTTCCCTGTCTTTCAATTTGATTATTTTCACTTATTAATCCTTGAGGTAATGTAAAATTAATTTCTGTGCATATCATGGTTTTATTCCTCTGTTATTTATGGTTATTTATTATTAGGAAATAATGGGATTATTGTTTTCATCTAAACCATTTATTTGCCTATAGAAATTTTGTAAGTAACTCAAGTCTACGGCAAAAAGATTTTCAATTACTGCTGGGTTAATTTCATCTAATGCTCCCAGTTTAACAATCACACGAGAAAGTATAATTACTGTGGCATAAGCTGGGTTAGATTTGACTCTAGGATCACGCATGGGCATTATTTCATCCATTGCCCTTGATAGTCTCATAATCCCTGTACGATGAATATTACCATCACTATCTACATATCCTTTAATTAGGTTAAATTCAAATTCTGTTTGGATCATAATTTTGCATAATTAAATGGTTAAATAAGTTGAGAGTGTTGACTATTTAACTCTAATAAATTCATCAACTGCCAATTCTATTTCTTCAATTTCAAATTCATTACTTCCTGCTTTTACTCCAGAAAGTTTATATTTTACTGGCCATCCTCCTAAAAATCTAAATCTAGCTTGTTCTTCTGCACCTTGATTATAAATAGTTAAATCTCCATCTTTTTTTTGTTTTGCCCAATTTCCCTCTTCCACTTCTTTTAACCAGTTCCAGATTGATAGGGATATGCTTAAACCCCGTTTTAAGATAATGTTATCACTTTTGGAATTACCAGGGATTTTTGTCCGCACTACACGGCCAAATTTTGCCTGTTTACTTTTACCCCATTGTTGAGGAGTAACTTCCACTATTTCTATCACTTCTTGAGAACGTTGAAATCCTTGGCATTCCATGAAATAACCATCTATTTCATCATTAGAACCAGCAATATTTTGCAGTTTAAGTTCTAAATAAAAACGGCAGGCCGTTAGAACTTCAAATGTGGGTTTTTTTGTTTCCATTTTGGTAGATTTTAGTTTTGGTAGTTTTTCAATTTTTGCCAATCCAATTATTAGAGTTTACACAAAAAGAACATATCAACATAATTTACCCCTATTCCCTATTCCCCTATTCCCTATTGCTATTCTTTAGTTATTTGACACGATGCAAACTTTCATAAACAAATTCCACTGTTTCTGTGGTTAAACCTTCTGCACCTGCTTCTAATTTGGTTGATTTATAACTTGAGGGCATCATTCCTGTTAAATTCCATCTTGCAGCTTCTTCTCCACCTTGATTGTAAAGAGTTATTGACCCTGTTTTCCGTTCTCCTTTAGTTTTTGATCCTCCACCTACACTAACCTGAGAATGGGAGTCTATAAACCATTGATATAGGCGTTTGTCTTGAACAGTAGCTACAAAATCTACAGTTATTTTGGCATTACTTATACCTGTAACTGTTGCTTGAATGACGCTTTTTCCACCTTTGGTTACACCATAGGATTTCGCATCACCAGTAGTTTGTAATGTGGTAGCAACGCCACTTACTTTTTTAACTATTAAATCAGTTAATCCGTCTATTTCTACATAATATTTGGAACAAGCAAGAATTTCACCCTTTGCCATATTTCACTCCTGTGATGATTTATGTAATGATATATTAAATTACTCGAAGAATTTCTTCGGCAACTATTTCATAGGTTTCTACTGCTAAATCTTTGCTTTCTGATGAAAAATCACTCACTTTGTAAGTTTTAATCCAGCAATTTGTCAAGTTCCAACGCAAAATTTCTTGATCTTCAGAATCATAAGCCACTATAGAGCCATTTTTGCGATTTGATGACCATTTTCCATCACCACCTTCACTTTTTGGCATTGTCCCTTTCATCCAATTATAAAAATCCATGTCACCTTCCACTACAAAGGCTTCAAAGGTAACATTAGGGTTTTCTTCAAAACCAGAAGATGTGCTTTGCCACAGGGTTTTACCACTTTTTGTGGAAGCTAAGGGCTTTTCATGGCCTGCCGTTTGTCCTGTGAATTTTACTTCTGTCACACTTTTGATTAGTTTTTGGGTAATTCCATCAAATTCAACGTAAAATCTACTAGTTGGTATGGGTTTTAATTCAGGCATTTTTCACCTCTTTTCTATGAGAACATTAACCAAAAGTTGATATTTTAATTGTAAGTATTCTGCTAATTCTTTAATTGATAATTGATGATCTTCCATTGTCAATTATCAATTATCAATTAATATCTGTTTTTATTCGTTAGGATTCCATTGACTTACGCGGAAAATCACAAATTCCGCAGGTCTGACTGGAGATACTCCTACTTCAACATATAAACGTCCCATCATCATGGTATCATAAGTGTTTAATTCCCCATCACATTTGACGTAAAAGGCTTCCTCTGCACTCGCACCAAATAAAGCACCTTCTCTCCACATTCTGGTAAGGAATGTACTAACGGTTCGTTTAACTCTTTCCCACAGATCCTGATCATTTGGTTCAAATACTACCCATTGTGTTCCCATTTCAATGGATTTTTCAATGTAGCTGACTAAGCGTCGCACACTAATATAACGCCATTGAATGTTGTCTTTTTCTACTAGGGTACGTGCGCCCCACACTTTGTAGCCCCTGCTGTATGTGCTGAAATTACGGATACAGTTGATACCTTCAGGATTTAGTAGTTGCTGTTCCCGCATATTGGTTTCGTAAGCTAGTCCTAATACTCCTCTGGGAGTTTCGTTAGCTGGGGCTTTAAAAATACCACGAGTTTCATCAGTACGACACCAAATACCCATCATGTGACCACAGGGAGGTACTGATATGGGATTACCTTTGTCTCTGGGATTAGCCACTTTAATCCAGGGATAGTAAAGCGCACCAAACATAGAACGACGATTAAATTGTTTTAACCACTCAAAAATATCTTGAGGTGTTTGTTTGTCGGGAGTAACTGCTTTATTACTTTTACCAGGTTTTACTGGTGGTGGATCTAATACTACCATACGGAAAGCTGGACCGGGAAAGGCATTTTCACAGTTAGTAATTAACGCTTCCATCACTCCATGTACTTGTTCTAGGTCTATATAACCTTTTTGATAAAGTAACATTAAGTCTGGACAGGCAATCATGGCAATTTCGTCTACTTCAAAGTTTCCTAGTACGCCTTTGCGATCGCCTTTTTGCCCCTGTAAATCCCTGACTTCATCCCCTTGGGCTGTAATATAAGGTGCTGATGTAACTACGTATTCACCATTTTTAGGACGGCAACTTAATAAACCACCTGTCACCGCATTATCAGGTAAACCCACTGTTACATATTCATTATCTGCCAAGGCTACAAATACTGAAGTACCAAATTCTGTGGATGCGGCCTGGTTAATAAGATGTTCATAAGTTCCTTTTTCTTCTCCGTTTTCTTTAATAGTAATCTTAAAGTATTCACCACTATCCATAGGAGGTTTGCCAGTGTACCCTTCTGGTATTGTTGGTGTACTTTCGCTGATAATTACCTGAATGCGTCGGGAAATACTGTGATCATTTGTCTCTTGATTATCGCCAGCAGCTACTATAGCTGATGTATCTGATTTGATATTAAATTTTAAGGCAGGTTTACTGGCAGAGGTTAATACTTTAGTAGCAATTTTATCTTCTGAAGGTTTAGCTGTTCCTGGTAATTCTGTTCCAATACTTGTTATCCAACAACGTCCACCACCATTATCAAACCATCCCTTAACGGCAAAAGGCAGATAAGCGTTAAAATTAGTAAATCCATCAGAACCAGGTTTAGCAAAAAACTTTAAATACTGCTCCCAATTAGTGATCATAATGGGTGTGAATAGTTCTGCATCACCTTTTACATCTTCGGTAAAACCAATGAAGCCTGCCACACTCATATTCACGCCTTCAATGGGGCGACTCCCACGGTCAATCTCTTCTACATACACCCCAGGAGCAAAATAATCTAATGCCATCAGTAGCTCTCCTCTATTATTTTGGTTGCCAACAAGTAGCTAAGAAGTATTGCTGCAAATTACACAATACAGTTTACTATAATAGTTACCTAAATGGAAAGAAATGTAAAAATATCTTTATATCTTCAGGAATTTGTTACGAAGATTTACATATATCCCAAAACTTGATGATTGTGCTTGACAATAGTTATATTTTCTTAATAATTCTTCTGGTCATAATTCTTGATTGGTATATATTATGATACTAGGATGATTTACAATGAGTCAATTTGAGTACTGAGTAATATGACAAACAAGTAATCTGTATGATTAATTAAATTAATGTTTATTAAAAAAATCATAGGAAATAATTATGGCTAAAAAAGATTATAAACAAGCAGGTAAAAATATTGCCGGAGAAATCAAACAAAGAGGCATTAGTGAGTTTCTTGGTCGAGTAAATAATGTCCTGAGTAATACTAGCAACAATGTCTTAAAATTTGTGCCCGCACCTATTAGAAGTTTCTTGCCTTTTATTGCCCATGAGTTAGATATTAAAGCCCCAACTGCTGATGGTTTATTTAATAAATTAACCGTGAAGTCAGAATCACAACTAGAAGCAGCGCGAGAAGATTTAGAAAGTCGTGAAACTGCCATTTTGCAACAAATATCAGATGAGATAAAAAAGGAATATCCACCATTAAAAACAGGAAAGGAAATTACTGGTAATCGTGGTAGATATCAAATCAAAGAATTTTTGGATAAATTTACTCAATTTACTCAAGACTCTTTAGCAGATCGCCAAGCTAGATATTTTTATCAAGCTATTGAACTACCAGATAGCGAACCTATTATTATTGAGGAGTTTTTATTTCCTAAAGCTGAAAACGAGAGAAACAATCAAAAAAGAGCCGAAATTGAGGAAAAAATAAAGTATATTCAATATAATTTCGAGCGAATTTCTGGATTAATATTAGCAGATGGTAGAATACAGGATTTTCGGTTAATTACACCAGATGAAGCTATATTTGATCATGAGGAAAAACGTTATTATTTAGTCTTTAAAAATACTTTTTATCATGGTCATTCTCTAGGTAGTTACATTAGAGAAAATGGGGCTATGAGTAATGTAGAAGTATATCAAGTTTTAAATCAAGTTTTGCAAAGTTTACAATTTCTGCATACGCAAAAATTCTTGTTACCTTCGGGAAGCGAAAACAAAAAAAAATACCATGGTAATTTAAGTTTAGATACTTTAGTAATTGTTCCTAGTTTACAAGGATTTTTAATTTATTTGCGGGATTTATCTTTATGGGAACATCAATATAATGATGTATGGAAAAATCAAGATAGTGAAGATACTGTTAAAATTAAATGTAAAAAAGATGTACAAGATTTAGGTAAAATTGGTTTTGCTTTATTAGCAGGTAAGGAAGCTAATAATATTACTGATCTGAAATTACCTAATACAGTTAATGATGAGTTGAAAGAATTTTTATTCAAGTTAATTAGTAATGAGTTTAGCAGTGCAGAAAAAGCGCGTCAAAGCTTACCTAATTTACAGAATATAGCCAGAGAAAGTAAGTCGGATAAAGATGATCAGGAAGATGAAAAAACGTCAAACAACACCATCAACTTCCACACTTGGCAACTGATTTTATTAGGAAGTTGTGGAATTTTGTTATTATTTATAGGTATATTTTGGTTATTGAATATTAATAAAAGTCGGCAAGATAATCAAAACCAAACTTTGAAATCTCTTGACAAAATAGTTGCTATTCCTCAAGGTAAATTTGTGTATTCATGTCTGAAAGAAGCTGATGTAATTTGGCGTTATGTGTTAACTACAGAAAAACTTTTACCTGGTGGAGAAAGTTTAGAGAAAAATTTAGGAAGACTTTTACCATCTGTAGAATTGGACTATGATAAACCTACACAATTAGATAATATAACGAGACTAAAAAATGGAGAAATAGATTTTGCTATTAGTACAATAGTGAATAATAATAAAAATTCTGAGTTGGGATATGAAGAATTTGCTTATGATGGTTTAGTGGTGTTTGTTGCTTTTAGTAAAGAGGGGAGACAAGATAGTTTACCCACTGCTTTGGAAGGAAAAATTACTCTAGAACAGTTACAGAAAATATATACGGGAGAAATTACTAATTGGCGTGATGTTACGGGTATAAATGGACCAAATTTAAAAATTAAATTATATATTTCACGAAATGCGGAAGCGGTAGGAAATTTTGAACAGCGTGTTTTAAAAACAGAGGAAAATATTAGTAGGTTTAGAAGACTGTTAACGGCAAAAGAGAAAAATGACATTCCTAAAGTGAGTCAGTTAGAAACTTTTGAGACATTTAGGAGTATTATCAAAGATTTTGAAAATGTTGATAGTAAGAATGTAAGAATTGGTGGTATTGGTTTTGATTTTTTGAGTAAGACCTATGGACAATGTTCTATTTATCCTTTAGCTTTACAGCATGAGAATAAGTATGTGGTTTCTCCGTTAATACAACTTAATGGTAAGCCGATTAATCCACGGGAAACAGATTTATGTAATAAATCATCTTATGTGCCGAATAGTCGACAATTTATTAATCAAAGTTATCCTTTAGCCTATCCTTTATCTGTAGTTTATTTGCGAGATAATCGTCAAGAACCAAAGGGAAAAAAGTTTGGTGAGGTGTTACAAAGTAAGGAAGTTCAATGTTTATTGAAACATACTGGTTTGGTGACTTTACAACCTTTGAAGAGTAGTGAAGATTGTCAGATTAGTAAGTAGTTCAGGACTTACGCAACTGGCACATTGGTAGGGTGTGGTTCGACGAGCTCACCAACCACGTCAGACAGTATAAATCATGTAAATAACCAAATAACCAAATTGTTGATATCTGACGCACCCACTCAACAGATTTTTTAGTGTGACACTTGCGTAAGTCCTATAGTTACAGCACATTCCATCTACATGAGGTACACTAGGAACACAGCAAGATGCCTGTGTTGCAAGGGTTTTATCATTAATATCTGTACCTCATAATAACAGAAACTGCTGTATCAGTTATCAGAAGTCACTTTTGAGTAGTCAGCTATATCGGTCTATCGGTTTTAGGTTAAGCCTGCCTGGAAATTCATTTCCAGGCTAATAGCTCAAGTTTACTAAAGTAAACTAAACAAATTTAACAAATTTTCGGGTTATTTTAGTCATCTAAAGATGACTTTTGTTATGAAACTAGGAATTAATTCCCAGTCTAGCTATGGGTTTTAGGTTAAGCCTGGCTGGAAATTCATTTGAGGAGTGCTAAACCCTTACTGACATCTGACGGCTGACAACTACGCTGGAACTACAAATTTCTCATTACCAGCTAATTCAAAAGCTGCATGAATTACTTGTAATGCTTTAACTCCTTCATTTTGTGAGACTACACAACTAACTTTAATTTCTGACGTGGCTATCATTTGGATGTTGATCTTTTCTGCTGCTAAGGCTGTAAACATTTTCGCAGCAATGCCTGGATGCCCTACCATCCCAGAACCCACTATACTAACTTTAGCTATATCATTATCTAATATTACTTCTCCCCAACCCATTTCACGGGCTACTTGGGTTAGTTTTTCCTGGGCATTTACGGCGTCTATTTTTGCTACTGTAAAAGCTATGTCTCTTCTTGCTTCTCCATTGACTAACCGACATCGTTGGGATTGAATTATCATATCTATGCTGATATTTTTTTCAGCTAATAGTCCAAATAGTTTGGCTGCCATTCCTGGTTTATCTGCAACTTGACGAATTGCTAATCTTGCTTGGTTCATATCTAAGGCTACACCACGTACTCCTGGAGTTTCTGGACTAGTATTGACTATAGCGGTGTGAGAGGAGTTAATTTCAAAGGCATTACATAAAGCGGAAATTGAGCGATCGCAATCTTCCGCATCTACTACACAACTTACCTTAACTTCGCTAGTGGAAATCATCTGAATATTTACACCGGCATCGGCTAAAGTTTGAAACATTTTAGCAGCTACTCCTGGTCTACCAATCATTCCTGCCCCGGCAATACTGACTTTAGCGGTATTTTTTTCTACTAACACTTCTGCTTCATCAGCATCAACATGATTGCGTAAAGCTGGTGCTATGGCAGATGCCACTGCTTCTGCTCGATTTAAAATAGGCATATTGACGGTAAAAGCAATGTCATTACTATTACCTTCATGAATAGATTGAATAATTAAATCTACATCCACATCTTGATCTGCAATTTCATTAAACAATCTAGCAGCGACTCCAGGGCGATCAGGAATACGCAATAATGATACTTTACCCTGATCTAAATCAAATTCTATGGCATCCACAGGACGAGCTAATTCTAAATTGACTAATTCCCGTTCTCGTCCTTGAGGACTTGTTACATAAGTACCTGGTTGATCAGTCCAACTAGAGCGTACTACTAAAGGTACACCATAATTTCTGGCAATTTCCACTGCACGGGGATGTAATACTTTTGCTCCTAAACTAGCTAATTCTAACATTTCATCGCTGGTAATTTCTGTCATTAACTGTGCTTCTGGTACAATGCGCGGATCTGTAGTTAAAATCCCTGGTACATCGGTATAAATTTCACAGACATCTGCTTTCAATGCGGCGGCTAAAGCGACTGCGGAAGTATCAGAACCGCCTCTTCCCAAGGTGGTAATTTCTAAATCTTCTGTAGAACTAATGCCTTGAAATCCAGCTACAACAACGACTTTACCTGCATTGAGATGTTTTTTTAACCGTTGGGTTTCAATATGTAAAATGCGGGCGCGGCTATGGTGAGCTTCGGTAACAATTCCTACCTGTGCGCCAGTCATAGAAATGGCAGGTTGGCCAATTTCCTGTAATGCCATACTTAATAAAGCAATTGTTACTTGTTCCCCTGTGGAAAGTAACATATCCATTTCCCGACGGTTAGGGTTTTTAGAGATATCATGAGCTAGTTTAACTAGACCATCAGTGGTTTTACCCATAGCGGAAACTACTACTACGACAGAGTTTCCTATTTGGATGGTTTTACTAACTCTGTCAGCTACGGCTTGAATGCGTTCTACTGAACCCACAGATGTACCACCGTATTTTTGAACAATAAGCGCCATAGAATTGTCTGTGATTAATTTTTTGTAAGTTTTGATAATTTTAATTGAAAGCAGATGACTTTTGAGCTATACTGAGAGCTTGTGTAACAATATTTCTTATATTTCCCAGACTTAATAAATATCCATTAATATAATCAGGTTATTTGATGGTAAATAAGAGGATGTTTGACCTTCATATCCAGTATGAACTTCTGTTTGCACACTTTCAATACTTAATTTATAGTTATTAACATTCATATCAAATTTTGGCGTATATTTTCTACCTCGTATTGTTAATACCAAAGTTTCATCTTGAATAAAATAACGAATTAAACTTGAAGTATAAGAGTAATCTAAATGCTGTATTTCAGAATCACCTATTAGAGAACTATCTAGCTTAAAACTCAGATTAGATTTATAAATCTTAGGTTGTTATTTAATAACAAGAATGTCTTGTCTATATATCCTTCTCCTTTCAAAATAGCATATTCGCCATTTTTCACAGGAAGTAAAAATAGCCGTAACTTTTGGAATATATCTGGTCTGCTTTCTCTAGTATCTTGTTTACAAATTATTCTAACTTCTTTTATATCTTTAGCATTAATAAAATAAGGTTGGGTAAAATCATGATTATAAATCTTATATTTCTCAAAAATAGCTTTCCAATCTTTGCTTTGGGATGTAGTTTCTTGTTTATTGATCGTTATAAATCCTTATAAATCCTTCTGCCTTGAAATTTCATCTGAAAATGTATCTAGAAGTTACTAATTAGTAATTCAAATAGTTCACCTCGACAATGGCCTTTAGAATTAATATTCCGTCTAGCTTTCACTCGCTTAATATTATAATTTTCATAAAGGTCATCAAAAAAAGCATTTTCATGATTAAAATTTTTAACATCTGAATTGCTCAAAATAAAATAATGTCCACTGATATGTATTTGATCACAAAAATTTTTAAGTCTAAGTTGATCTTGGTCATTAAAATTTTCTAAAGAGTAGGATGTAAACGCTGAAGTATCATTAATGGGTTTATAAGGTGGATCTAAATAAAATAGGGTTGGTTTTTTAGCATATCTTATAGTTTCTGTAAAATCTCCCTGCAAAATTTTAACATTTTGTAAATGGTAATGGACAGAAATAATATTATCTACATTGCAAATTTTAGGTTGTTTATACTTGCCAAAAGGTACATTAAATTTACCTCTTTTATTAACTCGATATAAACCATTAAAACAAGTTTTATTTAAAAACAGCATTAAAGCAGTCTTATTAACTATATAAAATTCACTATCCTCTTGATTAAACTCATCTCTTTTGGCTAAGTAAAATTGTTTTTTATTCTCAATTGAGGTAAGATTATAATAAGTTTCTTCAATTTCTGAAAGTACTAAAACTAATTTCCTGTAATCCTCCTTTATTAGCTTGTAAGCACTTATCAAACTTGAATTAATATCATTGATAATAATGTTATTTATTTGGGAAAAATTTGACAAAATATGAAATAATACTGCTCCCCCACCAACAAATGGCTCAATGTAAGTACAGGTATTATACTTGGATATGTGATGACTAATCAGTTGATCAAGTTCATTAATTAATTGAGTCTTACCACCTACCCATTTAAGAAATGGTTTAGGATTTTGTACAAAATCTGCATTAAACAAAGACATAAATCTGAGGAAAATGATGGACAAATATCTTGATGACATTTGATAAGAAGGTTAGCTTTTTAAGCACAAGCATAACATTATACTATACTAAATGCTATTTTACAGCAGATTCCTTTGTTATGAGGTACAGTCTAAAATTCTTGGTTTTTAACTTCTACTTTATGCCTGAAAATCTTCCTGTAATTCCATTAGTAGCTGATTAAATCTAGAATTTTCACTGCTGATTTTTTGTTTTACAAGTGTCATGAGTTTTTACCGAATCTTTTTAACGCTTGTTTTTGTTTTATTCCTTGTTCAAAAGCTATGATTTCCTTTTCCCAATGATTAATTAAACCTGGATCTGGAAATGCTTTCTCTAATTCTAGCCTAATTTTTTCTTGGTGTTCAGCAATACGAGGTTCTAAGCTTATGTAATTCTCACCACAGGTCTATTGAAAGCAGGTAAACGCATCTAACTACCGACTCTTAACTCCTAACTTCTGACCGAAAATAATGGGATACAAGCCCCGTCCTTTTAGGACGGCTTTTCTTGATTTTTGATATACTCCTTTAATATCTCTAGCTGCGCACCTCCTACAGAGATAGCAAAATAACTAGGACTCCATAATGCTTCTTTATGGGGGTTTTTTGTAGCCGCCCATACCTACGACTAGATACGCCTTTTAAAGCATTTACTATCTGGGAGATAGATAGTTTGGGCGGATACTCAATAAGTGCATGAACGTGATTATCTTCACCATTAAACTCAAGCACTTGAAAATTCATTTTTTCAGCGACTTCTCGAAATGATTTTTCAATTAAATTAATACTTTCTCGAATACAGACCGACGATATTTAGTAACGCAGACCAAATGAATCTTTAAATCCGTAACACTATGCCTATTAGCCTACAAGGATGGAGACAATTTAGAACTTTATGTGAAGCTAAATCACAAAAGTTTAATAGAGAGTTCCGTGTTATTAGTAGATGGGAAGCAACAAGTCAAGTTTGCTCTGAATGTGGATACAAATGGGGTAAACTTGATTTAAAAATTCGGAAAATTCAGTGTTTAAATTGTGGAACTGAACAAGACCGTGATGAAAATGCTGCCAAAAATATTAATAAAGTCGGGATAGGGCATTGCCACGACTCTAAACGGACGCAGAGGCAGAGTAAGACTACTTAGGTAGTATCAGTCAGTGAAGCGTCAAGAATCACCGCGCCTTTAGGTCGGTGAGTATGTCAAATCAAACTTACAGCATCTTTGCTAACCCCAAATAACGAATACCTTGGGGGTAAACATCAAAGCGACATGGTAAAACTTCCAAACCCATATTTACTGCTTCTCGCAATAACTCAGCATATTTAGGATCTTTACTTTCACCTGGTGCAAATTCTAAACAATCACCACGATTGATAAAATATAACATTACTGCTCGACTATGGGGTAAAATTGCCATTAATTCTCTTAAATGTTTTTGTCCTCTAGTGGTTTCTGTATCAGGAAATAATGCTAAAGTACCATCACACCAAGTTGTGTTTTTCACTTCTAAATATATCGGTGATTGATTATCACTTGTTAAATAAAAATCCACTCTACTTTGGCGATTTTTACCATATATAACTTCACTTTTAACCTGTTGATATTGTCCCAACTCTGGAAAAAGATGTTTTTCTAAAGCTATCTTTACCACTTTATTAGGTAAATTAGTATTTACTCCTACCCAAGTAGGTTTATTATCATGAACTTCAATTAATTCTAATGTATAACCTAACTTACGTTTAGGGTTATCGCTTTGAGAAACTTGTACCGCACTACCAACTTGACTAACTCCCGTCATTGGTCCTGTATTTGGACAATGGGCAGTTACTATTTCTCCTGTGGATAGTTCAATATCAGCAAAAAAACGTTTATACCTTTTTAGTAGAGTACCAGATAGTAATGTAGGATAAGAATAAAGCCAGTTATTCATTAGGGAAAACACAATTATTGTATTGAGAGGAAGAAGCGTAAATTGTAGGTTTTTTAGATAGTTAATAGCTACTAAGCAGCTTCCAAAGGTGCCATAGTTAAACCAGCACGTCGTAACTGTTGATGATATAATTCAGCAGGTTCTTGGGGACCAACCCAAACTATGGCTTGTCCTTCATAGTGTACCTGATTAGTTAATTCCCAAGCGCGATCGCTTGACATTCCAGGAATATACTGCATCAGACACTTAGCAACATGATCAAAGGTATTAAAGTCATCATTCAAAACAATGACCTTATAATTAGGATAAGGCTTACGAACAGTTTGGTTAACCCGATCTGGAGTTACAGTAGGTGCAGCAGCCATAGTAAAAACACCAGGAAATAAAGTAAATTCTTTGACCATAAATTATATATTACTTACAAAAATATACTAAGAGGAGTTAGGATTCATCAATTATTATTCTACCGCCAATGGTCCCAATTACTGTTAAAAATAGACGTATCAGGAAAAGCTGTAGGATTACCATTTTTCTCTAAAATACTCTTCAACATATTTAATAGGGGTTGTTGTTTAGGCAAATTATCAACTAATTGATAGGGTGCAATTCCTTTAGTTAAAGAAAAAGCAGCTACAGTTCCCGCCGATGCACCAGCAGACCATTCAAAAGAATGCACACGATAAGCAGCCGCCGCAATATGACTAGTTGCAATACTTTTACCGCCTACTAATAGATTATCAATTTTTTGGGGAATCATCGCTCTTAAAGGAATTTGGAAAGGATATGCTTGGCCTGCGCCGCGTCTTTCTCCTTCACGTTCCTTATTACCAGGAACTTCTGGTGGACTTGCATTCATACAAGGATGAAAGTCTATAGCATAATGTCCTATGCCCACTGCATCGGGAAAAATTGTAGAGCGACTGCGTTTAATAGCATTATCAGGAGTTACAGTACCCCTAATGACAGAGGTTGCTTCTAAACCTGCTAATGTCGCCTTTAATTGACGATACATATCAGGAGGTAAAGTTTTCTGATAATATGGATCATTATAATTGCGTCGAGAAATATCAACTTCCCAAATTGTAAATCCATTTGGTTGTCCCCAACTAGGACGGCCAATAATTCTTCTACCTTCTCGGATATAAGGATATTTTGATAAACCATGAACCGTTCCCATAGGGGAATTTAAACCTGTCAAAAGTTTAATATTTGTTTGGGGTTTTTTTACATCTGGACCAAGTTGAGAGTCTGTAGTTCCTGCATAAAACCAATAGAAAAAGGATAAGGCTTTTTCTTCTGCCTTTTTGAGTGCTTCTATTCTTAGTCCTCCTTGCCAATTTCCTGGTTGTAATTGTCCTAAATTAACTAATTGTTCACGAGTATATACTAAATTATCTGCACTTGTTCCTGGACGATAATCATTTCCCCAAGTCCAATTTTGCATGGATATATGTCCAGGTAAGGGACTGTTATATTTTTTGTTAGCAAATATTGTTAATGGACCTTTTTCGGGACTCCAAATACGCCGATAAGTAAAGAGAATATCGAAATTAGCAAACCTAGATAATTCATAACTAAAATAGGGCGAATATTGTAGGTAAAATGCAGGTAATTGATATGTTTGAGGTTCTTTAGTTAACTCCATTGCAAAAGTGTAAGTAAACCCTTGGGTACAATAAGGATCTTTAGTGATACTGGAAGATGAAGGTTCTAAATAAGAACGAGGATCAATACCCAAACGATAGGGAACATCCGCTAAAGCAACTATTTCTCCGGTTTCTGTCGTATCAATTACATACCATTGATTTAAATTATTTTTACGATTATTTTTGGGAATAAATTTGATAATTGTTTTTTGAAAATTATCAGAGTTTTCATAGTTATAAATATCTGCAATAGTTTGGGATAAAGTGAAATTGTTGAAAGGAGGTTTATTTGGTTTTGGTTGATGTTGGATAGCGATCGCACTCTGAATAATGTTACCATTTTGATTAATGTTTAAATCTTTAATTACCGTATTAAGAAACAAATATAATTTACCTTTACCCTTTCTTTCCGCATCTTTTAACATTTGTCTGATAATAATATCAGCATCATTAGGTAAAAAACAAGATTCACTGACCCAACAATCACCAGGATTTAACTTACCATATTTTTGTTGAATACGATTTCTTAATTCTACATATCCACGCGGGTAAAATTCTTTTTTGCTTTGAGTTGGCCTTTCATCTAAAGCAGAAGTGCCTTGAGAGGAAATTTGTCCTCCTAGCCAGTCAGTAATTTCTGTTAAACAAACCGTTTTTCCTGCTAATAAACCTTCATAAACTGTGGCCACTCCTGAAAGTCCACCACCCACAACTAACATTTCACAATTGATAGTTTGATCTGGATTTTTCGGTGAATTTGCATTGACAAAATATGGGTTAATTAAACTAATAAATACTGTGAAAACTGTTAAGCTAATAGAAAAATTAGTAATTGATTTTTGATGTTTAATGTAATAGTTCATCATTGATACACTTTAATGACAATAGGATATTTAGATCACCAAATTATTAAATAAATATGGGCTTTGTGTAGTCTATTCTTGACCATAAGTAACACAAGGACTATCAACCTTTATCTTAGGAGTAAATGAACTACAAAAAGTTATTTTAGCACAATCTACTTCTGTCTCATCAGGATGAGTACATTCACTTGTATTTTTTTGTGTAATTACAAAAGCGCAGTCTTGACAAAGAGTTTTTTGTGCCATGATATTCAGTTAAATCAGATCCACCACTTTTTAGAAGAGGATATTATTAAGAGGTTAAATTAACATATCCAATGGAGATTAGCAGACTCGAACTGCTGACATCCTGCTTGCAAAGCAGGCGCTCTACCAACTGAGCTAAACCCCCACAAATCATATACTACTGGTATCATAACTTAAATATATTTTTTTGTCAACAGGACTTACGCAGATGATACATTGTTAGGGATTATACATAATAAACATCTCAGAAATTACATAAGCGTTTTCTACAACCCTTGTAGAGACGTTCCATGAAACGTCTCTAGATTATTTTTTGGAGATGTTCAATCTGTTTATTTAAAAATATGTATTCTAAAATATCCTACAACATATTTTTGCTGTGACACTTGCGTAAGTTCTATTTACCATGAATTTTTCCTATACATCAGTTAAATAGCAGTATAAAATGTGTATTTTATGTGATATGTTCTGATAATAAGCCTTCATAAAAAAATTACAGCAGTTTCCGTTATTATGAGGTACAGATGTTAATGATAAAACCCTTGTAACACAGGCATACTTCGACAAGCTCAGTACAAGTCTTGCTGTGTTCATAGTGTACCTCATGTGGATGGAATGTGCTGTAATTGTTATTAATCGCGTGTTATTCAACATATAAGAATAATATTTCATTCTTGAAAGATACATAGGGTGTGTTAGCTTTATTCTTAACGCACCCTACAAATACTTAGATTTTTTCAAAATTTTAATAGTATTGCTATATTTAATAAATATTTACTCAATAATTTACTGAATTTGCGCCAGGAGTCACTTCCCTAAATTTATTTTAGCTGTACTGGCATAATTATTCACAAAATAATAGATAATATTGATTTATTTCATAGATAATAACCTATTATTTAGGGATAATTTTTTATTGTTTTTTATAACTATTTTTATAAAAATAATCAATAAAACCTATTTTTAAGATTTTTAATTGTTTTAAAATATAAATAGCGGCAAATTTTATTTATAGCTACTTTAATCTTAATTTTTTACAGATTAACGACGTTTTATAAAATTAAACCCCCTTTCCTTTTCAGAAAATTTGCAGAATAATGACATTAACGTACCTCACACATCAGTAAATGAATTTAATGAAAATCAGTTCAAATTAATTTACATAATTAAAATGTTTGAGGTATAAGTAAAAATAAGTAGATATTGAATTGTTTAAGAGGAAAGCCCAAATGAAACTAGCAGTTTATGGTAAAGGTGGAATTGGTAAATCTACAACCAGTTGTAATATCTCCGTAGCCCTAGCTAAAAGGGGTAAGAAGGTGCTACAAATCGGTTGTGATCCTAAACATGACAGTACGTTCACTTTAACCGGTTTTTTGATTCCTACAATTATTGATACATTGCAAGAGAAAGACTATCATTATGAAGACGTATGGCCAGAAGACGTAATTTACAAAGGCTATGGTGGAGTAGACTGTGTAGAAGCTGGAGGACCGCCTGCGGGTGCTGGATGTGGTGGTTATGTAGTTGGTGAAACCGTAAAATTACTGAAAGAACTGAACGCTTTTGACGAATATGATGTAATTTTATTTGATGTATTAGGTGATGTTGTGTGTGGAGGATTTGCGGCTCCATTAAACTATGCAGATTATTGTATGATTGTTACCGATAATGGTTTTGACGCGCTTTTTGCTGCTAATAGAATTGCGGCTTCAGTGAGAGAAAAGGCTAGAACCCATCCTTTGCGTTTAGCAGGATTAATTGGCAATCGTACTTCTAAACGTGATCTAATTGAGAAATATGTAGAAGCCGTACCTATGCCAGTTTTGGAAGTATTACCTTTAATTGAGGATATCCGTGTTTCTCGTGTAAAAGGGAAGACCTTATTTGAGATGGCAGAGCATGATTCCAGCTTAAAGTACGTTTGTGACTATTACCTGAATATTGCTGATCAGATCCTATCACGACCTGAAGGTGTCGTACCCCATGATGCTCCCGATCGTGAACTTTTTTCACTATTATCAGATTTTTATCTCAATCCGGGGAAAGTACAGGGCACAATTGCAGAAGAGGAATTAGACTTGATGATTGTATAAAACATTTTACCTCTCAGGATCGAAATATGGCATTTTTTGATAGCTTTACTGACTCCCTCAAACAGAAGTGGTTGCAATTCTTTCAAGCAAACCGTGATTGGATTATACTCCACATGACTGTTGAATCAGTTCATACACCTGATGGTGGTAAGCGTCCTTCCTCTTACCTTATTCTGGGAGTAGTTAATGCCCTAGAGCCAAAATTAGCCCAGCTAATGTTCCCTTTTGCGAAACTCAACCCTGATGCGGATACATTAATTGATGTCCTAGATTTGAATTTTGATCCTGATATCTTACTTGGTAATCGTGTTAGTTCTTTAGTGGAGCAAGAAATGTTTTATAAGCAACCAACTTCGATTTTAGAAGAAAAAACGGTTGCTGAGATTGAAGAAAAATTTACCGAATCTACTAAATATCATAAATTTCAAGAAGAAACAAATACCCAAGAGTTTGCTGTAGAGAATAAATCTACAGGAACATCAACAGAAGAAATTAATTTTGGAGAAATTTCTGGACTGGAAGAAACTGGTTTTGATGCTTTGGGTGGATCCGAAGAAGTGGCCTTTGGTGAAAGTGCTAATTTGGATGACGACTCTTTTGATGTTGTTTCTGATATTTGGGGGGAAGAAGCATCAGAAACTCTCGAAGAATTACCATCTGATTTTAATGAGTCAGAAATGGATCGTCTCTTCCCTAATAATTAAATTAATTGTTGAACTTAGATGAGAGGTGACAGGTGAAAGTTAGTAATTACCAATTATCAATTACAAATCACCTATCATCTGTTTTTAACTAGGCAAAAAAATCACGGAGAGAATATTAAAATGACTGTTGCTACAGAACAATCAGCTTTAAATTTTGAATGCGAAACTGGTAATTATCATACTTTTTGTCCTATTAGTTGCGTAGCTTGGTTATATCAAAAAATTGAAGATAGTTTCTTTTTAGTTATTGGTACAAAAACCTGTGGTTATTTTCTCCAAAATGCGATGGGAGTGATGATTTTTGCTGAACCTCGTTATGCAATGGCGGAGTTAGAAGAAGGTGATATTTCTGCCCAGTTAAATGATTATCAAGAATTAAAAAGATTATGTGAGCAAATTAAACGCGATCGCAATCCTAGTGTAATAGTTTGGATTGGTACTTGTACCACTGAAATTATTAAAATGGACTTGGAAGGTTTGGCACCCAAATTAGAAGCAGAAATTGGTATTCCTATAGTTGTGGCTCGCGCCAATGGTTTAGATTATGCTTTTACTCAAGGTGAAGATACAGTATTAGCAGCAATGGCTCATCGTTGTCCTGATAAAGCGCCAATTACGGACACGGAAAAACATGAACGTAATGCCATTCAAAAGTTACTACATTTTGGTAAGAAAAAAGAAGATGTAGCTCAAGAAGAATCAGAATATGTGGATCATCAACCTTTAGTTTTATTCGGTTCTTTACCTGATCCTGTAGTTACTCAATTAACCTTAGAATTGAAAAAACAAGGTGTAAAAGTTTCTGGTTGGCTACCTGCGAAAAGATTTACAGAATTACCAGTGATTGAAGAAGGTTATTATGTTGCTGGAGTGAATCCTTTCTTGAGTCGCACTGCGACAACTTTAATGAGAAGAAAGAAATGTAAATTAATTGGCGCACCATTTCCCATTGGTCCTGATGGAACACGCGCATGGGTAGAAAAAATCTGTTCTGTGTTAGGAATTACTCCTCAAGGTTTAGATGAAAGAGAAGCACAAATTTGGGAAAATTTAGAAGATTATGTGCAATTAATTCGCGGTAAATCTGTGTTTTTCATGGGTGATAATTTGTTGGAAATTTCCCTAGCGCGGTTCTTAGTTCGTTGTGGAATGACTGTTCCTGAAATTGGTATTCCTTACATGGATAAACGTTATCAAGCTGCGGAATTAGAATTGTTAGAAAAGACTTGTAATGAGATGGGAGTTGCTTTACCAAAGATTGTAGAAAAGCCAGATAATTACAATCAAGTGCAACGTATTTATGATT
Organism: Anabaena sp. FACHB-1237; assembly: GCF_014696225.1. Lineage (GTDB taxonomy): Bacteria > Cyanobacteriota > Cyanobacteriia > Cyanobacteriales > Nostocaceae > FACHB-1237. The sequence goes on along the minus strand of NZ_JACJPV010000016.1, from coordinate 36,593 downwards.
TAAAACCTGATTTAGTTATTACTGGTATGTCTCATGCTAATCCTTTGGAAGCGCGAGGAATTAATACTAAATGGTCTGTGGAGTTTACGTTTGCACAAATTCATGGTTTTGGTAATGCGCGGGATATTTTGGAGTTGGTAACTCGTCCTTTACGTCGTAATAATAATTTGAAGGATTTGGGTTGGGATAAGTTGGTTAGGGAGGAAGCAAAGGTTTAGGTTTTATAGGTTTTTAAAAGTTTTCTTCGGCATTTTGGACGGGCTTTTTAGTTCGTCTTTTTTTTGTTTCGCGCAAAGACGCAAAGGAGCAAAGACGCAAAGGAAGAGAATATGCTATAATATAATCATTACAAATTACAAAAATACATTATCAGGTGATGTCATGCCCGAAATTTGCCGTTTTTTAGGAGTTATTATTATCATGTATTATAATGATCATCATTTGCATCCATGAATTAGCATTGCTGGTTAGCATCCTGCAAAAGATGAGATAAACTTAAAACAAACATGACTAACTTGATCAGATTAATTAAAAACAAGGTAGCTCAATTTATTTGGTAGGATAATATATGAACCATCAACTATATGAACAAGATTTTAATTTGTGGCGAGAAACTCTCATTACACAAATTAAAGAACAACATTTTAATGATATTGATTGGGAACATTTACTATTAGAGCTTGATGATATGGGTAAATCGGAAAAACGGTCTTTCTTGAGTAATTTAACCATTTTAATTGCTCACTTACTCAAGTTAACTGTTCAATCTGATGCACCAGAAATGATGAAAGGAAGTTGGTACAGTTCTATTACTGAACATCGGTTTAGAATTAAAAAAGATTTACAAGAAAATCCTTCTTTTAAAAATTATCTCCATGAGGTAATTTCTTTAGCTTATGCTGATGCTAGAAAACTGGCAATTAAAGAAAGTAAAAATGCTAAGTTGGGCGTAAGAAAACCAGATGAATGTGAATATCCTCTTGATTTACCTTTTACTTTAGAACAGTTATTAGATGATGATTTTTATGGAGATTAATACTATGTAATTACAAGAGATATGAAAGTAGATGTTTTTATGGAAAAAATAGAAACTATAATATAAGAATTAGTTAAATAGATTCAGTAATTAAGCTATTAATATTTTCATTACAGCCTGTTTTTTTAATTGTGAGTAGTAATAATAAATTTATGTTTTCTGTTTGTTGTATTGAAAACTTGACTCATTAAACTAACAATATGTTTTTGTGATGCGGGAAATAAATGTGCTTCAGGTTCTTCTATAATAAAAAGTCGTGTTGTTGAACTAATAAAAGGCAAAAATGATTAGAGATTTACGCGGTACTCTGGAAACAAATAAGGCGGAAATTGGACTATTTATCACTCTTACCCCCCTACTCAACCAATAATTAAAGAAACTGCATCTTCGGGTTTTTATAAAGCAGGAAATGGCAGAAGTTACGCGAAAATTCAAATTTTAACTATTGAGGAATTATTAACAGAACAGAAACGACCAGAATTTTTTGATATGAAACAGGGAGAATTAACATTTAAGAAAGCACAACGGGAAAATCAAGATATGGCAAAACAGGGACAATTATTTTCATAAGATAGAACAAGATCCCCAACTTCTTAGAGAAGTCGGGGATCTGAATCTGATAGGCAAAATTATAAATCAATGGAGGATATAATCTGAGTGTTTTGCAATTCATTTTGATAGTCAAATTGACAATGATATGCTGATAATGCTGACCAATTTAGGACAATTTCTAATAAATCTTGATAACCTAATGTATTTGGATGTAGTCCATCATTTGTCATGCGTTGACTGCGCCAATTTTCATCACGCTGCATCCATTGATCAAAAATATCTAAATAGGGAATTTCTCTTTTTTCACAAGCTAAACGAGTAGCTTCTTTGTAACGATATTGATCAGCATGATTATAATATAAACAATCTAAAAAAGGCATTTTTGTTTCTATCACTGGAACCATTCCCACAAATAAAACTGGACAAAGTTGTTGGGCTTGATCTAGTAATTTGTCTATTGCTGTGGTAAACTCATGGAACTGAGTGTAGTTTTTACCTTCTTTACGTCCTAAGCGGGGTGTGTCGTTCACACCAACAGATAAAATAATGAGATCAGGTACACGGTTACGCAGTTCCCCGCGATGACGAAATTCCATTTCTAAACGCTGGTAAACTTGTTCTGTGCGATCGCCCCTTACACCTAAATTATACAATATATGACCCACACTATCTGGTAACATCCACCATCTGCGTAATTGTTCTACCCAACCACCTTTATCTGGATCTCCATAGCCATAAACAAGACTATCTCCTAAAGCAACTATTTTTAACGGTTGACAGAATTTTTCTTTGATAGACGGTTCCATTAAAGCAGGATGCTTGGTATAAGGTTGAAAACTTGGCATTTTAAAGAATTGAATAATTTTTCTTGAATTGTTGTTTAAACTATATATTATACACTTTTACAGTATTGTATAGTATATTCTGCGTCCTTTTGCCAAGTTCCACAAAAATCCCATTGTATGATTTCCTCTGTTTAAAAATGACTATCATCTAGTTGATCCACTTTAAGTAATTAAATAAATAGTCAAAAAAGTAGCATACCAAGAACAAAATTCATGCTTAGGATCATCACCACAACTCATATATATAATATATAATTAACCAAGCTTATTCAATAAAAATTACCAAACAATGATAAAATAGGCACTAAATTTAATCAAATACGTCAATTATTTTCTCAACTTTCTGTAAATCAATTCACTAGCATAAAGAAATGGCGATAAAATTGTCTAAATTCCTACCCCAAAAATTTATCAAACGTTTATTAATCCCCTTGTTTTTAATTGCCTTATTAATAGTGATTGGGGAAAATAACTTACAAGCAACAGCACAAATACCACGTTCAGAAATTCGTGGTGTATGGATGACAAATAACGATTTGGATATTATGAGAGATCGGAATAAAGTCCAAGAAGCAGTTACGAAATTAAGACAACTTAACTTTAACACTATTTATCCAGTGGTATGGAATTCGGGTTATGTGATGTATCCTAGTAATGTAGCAAGAAATTTAGAAATTCAACCTTTTGTGTTTAAAGGGTTAGAGGGACATGATATTTTAGCAGATTTAATTGATCAAGGTCATAGTCAAAACTTATTAGTTATACCCTGGTTTGAGTTTGGGTTTATGTCTCCTTCCACTTCAGAATTAGCAGTAAATAAACCCGAATGGTTTACACAAAAACGTGATGGTACAGATAGTTCTGTGGGTGCTGCTGGTGAAGTAAAATGGTTAAATCCTTTTCATCCCCAAGTACAACAATTTATTATTGATTTATTGGTAGAACTAACAAATAAATATGATATTGATGGGATTCAATTTGATGATCATACCAGTTTACCTCGTGAATTTGGTTATGATAAATATACCGTGAATTTGTATAAACAAGAAATGCAAGAAGATCCTCCTGCGGCAGCGGATGATCCAGAATGGGTAAATTGGAGAGCAAATAAAATTACAGATTTTATGGTAAGATTAAATCACACCATTAAGCAAATTAAACCCAATATTATCTTTTCTGTTTCACCAAATTATCATGATTTTGCTTACAAATTTCAACTACAAGATTGGTTAAATTGGTTGCGTTTAGATATAATAGATGAATTAGTGGTACAGGTTTATCGAGAAAATCTGGATAGTTTTGTCAGTAAACTTGTGCGTGCAGAAATGCAAGAAGCTAAAGAAAAAATACCCACAGCAGTAGGAATTATGGCAGGTTTAAGAACTAAACCAGTAACAATTGAACAAATTAAAACGCAAGTACGCGCTGCACAACAAAAAGATTTAGGAGTAGCATTTTTTTATTATGAAAGTTTGTGCAATTTTGCACCTGAACCATTAGAAAAACGTTTTGCGGGGTTACAAACTTTATTTCCCTATCCTGCAATACGATCTTCTTTATAAGAGGATGTTTGTCAAGTCTAAATTACAGCAGTTTCCGTTATTATGAGGTACAGATTTTAATGATAAAACCCTTGTAACATAGGCATCTTGCTGTGTTCATAGTATACCTCATGTAGATGGAATGTGCTGTAACACAAAAATCGGCGATTAGAAATCGCGTCTAGACAGGCAAAACCTGCCTACCCAGGTTAAAAATCCTTGGTTTTTCCCTAGTCCACACAGGTAGGTGGTCACTTAGTCTGTACTGAGCCTGTCGAAGTGTGGACTTTGGCTGGATAGTAGCGATAGGGTGGGGTGGCGTAAGCCTGATGATATTCGCCTGATACTTTTAAAACATCCTCTAATATCCGTAGTGTGCGTTATTAACGCACCATTTTTAAAACCTATCATCGCAAAATGATATGTAAAATTATTCGGTGTTGCTGATTAAGAGTATGATGAAAGTTTCACGCAGAAGACCTCCAATTGCACAGAGTAAGAGTTTGAAATCAATTGCATACTTCAAGCAACAGCATTATTCCTTATTACCAATGCGAATAATTCTACATCCAGTATCAATATTCCAAGTACCATGAAGATTATGAATTAAATTGCAATTTTCCACTGTACCTTTACAGTTTTTCACTACCCACACAGCTTGATATTTATTGAGATTAATATTCATTCTCGGATCACAGGATTTGCTTCTTTTTGGATAATCACTCCTGAATAATTATTACTATAAATATTACAATTTGTGAATAACCCTGTTCTTGATTATAAAACTTTACCCTGTTGTAAAATTAAAGAATATTCTAACAAATTTCAACACAAAAATCAGCAAGTAGCAAAATTTTTATTAATAAAACTTAAACATGATTTACTATAACTGGAGAACCTGAGTTAGAATGAGGTAAAATCTATGGCTGATATTGTTGATATTGCTGTTAGTAATGATGCTTTTACAACCTTAGTAACGGCTGTAAAAGCCGCTAGTTTGGTGAATACCTTAAAAAGTCCTGGACCTTTTACCGTATTTGCACCCACTGATGACGCTTTTGCAAAGTTACCTCCAGGAACTATTACCACTTTAGTACAAAACATACCCCAATTATCACGAATTTTAACCTATCATGTTGTACCCGGCAGGCTAACAAAAGCAGAATTAGCGAAATTAGGTACTGTTACCTCCGTAGAAGGTTCTACTATACCCATATATTGCGATGATCAGGCTTTTGAGGTGAAAAATGCCACTGTCTTAGCCGCAGATATTGAAGCGGATAATGGTATTATTCATGTCATTGACACAGTGATTTTAATGGGTTAAAATGCTGAGAGCAAGATCCCCGACTTCTTTAAGAAATCAGGGATCTGAATATTATTTTAAAGCCTATTTGTGAGCAGAACTATTAGTAAAATTAGATGTGTGAGAGTGGTTTTTTTCCTCTTCTACAAACTCTTCAATTGCATAAACATCTGGCCATACAGTTGCACCATGTTCATAATTGTCAATACCAACTTTGTCTGCTTCAGGATGAACACGCAGTCTACCAATAGCATTGAGTCCGGCAAACATTAAAAAGGCAAAAGCAATAGTAAACACTGATATTGCTATTATCCCTAAAATCTGCACACCAAGTAAATCAAAACCACCACCTAATAACAGTCCAGCTTTCTTATTCAAAGTCAATTCAGACTGACCTAAAAAGCCTACCGCTAGTGTACCCATCATGCCATTAATACCATGAACTGCAAATGCTCCCACAGGATCATCAATTTTGCAGGCTTCAATAATATCAATACCCAAAACTACTAAAATACCCCCAGTTGAACCAATGACTACCGCCGCCCAAGGTGCAACAAAAGCGCAACCTGCGGTAATACCTACTAGCCCTGCTAAAGAACCATTCAGACAATATACTAAATCCCATTTGCCTGAACGTTGATATTGATAAAACATGGCTGCTAAAGCACCAGCACCAGCACCCAGGGTAGTGTTTAGTGTAATTAAACCAATTAAACCAGGATTGGCAGTACCTAAAGTTGAACCTGGGTTAAAGCCATACCAGCCAAACCAGAGAATCATAGTTCCCAAAGCCGCTAAACCTAAATTATGAGCGGGAGGAATTTGTCCCCAAGGAGTACGTTTAGGCCGAGGACCAAGTAAATAAGCACCTACTAAGGCTGTCCAACCTCCAACAGTGTGAACTACCGCGCTACCAGCAAAATCATGAAAAGACATTTTTGCTAACCAGCCACCGGAATTCCACACCCAATGCACAACAATGGGATAGCTGAATGCGGCCATAATGGCACTGTACATCAAATCACCAACAAAGTCAGTTCTACCAGCCATTGCCCCAGTAGTAATTGTACTGGCAGTGGCCGCAAAAGCAAACTGAAAGAAGAATAAGGTATAAGCATTAAGTCCAGAAGCGATTCCTGGTACACCACCATTAGCAAAAACACCGTCAGTAGGTAGTTGACTTAGGAAAAATGTATCTGTACCGATAAAGCCACCCGCACTTGTGCCAAAAGCAATACCAAAGCCGACTACCCACCAAATTATAATGGTGAGAGCAGCATCAATAAAGTTTTCTAACAGGGCATTGACTACTCCTCTTTGACGCAGTAACCCTGCTTCCAGCATGGAAAAACCTGTCTGCATGAAGAATACTAAAAAGCCTGTGAGTAGCACCCAAGTAGTATCAATGGAGATTTGTAGTTGTTTAGTGGTTGCGTCCAAGGACTCCAGGGTAACAGGATCGGCAGCCTGGACAACTGTAGGTGCGAATATGGCCAAAATCATTGAACCTATAGCTAATGCTAGAAGGCGATATAAGGGACGAATATGTTTCACAACTGTTTTTTCTGCTAAAAGAAGTTATATTTAAGTCAGGGGTTTGATCTACATAATACGCATCTCCGAAAAAGAAGATAAAAGCCTTGTGCGGTCAGGTCAAATAGCTCATTTGTGGAGATGTCTAAAGGATCAGTTTATTGGCAAATTTTTCAACTGCGATTAAGTAACTTTGACTAAGTAACTTTAATGAAGTTGGTTGATATTTTATAGAATACAGTAGATGATTCTGTATAATAAGAAACTTTTTTTATGGTACTAATGTGAACTATGGACTCTGGAAAAGTACATAAAATGGCTATATCTTCGATTATACAAAGATTTACGGTAATCTAAATTACCTGATCTTGATTCCAGATAGTCAGATACAAAAATCTGATACTTTTAGGTAAATAGATAATTATATCTTATATTTACAGGACTTACACAAAATATCTCTTAGCCAAATCTGCAAATCTGTTAACATGGCAGAAATCCACACCCATAAAAAACCCTAAATTACCCAAACATCGCGCTAGGATGTAATACAGTTAACGGCATATTTTCAGTCCCAAAATTCCATGATGGAAAAATCCCCTATTACGGCTGCACAAGCCCCCTATTACGGCGATAACTTCTACCGTACTCCTCCCCCAGATTTACCATCTTTACTCCTCAAAGAGCGAATTGTCTATCTGGGAATGCCATTAGTTCCTGCGGTTACGGAATTAATTATCGCCGAATTGCTATTTTTACAATCCGATGACCCGGAAAAACCCATTAAAATTTACATCAATTCTACTGGTACTTCTGGTTACAGTGGCGAACCCATCGGTTTTGAAACCGAAGCCTTCGCTATCTATGACACCATGAAATACATTAAACCTCCCATCCATACCATTTGTATCGGTTCGGCTATGGGAATGGCTGCTATGCTCCTAAGTGCAGGAACAAAAGGCTGTCGTGCTAGTTTACCTAACTCTAGCATTATCTTGCATCAACCTAAGAGTTATGCCCAAGGACAAGCTACGGATATTCAAATCCGTGCTAAAGAAGTTTTAGCTAATAAAGCGTCTTTAGTCAGTATTCTGCACCATACCACAGGACAAGCACCAGAAAAAATTACTAAAGATATGGATCGCCTATTCTACATGACTCCCTATGAAGCAAAGGAATATGGTTTGATTGATCGCGTCTTTGAAAAAGAAGAACTGGCTAATCCTCCTGTGCCTGCAAGCATTCTTTAACAAGGTTTAGAAGAAACGGGAGAATCTTATCTTTTACTTTTCATCTGTCTCCTGTCACCTGTTCCCTAAAATAATTATCAATGGAGTAACAAAATGCCTATAGGCGTGCCTAAAGTTCCGTATCGGATGCCCGGTGGACAATATACAGATTGGATTAGCATTTATGACCGCCTTTACCGGGAAAGAATCATTTTCTTGGGAAGAGATGTAGATGATGAAATTGCTAACCAAATCATCGCTGTAATGTTATATCTGGATTCAGATGATCCCGGTAAGGATATTTATCTCTACATCAATTCTCCCGGTGGTATGGTGACATCTGGATTAGCAATTTATGACACCATGCAACATATTAAATCTGATGTGGTGACTATTTGCGTCGGTTTGGCTGCTTCCATGGGTTCTTTCCTCTTGGCTGCTGGCGCTAAAGGTAAACGGATGGCTTTACCTCATTCACGGATCATGATTCATCAACCTTCTGGTGGTACTCGCGGACAAGCGTCTGATATCGAAATTGAAGCTAGGGAAATTCTCAGGATTCGCAATCAGCTAAATAACATCTATGCTGATAATACTGGTCAACCCTTGTCTAAAATTGAAAAAGACATGGATCGGGATTTTTTCATGTCTGCTCAAGAAGCTAAAGAATACGGTTTAATTGATCGTGTCATTGAAGAAAGAGTATAATCTTATTTCTGGTTAATTGCCCTGGATAATTAAGTTGGTAGTGAAAATTTTAGTCCTCATGAAAGATGATTAAAGTTTTCATTACCAATGACTATACTTGTTGAAAATATACCAGATATGATGTAAATTAGATAAATCAAAAAAATAGCGTTGCTGAACTCACGGTATGAAATTGAAAAATTCAAAATTTGAAACTTTGCGTCTAACGCAAGTGCTTCCCTTCGCTGATGCGCGAAATAAACATCATACCCCAATTCAGCAACGCCTCAAAAAAATTAGAGCTTATGGGAATTTTTGGCTGTAAATTTTCTCAAACATTAAAGCAATATGGATCTTGAAGATTATTACCGTGTATTAGGTTTAAGATCGGGAGCTTCTTTTGCTGATATTAAAGCATCCTATCGGCGTTTAGTACAGCAATATCATCCTGATATGAACCCCAATGATATTAGAGCGAAGGATAAATTTATTGCTGTGACGGAGGCTTATAAGTATCTCCAAACTGTAGTTATACCAGAGGAGATCATATCTGAGACAAATAATGTTAATAGCAAGGTTTCTAATTCTACTAATGTCAAAACAGAGGTGAAAACTAGTACAAATATTCCTAAATCTGCTGTGAATTTCCATCCACCTAATTTACAGGATATTGAACAACGTTTAAAGTGGAAAAGCTATGAGCAGTTACAAAGGTTTTTGCAGGAAAAACGCTTTGCTCATGCGATCGCTTTAGCTGAAGCTTTAATGGCACGTTTACCAGCAGATGTGGAAGTGCGTCAGTGGTTAGCGATCGCTTATCAAATTTGGGGAAGAGCTTTAATTACGGAAAAACAATTTCCCAAAGCCCAAATATATCTTAAAAAAGCCTTAAAAATTGATCCCTACAATAAGGCTTTATGGCAGGAAATACAACAAGACTTACAAAAACTAGAATTAAAAACACATTGTTAAATTAAGTTTCAATTAAGTCCACAAGGAACTGGAGTCAACACCTAAACCTATAGAATAAATACTGTCTAAATACTGGCAAAACTAACTGGGAGAAACACCCAGTAAATATCCATCATTGATTAATAATTCATCAATCATACATAAATTATGCTATCTCCAAATCTTAAATATGCTTATTATCCTGGTTGTGTTGCTCAGGGTGCTTGTAGAGAATTATATATATCTACCCAATCTCTCAGTGAAGCATTAGGAATTGAACTAGTAGAGTTAAAAAAAGCATCTTGTTGTGGTTCTGGTACATTTAAAGAAGATTCTCAACTATTAGAAGATATCGTTAACGCTCGTAATATTGCTTTAGCAGAATCTTTAAATTTACCCTTGTTAACTCATTGTAGTACCTGTCAAGGTGTAATTGGTCATGTAGATGAAAAATTGAAAGATTGTCAACTTCATAATCCTGCTTATACTAATCAAGTAAATGTTTTATTGCAAAAAGAAGGATGTTCACCCTATCGTGGTAGTACAGAAGTTAAACACATTTTGTATGCTTTAGTTAAAGATTATGGTTTAGAAAATATTTCTCAGCGCGTAACTAGAGCATTGACTAGTTTAAAATGTGCTGCTTTTTATGGTTGTTATTTACTTCGCGCTCAAAAATCTATAGATGATGATCCTATTCAACCAGAAGCAATGGAAAACGTTTTTCGGGCAATAGGTGCAACTCCAGTATATTATCGTGGACGTACTCAATGCTGTGGTTGGCCTTTATCTAGTTATGCTACTAATGAATCTTTTAGAATGGCTGGTAATCATATTATAGACGCTTTAGATAATGGTGCTGATTGTATTGTTACACCATGTCCATTATGTCATTTGAATTTAGATTCTCGTCAACCAGAGGTGGAAAAAGTAATTGGCAAGAAATTGGGCTTACCAGTGTTACATTTACCACAATTAGTGGCCTTAGCTTTAGGTGTTAGTCCTGATAAGTTGGGTTTAGATAGACATATTGTGTCTACTAAGTCTGTTTTGGAGAAGATTATGTGAATAGGGAGTCAGGAGTCAGAATAAAGAATTTTCTCCTCGCACTCTGCACTCTTCTGACTCCTAAAAAACTTATTCATCAAAATTTAACTATGTTGTAAAAAGTCAATCTTAGGTAATAAAGGATCCGTGACAATACCCACACCAACAAAACTCCAACGTTTTAATAAACTTCCTAATTGTGTGCTAGGAATTGATTCTACTCCTAAGCGATTTGCTAAATCACTTGCATGGGCATTCAGATAACTCAAAGCATCAAAACTTTCATTAAATAGCAGCAAATAACCTGATGTATGATCATCAATACGTGCCGTTAAATAACGTCCATCGTTTTTCGATCGCACTAGATAGTAAACTTGAGACATGATTTTTAACTGGGAAACCACTTATGTTGTGTATGTTGTGTAGCTAGGGAATAGCTCTTCCTAACTCCTGACTCCTTTGTGATCATCATCTAATTGAATGCGAGGATCAACAGCTTTTAAGATTAAATCAGCAATTAAATTGCCAATTATTAATAAAAACACACTCATAACTAAACTGGCCATTACTAGATATTGATCTTTAGCTAGTACTGCTTGTAAAGTCAATTTTCCTAACCCTGGCCAATTAAAAAAATTCTCCGTAATAAATGCTCCACTTAATAAACTTGCTAATTCAAAACCTAATAATGTGATTAAAGGATTAATGGCGTTTCTTAAGGCATGAACATAAATAACTCTATTTTCTGGTAATCCTTTAGCGCGGGCAGTTTGAATATAATCTTGTCGTAAAACGTCCAGCAATTGTCCCCGCATAATGCGTTGTAATCCTGCAAAACTAGTAATACTTAAAGCTATTAATGGTAAAATGGCGTGCCAACCTATATCTAAGAATTTGCCAAGAGATGTAAGTTCACCATGATTAATACTTGTCATATTACCCACAGGAAATAATGGACTTGTGATTTGAGCAAAAAATAGTAATACTAAAGCAGTGATAAAACTGGGAAAACCTTGGCCAACATAACTTAACAGTTGTAAGGTTTTATCAGTGATCCGATTTTGTTTCACAGCTGCAAGAATACCTAATGGAATAGCGATCGCCCAAGTTATAATTAGAGATGCGATCGCTAATAGTAAAGTTGCTGGTATTCTTTCCCACAGCAACGAAGATACAGAACGCTGATAAACAAAACTAGTGCCAAAATCACCCTTAGTCAAAATTTGTTTTAGCCAAAATCCAAACTGTTCAGGCCAAGACTTATCTAATCCAAACTGGATGCGAATTTCTTCAATTCGTTCACGCGAAATTTTAGGATTTTGTCCCAGTTCAGTTATATAGTCTCCAGGAGAAAACTTCATCACAAAAAACGATAAAGCTGATGCGAGAAAAATCGTCAGCAACGCCTGAAACAAGCGTTTAACCACATAGATAAAGGTATCACTAGTAATAAATCTGACTATTTCCCCGCGAGTTCTTTCCAGAAAAATTTTTTGTTTAGTCATTTGTTGGTTATTAATACTCAATTAATGAGATAATTGGTACATCAGGTAAATACTGACGTCCTTGTAAATCCTTGAGTTCGATGATAAATCCAAAACCCACCAACTCACACTCAATTTTTTGTACTAACTTTGCGGTAGCTGCCGCAGTACCACCAGTAGCAATTAAATCATCTATAATTAAAACTCTACTACCAGGACGTAAAGCATCCTGATGTATCTCTAATCTATCTGTACCATATTCTAATTCATACTCTATGGTATGAACTGCTCCTGGCAACTTACCTTTTTTTCTCACAGGGATAAAGCCAGCACCCAACCGATAAGCTAAAGGTGTACCAAAAATAAATCCGCGAGATTCCATACCAATAATGTAATCCGCTTGCAGTCCTACCTCTAAGCATCTTTCCGCCAAAAAGTCAATAGTATAACGTAAACCTTGGGGATCACTTAAAAGAGTAGTAATATCTCTAAACATAATCCCGGGTTTGGGAAAGTCTGGTATATCACGGATAAGAGATTTGAGATCCATAGTATTTATACAAGTGGTGACAAACTAGAAATTATTAGTAATCAGGAGTTTAGTAATCAATATCTGACTAGATTTTTGTTATTTAAACCTAATACCTGGAAAATCCTACACTATAATGTCATAACCGAGAAGTTAATTATGATATTTTTATTCAGGATTAACAAAAGCAGTGGTTAGCACTATGTTCTCGATGTATAAACATCTATTTTTCATTTTCAGTAACATGACTGCCCACGCTCGGTGTTGAAGTAGAAAGTAAAGCCTAGTTTTGTCTAGGTTTTATATAGCAGCCTTAACATAGCATACAAAAAAACCTCAATCAACTAATTTCCCACTAATTTCCGCCTATAAGGTATTTTATACTAATGAACGTATCCGCCAGTGTCCCGCCATTAAATAGTCCAAATTCTGACAATATACCCACAATTTTGGACAGTTTACCAGATCCGGAAATTACAGAACAACTGTGTCCATCAAGAACTAGAACACAAATAGACTTGATGTTACTAGCCATCGAAGCCTTAGAATTAACTGGCTCGGAAGCAATTCTCAGTTTTGCTGAAGAATTAGACTTAAAAGGTATTATTAAAAACCGAGTTAATTTATGGCAAATGCGCTCTTCTAATCCCTTGCGTCGAGCTTATATTCGTCGTCCTTTAACAGTGCTAGAGGCGAAAGCATTAGTAGTAATTACTTGCTACATTACTAGACGTTTAACAGTTTTGATTCGGCAATTACTTACTATATACCAGCAATTAGCAGAAAAGCAGATTCCTCCCGAACAAAATTTAAGATTAGCAACATACCTAGAAAGATTTAGAGCGCATTTTAAAAGTCGGATGAATCCTAGACGCTCAGGTGCGTTATCATTAACTTCTGATGAAAAATTAGATGAACTAGCAATAGACTTATTAGGAAAACTATTATTTTGTACGGGTACAGCAGGAATGCAGCGATACTGGATTTCTTTGTTTGATGGTGAAGTGGAATAGCTTTCAGTAGTCAGCTTTCAATAACTACCAATTACTAATTACTAATTACCAATTACCAAATTACCAATTACCAATTACCAATTAGCAAACTAAAATATGAATATTCAACGGAAATATAGTTTACCAAACTGCACACTCTTACTAGAAGGATTTACTGATGTTACAAAAAACGTCAACTATCAAGAATTTCGTCCCGAATTATCCATCTTAGTAAATGCCGAATGTTACTTATCCAGCTATACCCAACCAATATCAGGAGGAAGAGAGTTTTTTGAAAGTTTAGTCAGAGCAGTAAGTGGTTATGCACAAGAAGTATTTAGTAATGTACCCAACCCCCAAGCGCATAACGAAGATTCAGGAATAGTACAATTACAACAACTTGATAGTAATAAACATCGCCTAATTATTCATGGAGAAATTACTCCTACTAATAATCAATCAAATGCTGAAGCAATTTCAGAAATTGCTATTGACCTAAATACAGTACAGTTATTTGATTTAGTAGAAGCAATAGATCAATTTTTTGCTGATAGTCAAACCTTACCAGAACTTTCTTTAGAATTACATCCTGTGATTAGAAATTATGGTGGTACTAGTGAATTATTGATGAAACAAGCAGTACCATTTACTGTAGGATTGTCCACCTTAGCAGTAGCTGCTTTTGCATTTACGTTAGTTCCACCTCCTAAAATACAACATCAGAATGTTCAAGAAGATCAATCATCTACTAAAAATACAGCCGTTACACCTACAAATACACCAACAACTTCTGAAAACCCAAAAATTGAAGATTTAGAAGCATTAATTAAAACTGTTCCTCAAATCACAGATAGGAATAAAATTGAAGAATTGCGTCGTCGAGTATATAATCAAATTGATCCAGTTTGGAAGAACCGCTCAGAAGTTACAGAAGATATAGTTTATCGTTTAGGGGTGAGTGCAGATGGCAGTATAGTCGGTTATAAGGCAATTAATCAAAAAGCCAATGATTTAGTGAATCAAACTCCTTTGCCAAGTTTGTTATATAATCCTGTTAATCGAGTAGCTAATGAACCTTTAGCACAATTTAAGGTAGTCTTTAAAAAAGAAGGAGTATTAGATGTTAGTTCTTGGGGTGAATATAATACTCAAAACAGCAATCAGAATAGTAATAAACCCATTAGGGAAAAAATCAAAGATGCTATTTTAGTTAAAGAATTGCAAGAGAAACTTTCTCAGAGTATTCGTCAAAATTGGAGTGCAAGACCGACCTTTGATAAAGATTTAAAATATCGGGTAGCAGTGAATAAGGATGGCGTAATTTCATTTTATGAACCTTTACATCAGGATGCGTTTAAATATCTGGCTGACGTGCCTTTAAAACACATGTTATCACCTGCAAACACACCAACTGGGAATAATAAAGAACCTTTAGCCCATTTTAAAGTAGTTTTTAGCCCCAAAGGAGACTTAGAAGTAACAAATTGGAATGGTGGTGATTGAGCGGATGTAATAAAATGCATGCTGCATCCGAGATTCAGTATTTGTGTATTTACTTTCGATTATACAATCTGATGCGTTTGAGGAATTAATTATCTAATTCTTAACACCGGTTGTAGCAATACCTTGAATAAACTGTTTTTGTCCAATCAAAAACAATACTAGTACAGGTATGGTTGATATAGTGATCGCCGCCATCATTAATGGCCAATTATTAGTAAACTGTTCTTGAAATTCTGCCAATGCTAACTGTACAGTTCTTAATTCCGGTCTGGTTGTGAACACCAAAGGTTTAAATAAATCATTCCACTCACCAATAAAAGTAAATAAAAATAAAGTAACTAAAGCAGGACGAGCTAAAGGTAACATCACTTCCCAGATAATTTGTAACCGATTTGCACCATCAATAGCGGCTGCTTCCTCTAATTCTACGGGAATTGTCTGGAAATATTGACATAACAAAAAAATTCCCAGGCCATTGGCCGCACTTGGTAAAATCAAAGCCCAGTAAGTGTTAATCAGATGTCCCCACTTCAAAATTAAGAAAATAGGTATGATCAACAACTGAAAAGGAATGACTAAAGTAGCTAGAATTAGTAACAATACAGCTTGTCTACCACGAAATTTTAACCTAGCCAGAGCATAACCAGCTAAAGCTGAAGTAAAAATTTGTAGAGCAGTCACGGCGATCGCTACTAAGGTAGAATTAACAAATGCCAGTAAAAACTGGCCTCGATACCAAGCCTCCTGATAATTTGCTAAAGTCCAGCGATCTGGTAAAATACCAGGAATTGCTCCAGGTGGTGCAAAGGAAGTTAACAAAACAACGATCAAAGGTAGTAAAATGATCATTACTCCCAAGAGTAAAATCCCCAAACTCCATAAATCGTTAGTTTTCCGGTTCCAATTGCTTTTTAAGTTGACTTTTACTTTTAACATCGGTTATCACTCCTATCAGTTTCCTGGTAGTCAGATCATCAGTAAAAACTAATATCATAACTATATGTTTCTTGTTAAGTTAAATTAAATCACAGTTTAATCACAGTGATGATCACCCTAACCTCTAGGGAAAAATTTCTTTCTATCTTCTTTAATTCACGGTTATTGGAGTAAACCTATTATGCCGCAGCTTTTAGACAAAACTCAAGATATTGATTTTCACAGCGAAAAATATAAAGACGCTTATAGCCGCATCAATGCCATTGTCATTGAAGGGGAACAAGAAGCTCATGAAAATTACATAACGCTTGCTGAACTATTACCAAAACATAAAGATGAATTAATTAATCTTTCTAAAATGGAAAGTCGTCACAGGAAAGGATTTGAAGCGTGTGGACGAAATTTAAAGGTAACACCAAATATAGATTTTGCTAAGAAATTCTTTTTAGGGCTACATGAAAACTTTAAGAATGCAGCAGCAGAGGGCAAAGTAGTTACCTGTTTATTAATTCAGTCTTTGATTATAGAATGTTTTGCGATCGCTGCCTATAACATATATATTCCCGTAGCAGATGATTTTGCCCGTAAAGTTACTGAGGGCGTAGTAAAAGAAGAGTACTCTCACCTTAACTTTGGAGAAGTCTGGTTAAAAGAAAACTTTGAAACTGCAAAAACAGAATTAGAAGAAGCTAACCGTCAAAACCTACCTATAGTCTGGAAAATGCTGAACGAAGTAGCTGATGATGCTATAGTCCTAGCAATGGAAAAAGAAGCATTAGTAGAAGACTTTATGATTCAATACGGAGAAGCATTAAGTAACATTGGTTTTACTACCCGTGATATTATGCGTCTTTCAGCCTATGGACTAAAAGCAGCTTAAAGTCAGGAGATCGAGGAGTCAGGAGATCGAGGAGTCAGAATTATAAAAATCTCTCCCTACACTCCGCCCTCCGCACTCCATACTATTTTAATTTTTCAGGTTTAATTTTTAATGATCTGTCACACTTTAATGTAGTATTTTAAATAATTAGATTCGGATATTTTGAAATACTCCACTCTTAATTAAGCTCAAAGCTAATAGCTGACGGCTGAAAGCTGAACGCTATATCACATCTTAATAAAACCCACTTATTCGACGCTAAACGCCTACAATATTACTAATGTTTGGTCTAATTGGACATCTGACTAGTTTAGAACACGCTCAATCCGTAGCTCAAGAATTGGGATACCCCGAATATGCCGATCAGGGGCTAGACTTTTGGTGTAGCGCACCACCACAAATCGTTGATCACATTACTGTCACTAGTATTACAGGTCAAAAAATCGAAGGAAAGTATGTAGAATCATGCTTTTTACCGGAAATGCTGGCTACTAGACGTATTAAAGCTGCCACAAGAAAAATACTCAATGCTATGGCTCATGCCCAAAAGCATGGTATTGATATTACGGCTTTAGGTGGATTTTCCTCAATTATTTTTGAGAACTTTAACTTAGAGAATTTTAAGCAAGTCCGTAATGTAACATTAGAGTTTGAACGCTTCACAACAGGTAATACACATACAGCATATATTATTTGTAAACAAGTTGAAGAAGTATCAAAAAAATTGGGAATAGACCTTTCTCAATCTACAGTAGCTATATGTGGTGCAACTGGAGATATTGGTAGTGCTGTAACTAGATGGTTAGATAAAAAAACAGATGTTAAAGAACTAATATTAATAGCACGTAACCAAGAAAGACTAAAAGAATTACAAGCAGAATTAGGCAGGGGTAAAATTCTGACTTTAGAAGAAGCATTACCCCAAGCAGATATTATAGTCTGGGTTGCTAGTATGCCCAAAGGTGTAGAAATTGATGCAACTAAATTGAAACAACCATGTTTATTAATAGATGGGGGATATCCTAAGAACTTAGGCACGAAAATTCAGCATCCAGGTGTGTATGTATTAAATGGTGGAATAGTAGAGCATTCGTTAGATATTGACTGGAAAATCATGAAAATAGTGAATATGGATGTACCCGCACGCCAGTTATTTGCTTGTTTTGCTGAATCTATGTTACTGGAGTTTGAGAAGTTGCACACAAACTTTTCTTGGGGGCGCAATCAGATTACTGTAGATAAAATGGAACTGATTGGCAAAATGTCTATTAAACATGGTTTTAGACCATTATTAGGGTAGGCGTGGAGAGTAGGGAGCAGGAAGTAGGGGAAAGTTAGAAGAATAGGGTTTAGGGTTAAAATTCTGACTCCTGACTCCTTATACGGGTTTAGCATTGCTCATCATGTCTATAATAGCAAAAGTCATAAGCAAGATGACTAAATAACCACAAGGTTCTTTTAAATACTTTAGTTTAGTTTACTTTAGTAAACTTTAGTGATTAGACCGGAAATATGGCTTACGCCACGCTACGCTATAATTTCTGTCCGGGTGCGACAGCCAAACCAATAAGCCATCTGTAGGTTAAGTTGACACTAATGAGTATTACTAAGGCCCTACTAACTCCTTGATCTCCTGACTCCTAAATTACAAATTACAATTTATTGATTATGGCCACTGAACGTAAACCACTATTATTAGATTTTGAAAAACCACTAGCAGAATTAGCTACTAGAATTGACCAAATTCGTGAATTAGCAGATGAAAATGGCGTAGATGTTTCTGGACAAATTCGCCAATTAGAAACTAGAGCTACTGAGTTAAGAGAAGAAATTTTTAGTAGTCTCACTCCCTCTCAAAGACTACAAGTCGCTCGACATCCCCGCCGCCCTAGTACATTAGATTATATTCAGTCTATTAGCGATGAATGGATGGAACTACATGGCGATCGCTGTGGCGGAGATGATCCAGCATTGGTTGGGGGTGTGGGACGTATTGGCGGACAACCAGTAGTTATGTTAGGACACCAAAAAGGCCGGGATACAAAAGATAATGTTGCTCGTAATTTCGGCATGGCCACACCCGGAGGTTATCGTAAAGCCTTACGACTTATGGAACACGCCAATAAATTTAATATGCCTATATTAACATTTATTGATACACCCGGAGCATGGGCAGGTATAGAAGCAGAACATCAGGGACAGGGTGAAGCGATCGCCTATAATTTACGACAAATGTTTTGTTTTGATGTACCGATTATTTGTACAGTGATTGGTGAAGGTGGATCCGGTGGAGCATTGGGTATTGGAGTGGGCGATCGCCTGCTCATGTTTGAACATTCAGTTTATACTGTTGCTACCCCCGAAGCCTGTGCTGCTATTCTCTGGAAAGATGCAGCCAAGTCTCCCCAGGCAGCCATAGCATTAAAAATTACTTCCCATGACTTAAAAAATCTCGGCATTATTGACCAAATATTACCAGAACCACTAGGAGGAGCACATTCGGATCCCTTAACAGCAGCAACCAATCTTAAACAAGCACTGTTAGAAAACTTAGACGAACTTAATCGCTTCACAGCGAGCCAACTTCGGCAAATTCGCTATGAGAAATTCCGTAGAATGGGTGTGGTGACAGAATTAGCGCACTAAAAATCTCATTAGATATCTACAATACTGAGAATTATCTCAAAGTAGATTAGGCTTCCAGCTTGATTTGCTGTAGTCTAATTTATTGGAAATGTCTCCGGAAACATTTCCAAAAAATAACGTAAATAATTCAATAAAACTACAAAAATGATATACTTGCCTATAGTTGCTTAAAGATTTGTAACAATCTGATCAGCTATAGGCAATTTGTCATTGCTGATTTAGAATCTATAGATTTTAATCTATGAAGTATAACAGGTGACAGGTGACAGGTGACAGAGCTAAAATCTCTTAGTATCATACTTATATCCTAATTCGTATCATCTGATAATTTCATAAGCTGTATAGCAATTGCTATAGATACAATATTGAGTCTATGATTGGTGAATATTCTCATAAACTTGTGAGGAATTTAAAGATTATTTGATGAATCAAAGCAACAGCAAAAAGTTAGTAGAGAGATCATGAGTGTAGAGAAAAAAAGACGAGCCTTAGTGACAGGGGCTAGTAGCGGCATTGGTAAAGCGACAGCTTTAGCATTTGCCCAAGCAGGTATGAATTTAGCTTTAGTTAGTCGTTCTCAAGAAAAGCTAGAGAAAGTAGCCCTAGCAGCTAATGATATGGGAGTAGATGCACAAATCTTTTGTATAGATTTGCAAGAAGTTGAGCAAGTAAAAGCAAAAATTCAAGCGATCGCGGATCAACTTAATGACATAGATATTCTCATTAATAATGCAGGAATGGGATATACAAGTAACTTAAGCGAAACATCCCTAGCTGACTGGCAACAAGTAATTAATGTGAACCTTACCAGTGCATTTCAGTGTATTCAAGGGATATTACCACTCATGCGGCAAAAACAGAGAGGAACAATTATCAATGTAGCCTCCATAGCTGCAAAACAGACCTTTCCTGGCTGGGGATTGTACTGTGTCAGCAAATTTGGTCTACTGGCTCTTTCTCAAACCCTAGCCCAAGAAGAACGGGCTAACGGCATTCGGGTAACATCCTTATGTCCAGGTTCAGTAAATACAGAAATTTGGGATACACCCACAGTCCATGCTAACTTTGACCGTTCCCAAATGTTAACACCAGAAATGGTAGCAGAAACAATTATTCACACTGTTTTATTACCACAACATGCAGTGATTGAAGAAATAACTATTATGTCCAATGCTGGAGTTCTTTAAACAAGAGTCATTGAGTCAGTAGTCAGCACAATGTACTGACTTTTAAATGAAATACCTTAATGATGCAACGCTATTGTTTGTTACTTGAAAAAGTTACAAACGTATTCAATTATCCATTACCAACATCTAAGCAAAATCTAAATTATGACTATTGTTAGTGTCAACGGAGCAAATTCCCAATCTCCTCTAATTACCGGCTTATCAGAAGCCATCAATGTTAGACCAGATCGTAACACCCATGATGGCAAACAGGCAGAATTACATCAGCCACCAGAGGAAGCAATGGAAGAAATGATGGCTGCCGTGCGAACAATGTTAGTAGGAGTGGGAGAAGATCCTGATAGAGAAGGACTTCTGAAAACTCCTAAACGCGTAGCTAAGGCTATGAAATTTCTCACCAGTGGCTATAATGAATCCTTAGATGACTTAATTAATGGTGCGATTTTTGATGAAGGCCATGATGAAATGGTTTTAGTTAGAGATATTAATTTTTTCAGCCTTTGTGAACATCATATGTTGCCATTTATGGGTAGAGCGCACGTTGCTTATATTCCCAACCAAAAAGTAGTAGGTTTAAGTAAATTAGCCCGTATTGTGGAGATGTATTCTCGGCGTTTACAAGTACAAGAAAGACTAACTCGACAAATTGCTGAAGCATTACAAACAGTGCTTGAACCTAGAGGAGTAGCTGTAGTTATGGAAGCGACTCATATGTGTATGGTAATGCGTGGAGTACAAAAACCAGGATCTTGGACAGTAACTAGTTCAATGGTGGGAATATTTCAAGAAGAACAGAAAACCCGTGAGGAATTTTTTAACTTAATTCGTCATCAAGCTTCTTTCTTTTAGCTTTCAGTCTTCAGTAGGGGTTTAGCAGTGCTAAACCCTGAGAAGGAGTCAGAATCAAAGTTTTTCTCCCCGCACCCTTCATTCCGCACTGTTATTTTTTCTAATAACTGCTTAACCTTGTTTAAATCCTTATTACCTGGTGAATATTCCACTCCACTGGATAAATCAATACCATGGGGTTGGAGTTGACTCAAAGCCGTTAAAATATTATCTGGTGTCAGTCCTCCGGCTAAAAACCAAGGGCGAGGAGGACTAAAGTGTTGTAACATTTGCCAGTCTAATATTTGCCCTGTTCCACCTAATTGTTGGGGATGATAGGCATCCAGTAATAAAGTATCTATATAGTCAGTGTAGTTGCTGAGAGTTTGTAAATGTTCTAAACTGCGAACGCGGATAGCTTTGATAATTTCCACCTGGGATAAAGCTAAACGTAACTGATGACAATATTCTGGTGTTTCCTCTCCGTGTAATTGTACTGCGGTTAATCCAGATTTTTCTACTATTTCTCTAATGTTGTTGATAGTAGAGTTGGCAAAAACACCGATTTTATCTATATTTTGGGGTAAAGGAGCGATCGCTGATTGAATTTGGGTGATAGTTACATGGCGGGGAGAACTAGGTACACAAATAAAACCTAGCGCAGTTGCACCTAAAGCAGCGATCGCCTCAGCCTGTTCTGGTTGAGTAATACCACAAATTTTCACTCTTAGTTTCATAAGTATCATAAATATTTATGAGAATTGATGGGAAAATTTTAAGAAAAGTTACAGATCATCACAAAAATATCTCAATTGAGATCCAAAACTTTTGTTTTGTCATTTGTAATTTTATAATTTTTAAGGATTATATTCATTTTCAAATTCAGGAGAACACACCTTGATGTCATCCATGTTATTAGCAGCATCCGTTCCCCCAACACCGGTGTGGAGTCCTACTGTAGCTATTATTATCGCTGCTAGTTGCGCTGTAGCACTATTACTCACTCTTGGTAATAAATCTGCTAAAGTCGGACCTGCCATCCCTGGACTACCTATTGGTGCAGGTGCTTTCATTGGTGCTATGGCGTTTGGCCATATATTAGGTGTAGGTATTGTTTTAGGACTAACTAGTATTGGTAAGCTATAATTTAGCTTAGTCCATTTAAAATAGATCCTCAACTTCTTGAAGAAGTTGGGGATCTTGTTATAGCAGGGAACAAAGTTGAAAGTCCCTGAGAGGATGTTTGTAAAGTCTCCATAAGCTGATATGCAGCTAAACTGTATAACTAAAAAACCTAAAATTACTGTAGCGTAAGCATCTTGCTTGCATCTATTATCCAAATTAAAAGCACAATATGTTACTAATATCGGCAATGACAAATCGCGTCTATACAGGTTAAAAATTATTGGTTTTTCGTTATTCCACGCAGGTGGAATTGTTTTTATAGTAGCGAATTATATTCGATTTTAAAACATAATCTTAGTGTATTAGGTAAATTCTGTATTCTGTATCTCATTCAAGTGCATACCGCTATATTAGGGAATAGAAAATAGTCAAAGATTTCGATTCATGATTTACAATTAAATAACTACTGGTAAATAACTAGTAGTAATTTCATGATCACCAATTACCAATTACTATATTATTATGCAAAATAACTGGAAAATAGGCTCTTTATTTGGAATACCTTTATTCTTAGATCCCTTATGGTTTGTAATTTTAGGTTTAGCAACTTTAAATTTTGGAGTTGCTTATCAAATTTGGGGTAGTTTGATTGGTTGGAGTGCTGGTTTAATCATGGCACTTTTATTATTTGTTTCTGTATTATTACATGAATTGGGTCATAGTTTGGTAGCAATATCTCAAGGAATTAAAGTTAATTCTATTACTTTATTTCTATTTGGTGGTATTGCTGCTATTGAAGAAGAATCAAAAACTCCTGGGAAGGCTTTTCAAGTAGCTATTGCAGGGCCTGGAGTCAGTATTATTCTGTTTTTATTGTTAGATATAATTGCTAATATTAGTCCTAATTTATCTGCTGTAAAGATGATGACAGGAGATTTAGCAAGAATTAATTTAGTTTTAGCATTATTTAATTTAATTCCCGGACTACCTTTAGACGGAGGACAAGTTTTAAAAGCTGCATTATGGAAAATTACAGGCGATCGCTTTCAAGCTGTACATTGGGCAGCAAAAGCGGGACAATTTTTGGGTTATGGTGCGATCGCCTTTGGTTTTGTGATAGACTTCTTAACTCAAGAGTTAATCACTGGTTTATGGATTGTGATGTTAGGTTGGTTTGCGGTTCGCAATGCTAACAGTTATGATCGCATGACCACATTACAAGAAACTTTGTTAAAATTAACTGCTGCTGATACCATGACTCGTAATTTTCGAGTAGTTGACGGTAATCAAACATTGCGCGAATTTGCTGATTTATACCTATTAGAAAATCATCATTCCCAGGTCTACTTTGCGGCCGCAGATGGACGTTATCAAGGTTTAGTTAATATTAATGATTTGAAAATAATTGAACGTAGTCAATGGGAACATCAAAATTTAACAACTATTGTTCATCCTTTAAATGAAATTCCTACTGTTAAAGAATCTACAAATTTAGCAGCAGTGATTAATAAAATAGAACAGAAAAATTTACCACAAGTTACTGTACTTTCTCCGGCAGATGCAGTGGCAGGAATTATTGATAGAGGTGATATAATTGCCATATTAGCCAAAAATTTGGGTTTACCAATTAACAAGGAGGAAATCAAACAAATTAAAGAAGAAGGTAGTTTTCCACCAGGGTTAAAACTAGGAATAGTGGCTAAATCTTTACAAAATAGTCAAGAAAAACAATCTTAGAAAGGGGAATTAATCAGGAAAATTTGTCATATACAAGACTGTTAAAACATCATTTAACTAAGATTTATAAGCTGATGTGTAACAGTAACAAATTATAGTAGCGCAAGCATCTTGCTTGCATTCATTATATTTGAGGTTAGTTGATAATTTAGTTATTCCCCTAAGTGAATTTATTTTCCAGGAAGAAATCCGTACATCCTAGATAGGTTTTCATCACTGTAGCCTAAAATTAAAATGCATACAATAAGAACATAGCGAAAACTTCAGATCCTCTACTTATTCTGTAACTTTATCAATTAGGAATTGATGTTCCAAGTTTTGGATCTAATTAAAAATGATAAAAAGGAGTGTACAAACTATGGGAAATCAATTAAAAACCACTGCCTTATTAGCTACATTAAGTGGTTTACTAATAGCAATTAGTTATTGGGTAATTGGTGGTACTGGAGGTTTAATAATTGGTATAGGTTTAGCAGCAGTTACTAATCTATTTTCTTGGTATCAATCTGATAAAATTGCCTTAGCTGTTTACCATGCTCAACCAGTAGATGAAAGTCAATATCCCCGACTTCATCATATTGTGAAAAAACTTGCTCATCGTGCTAATATTCCTGTACCTAAAGTCTATATTGTTCCTAGTCAAACAGCTAATGCTTTCGCTACAGGAAGAGATCCAGAACACGCAGCTGTTGCTGTTACAGAAGGCATTTTAAACATATTACCAGAAGATGAATTAGAAGGGGTAATTGCCCACGAATTAACCCACATTATTAACCGTGATACCTTAACTCAATCCGTTGCTGCTACTGTAGCTGGAGCGATTTCTTTCCTAGCACAAATGTTAAGTTATAGTTTATGGTTTGGCGGTTCAGGAGATGATGAAAAACGTAATCCTTTAGGTGTATTAGTAACAGTAATGTTTGCACCTATAGCAGCTACAATTATTCAATTAGCTATCTCTCGAACTCGTGAATTTTCTGCTGATGCTGGTGCAGCAAAATTAACAGGAAATCCCCGCGCTTTAGCTAATGCTTTACAAAGATTAGAAAATGCGGCTAGACAACTTCCTTTAGATGGTAATCCTGCATTTGAACCATTATTAATTATCCATCCCATTGCTAAATCTGGTAAATTTTTAGCTAATTTATTCTCTAGTCATCCAGCAACAGAAGATCGTATTCAAGCATTACTCAAACTATAAATCTTAATATCCCGGACTTCTTAAAGAAGTCCGGGATATTGGTATTATGCAAAAATCGGCTGTAAATCTAAAATAAAACCTGGTAATACATCTTCTCCTGATAAATTTGGAGGAGATTGTAAAACTTCCACTTCTTGATTTTGCCGATAAATTTCTACTTGTTTATTTTTAGGATTAATTAACCAACCTAAGCGCAAACCATTATTAATATATTCCTGCATTTTTGCTTGGGTATCTTCCACATCATCAGTTTCAGAAACTAATTCAATGACAAAATCAGGACATAAAGGTAGAAATTTTTTCCGTTGTTCTGGTGTTAGTGCATTCCATCTTTCAATGGTTATCCAAGACGCATCAGGAGAACGAGTAGCACCATTAGGTAGTTTAAAACCTGTGGAAGAATCAAATGCTTTTCCTAAGTTATTTTTGCGATTCCAAAACCAAATTTGTCCTCCTAATTCTTGGTTTCTACCTCCTGTTTCTCCTCCTGTTGGTGACATAACAATTAATTCTCCTTTTGAGGAGAATTCTAAACGTAAATCTTTATTAGCTGCGATGATTTGTAAAAATTGCTCATCCGTAATTGTCAAGGTTTTGGGAATTTGTAATTTTACATTAGTCATGATTCATACCTCTGATATTAGGTGCTATAATTGAAAGTATGAAAGTTAGATGTTTTTCGGATTTGCTAATGGGATTTGCTAAATTATATATCCAATTGTATAATATGAAAACAAGTTAATTATTAATAGACACAAAAGTTCACATTTTATATTGTATTTTGTTTCCATTTCCCGTCAGCACGTTAGGGAATGTTTAGAAGATGGAAACGTTTTTAAGTTAATGACAAAAGAAGATGTAGAAAATGTGATTTCTTCTAGTTTACAACCACATGGAATTAGTTTTGAGGTAAAAACTGATTTTATTCAATTAATTGAACAAGTAGATAGATCATTGTGGTTTCATAAGTGGGATTTTTTAAATTCAATTTAGCACTAAATTTAGTTGTTAATAAAAAAAAGTGGTATATTATATATTGTTATCAGTCATCCTTGTCAGCTATGAATACTCAAACTTATAATCAAAATTATCATCTCAATTTTGCTGATTTCTATGCAGGAATAGGTGGATTTAGATTAGGATTAGAAGCGATTGGTTGGAATTGCACTTTTACCAATGAAAATAATCCAGATTGTATAAAAACCTATAATTTGAACTTTAATGATTCTGCAATAGCTAAAAATATTGAAGATTTACAACTTAATAAAATACCTGATTTTGATGTTTTTTGTGGAGGTTTTCCCTGTCAACCTTTTTCTATAGCTGGTCAAAGAAAAGGTTTTCAAGATAGTCGAGGTTTGGCAATTAATAATATTATCAAAATCTGTAATTATAAGAAACCTAAAGCGATTTTTCTAGAAAATGTTAAATATATTATTAGTTTAAATCAAGGTCAAATACTAAAGCAAATAATTTCTAGTTTACAAGACAATGATTATATACCATTCTATGGAATTATAGATAGTAAGTTTTTTCAAGTTCCCCAATCAAGACCACGTTTTTTTATGATTGCTTTTAGAAAAGATCTAGGAATATCATCCTTTATTTTTACTAAACCTAGTTATCCAGAAATTCATATTGAGAATATTATTGAAACAGGAGATTATTCTATTCCTATATCTAGGAAATGGCATGAATATATTGATTATTATGCTGGGAGAATTAATGATAAACAATTATCTTTTGTCCTTCCCAAAACTAGAATAAGTTTAGAGAGATCAGACCATAATATTGATTATGATAATTGTATTTATCAAATTAGATCAAGTGGTATTCGCGCAATTTCTGTTAAAAGACCATTTCCTACTTTAGCTGTCAGTGCTAGTGGTGGTGGTGCTATGATTCCAGTGTATACTAAGGAAAGAAGACATTTGAGTTTATTAGAAATTAAACGGTTAATGGGTTTTCCTGATCATTTTTCTTTTCCTGTTGCTCGCACATCTGCTATTAAACAACTAGCTAATTCTGTATGTCCATCGGTAATTAAACACCTGGGTTTGAAAATTTCTGAGTTATTATGTTGAATTTTTCAATAAATCAATAAAAAATCACTAAAAAATCACTAAAAAACCAACAAAAAATTAATCATGCTTTCTATTGAGTCTATCTGTGATATTTTCTTGAGTAGGAAAAATAATGTTTGTCTGTTCAGGAAACGCTAAAACACATTCTAAACATTTATCTGATCCATATTCACAAATATTACAAATTTGCCATTTACATTTGTTGCAATAAAAGCATAATGCTTGAAAATTATTATCTTCGCTATTTCCTCCCTTTTCTACCGGAATCCTATGATCCCAAACTAATTTAACTCTATCTTTAGCATAGGTATTAGGTTGAATTTGTTGGTTTTTTTTAATAATAGAACCGCAAAAGTTACATTTATTGAGTTGTTGTTTGAGTATTTCTATTTGAATTACTGGAGAAGGCAATTTTCTTTCAGCTTTTTTATTAACTGTAAATAATTGATCATGATCTGTAATATTTAAAATATATTTTTGACTACCATTTCTTTTTTCTCCAGGTGGGTTTTTAATAAAATAAAATCCTTCTTCATTCCAAAGTTCACTAAAAGGCTTATTGGCATCTGCATAAGAATCCTGAATCAAATGATCAGGTATTTTTCCTTTTAATTCTTCTTTTATTTCCTGAAGGTTATTACTAGCTGTAGTTAAGTCACTTTCACATCCTTCACCATATTTAATTAATGTTAATAAAGCAGGAATTGTTCGTCTTTTGTGAATGAGAATTGTTCGTCCATCATTAAAAATTATTAAATAACCTTTACCTTGAGGATTTCTTTTGATTTCTTGAATATCTTTTAAAAAAAGTTGTTTCATGAGATGATCCTATAATTTTATTTTAAATAACTAGTAAATAACTAGATTTATGGGAAATTATAAGCTATAACCGGAATATTAATTGAGATTACTATCTACATAAATTAAAAGTATCAAATATTACATAATATCCATGACAAAACACGGAAAATCATCACTTCTGCAAATTTGCCGATTTTTCTGCACCAAAAATGAATACAATGACTGTTAATGCTAGATAATGGGAAAGCCTTAACATTTACTAACAGCCCGGAAAAGAAGTAATAATCATTATGCGAACTCACTATTGCGGCGAACTCCGAAAAGAGCATATTGGAGCAACTGTTACCTTATATGGATGGGTAGACCGTCGCCGCGATCATGGAGGTGTGATCTTCTTAGATTTACGCGATCGCTCTGGTACTGTCCAGATCGTCAGCGATCCCCAACGCACCCCAACCTCCTACGAACAAGCTAACACTATCCGTAACGAATACGTTGTAGAAATTACAGGTAGAGTCACAGAACGCCCCGCAGAATCACTGAATCCTCGTATCCCTACCGGCGAAGTCGAAATTTATGCGGATCAAATCCAATTACTAAACGCTGTCGGAAAACAACTGCCATTTCAAGTTTCCACTTCTGACACAGAAACAGTCAGGGAAGAATTGCGCTTGAAATACCGTTATTTGGACTTACGACGGGAACGCATGGCGCGAAATATGCAATTGCGTCACGAAGTCATTAAAGCCATGCGTCGTTATCTGGAAGATGCAGAGGGCTTTATTGAAATTGAAACTCCCGTACTTACACGCTCTACTCCCGAAGGTGCGCGAGATTACATACTTCCTAGTCGCGTTAATTCAGGTGAATGGTTTGCCTTACCGCAATCACCGCAACTTTTCAAACAATTATTGATGGTATCAGGAATGGATAGATACTATCAAATTGCGCGATGTTTCCGTGATGAAGATTTGCGTGCAGATAGACAACCAGAATTTACACAATTAGACATGGAAATGAGTTTCATGTCTGAAAATGAAATTATTGAACTCAATGAAAAATTAGTTGCACATATTTTCAAAACAGTAAAAGGAATTGATTTACCTGTTCCCTTTCCTCGTCTTCCTTATCAAGAAGCGATCGCAAAATATGGCAGTGATAAACCAGATACCCGTTATGGTTTAGAATTAGTTGATGTTTCTGATGTTTTAAAAGATTCTGGTTTTAAAGTTTTTCGAGAAGCGATCGCTAACGGTGGAATTGTCAAAATATTACCAATTCCTAATGGAAATGATGCCATTTCTAATGTGAGAATTAAACCCGGTGGCGATATTTTCAAAGAAGCAGCAGAAGCTGGTGCAAAAGGATTAGCTTATATTCGCGTCAGAGACAATGGAGAAATTGACACCATTGGCGCGATTAAAGATAATTTAACACCAGAACAAAAGCAGGAAATTTTAACTCGCACAGGCGCAAAATCTGGCCATTTATTATTATTTGCGGCTGCGGATGTTGGTACAGTTAATAAAACTTTAGATAGACTGCGCCAATTTATTGCTAGA
Source organism: Anabaena sp. FACHB-1237 (assembly GCF_014696225.1). Classification (GTDB taxonomy): domain Bacteria; phylum Cyanobacteriota; class Cyanobacteriia; order Cyanobacteriales; family Nostocaceae; genus FACHB-1237. The sequence goes on along the minus strand of NZ_JACJPV010000016.1, from coordinate 6,374 downwards.
GAATTTAATTTAATTCCCCAAGATAAAATTAATTTCCTCTGGGTGACAGAATTTCCTATGTTTGAATGGAATGCAGATGAAAAACGTTTAGAAGCCTTACATCATCCATTTACCGCACCTCATCCTGATGATTTACATGACTTAAAAACTGCTCGCGCTCAAGCTTATGATTTAGTATTAAATGGCTTTGAAGTTGGGGGTGGAAGTCTGCGAATTTATAAACGAGAAGTACAAGCACAAGTGTTTGAAACTATTGGTTTATCATCGGAAGAAGCACAAAGTAAATTTGGCTTTTTATTAGAAGCATTTGAATATGGTACTCCTCCTCATGGTGGTATTGCCTACGGTGTAGATCGTTTGGTAATGTTGTTAGCTGGAGAGGAATCTATTCGTGATGTAATTGCTTTTCCTAAGACTCAACAAGCACGTTGTTTATTAACAGATGCTCCGGCAAATGTGGATGGAAAACAATTGAAAGAACTTCATGTAGCTTCCACTTTTAAGCCTAAGGTATAACAGTAAGTTTTAGATCCCCGACTTTTTTAAGAAGTCGGGGATCTGAATTTTTGAATTTTAGGTTTCATTGTGGGTTAAAATTGCTACTAAAATTTTCATTAATATTTCTAAATCTGTAGGAACTCGATATAACATTAAATCCTGAGTTATTAATTTATTATCACGTTGAAAACTACCAAATTGCCAAATTTCCCCAGTTGTGACAGCACCATATAATATTGGTTCATCTCCTGGAAACCACTCATTTATAGCAATTAATTCTACTGCAAGTTGAGTAAAACCCCGTGTTAAATCTGCTTGTTTTGCTTCCACAACTACAACATTATTTTGAGATTGTAAATAATAATCTAAATCTCCTCGTAAAAATTGATTAATTTCAATGGGATATTCAATATTAATTGTGGCTTGGGTAATATGGGCAATTTCCAATAAAATGGGTGCAATTAAAACTTCTCTTCTGGCGGCTTCACTAGTCAAACTCACTCTTTGAATTGCATCTTCTAATCTCGATTTTAAATCATCTAATCGTGTAATTTTATTATTAGTTACTGGTAAATTAATTGTACTTTTTATTAAAGTTGCGCCTAATTCCTGTAAAATGTCCGCAGGTGCAAATCTTAAATCAAAGTATTTACGGAATGTGTATGTTTCATTAGATTTGAGAATTTGGGGACGATGTGATTTAGTCATAAGGTTATAAAAGATTATCAATTTATGTGGTAGTTTTTTATTATATACCAATCTTCAGATCCCCAACTTCTTAAAGAAGTCGGGGATCTCAAGCATTCATAAAATTGAAAAATCAATGATTTCAAACTGTTGCTCTGTGCAACTGTGTGTGAAACAAAATCATACTCTTAATCACCAAAACCAAATTTCTCAATCCTTGTTATTGCTGATATTGGCTGATTAATGATTACTGTTCGCGTAGGATCCGGTTAGAGATTAACTGAATACTTACGTAATTCCTTAAACATTGTACATCGTAATTCAGACAATTACAAATTTAATGATGATGGTGATGATGATGGGTAACATGATGAGAATTAACAGTAATTCCCGTCTCTGTCATTAATTCTGCAATATATTCATTTGCCCAACTGGCCACCATTCTTAAAAACTCCGGATGATCATTGACGCATTCCATTTGAATATAATGAACATCATCATTTTTGTTCTCTAAATCATGAATGATATGATGAACATCTAATAAAGTTTCATGATTTTCTGTAGCGAAACCAATGGGCATAAATATGATCATTTTTGCCCCTAATTGTATCAGATTTTCTGCTGCTTGGGTAGCATTGGGTTGAGTCCATTCAATTAATGGTGTATCATGGTTTAACCAACCTACAGAAATTAAGGGATATTTGTGAATTAATTTCTCTCTGACTAATTCATAAAGTGCTTGACTTTCATCAATTCCTGATGTAAAACCTTTAGCTTTATGGGGACAACCATGATTCATTAAAACTATACCAATTTGCGATGGTAAATAACCTTTTACTAAATCATGTTCTATTTTATCTTCTACTAAACGCGCCATTAAGTTGATATATTCTGACCGATTATAAAATGAGGGAATATATCTTTGCGCTTTTAACCAATGTTCACTATCATCTGCTAATTCTACCAAGGCTTTGTTGACTTGTTCAATAGCAATTCCACTAGTAAAAATTGAATCTACCACTAATAAAGGATAGATTAATATTTTACTAAATCCTTGATGTTTAATTTCGGCTAATACTTGTTTGGGTAAAAAAGGAGCACAAAAATTAAAGGCTTTAAAAACTTTGACTTTATCGCCCCATATATATTGTAATTCCTGTTCAATTCCCACTCTTTGTTTTTCAAATATGGCATTATGGGGAGAGATAAAATCATGGTGTGTATGTCCCCATTCATGACGATCAAATATGGCTAATATTTTTGCTAATGGGGGATATATCCAAGTAGGAACAGGCGCGAATTTTGCTGTTAATAGGTTTAATGCCTGTTCGTTATAATTCGCAAAATCTTCATAACTTTCTACTTCTCCATAACCCATCAGTAATACAGCTACATGATCTTCACTTAATAAATGTTGATGACTATGTTCGTGATCATGTTGTAGTTTTTCTGGTATTGCAACCATGATAAATTCCTCAATATAATGAGATGAATACTTACGTTTATCTGACTTTTTAGCATCATATCTTATCCCCCAGGGTAGGATGCGAGTAAATACTAAAATAAACATAAAAATATACATCTCTATACATTTGAAAAATTCCAGTATTAAAATTCTCAAAAAATATCAAAAAATATTAATGATTATCAACAATTAATTATTATTTCTTAATAAATAAGATAGTGACTATTTTAAGTCATAAGTTATCAATAGTTATTACAAGTTAAGGTAAGTATTGTAGGGTGCGTCAGACAGTATAAATCATGTAAATAACCAAATTTTTGATATCTCACGCACACTACAACAGATTTTTTAGTGTGACACTTGGGTAAGTCCTATACAAGTTAAGGTAAGTAAGTAAAATATTATGATCCTATTCTTACCAATAACTGATCTAAATTATCAATATTTATACTGGTACTGGTATACCTTCAACTATGCTAACTATAGCATGAGTTGGTATAATTCTAGTCATTTTAAATCCAGCTTTGGTAAATATTTGGGCAAATTCTTCTGCTGTGCGTTCTTTTCCTCCTGGACACATCACTAACATATTTACATCTAGCATTTTACCCATAAATGAATCATTTCCAGGTGGTATTACTTGTTCTACTACTAATATTTTGCTATGATGGGTCATTGCTTGATGACATTGCTTTAGAATTGCGATCGCTCTTTCATCATCCCAATCATGAATAATGTGTTTAAGAATATATGCATCTGCTCCTGTAGGAACATAGTCAAAAAAACTACCACTAATCAATTGACAGCGATCGCTCACTTCACTATTAACTATATGTGATTTTGCTCGCTCAATAACATTTGCTAGGTCAAATAAAATCCCTGTCATATTAGGATTAGCTTTAAGGACGGATGTTAACAAACTACCATGACCACCAGCTACGTCTACTAAAGTACGAATTCCTGAAAAATCATAATCAGCAATTACTCCTATAACTTCCATTTCGGAAAAACTGGTCATAGCGCGATCAAAAATCTCCGCAGGTTCGGGATTTTGTGTATAGTATTGAAATACATCCATGCCAAATACATCTTTAAAACTGCTATCTCCTGTCTTTACAGCATACATAATGTTACCCCAACTACCATAGTGTTCTTTATCGCCCATCATTATAGAAAAATCCCGCAATGAACCATCACTATCACTTTGTAATAATACGGCTAAGGGTGTGGTGATAAATTTTCCTGGTTCTGTTTCCGCAAATATTCCTACACTGGCTAAAGCTCGCAATAAACGATATAATGCTTCTGGATTAGCCTCAGTATTTTTAGCTAACTCAGTATAATGATGTTCACCAGTTTTTAAGTGATCTGCAATTCCCAATTTAGCCGCAGCGTAGATAGTTTGAGATAACCAATAACCTGTAATCATTTGCATTAAGGCAATTTGAGGAGGAGGTGATGCTACAGGAAAAGATGCATTACTTTTATTTAAAATCTGGTTTTGAGGTGCTGTTTCCATAGTTTTTACATTATTGTTTGATTAATTGTGACATTATATGAAAATTATCTCATGATATTTGAGAATATGTATCACCAATTGCCAATTACCAAATCATGAAAATTATTATTTGTCCCGGCATTCATGATGTAGAATTAACTAATAGGTTTGTAGCAGCATTATTAAATGAGAATAAGCATAAAAACAATACAGATATACTAACTTTTCCTGGTGAGGGTATTTTTACCTTATCAAAAGTTCACATTTTAAGTTTTTTGTGCGATCACTTAAGTAATAAAATAGAATTTCCTCTAATTTTCATTAGTTTTAGTGCTGGTGTAGTAGGAGCTATTGGGGCTGCGGTAGCATGGCAAATGCTAGGTGGTAATGTGCGAGCGTTTATTGCCATAGATGGCTGGGGAGTACCATTATGGAGTAATTTCCCCATACATCGTCTCAGCCATGATGTTTTTACGCATCACACTTCTGCTATTTTAGGTATAGGAGAAAATAATTTTTATGCTGAACCACCAGTAGACCATTTGATGATGTGGAATTTTCCACAAAATGTTAAAGGTTATTGGGTTAATTCATCATTAAAATCTACTTTATCCTGTAATTACCTGACTGCTGTAGAATTTATTAATATGTTATTAAAACATTATGAATCTCAGTAGTCAGGGTAACTGGCAAAAGTTAGGAGTAAGAATGGTAAACAGTGCAGAAAATGAGATATATTCCAACTCATAAAAAATTCTGCGCCAATTTCCCATTCCCAACTACTAATTTATCATGGTAAATTTCCTTATTCTGTATTCTTTTAGTAATTATTTATTAAAATGTTCCCTACTGAACCTGCGGCTGTTAATAATGGTTTTGGTACATTAATAAAAAATCGCAATTTCATGCTGCTGTGGATAGGTCAAATTATCTCCCAGTTAGCTGATAAAGTATTTTTTGTATTAATGGTGGCCTTATTAGATAATTACCCTGTTCCCCCCGGTTTAGCAGAAAATACGATGTATTCCTCTTTGATGGTTGTATTTACCATACCAGCCATTTTATTTGGTTCTCTGGGGGGTATTTTAGTAGATAGACTACCAAAAAAATTAATCATGGTGGGCTCGGATGTGGTGCGGGGAATTTTAACATTATTAATTCCTGTATTACCCAGAGAATTTACCATCCTGTTAATTATTACTTTTAGTATTTCTTCTATTACACAATTTTTTGCTCCTGCTGAACAAGCCGCTATTCCCCAAATAGTTAAACCGCAAAATCTCATGGCGGCTAATGCTTTATTTAGTAGTACCATGATGGGAGCTTTAATTGTAGGTTTTGCCATTGGTGAACCTATATTAACATGGGCAAAAAATACTTTAGGTAATAATGTTGGACAGGAATTAGTGGTGGCTTTACTCTATATCATTTCTGCCGCAATTATGCAGCCTATCAACTTTCAAGAAACAACAATTATTGTAGATGAAGGTAACACACAACCTAGTCATCCTTGGACTGAATTTACTCAAAGCATTTCTTATATTAAGAAAAACCGTTTAGTCTTAAATGCTATGTTGCAACTTATAACTTTATATTGTGTTTTTGCAGCTTTAACGGTATTAGCTATTAGACTAGCAGCAGATTTTAATTTGCAGGAAAAACAATTTGGTTTTTTCCTCGCTGCGGCAGGTGTTGGTATGGTAATAGGTGCTGCTATTTTGGGACATTGGGGACATAAATTACATCATAAACCTTTACCACTGTTAGGATTTTTACTGATAGGGTTGGTGTTAGGTGTAATTTCCTTAACTCATAATCTCCTGTTAGCTTTATTATTATGTACATTATTAGGTATAGGAGCAGCTTTAATTGGTGTACCTATGCAAACTTTAATTCAACAACAAACACCTGCGAATATGCATGGCAAGGTATTTGGTTTTCAAAACCATGCTGTGAATATCGCTCTTTCTGTACCTTTGGCGATCGCAGGTCCATTAACTGATATGTTAGGTCTAAGAACCGTACTCACATCCATGAGTTTTATTGTGATGTTAGTGGGTTTATGGGCTTGGAAAAATACTAAAAAAGTCTTACAAGACTAGGACTTACGCATTGACAGAATAAAAAAATAGTGCATTGATAAATAAGGGTCGTCTAGTAATCGGTATGGGAGAATGAGAGAAATTACTAAACTCTCGACAGCACAATGCAACATAGACATCTACA
>NZ_JACJPV010000015.1 GCF_014696225.1 Anabaena sp. FACHB-1237 | reverse complement strand
TAATTAAGTTTAGTAAATTTCATCGTTAATTAATTTCTTAATGTACCCTATCATCATTCTCTCATAAAATTAATACCCGTCATTTATTTAATCTATTACTATTAACAATTCTCAATCAGTCTGATTCCATAACATCTTCATTATTGCAGTACACATATACTAATAATTAGCGATCGCTGTGCCAGTTGCGTAAGTCCTGATTGACCCAGATACAATTTAATTTAGATCCCTGACTTCTTGAAAAAGTCGGGAATTTGGGTATCTAATTATAATCTAGTTTGTGGTAAAATTTCCTAATCAGAGGTGAAATCTCTAAACTCACTTCTGCATTTATTTGTTGGTTAGAAAGAAGGAAACGCTTTTTAGGGATTGAATACTACTAACTATTAGTTCATAAACCTGATAACTATCTTCCAGTTCACTTAGTAAAACTGACCCTTTTTCACTAGCTAGAACAATCTCCACTCGCTGAAGAAATTGTCCAAAAAGTCAAAAAGTTGGCGATCGCTTTCCTCTCCCAGTGGCGTAGCAACTGTCAACTCCCCGACTTCCAGGAGAAGTCGGGGATCTATTCCATGTTTATTTTGAACTATAGGGCAGAGAAGAATGGTGTAGAATAATACGCAATTTGCCATCATTACCTCTAATAAACTGCCAGGTTTTATCCACTGTTGTGACTTTACCTGTTTTATCAGTCAGGGAAACATTACCCATAGTGGTAGCAGTATTACCGACAATAAAAATACCAGCGTTGCGAATTTCCACTTTTCGCCATCCCTTGAGAGCAAAACCAGTATCTTTAGGGAAAGAGGAGTCACCACCAACAAAATAAGACAAAGCTCCTTTGTGTGTTGTGCGGAAGGTCTGATCTCCAGTTGTCAAAGTGGGTTTAAACAACACTAATCCCGATTGATAAGCATATAATTCGTCTATTATATTGTCAGCGAGTTTTCTCGCAGCGGACATCCCCTTTTGATCATAGGTAGTGCTGATATTAACCAATGCTTCACCCCAGGCCTTTTGGGCGGCCAGCACTTCAGCCTCAGTAATGGATATATTAACTACTGATGTCTTAGGAGTTGATGAGACTGGCTTAGTGGTGGTACTATTAACTTGACCATGAGCCATTGATGGCACTGTAACCAACAAAGCTATGGTAGCAGCAGTTGCAGAAAGATTGACTTGTAATTGTTTAATAGGATTAGTTTGCATATTAAGACGAAGTATGAAAAAGGAAATTACAAAAGTTTTCCACCACATCTAACCACATTGTGCTAATCCAGTCCAATAACTACTATAAATAGTTACCATCAGTAATTACTATTCAAGTAAGTTACAATAAATCATAATTAAACGCAGATCAATGCAGATAATTTGTTACAGCGATTTTTGGCGTTGGTGAATTGGAGTATGATATTTATTTCGCGCATCAGCGAAGCACTTGCGTTAGACGCAAAGTTTCAAATTTTGAATTTCTCAATTTCATACCTGAGTTCACCAACGCCGAAAAACTTATATATTGTGTTATGAATAATGCCAACTTGTAATAAAATTTAACTCTCTTTATAAACCATTTCCATCTTCAACTTCTCTACCTCAATCTTCAACCGTTCATTTTCCATTTTCAACCCCGTATTTTCATCCTTAATCAACTCTACCTCATGCCGTTTACTTAAAGCTTGATTAATTGCTAATTTCCGCATATCTAAAGAAAACCAACGTTGATAAGTTTTGGTGTGAATTTGCACACTATGACCTAAATTATCTGCTGCGGCTTTAATAGGAATACCTAAAATATGCGCTCTAATTGCCCAACCATGACGTAAATCATAGGGTTTAAAATCCAAACCAATTTTTCTAAACCACCAACTCACTCTTTGAATTAATGCCGTGATTTCTGCATAATTATTTTGGTCTTTTTTACTAATTTCTCTAGCTAACATTTCCAAATATTTAGAATTTCTTAAATCAAATTCCTCAATCCATTCTTTATATAAAGGTAATGCTTCCCTTTCTCCTGTTTTACAATCTTTATCAACTTTCCAAGTTAAATCTATATTGTCATTACTTAACCACCAATTAATATGAGGATTAACAAAAATCTCACGGGGACGTAAACCAAAAACTGCCAACATTCCATAGATCCATCGCCATAATTGCCAGCTATCTTGCACATCTTGATTAACTTGTTTACCTCGATGATTTACATATTCATCAAATTTGTAAAATCCTCTCACTATTTCCTTGTCAGTGGGAACATTGCGAGAATTACTTTCAGGAACTTTCGCATAATTAGTTAAATTAATCTCAATTTTGAAAAGTTGACAAAATACAGAAATTGCTCTTACAGCATTATATCTAGCCCATTCTTTATCTATTTTTTCAATGGCATTAATCAAATTTTCTCCTATTGCCAAATCATCAGCATTTGTATAACGCTTAATTCGGGAATAATAATAAAAGAAAGTATGTTCACTTTTGGTAGTGCGTTTATGGGTTTTAAAATATTCATTTTCAAAAGTTTCTAATAATTCTCCAATGGTTTTTAAGTCTTTTTTAATTGTTTCATTTCCTAAATATTTATCATGCCAAATAAAGGTTTTTCTAGCAATTAATTTTCCTAATTCATAAGCCTCTTCTTCTGCTGTTTTTAAGCCATCAAAATTAGCAGGAATGTTTAAACTGAGGTTGTATTGTTTTTTACCTGTTTTTTTGATATCTGCATCACCTGGTTTGAGGGGCAAAGTTGCGCGCAATTGCAGACATCCATTTGATTCTCGAATAGTTACTCTAGTGTTTGCAGATTTCAAACGCAGATTTACTAATTGTATTTCTTGTGTTAAGTTGGTTTTCATGTTGAGTTGTAGCGATCGCCTCAAAATAGACAAATAAACATAAAGATTCAATTCAAAACCACTTTTTATGGTTGTTGAAGTTTGAATTGTTTATTAGAATAAACTTAAAACCGAAATAAATATGTTAACTGTAAACATCCAAAAAATAGATACCAAACTTGTATAATAAGTCCGGTATCTTAACAATATCATACATTATAAATTTGACTAGCGTTAATGACATCTTCAACTGTAATATTTAATTCAGGAAAAGTAGGAGAAATAATTTTATCTGTTCCAGTAAATGCTTTTTGTTGATATTTGCCATCAACTAATTCATAAACAAACACCGTTGGTAACTTAGGATTTCCTAAATAACTGCGAGAAGCTATAGCTAAATAATCCACTATCCAATATTCTTTAACTCCCAAATTTTCATATTCTTCTAACTTGTCAATATAATCATCTTCCCAATTTGTTGATGTTACTTCTACTGCTAATTGAATTGGTTCAGTTAAAGCGCCATAAGCTGTGACATTAGTATTCCATAAAGATGCAACAACTACACTCACATCAGGATTTCTTCCTCTCTGTTCTCCTTTATTGGTAACTGTTCTAATGACTATATCTTTATCTACAATATAATCCAGTTGTAACCGCCGAATTTCATCATTAAAACCAAACATTAAATATCGGGCTACATTTTTATGCGCTCTAATTGCTTCCACTTTAACAATTTCTCCATTAACTAATTCATAAATACCATCATCAGGACGTTGTTGTAGGAATTGTACAAAGTCTAATTTGGTTAAAGTTGTGATGCTCATAGTGTCTTCACTCAGCTATCTGTAAATATTATTATAGCATTAATTCCCATAATTCCCATCATTTTACCTTGCAGAAATATCTTGGTGGTGATGATTAATTTTTTCCCACATATCTAATGAGGATGTTTGTAAAGCCATTGGAAATGGTGGCTAAATAAACAGAACTTGGCTATCCAGGTTAAAGATTCTTGGTTTTTCATTAGTCCACGCAGGTGGTCACTTGTTGAAGTGTAGACTTGGCTTGAGTAGTAGTGAATGATATTCTCCCAATACTTTTCCAACATCGTCTGATTATCACCAATGTTAAGAATTAATAACATAATTAGAGTTATCACAAATCACTGTACTTAACCTATGCTATAATTTCTGCATTATTCAACATATTTCCTAGCAACATCTCATTTTCTAATAGGCTCTTAATAAAAATCCTATGAATCTATCTGGTGCTGAGTTAAAAAAATTAGTGAATGCCATCGTTAGTGCTTATCCTAGTAAAGAGGATTTAGCAATGATGGTTCAGTTTGAATTAGGGGAAAACTTAGATGCGATTAGTTGCGGTAATAATCTCACCCAACTAGTATTTAATCTCATGACAAAATGGGCAATTCCTAGAGGGAAAATATCCCCGTTAATTATAGCAGCTTATGGCACTAATCCTGATAATCCTGAACTTAAAGAATTTTATCAATCTGTGGTTATTAAGAAACGGTTTCTTGTAGATTCTGCTGTTAAAAATTCAGATTTTGGTCCTGATATCAATTGGCGTGGTGAAAGCGATGAAATTCAACTACAAAGTTGGTTAAAACCTGAAACTGATTATTGGGATGTAGGTTTTTTAAAACGAGCGATAGAACAATCTACTTCAGTTTGTCGCATTGAAATTCCCTTTGGTAACATTATGGGAACTGGAGTTTTAATTACTCCTAATAAAATCCTTACCAACTATCATGTTTTAAAATATAGAGATGAAGATAATTTAGAAAATAATGCTTTAAATGCCATTTTAAAATTTGGCTGTTTGACTTCAGATAATGGTTTAGAAACCCAAGGTAAATGTTTTCAGTTAGATAGACAAAACCCAATTTTATGCTTTAGTCAAACCGAAGAGTTAGATTATGTTTTATTACAAGTAGAGGCAAAAATTACTCAAGCAACTGATATTCAACCTGCTCGTTGGGATAGTCAGAAATTACCTATTGAAAAAATGGGAATTAGTGTGTTACAACATCCTAAAGGAGATTCAATGAAATTATCAATTAGTCAAGATGGTATTACAGGAGTTTATCAAAATAGTGGTTTAGTTCAATATGTAAATAAAACCGCTGTAGGATCAAGTGGTTCACCTTGTTTTGATGAAAATTGGTATTTAGTAGCCTTACATCACGCCCAAAAAGCGAAAAATTTTGGCTCAATTAGAGAGGGGATTTTATTTGCTAATATTTATCAAGAAATTAAAGATTTTTTAAATTAATTTAAGGAGTTATTATGGGACGGAGAATTATTACCAGTCAACTACAAGCTAAGGGTGAAGAAGCAAAATTAGACGGCTATTTCGATAAGTTACTTAAATATATTCCTACGGAAATTGTCGGTGCTTGGATTGCCATTACAGGGCTAATTAAAGGTAGTAGTAATATACCCACAAATACTATATTATGGATCTTATTTTTTATCTTTACAGTACTGACTTCTGTTTATATTCTCAAGCAAACCTTTGAATCCAAAAAACCTCTAGCAATTAAGCAAACGAGCATTTCTACGGTTGCTTTTATTGTTTGGGTATTTGCTTTAGGAGAACCTTTTAATACTCTGGGCTTTTATAATCCTGTTTATGGATCAATTTCATTGATTTTGTATAACTTAGTTATTCCCTTGATTAATCCTGTTGAAGACAGCAATAAAAAATCAGTTTAATTAGGAGATTGAGTTATGAAATTATCAGGTGTTGAATATCAGAAATTAGTTAAATCTATTGTTCAAGCCTATCCAACTAAAGATGATTTGGCACAAATAGTAATGTATTCTTTAGAAGAAAATATAGATGCAATTGTTAATAGTGAAACAACAACTCAGTCAATTGTATTTAATCTGATTCTTTGGGTACAAGCGCGAGGAAAATTAAAAAACTTACTAGAAATTGTTTCTCAAGAGCGTCCTGATAATGTAGAATTACAGGAAACCATTAAAAATTTGTTAGCAAAAATCAACAACGCAAATAATACATCCAATACAAATACACTTCAAGATAATCAACTATTTCAAATTCAATCAATTTATTGTGATCCAGAAGATTATATAGGAGCGATTTGGACACATATTATTCCTGAGAAAGAAAATATTAATAAAGAACATCTGATCACAATTGATTGGGGTGCTTATCGTTGGCAACAAGAAAAAAATGTTCCAGAAAAAGGGTTATTATTGTGTTATCTAAAACGCAACAAAGATTTTTTTGCCAGATTAACAACTGTTTCAATTATTGTTCCCAAAACCATGAATAGTATTAATTATATTTCCAATGAGACCAAAATTATTGATGGTTATGGAAAAGATATACCGTCTTGTCTACAATTAGATATTAATGATGGTTGGGTAAGAAGAGAGTTTAACTTTAATTTGATGAATATATCTTCTATGTTTGCTATGTTTGATAAGTTCAAGAGTCTCATTGACTTAATCAATATATAGAGACTTTAAAGTTCTTGTAAATGAGGTGTTGTATATGAAATTATTACCAAATGATCGTAAAAAATTATTAACTATAATTCTTGAAAGTTATCCAGATATAGCTGAGATAGAGATATTGATTAGACTAGAATTAGGTGAAAATTTAGATGATATTGTAGGTGGAAGTAACAATAAACAAAAAATTTTCAAGCTGATTGAATGGGCAGAAACTAGAGGAACATTAATAGATTTAATCAATGCAATTTCTAAAGATCGTCCTGATAATGTAGAGTTGCAAGAAACTATTAAAAACTTGCTAGGAAAATCTTCTCAAAATAGTAAAATAAATCCAGATGAAGATGATCAAAAAAAGAATAAATTAGCCTTAGTTATCAAAAATTGTTGTGTCGGGCTAGTAATTATTGTTACTGGTTTCATGGTCTATCGTTCTTTTCAACCTGAACTAAATTGTAATAATAAACAATTACAGAAACAACCTGATAGTATAAAAATTATTATCCCAGATTTTGAAGGTAATCAAGATAGTAATCTAGAAACTTCTTTATCCGAAGGATTGAAGACACGAATTCCATCTGATGTAACTATCTGTCGTCAATTAAATGAAGCAGTAAAAGAACGATCTGAAGCTAATCAACTTGGAAAGAGATTATTTCCTCAAAATCATACTGTATTAGTCCTTTGGGGAAGAATTAATAAATTTTCTTTTTTAGGAGGAGTAGAAATTAATTATGATAATAATCAGGTTTACGATCAGAAGATACAAGAGAAAATTACCAGATCCGGATTAGTAAATATTTCTTTACATCAAAAAGATCCATTAATATTTAAGGAAATTTTATTAAAAATAGCTGATTTCCAAGTAGCTTATAAAATTGCTTTAAGCTATTATTCTTCAAACAAACAAGACAAAATTAGGGAATCTCAACAATTATTACAAGATATATTAGACAGAATTATATTTTGTCAAGTCAATAATGAACAGTTAATCAATCTAACGATCCAAGAACAACAAGTTGCTGATGCTTATTCTCTTTTGGGTGATTTATATAATAAAAATAAAGACTTTAATAATGCTATAAATTCTTATAAATGTAGTTATAAATTTGAAAAAGATGAAAATAGACGTAATACTTTGTTGTTACAGCAATCTGAGAATTATACAACTTTAGAAGAGTTTGATCAAGCCTTAGAACTTTATCAAAGAGTTATTAATAATGAGTCAAATGATTCAAAAACAAAAAGTAGAGCTTTAGTTAGTCGAGCTATAATGTTTGCTAAACTTAAGAAATATTCTCAAGCAGAAAAAGATTTAGGTCAAGTAATTGAGCAAAATTTAGACCGTCCCTATGGTCTTGAAATACGCTCAAGTATAAGATTGTTTGATTATCCAAACAGATTAGGTGCAATTTCAGATTTATCCAAACTTTGCCAGATTGATGCTAAAAAATGTAAAGATAGCATAGATTTTTATAATGAAGTTATAACTAAATATAATCCACAAGAATATCAGCAAATAGTTAGTGAGCTTCGAGAAATCAAAAAAACTCACCCAGAGTGGCAAAAACTGATCAATCAGTTACTAGAAAAAAAATAATTCAAAATGAACAGGACTTACGCAAAATACCTCGAAAGTAGGGGTAATTTATGAATTACCCCTACGAAAGAATCAGGTTTTAGATTACTTCGTGCGTAAGTCCTAATAAATTAACAAGGTTTATTGCAAAAACATCTTTTCACACCTTTTCGTGTTTCGCTAGGACTCCTATGACCGCATTTTTGTATACAGTCCCGATCGCAACTTTGATAAGTTGTAATTTGAGAATTTAATTGTATTCGTAAATTAAGATGAATCTGATTATTTAATAACTTATATGGCGGAGTGTGTCCAATCAGATATTCTTTAATTTTTTCCACTAAGTTAATAATGAACTCTATATTTAATGAATCTTGATCTTCTTCTTGTAGATTTTGATTTTGATATTTTTCTATTGTTTGAGGTTTTTCTTCATCAATTAACTTACCGGAAACAACAAAATATACTGGTGCTTGTTCATGTAAAAGTTTAATCCTTTCCTTGTTCTCTGGTTCAGTAATTTCTACAACTTTATATTTTAATTGTAATCCTACAAGTGTATGTGAATTATTTAAATGCTCTAACTCTCCCAAAATTGCTAACTCCGCCATTCTTAAAGCCCGATATAAAGCCACTTCAGGAACTGGACCATCATCATCAGGAGGATTAAGAAGTTCCTGTTCCTGTGAAATCAAACTTTGCTCTAAATTAACTTTTTTGTCAATCATAATTAACACTTCCGAAAATACGTTTGAGGATCATACACCACTGATAATTAATATACTGTATATCCTGTATATTCTCACCTGATTCTGACAAAATCAAACATTCACAAATCATTAAACCAACAAAATAAATACTCCGGTCCTTATCACGGTTACGACGGATTCGCAATTTTCGCTCGTGACATGGATTTAGCGCTCAACAGCCCAACCTGGTCATTAATCGGCGCTCCCTGGAACAAATCTGCAAAGAAAGCTCTTAGAGCTACAGCAGCCGTTTAAACCCACCCATTAGGGGCGATTTGCCCCCCAGGAGTAGGGAATTTCAAATTTCAAAATTTAAAATTCTCAGTTTTGGATTTTGCATTCTGAATTTTGAGCAAAATTCCCCACTCTGATAAGGGCAAATTGCCACTAACCCACATTACTTGGCAAACAGAAAATACAGCTTGGAGAACTAGAATGCCTCAAAATCCAGAAAATATTAAGGACCACGTTGAGCTATTCCATCAACCAGAATACCAACAATTATTCCAAAACAAGAAGGAATTTGAAAACGGTCACACTGCTGAAGAAGTACAAAGAGTTGCAGAATGGACCAAATCTTGGGAATATCGTGAAAAGAACTTCGCTCGTGAAGCTTTAACCGTTAACCCCGCTAAAGGTTGTCAGCCTTTAGGTGCTATGCTCGCTGCTGTGGGTTTTGAAGGCACTCTTCCCTTCGTTCAAGGTTCTCAAGGTTGTGTTGCTTACTTCCGTACACACTTAACCCGTCACTATAAAGAACCTATTTCCGGTGTTTCTTCTTCCATGACAGAAGACGCTGCGGTTTTCGGTGGTTTGCAAAACATGATTGATGGTTTGGCTAACTCCTATCAACTCTATAAGCCAAAAATGATCGCTGTTTGCACCACTTGTATGGCGGAAGTAATAGGAGACGATCTTAGCGCGTTTATTAACAACGCTAAAAACGCTGGTTCTGTTCCCCAAGACTTACCCGTACCCTTTGCTCATACTCCTAGCTTCGTAGGTTCTCACATCACCGGTTACGACAACATGATGAAAGGTATTCTTTCTGCCTTAACCGAAGGTAAAAAGAAATCCACCAGCAATGGCAAAATCAACTTCATGCCCGGTTTTGATACCTATGCAGAAAACACCCGCGAATTAAAGCGGATTGCTTCCTTAATGGGTATTGACTACACTGTACTTTCTGACACCAGTGACTACGTTGACTCACCTAACGATGGTGAATTTAATATGTATCCTGGTGGTACTAAGTTAGAAGATGCAGCAGATTCCATCAACGCTAAAGCTACCGTTGCTCTTCAAGCCTACTCCTTAAGCAAAACCCGCGAATATATCGCTAAAGACTGGAAGCAACCAGTATGTGTATCCCGTCCTTGGGGTATCAAAGGAACTGACGAGTTCTTAATGAAACTCAGCGAATTAACTGGTAAAGCTATTCCTGAAGAGTTAGAAATCGAACGTGGTCGCGCTGTTGACGCTATGACTGACTCCCACGCTTGGGTACATGGCAAACGCTTCGCTATCTACGGTGATCCTGACTTAGTTTACAGCGTAGTTAGTTTCATGCTAGAATTGGGTGCTGAACCTGTACATATTTTGGTTCACAACACCAATGAAGCGTTTGAAAAAGAATTGAAGGCTCTCTTAGATTCTAGCGAATTTGGTAAAGAAGCTAAAATCTGGGGTGGTAAGGACTTATGGCACCTACGTTCCTTATTATTCACCGAACCCGTAGATTTATTAATCGGTAACACTTACGGTAAGTACTTATGGCGTGATACTGGTATCCCCTTAGTAAGAATCGGTTATCCTATTATGGACCGTCACCACTACCACCGTTATGCAACCATCGGTTACAAAGGTGTAATTAACTTGTTGAACTGGGTTGTTAACACAATCTTTGAAGAAATAGATCGCAATACCAACGTTGCTGGTAAGACCGACATTTCTTACGATTTAATTCGCTAGAAATTTCTTGGAGGTGGAAAAAATCCACCCCATCAAATAATACCAGAATTAAGGGGAGTTGGGTATTAATTCCCAATTCCCTATTAATTTATCTCACGCAGTGACGCAGAGCTACAAGAGAGAAAAAGATTATTTGTTAGGTGATATGTCAAGGATTAATGTTAAAATAATGGATATACAGATAAATACATATCTTTTCTGAAGTTTTATCTGTGGGAATATTTTTTATAGGGTATCTCGGAATCAATTTTGCGGTAAATGGTAATAGATTTTTGATATTTTTATTTAATTTGTGTAAATCCTTATAGTAATAGATCCTGGACTTCTTTTTGAGAATCTCCATAAATCATCATCTAGTTGATAGAAGTCGAGGATCTTAGACCAATTATTAAAATTACATTCTTTGTGAGCAGAAAAAAATGAAAATGTCTCAAAGTAAAATTAATGAATTGCTCCATGAACCTGGTTGTGAACATAATCAAAATAAGGGAGAAAAGAAGAAAAAATCTTGTAGTCAACAAGCTCAACCTGGTGCTGCTCAAGGTGGTTGTGCTTTTGATGGTGCGATGATTTCCTTAGTTCCTATTACTGATGCTGCTCATTTGGTTCATGGACCGATCGCTTGCGCTGGAAATTCCTGGGGAAGTCGTGGGAGTTTATCCTCTGGACCAATGCTTTATAAGACAGGTTTCACCACTGATTTAACAGAAAATGATGTAATTTTTGGCGGTGAGAAGAAACTCTATAAGGCGATTTTAGAAATCAAGGAACGTTATCAACCTACAGCGATTTTTGTTTATGCTACCTGCGTTACAGCTTTAATTGGTGATGATATGGAAGCAGTTTGTAAGGTAGCTAAAGAGAAAATTGGTATTCCTGTAGTTCCAGTAATTGCTCCTGGTTTTATTGGTAGTAAAAATTTAGGTAATCGTTTCGGTGGTGAGGCTTTATTAGATTATGTAGTTGGTACTGCTGAACCTGAATATACCACTCCTTATGATATTAATTTGATTGGTGAATACAACATTGCTGGGGAAATGTGGGGTGTTTTACCATTATTTGAAAAGTTAGGAATTAGGGTTTTATCAAAAATTACTGGTGATGCTCGTTATGAGGAAATTTGTTATGCTCATCGGGCTAAATTAAATGTGATGATTTGCTCTCGTGCCTTGTTAAATATGGCGCGAAAAATGCAAGAAAGATATGGTATTCCTTATCTTGAGGAGTCTTTTTACGGCATTGATGATGTTAATCGTTGTTTAAGAAATGTGGCGGAAAAATTAGGCGATCCTGATTTACAAGCACGCACAGAAAAATTAATTGCCCAAGAAACTGCGGCTTTAGATGTGGCTTTATCTTTCTATCGGGAACGTTTACAAGGTAAGCGAGTGGTACTATATACTGGTGGTGTCAAAAGTTGGTCTATTATTTCTGCTGCTAAGGATTTAGGAATTGAAGTTGTGGCTACTAGTACCCGCAAAAGTACAGAGGAAGATAAGGCAAAAATTAAAAATTTATTAGGCAATGATGGCATTATGTTAGAAAAGGGAAATGCCCAAGAATTGCTCAAATTAGTCAGAGATACTAAGGCAGATATGTTAATAGCAGGGGGACGAAATCAATATACTGCTTTAAAGGCCAGAATACCTTTTTTAGATATTAACCAAGAACGTCATCATCCCTATGCTGGTTATGTGGGAATGGTGGAAATGGCTAAGGAATTATATGAGGCTTTATATAGTCCTATTTGGGAACAAATTCGTAAACCAGCACCTTGGGAAAGTTGATAATTGACAATTGACAATTGATAATTGATAGTTATTGAATAGCAATTATTAATAAATAATTATCTAATTTTAATTAATTTTTAATTAATAAGATTGTCAATACTCAATTGTTCATTGTCAATTGTCCATTTTACATTATAAATAATAGAGATTAATTATGGCGATCGCAATTACTCCAGAAAAATCTGTAGCAGTTAATCCTCTGAAACAAAGTCAGGCATTAGGCGCAGCTTTGGCATTTTTAGGATTAAAAGGAACTATGCCTTTATTTCATGGTTCTCAAGGTTGTACTGCTTTTGCAAAAGTTGTTTTAGTGCGACATTTTCGGGAAGCAATTCCTTTAGCTACTACTGCAATGACGGAAGTTACCACTATTTTAGGTGGTGAAGAAAACCTAGAAGAAGCAATTCTTACTATTGTCAAAAAAGCGAATCCTGAAATAATTGGATTATGTACCACTGGTTTAACGGAAACTAGAGGAGATGATATTGAAAGATTTTTAAAAGAGATTCGAGAACGTCATCCCGAATTAAATCATTTAGGAATTATCTTTGCTACCACACCAGATTTTAAAGGTGCATTGCAAGATGGTTTTGCGGTGGCTGTGGAAAGTATGCTTAAAGAAATTCCCAAAGCAGGAGGAATTAAACCTGAACAAATTACCATTTTAGCTGGTTCAGCTTTTACTCCTGGAGATGTGCAAGAAATTAGAGAAATAGTCACATCTTTTGGACTAGAACCAATTTTTGTACCCGACTTAGGAGCGTCTTTAGATGGTCATTTAGAAGATGATTATCAAGCAATCACTGTAAGTGGTACAACCTTAAAACAATTGCGTTCTTTGGGTAGTTCATCCTTCACCTTAGCATTAGGTGAAAGTATGGGAGGAGCGGCTAATATTCTCTTAGAAAGATTTGGCACAAGTTATGAAGTATTTACCAATTTAACAGGATTAGAAAATGTAGATCAATTCTTACATAAACTATCTTATTTAAGTGGTAATCCTGTTCCTGAAAAATATCGTCGTCAACGCCGACAATTGCAAGATGCAATGTTAGATACGCACTTTTATTTTAGTGGAAAACAAGTATCTTTAGCTTTAGAACCGGATTTATTGTGGTCAATGGTGAATTTTTTGCAATCTATGGGGGCAAAAATTCATGCTGCTGTCACCACAACTCGCTCCCCATTATTAGAGAAATTGCCCATTGAAAAAGTAACGATTGGGGATTTAGAAGATTTTGAGAAATTGGCGCAAGATTCTGATTTATTAATTGGTAATTCTAATGTCAATAACATAGCCAAAAAGCTCCATATTCCGCTTTATCGTTTGGGTATTCCCATTTACGATCGCTTGGGAAATGGTTTATTTACCAAAGTAGGATATCGCGGCACAATGGAAGTTTTATTTGGCATGGGAAACCTATTTTTAGAAGCAGAAGAAGCTCATGCTATGGGGCAATGGTCATCATTTCTTAGCTCTTAATTAATCAGCTATTAGCTATTAGATAAATGTTGGGTTTCGTGACCTCAACCCAACCTTGTATCTTAGAGGAGGTTGGGTTAAGCGACAGCGCAACCCAACATTATCTCCCCATAAATATCCACAATTTTGGATTTTATGAAACATATCACAACTAAAAACTAACAAAGGACAAATGAAAGTGAAAATTGCTTTTACCACTACAGATAGAGTTCATATAAATGCCCACTTTGGGTGGGCAAAAGAAATTGATGTTTATGAAATTTCTGATCAAGGATATGAATTTGTAGAAACCTTAAAATTTGAAGGCGATCTCAAAGAAGACGGTAATGAAGATAAAATTACCCCCAAACTAGAAGCACTTCATGATTGTACTATTGTTTATGTATTAGCCATTGGTGGAAGTGCGGCTGCTAGATTAATTAAAAAGAATGTCACTCCAGTAAAAGCTAAATCAGAGACCGAAGAAATAGCTGAAGTTTTAAATAAATTAGTGCAAACTCTTAAAGGTAATCCTCCTCCTTGGTTACGGAAGGCATTACAACAGAAAAAACCTAATTTTCTGGAAGAACTAGAAAATGAAACAGCAGTATGAGTAAGGAAATATGAGTAAAATTGAATTAAATGGTAATGGACCAGAGGTAACATTAACGCCATTTTTAAAGACATTAGTGCAACAAATTCGAGCGCAGGATAGCTATGGATTTTACAGAAATTGGTCTGATGAATTAATTCTCAAACCTTATCTTGTAACTAAACAAAAGAAACGAGAAATTTCTGTAGAAGGTGAAGTTGATCCTGCCACAATATCACGAATTAACGCTTTTTTTAGAGCGATCGCTGCCAGTATTGAACAAGAAACAGGATTAATTTCTAATGTTGTAGTCAACATTGGACATGAAGGATTTGGTTGGGCTTTAGTCTTTTCTGGTCGTTTATTACTATGTGTTAAAACCTTACGAGATGCCCATCGTTTTGGTTTTGATTCCTTACAAAAACTCTCAGAAGAAGGTGAAAATTTTGTCAATAAAGGCGTAGATTTAGCTCAACGTTTCCCTGAAGTTGGCAAAATTTAAAAGCTAAAAATAAACCTCAAAATAGTCAGGATTTAGCATTGCTTAGTGGTGTCAACTTAACTGAAAAATACAACAGTTTCGGTTATTATGAGGTACAGATGTTAATGATAAAACCCTTGTAGTGCGGGCATCTTGCTGTGCTAATAGTGTACCTCATGTAGATGGAATGTGCTGTATCTTGCCCAGAAATGATAACGGAGCGTGTTTTAAGAGATATTTCAGGGCTAATTTTCAAAAGTAAACTGTAGATTTATGGCTATTATTAGTCACCTAAAGATGACTTCTGCCATTAGACTGGGAATGAATTCCCAGTCGGGTTATCAGTTCTACATTAAGTTAAGTTTACATTAATAACCATTGGTAAATCCCTACATAAATCATTCAGTACTTATTACCAATTCATGACAATTGAAGAACTGACAACAACAATTAGAAAGCTAAATAGTAAAGCAGGACAAATGAAAATGGATCTGCATGATTTAGCAGAAGGTTTACCCACAGATTACGATAAATTAATGGAAGTTGCAGAGGAAACTTACCAAATATATAAGCAATTAGATGATCTGAAAAAGCAACTCAAACAAATGGAGAATAAATAATGACTCAAAACATGGAAAAATTCAAAACACTAGTAGATGCAGAGGAATTTTTTATTTTTTTTAATCTGCCCTATGATCAACAATTTGTTAACGTTAATCGCCTACATATTTTGAAGAAATTTTCTCAATTTATGAGTCAAATTGATGATACATACCCACAAATTAATGAAGTAGAAAGATTAGAAAAATATTCTCAAGCATTGCAACAGGCGTATCAAGTATTTATAGAATCTACACCCCACGAACAAAAATTATTTAAGGTGTTTAATGATAAGCCCAAAAACTTCGTCACATTAACAGAAATTTCATCAGATTAGGAGGGATAAAATTGATTAATCTAACGCCTAAAGAAATAGAACGTTATAGTCGTCAAATGATGTTACCCAACTTTGGAGAAGTAGCACAAAAACGACTGAAATCAGCCACAGTTTTAGTAACAGGAGTGGGAGGATTAGGAGGTACAGCCGCACTTTATTTAACAGTAGCAGGCGTTGGACGACTAATCTTAGTACGGGGTGGAGATTTACGTTTAGATGATATGAATCGTCAGGTTTTAATGACTGATGACTGGGTAGGAAAACCCAGAGTGTTTAAAGCTGAAGAAACATTAAAAGCTATAAATCCTGACGTAGAAATTGTAGCTATTCATGAATATATTAATCCAGAAAATGTAGATTCATTAGTACAATCTGCGGATATGGCCTTAGATTGCGCTCACAATTTTACCGAACGTAATTTATTAAATGAAGCCTGTGTAAAATGGCGTAAACCGATGGTAGAAGCGGCTATGGATGGGATGGAAGCCTATTTAACTACCATTATTCCTGGAGTTACTCCTTGTCTATCTTGTTTATTTCCAGAAAAACCAGATTGGGATCGTCGAGGGTTTTCTGTGTTAGGTGCTGTATCAGGAACATTAGCTTGTTTAACAGCATTAGAAGCAGTCAAATTAATTACTGGATTTAGTCAACCTTTGTTATCAGAATTATTAACAATTGACTTCAATAGAATGGAATTTGCCAAACGTCGTTCACAACGCGATCGCTCATGTCCAGTCTGTGGAAATACCGCACCTTGGAGATATTCTCAATCTCAATCTTTATCGGAAGTAGTCAGCAGTCAGTAATCCGATAGTAGATAGATAGTAGGGTGCGTTAGTGATAGCGTAACGCACCACAATTTCAGCTATTAGCTTTTACTGGCAAAAATTACCACAATTAACAATAAAAATAGGAGAAATAATGACAGTCCAACTAACAGAAAAAGCCGAATTTAAACTACGTGGACTATTAAGAAGTTCTAACACAGAAACAAACAAGGCAATCCGTATTTCTGTTAAAGATGGTGGTTGTAATGGTTATGAATATGGATTAGAAATTACCAGCAAACCACAAGCAGATGATCTAATTACTCAACAAGGAAACGTCACAATTTATATTGATGCAAAAAGCGCACCATTATTAACAGGTGTAGTTATTGACTTTGTAGAAGGAGTCATGGATAGCGGTTTTAAATTTACCAATCCTAATGCGACAGATACCTGCGGTTGTGGAAAATCATTTAAAACTGGTGATTGTTCATCAAATGGTGTACCTTGTAGCTAAAAAAAATTAGAACTTAGGAAAAAATAGATATAGATACTTTTCTAAGTTTCTCACAATTTCTCTGGTAAGGTGTGTCAAAATGCATCATCTAGTAAGAATTAGCAGATTTTGTCAATTTGACACATCCAACCCATTACAAATTTGCAAATTTCCCCTAAATATACTCTACATCTGTGTAAAGAAGAACAAAATTATGTAATTTTTCTGTGTAATTT
Organism: Anabaena sp. FACHB-1237; assembly: GCF_014696225.1. Taxonomy (GTDB): domain Bacteria; phylum Cyanobacteriota; class Cyanobacteriia; order Cyanobacteriales; family Nostocaceae; genus FACHB-1237. Next base: position 80,561 of record NZ_JACJPV010000015.1, on the reverse strand, counting down.
CATCTTCTTTCCTGGGGAAATTTCACCAACTTGGCAACTTAATTCTATTGACATTGGAGGAGAAAGTAAAATGGCGACCTATCAAGTAAGATTGATCAACAAAAAAGAAAATTTAGACACCACACTTGAAATAGACGAAGACACCACAATTCTTAGCGCAGCAGAAGAAGCAGGTATTGATTTACCCTCTTCTTGTCGCTCTGGTTCTTGCTCTAGCTGTGTAGGTAAAATTGTCGAAGGTGAAATTAATCAAGAGGAGCAAAACTTCTTAGATGATGAGCAAGTTGGCAAAGGTTTTGCTGTATTATGTGTCACCTATCCTCGCTCTAACTGCACAATTAAAACACATCAAGAACCTTATTTAGCTTAATACCAAATTAGGGTTTATTTAGGATTTACCTGAAATTTTCATCATGATGAAGGATGTTAATCATCTTTCATCATTAAAATTTTGACGTGAATTTTCACAGATTTCTACTTTTTATATTGGGTATTTAATTATGTTTACTCCTTTTAGTATTACAGGTTGTTCTTTAGAACTAATGAAACCGGGAGAAAAAGGGATAGTTACTGTTTGTAAAACCCAGGATCAAATAATTAGAAAAAAACTAATTTCTTTCGGTATTAAAACTGGAACTTCTATCATGGTAGAACAACAATTTCCAGCTTTAGTTATTACAGTTAGTAATATACCTATTACGCTAGATCGAGAAACGGCAAGAGCTATTTATGTGCGTTTAGTTCAAGATTAATACAAAAAATAATCATTAACCAAATTCACTAAAATTTACTAATTGCAAAATCTATCACACTTTATAAATCATATTTTTACTAAGGTAAAGATTATGATTTAGCAGATTCTTAATAGCTATTTTAGTAGAAAGGGGATATTTTTCTCTTTCTGCACAGAAAAAATACTATTTAAACCTATCACAACAAAATTAAGGCTGTAATTATGTGTCTAAAATACATTGTCAGTTTGACTACAATTATCGCTATAATTGCTTCACCAGTAATAGCCCAAGAAGTTAGAGATCCTCAATCTAACTCTCCACAAATGACACCACCACTAAATACACCAGTAAATACAAATATTCCTAATCAAAGAAATAATAATTTTCAGCCCCCTCAAGATACACGCAACTTTAATAATACTCCTACTTCTGTTTCTTTCCCAACCTGTATTTCTAAAATTTGTATATTTACATTGATGCGACAATCATCTAAAAATTCATTTATGGAAACAGAATTTATAGGAGGTATAATCTGGCAATTTGGAGGTTATTATCAAAATACACAAGCAGAGTATAATAAACTTGAAGCTATAGTTAAAAAGGAAAAAATTGATCAGGAATCTACATTAATTTTAATTAACAAACTCGCAGAAGCAATAGATAGTAAGAAAATAGAAATAGTGAAACTTTATGCAATTTCTCTTTATAAAAGACTAGGATATGCTAACTACTATGAACTGCTGCAAGAAATAATTAACCCAACAGAATTACTGAAATATTAAATCAATATTAATTTAAGATTAAATTAATTTTTTAGTGATTATCTTCAAAATCAAATAATCAAATAATCAAAGTCAAGGACTAGATAATGTGATCATGAAAGATGTAGAAACTGATATCTTGCAACTAAAATTTGATCTAGCTTTAGCCCAAGGAATTTATAATACAGCACATTCCATCTACATGAGGTACACTATGAACACAGCAAGATGCCTGTGTTACAAGGGTTTTATCATTAACATCTGTACCTCATAATAACGGAAACTGCTGTATGCATTGTCTCTACAAGGGTTTGGTGGTTATAAACATTTAATTACCCCAGATGTCTAATAGACCTCTTTTATAATTATGCGTTGCTGAATTGGGGTATGATGTTTATTCTGCGTTTATTTCGCGCATTGGCGAAGCGAAGCACTTGCGTTAGACGCAAAGTTTCAAATTTTGAATTTCTCAATTTCATGCCTGAGTTCTGCAACGCCGACAATTAATGTAGAGACGTTTTAAGACGTTATATAGAACGTCTCTAGAAGGGTTGTAAAAAACCCATATTTAATTTTCACCACAGGTCTAATAGTTACAGAAAAGAAATATGTTAGGAGCGATCGCTGGTGATATCATTAGTTCAATATATAAAATCAATAACATTAAAACTAAGGATTTCCTCACTGTTCAAGTTGTGCACATTTTTGTATAATGGCCTCACAGTACATATATAAAGTATTTAACCTTGCCTCAATATTTTTTAACCTAGTCTCCATAGTTGTAGATTGTTTAGAACCTTGAAGAAAGATTACATCTAGTTCTAACAAATGTAGTTGTTTACTCATTTCCGTATTGTAGGACTGCTCACGATATTCTAGATCAGTCAAAGGTGCTATTTCCCGTAAAAAAAACTCCCGTAACTGTATCAAACTCAACCGTAACTCGCCAAGATCCGGTTTAGTTTTCGTTACATTGTTATGTAATTCATTTACTAATGTTCTTAATTCCTGATATTTTTCACAATTTAAAGACATCTGTGCCTAGTTAAGATAAAATAATTGTCAAACAAATTTTACGATAGAATTAAAGTTTCTGGATTTTTCTTGACTCTTACTAGCCTAAGATCACCTTAAATAATCTTCAGGGCTTCCTTTAGCATTCCTGGGTAAAGAGAATTATGGGACAACATGAGAAAGGATCATAATATTTCTGATTGTTATATCCCTTTCCCCATTAGGATTTGCTATATCAGTTGTATTTCCTCATCTACCAATCAATAAACAAAGTAGTAGTTTTATGAGTATTTTAGCACTGGAATCACCTTTTGATGTCATTCTCCCTGATTGGCTCAACAAATGTCTTTTAGAACCACTCACCAATGGTAATACACCAGGAGAGCAAAAAACACCCTCCGATAATAGTTTAATTTGTCGCGCTTTTCAATTTGCTTATGATCTCCATGAAGGGCAATATCGCAAATCAGGAGAACCTTATATTGCCCATCCAGTTGCAGTAGCAGAAATACTCCGGGAATTAGGAGGCAGTCCTGCTATGATAGCAGCAGGTTTACTGCATGATGTAGTAGAAGATACAGAAGTTACAGTTGAAGACATAGAAGCTAAATTTGGTGCAGAAGTAAGACAGTTAGTAGAAGGAGTGACTAAACTTTCCAAAATTAATTTTAACAGTAAAACAGAAGGACAAGCGGAGAATTTCCGACGAATGTTTTTGGCTATGGCTAAAGATATTCGTGTTATTGTTGTCAAATTAGCTGATCGTTTACATAATATGCGAACTCTGCAATATATGTCAGAAAGCAGTAGACAACGTAGTGCCCAAGAAACTAAAGATATTTTTGCACCTTTAGCTAATCGGTTGGGTATTTGGCAAATAAAATGGGAATTGGAAGATTTAGCTTTTAAATATTTAGAACCAGAGGCATTTAGAGAAATTCAACAATGTGTTTCTGAAAAACGAGCAGCCAGACAAGAAAAGTTACTGAAAACTACAGAAATTTTACATCAAAGGTTACAACAAGCAGGAATTAAATGTTTAGAAATTAGTGGTCGTCCTAAACATCTGTACAGTATTTACCAAAAAATGCAGCGCCAACAAAAGGAATTTCATGAAATTTATGATTTGGCTGCTTTAAGAATTATTGTAGAAGCAAATGAGGAATGTTATCGGGCTTTGGCGATAGTTCATGATGCTTTTAAACCTATTCCTGGCAGGTTTAAAGATTATATTGGTCTACCAAAACCTAATCGTTATCAATCTTTGCATACGGGGGTAATTGGTTTAACAGGCCGTCCTTTAGAGGTGCAAATTAGAACCTTAGAAATGCACCATGTGGCAGAATATGGAATTGCTGCCCATTGGAAATATAAGGAAACTGGTAATTCTAATATGAATGTGACTAATAATGATGAAAAGTTCACTTGGTTACGTCAATTATTAGAATGGCAAAGTGATTTAAATGATGCTCAGGAATATTTAGATAGTGTCAAGGATAATTTATTTGCTGATGATATTTATGTGTTTACTCCTAAAGGTGATCTTGTACCTTTAAGTCCTGGCGCTACTAGTATTGATTTTGCTTATCGCATTCATACAGAAGTAGGAAATCATTGTGCTCGGGCGCGGGTAAATGGGCGAATTGTGCCGTTATCTACAAGATTAAGTAATGGCGATATTGTGGAAATTATTACTCAGAAAAATAGTCATCCTAGTTTAGATTGGTTGCATTTTGTTAGCACTTCTGCGGCTAAATATCGCATTAAACAATGGTACAAGCGATCGCGTCGAGATCAAAATATTAATCATGGCCGAGATTTATTAGAAAAGGAACTAGGTAAAACCGGTTTTGAGAATTTGTTAAAATCTGATGCCATGCACAAGGTAGCAGAAAAATGCAACTATCACAGTGTGGAAGATTTACTGGCAGCTTTAGGATATGGTGAAATTACTTTAAATTTAGTTCTCAATCGCTGGCGGGACATTATTAAAGCTCAACAACCCGTGGCCGATGTTATCCCCTTCATTGCTAAAGATTCTGCCGCTAAAACTTCTAGGGAAGGACTTATTTGCACTTCCCGTAGTGACTCCCCTATTATCGGTGTGGAGGGCTTAGTTTATCATATAGCAGGGTGTTGTACCCCAATTCCTGGGGAACAAATTATTGGCGTTGTTACTAGAGGTAGAGGTATTTCTATCCATAGTCAAGGGTGCCATAATGTTGATAATGTAGAGTGTGAGCGTTTAATCCCAGTACGGTGGAATACATCTATAGAAACCAATGGCTGTCCTCATACCTATCCTGTAGATGTGCAAATTGAAGCAATGGATCGAGTAGGAGTATTGAAAGATGTGTTGTCAAGAGTCAGCGATCAAGGTATTAATGTACGTAACGCTGATGTAAAAACTTCATCAGGACAACCCGCATTAATTAAGTTAGGTATAGATATCCGTGATTGTTCTCAATTAGATCGTTTATTTGTTCAACTGCGGAAAATGAGTGATCTTCTCAATATTCGTCGAGTGGGTAGATGTGAGGAAATGGCGAGATAGAATGCTGCACATTAGCTTAATACCATGTGACACCCGAGGGTGCGGAATGTGGGCTAGATGCCCGACTTTTAAGAAGTCGAGTATCTGATACAATTAATTAGGACTTACGCAAGTATCACACTAAAAAATCTTTGTAGGGTGCGTCAGATATGAACAATTTGGTGATTTACATCCTATATTCTGCACCCTCAACTGTCACACAAAGAAAATTGGTCATTTAGAGATTGATCATTGGCGAACTGCTTGCAGCAGCGCTTCGCTATGGCCACCTAAGATTTAAACTATGTTGTATTAAAATTATCCTCAAATCTATTCAAAAATCCGAAAAAACCGATTGTGACACCGGGGGGTATGGAAGGTAGGTTTTATGCTCAATTTGTTTTTTTGTCTCCGTAATTTCTCTCTGTGACAGCTTAGGGTGCAGAATGTGGGATTGATGGTTATTTTAAGATTTGGGAATATTATTTACGTTAATTACAATACAACAAGTAAATACCAGCAATAATGAAATACATTTATTTGTTAAAGTATAAGGTTATTATTTTAATACATCACAAAATACCCCATATCTACCCTATACCATCAACCAATACCCAGAAAAATTAATAACAAATCAGACGATCAGGGATAAACACCCTTAAAATAGTCAGGACTTCTATTTTCTAACTAAAGTAAAAACTATGCCTCGTCGTCAAGATATCCACAAAATATTGCTGTTAGGTTCTGGTCCCATCGTTATTGGCCAAGCGTGCGAATTTGACTATTCTGGTACTCAGGCTTGTAAAGCGCTACGTGAAGAGGGTTATGAGGTGGTATTGGTAAACTCCAACCCTGCTACAATTATGACAGATCCTGAAACCGCAGACCGCACCTATATTGAACCGCTCACACCAGAATTAGTAGCTAAGGTCATTGAAAAAGAGCGTCCAGATGCTTTATTACCCACTATGGGCGGACAAACTGCCCTTAATTTGGCTGTAGCATTGGCTAAAAATGGCGTACTGGACAAGTTTAATGTAGAGTTGATTGGGGCAAAATTGCCAGCTATTGAAAAAGCCGAAGATCGCAAATTATTTAATGATGCAATGGCGAAAATCGGTGTAGATGTATGTCCTAGTGGTACTGCGTCAACATTAGACGAAGCTAAAGCGATCGCTCATCGTATCGGTACTTATCCTCTAATTATTCGTCCTGCTTTCACTATGGGAGGTACTGGTGGTGGTATCGCTTATAATCAAGAAGAATTTGAAATTATGGCGCAGGTTGGGATTGATGCTAGTCCAGTGTCTCAGATTCTCATAGATCAATCTTTGCTAGGTTGGAAAGAGTATGAATTGGAAGTGATGCGAGATTTAGCGGATAATGTGGTAATTATCTGTTCTATCGAAAATTTTGATCCGATGGGTATTCACACTGGCGATTCTATTACCGTTGCTCCCGCGCAAACTCTCACAGATAAAGAATATCAGCGTTTGCGGGATATGGCTATTAAAATTATCCGCGAAATAGGGGTAGAAACAGGCGGTTCAAACATTCAATTTGCGGTTAATCCTGTGAACGGGGATGTGGTAGTAATTGAAATGAACCCTAGAGTATCCCGTAGTTCGGCCTTAGCTTCTAAAGCCACTGGTTTCCCCATTGCGAAAATAGCCGCGAAGTTAGCTGTGGGTTATACTTTGGATGAGATTAAAAATGACATCACTAAACAAACTCCCGCATCTTTTGAACCCACTATAGACTATGTGGTTACGAAAATACCCCGCTTTGCTTTTGAGAAGTTCCCCGGTTCTGACTCGGTTTTAACTACACAAATGAAGTCTGTAGGGGAAGCTATGGCTATTGGCCGCACCTTTAATGAGTCTTTTCAAAAAGCGATGCGTTCTTTAGAAACTGGCCGCGCTGGTTGGGGTTGTGATAGGTTAGAAAAATTACCCAGTGGTGAACAAATACGCGCACAATTACGCACTCCTAACCCGGAAAGAGTGTTTGCGTTACGTCACGCGATGCTTTTGGGTATCACTAATGAGGAAATTTATGAGTTGACGGCTATTGATCCTTGGTTTTTGGATAAATTACACCAAATACTGGACTTTGAGAAGTTTTTGAAACGCACACCTTTATCTCAAATTACTAAAGAAAAAATGTATGAGGTAAAGCGTAATGGTTTTAGCGATCGCCAAATTGCCTTCGCCACTAAAACAAAGGAAGATGAAGTAAGAGCATATAGGCAGAAATTAGGCGTAATTCCCGTTTACAAAACTGTGGATACCTGCGCCGCTGAATTTGAAGCATTTACTCCTTATTACTATTCTACCTACGAAGAGGAAACGGAAGTATTACCCACTGATAAACCCAAGGTAATGATTTTAGGAGGTGGACCAAACCGTATTGGACAAGGTATAGAATTTGATTACTGTTGTTGTCATGCTGCATACTCCTTAAAAGCAGCAGGTTATGAGACTATCATGGTCAATTCTAATCCTGAAACAGTTTCTACAGATTACGATACCAGCGATCGCTTATATTTTGAACCATTAACTAAGGAAGATGTTTTAAATATCATCGAAGCGGAAAACCCCATCGGTATTATTGTCCAATTCGGTGGCCAAACACCATTAAAATTAGCCGTACCCCTGCAAATAGCACTCAGTACTTCGCACTCCGCACTCCACACGCAAATTTGGGGTACATCACCTGATTCTATAGATATGGCGGAAAATAGGGAACGGTTTGAAAAGATTTTGCAAAAATTGAATATTGCTCAACCGCCTAACGGTATCGCCAGAAACTATGATGATGCATTAATAGTTGCCAGAAAAATAGGTTATCCCGTTGTAGTTCGTCCTAGCTATGTGTTAGGCGGTAGAGCAATGGAAATAGTTTACTCTGATGCGGATTTAGAAAGATATATGACCTTTGCCGTACAGGTAGAACCAGATCATCCGATTTTAATTGACAAATTCCTAGAAAATGCCATAGAAGTAGATGTAGATGCGATCGCTGATCACACAGGAAACGTCGTTATTGGTGGTATTATGGAACACATAGAACAGGCAGGTATTCACTCAGGAGACTCCGCTTGTTCCCTTCCTTCAATTTCCCTATCTCCTGCCGTATTGCATCAAATTAGAACTTGGACGGTACAATTAGCTCAGGCTTTATCTGTAGTAGGTCTAATGAACATTCAGTTTGCAGTAGTAGGTGCAAATGGATATTCTCCTCAAGTTTACATTTTAGAAGCAAATCCTAGAGCATCCCGTACAGTACCATTTGTTTCTAAAGCAACAGGAGTACCTTTAGCAAAACTAGCATCCTTGATCATGTCAGGTAAAACCCTAGAAGAATTGAACTTTACTAAAGAGGTAATACCTGCACATATAGCGGTTAAAGAAGCAGTATTACCCTTTAATAAATTCCCAGGCACAGATACTATATTGGGACCAGAAATGCGTTCTACAGGGGAAGTAATGGGCATTGATACTGATTTTGGACGTGCATTTGCGAAAGCAGAACTAGGCGCTGGGGAAAAATTGCCACTTGCGGGGACAGTATTTGTATCTATGAGTGATAGAGATAAAGGTGCTGCAAGAGACGTAGTGAAGGAATTTATCAGCTTAGGGTTTAAAGTTATTGCTACCCAGGGAACAAGACAAGTTTTACAAGAAAATGGCTTAGAAGTGGGTTTAATCTTGAAACTACACGAAGGCCGTCCTCATGTACTCGATGCTATTAAAAATGAAAGAGTGCAACTAATTATTAATACACCATCAGGGGAAGAAGCCCATACAGATGGAAAATTAATTAGGCGTACAGCTTTAGCATACAAAATTCCCATTATTACAACTATAGCGGGAGCAAGAGCAACTGTAGCAGCTATTCGTTCTTTACAAAAGACTAATTTGGATGTACAAATCATTCAAGAGTATTGTCCTTTGAAGTGATTTATAGTTGAAAGTTGACACAAATTTTGACTCTTGTACAGTATGATTAAATACACCATTAAATTAAAATTTAATGGTGTGTTGTTAATTATCTAATCATATTAATCAAATAAAAAGCAAATATCAAGCTAGATAGTAGCTGGAAAATAACTTAACTTTTATTAATTACTGTAGTAATAATCTGATAAGTTACAATTGTTAAATCGGGATGACAGGATTTGAACCTGCGGCATCCTGCTCCCAAAGCAGGCGCGCTACCAAGCTGCGCTACATCCCGAAACATCGGAACAGATGTTACTTAATAACAAAAACATAACAAAAACACTAACCTAAGTCTGATTCTGACCAAGTTAATGAACAAGTTAGTTTTATCTGAACAATATATTTAGTGTATCACAACCAGAAAAAAATTGCAACCCCAATAAAAATTTAAAAAATTTAATAGTTTGATTCCTATTTCATCACTTTATATCCTGTCCTTAGTAGTGTATATAGTAGCTTTAGCTGTTTAGCATCATTGAGGATACCAAAACATTCCCTTAATACCTTCAGGATCTGGCATAAACCCCATAGTTTTGTAAAAGTCTACAACTTGAGGATCGGCAAAAAGAGTCACATTACTAATTTCCTCGCTTCTGAGTTTTTTTAAAATGTACTTCATCAGAGCCTTACCCAGTCCTTTACCTTGAAACTCTGGATGTACCACCAGATCCCAAATAGTAGCATTAAAAGCATGATCTGATATAGCACGAGCAAAACCAATCAAACGCTTTTTGTTGCCTTTTACCTGCCACATAGACGCGACAAGGAAACTATGCTCAATAGCTTTTTTTACTTTTCTGAGAGGTCGACGTGACCACCCCACGGCATCACATAATTCCTCTAGTTCATAAAGGTCTAGATCACGTTCGGTACTGAAAATGATTTGCTCTTTAACGGTACTAGAATTGCCTGAATATCCTGCCGTAAGCTCTTCCACAGCAGAAGTTTTGTTTGACCCTAAAGAAGAAGGGTTACTAAACCAAGTTTTCCAAAAACTCATGCCAGTGCGGTTCGGAGAGAATTAATAAATTAATTAGCACTTTAAAAAAGTGTTGCTTGATATTTAACATCAATAATATCAATATTATAGCTATTCATTAGATGTTTTTAACCAACCAATGTCTAGTATATCATTTTATTGACTATTGACAAATGACAAATTTCGTAAGTTAAGAGAATGGTTTTCCTGAGTGCGGGGAGCACGGAGCAGGGGGAAAATTATTTATTCTCACTCCTGACTCCTCTAAAAATAAAAGGTAAAAGGTGGACTGTTACAGTACATCCCCTTACCTTTTTACCTGATGCTTATTTAATATTAGCCCTTGCGTCCCTAACTGCAACAATAAAAAATAAAATCGTTAGGGGAAGGCTCAAACCCAGGATAATGGCAGTGGTTTGGAAACCAAAATCTGGCTGTCCATAACTCAATTCAAATACAGAACCAACAGCAGCTATGGCTGTGATACAAGAAGCACCTAAAAATAAACCGCTTTTTGGAGTTAAATACACGACAAAGACCACCTATACTATTGGTTTGACAGCTTGATATGAAAAGCCATTTTTGGATAGTTCTTGGGCTAAACTCAAGGAGTTTTCTACCCGATCTACAAATACCACACCATTGAGGTGATCCATTTCATGTAAAATACAACGAGCTAGTATATCATCTGCTTTCAGTGTGCGGGGACGACCGTATTCGTCTTTATAAGCAATTTCTACGGTTTGGGGACGTTTTACATCTAGGAATACGTTGGGGATACTTAAACAGCCTTCTTGCGCTACACAGAGTGCGCTACTTACTTGTTTAATAACGGGATTGATTAATACCAAGGGGGGAACTTCCTGTTTGGTTGGTTCGCAGTCTATAACGATCAGCTGTTTATGAATACCCACTTGAGGAGCAGCTAAACCAATGCCATCTGAGGTATACATAGTTTGTAGCATTTCCCGGACTAGTTGGCGTAGTTCATCATCTATTTTGGTGATGCGCTTTGCGGGTTGACGTAAAACGCGATCGCCTAAGTAGTGAAGTTGTAAAGGTGGATTTTTTAACTTTTTCTTCTCTACAGCTATGTCAGAGGGCATGATTCTTGATGACTTAAAATATGGTGGATAATTCTAATATATCTTGTTGTAGCTTATATGTGATAGAGTCACTCCAGGAACTAAGTTAGTACATTTCTACTAAAAATTCTCTTGGAGAATAAAAATATACTAAACACGGTTTGGGTTTGGACTTCTCCAAAATCAGGAAAAAACCATATATGTAGGGGTTTAGCAGTGCTAAATCCCTACCTGTAGCATCCGATAATTAAGCCTTTTTGAGTAGAATTTATAACTGAAGACTGACTAGTGAACAGCTATCCAAAAATTAAAATGTCTCTTGCAAAATTTATATAAAATATGAGATAATATCCATTTGTGTTAATTCTCTCCAGGCTGTTGGTAAGATTATGGCTAAAAGCAAAGGCGCACGCATAATAGTTACACTAGAATGCACGGAATGTCGAACAAATCCCGATAAACGCTCTCCTGGCGTATCCCGATATACTAGCAGGAAGAACCGTAGAAACACTACGAACCGCTTAGAACTGAAAAAGTTCTGCCCCCATTGTAATAAACACACTGTTCACAAGGAAATTAAGTAAAAATGAGTTATTATCGTCGTCGTTTATCTCCCATTAAGCCAGGAGAAGTTATAGATTATAAAGATGTGGATTTGTTACGCAAATTTATCACAGAACGTGGTAAAATTTTACCTCGTCGGATCACAGGCTTAACTTGCCAACAACAACGCGATTTAACTTTGGCTATTAAACGCGCTAGAATTGTGGCTCTGTTACCTTTTATTAACGCTGAAGCATAACCAGATTTTGGATTTTGGATTTTGGAGTGCAACACTGTAAGTATGTCAGCTATCAGCTTTTTAAGGTGATTACAAAACTTGATATTTGATCATCTACCTGTTGATAAAACCTTGGTAAGTGTTCTGACTCCATGACTTGATGAAGTCTTACACACAATCAATGAACATCCAAACAAATGGAACTTTTAGCTCATCTGAGGTTTCCTTTAAGTCCAAAATCTAAAATTTAACCCTATTTCATCGTAAGCAAAAATATATCTCATAGCTTACAAACATCTAAAAAAACAATCTAAACAATTATAAAAGTGCGAGAGTTGTGGAAAAAGGAACGCTGGTTGAATTTAGGGTTCAAAGCGATCGCCGTCTGGGAATAGTAGACCGTCCAGACGGTAAGACTCGTTGGTTTGTAGTAGATGAACGTGGTCAGTCCCACAGCCTCGCACCTCGACAAATCACATATACGGTTACAGGACAAACATACAAGCAAACAGAAATTAAAGATTTCTTAGTAGCAGTACAGTCCTATATAGAAGATCCCTCAAGTTTAGAAATAGCTTGGGAATTATTAATAGAGGATGGGGAAACGGTTACACCCAGTCAAATGGCCAAGATTCTGTTTTCGGAAACCGCACCTTGCCATTGTTATGCTGCCCATTATTTATTATCGGAAGACAAACTTTATTTCAAACAAAAAGGAGATGGTTACGAACCACGCAGTGCTACTCAAGTAGCAGAACGGAAGCATCAAATAGAAGTAGAAACTCAAAAAGCTAAAGGACAGCAGGAATTTTTAACCCGCATAGAACAGGCACTTCAAGGTAAAACTGTAGAATGGCAAAAACAAGATCGCCAAAGATTAGAAGCATTAGAAAAATATGCTACTCTCCTAGCAGATATTGTCAAAGCTGGTATAAGTTACGAGAATTTAGCTCGCGCCTATCCTCCTCCCACACCAGTCATAGAAACAATGACAATGTTGGGACGTTCTGCAACACCCCAAGCAGCTTTTCAGTTATTAATAGACTTAGGGTGGTGGACTACCCATGAAAACCTCTTCCTGCGCCGTTCGTCAATTTCAGTTCAATTTCCACAAAAGGTATTAGAAGTGGCGCAAGAACGTTTCAACAATCCTCCTACAGATTCAGATAGCAATAGACTGGATCTCACTCATCTCAAAGTTTATACGATAGATGATGAAAGCACCACAGAAATAGATGATGGTTTAAGTTGGGAACTATTACCTGATGGTCAAGAACGATTATGGGTACATATTGCTGATCCAACTCGGTTACTCTTACCAGAAGATGAATTAGATTTGGAAGCAAGAAAACGCGGTAGCACCGTTTATTTACCAACGGGAATGATTCCCATGTTTCCAGAAGTTTTGGCCACAGGACCAATGAGTTTGGTACAGGGTAAACTTTGTTATGCTTTGAGCTTTGGTGTAATTTTAGATGATGGGGGAGCAGTAATAGATTATTGTATTCACCCAGGTTTGATTAAACCTACCTATCGCTTGACCTATGAAGATGTGGATGAAATGTTGGAGTTGGGGGTAGAAGCAGAATCAGAATTGCAGGCGATCGCTAACTGGTCGCAAAAGCGCAAAGCATGGCGTTACGCCCAAGGAGCTATTAGTATTAATATGCCTGAAGCCATGATCAAAGTTAAAGATGATGAAATCAACATAGACATTTTAGAAGATTCTTTATCACGGCAATTAGTAGCAGAAATGATGATTCTTGCTGGAGAAGTAGCAGCACGTTATGGACAAACCCACAATATACCCTTACCATTTCGTGGCCAGCCTCAACCGGAATTACCCCCAGATGAAGAATTACTATTACTACCCCCAGGTTTTGTCAGATCCTGTGCTATGCGACGTTGTATGCCCAAAAGTGAAATGAGTATTACTCCCGTGCGTCATGCTGGTTTAGGATTAGATACCTACACTCAAGCAACTTCCCCCATTCGTCGTTATAGTGATTTACTCACTCACTTTCAGCTTAAAGCCCATTTACGAGGTGATGGTCTACCATTTACGGCTGAACAACTCAAAGAAGTCATGATGACGGTTTTAACCACCACTCAAGAACTAACAATGGTGGAACGACAAACTAATAGATATTATGCTTTAGAATATTTACGTCGTCATCCTGAAGAAGTCTGGAATGTAGTAGTTTTAATGTGGTTACGGGAAGATAGTAATTTAGCACTGATTTTATTGGAAGATTTAGGTTTACAATTGCCTATGTCTTTCCGTCGTACTGTCAGTTTAGGTGAACATTTACTAGTTAAAGTAAGTCTTGCAGATCCACAAAAGGATATTATTCAATTTCAGGAAGTCATGTATCAACAAAACTAGTCTATGAATAGTTACTTGTATCCTCTATAGCAGGATTCCCTAATTATGTCTCAAATTACTTCTCATAAGCTGTTGTGCTTTTAACTTGAATAATTAATACAAGCAAGATGCTTGTGCTACTGTAACTTCAGGTTTTTTAATTATACAGTGAGTGCTGCACATTAGCTTACAAATGTATGTATTAAATATCTGAATGAAGATTTGATTATTCGCCGCAAGTTAGAAAATACTGATTTAGAAGATGTTGCTGTTTGTTCAGTTGTCAAGTTAGAGTTATTTTATGGTGCAATGAGAAGTGATAATCCTGATCAAGTTTGGGCAAAAGTAAAGTGATTTTTAGAAGTATTTATTTCTTTACCTTTAGATGATATTTCAGCTTTAAATGCAGGTAAAATGCGGGCGCAGTTAGCTAATATTGGGACTCCTATTGGTTATAATGATTTATTAATTGCCTCTATTGCATTGTCTCATAATTTGATTTTGGTGACTCATAATACTAAGGAATTTCTCAGAGTTGAAGGTTTGAAAATTGAAGATTGGGAAATTGAAGGATAGAATGCTTATTTGGAGGTGATCTATCGCTGATGAAAATCGGATATAAATGTTGGGTTTCGTTACCTCAACCCAACCTACTTCTTAAAAGGGAATATCTGGTACAATTTTCACAGGTCGCGGAGATGGTGCAGTTTTTTGATTTACATTAATATCTATTGTTGTTGTTTTTTCTTCTGCACTTACCCCTGTTTTAATACTTTCATTCTTATAAACTTCAGAAGGAAATTGAGTAACATCAAATAATTCTAAAAATTCATCAATAACATTAGCAGGATCATTTAAACATTCATTTGCTGTAAATCGTGTACAGGGAATACCATTTCTTTCAAAAAGTCTATCTCTTTGATGATCTTTTGCTGCTGACTGATGATATTCTTGTCCATCAACTTCTAGTATTCGTGAATTACCTTTATAATAAATCAAGAAATCGGCTTCTTTAGTCTCTGTTATTCCAATTCTAGTAGTGATTCGGCATCTAGCATTTGCAAAAAATAAAATTTTTCTTTTCTCTAGTTCTTCAGCAATTTTCTGTTCAGCAGGAGAACGTAATTGCAAACCATTCCATGTAAAAGGTTCATCTGTAGATCCAGAAGATTGATATTGTGGTTGTTCAGTAGGAATTAAACCTGGAGTTTTAGACTTTACAGCTTGATCTAACCTAACTTTTTCTCTATCATTATTGGTATATATTCTCCATGTATGTTGTGTTCTGTAACCGCCTGGTTGTCCTTTGTATTCAATAATATATGAACTGAGAATCATTCTCTGATCTGGTTTATTCCGAACATTAGCTGTTAGCCAATCTGAAGTCCAGGCTTGTTGGGGTGCAAGCCTTGATAAAACTTTTAACATTAAAGTTGTATCTAATGTATAATCTCCCATGCTGATTTTTACCCTCTTGTACTTAATTTTATTGAAATACTCAATTTATCTAGTTGTACAAATTTAATCCTTCACTAACGTTGAGTATGCCAAAATATTAGTATTTTAATCATACTGATATAAACGGATTTATACGGTTGTTTTATTAAAAAATACTAAGAAAAAAACCGGAAAAGATCGGAAAAAATTGAATAATATTCATCTATAATGGTTACAACCTTTACAATGTATAAATTATATGAATGTAAACGAAGTTGTAACATTTGTTGATAAGATAGTCTTTGAAAAAACTGGCAAGCATTTAGATGACGTTCAAGCTGCTGTAGTTCAGGGAACATGGGAAAGACGAACCTATGATGATATTGCACAAGAATGTAATGTTACTAAAAATCATGTCGGAGATATAGGCGCTGAATTATGGCAACTTTTATCTCAAGCATTAAATGAAGATATTAAAAAAACTAATTTCCGTTCTACATTAGAAAGAATATATATTAAATCATCTGAAAATTCTAATATTTATAATATAAATGGTACTAACAATTATTTTTATTATCCACAAACCTTAAATCATTCTCATCAAAAAACTCAAGAAACTAATATAAATACCCAATCTAAATTATCTCATCACGATTTAACTCTAGCACCCCAAATCATCAAGTTTCATAACAGAGAAACTGAACTACAAACCCTTAACTATTGGATATTAAACCAAACTACTAATTTAATCTCCATCTTAGGATTATCCGGTATTGGTAAAACCACCCTCGTTAAAAGATTTATAGACTTACATCAACAAAAGTTTGAAGTTATTATTTGGAGAAGTTTAAAATTTCCCAAATCCCTAAATTTACTAATTAACGACTTATTAAATACTTGTCAACAACAACCCAAAGCAACTATAAATGATAAATTAAAACAATTATTTGATATTCTCACAAATAAAAAATGTTTAATAATCCTTGATGATGTACAAAATATCTTTACTCCTCATCAATTTGCGGGAAAATATCAACCAGAATATCAAGACTATCAAACCTTATTCAAAATGATTACAGAAACCCAACATCAAAGTCATGTAATTTTAATCAGTCAAGAACAATGTCCAGAAATGGAATCTTTAGATGAAGAATTATATCCTATCAAATCTTTAGAACTATCAGGACTAGAAAATATAGATATTCTCAAAAATACCGGATTAAAAGATGAAGATACTTGGTTAAACTTAATGATATTATATACAGGTCATCCATTGTTTATAAAAACTATTGCCATCTCAATTAAAAAGATTTTTAATGGTAAAGTTAGTGAATTTTTAGCAGAAAATGAATTAATAATTACCCAAGAAATGCAATCTTTATTTAGCCAAATATTTCACAAAATATCACCCATTGAACAACAGATTATTTTAGCATTGAGTAAGTATAATCAACCCATATCCAGAGAAGATTTAAAAAGTAGGTTAGAATTATCTTCCACTAACTTTATTAATGGGTTAGAATCTCTACAAAAAAGGTATTTAATTCACAAAATTGAAAATGATAATATATTATTTGATTTATCTCCCCTTTTTAGGGAATATGTTAGAAATTTTTGTCAAGATTAATCTACATCATCCCAGCTTGAAAAATCTGATTTGCAGTTAAATTTAACTCAGAAAAAACTTGAGAAATAACCCGTTCATCATCTCTAAATTTACTTATTTGATATTCTCCATCTACCAAATTACAAACAGAAATAGTAGGTTGTTTAGGATTACCAATGAAATTACGTCCTCCTAAAGCTGCATAATCTACAATCCAATATTCAGCAATACCCATTTCCTCATAATCAGCATATTTCACATAATAATCATCACGCCAATTAGTGGAAACAAATTCAATGATTAAAGCTATGGAAGCCCCATAACTAATAACTGATTGTTTTTTCCATAATTGTTCATTAGCTAAATTCCCACGATTTAAAACTAACAAATCGGGAAAATAACCAGACTCTTTACCTTCTGGTCTAACTATAACTTGATTAGGTATCACATAAGGAAGATTTAAACCATCAATTTTAGCACTAATTTTGATAGTTAAAAACCCTTTGACTTCTTCATGATCTCCCACTGGTTGCGCCATTGTGACAATTTCTCCACGATGTAATTCATAACGTACATCGGAATTGTCAGGAAGCCAGTTAACAAATTCCTCCAATGTAACAATTTCAGTTAAGGTTTGAATCATGACTTTTAAGAATTATTGATGATGACAACATTATTAAGACTTACCCAGGAAGTCATCAAAAACTTAATTGTTTCGTAGGGGTAATTCATGAATTACCCCTACTTTCGTGATGTTTTCCGTAAGTCCTAATTATAACAGCATAACAGCCGTCAGTTTTGTATTTTAAGCTGATAGCTGATAGCTACTTTACTAACCGTACAAAATTCTTCTTACCCACCTGTAACACTTTACCATATAAATCATCAGGCTGAGAAAAACTTAAATCCGCATCAGTAATCTTATCACCATCTATCCTCACTCCACCTTCTTGAATTTTCCTTTTACCTTCGGCCGTACTTTTACATAAACCAGTAGCACCCAAAATAAAGGCTAATTTCGCAGGAAATTGAGGAATAGCAGCCACAGAATACTCCGGTAATGCTCCTACCTTACCACCACTTTTTGCAGCCTCTCTAGCCTCATTAGCTGCTTGTTCGCCGTGATACTGACGGACAATTTCCCAGGCTAAAAATTCCTGGCGATCGCGCGGATTTTCTGGCAAACTCTCCAAAGGTAAATCAGTCAACAACTCAAAATAGGACAACAGCAAATTATCAGGAACTCCTTGTAATTTCTGATACTTTTGGGCAGGATGTTCTGACAAACCCACATAATTATTTAAAGACTTAGACATTTTTTGCATACCATCAGTCCCAATCAAAATTGGTAATAATAAACCGAACTGAGGTTTTATGGCAAAATGACGTTGTAAATCTCTTCCCACCGCAATATTAAACTTTTGGTCAGTACCACCTAATTCCACATCTGCCTCTATTGCTACAGAATCATAACCTTGCATCAAAGGATACAGGAATTCATGGAGAAAAATCGGACTCTCTTGTTTATAACGTTCTGCAAAACCCTCTTTAGCTAACATCTGTCCTACAGTCATCGTAGATAATAATTCCAGAGTTTTGCCTAAGTCCAAATTAGACAGCCATTCTGAATTATATCTTACTTCCAAACGTCCAGGAGTATCAAAATCTAAAATCGGTCTAACTTGATCAAGATAGGTCTGAGCGTTTTTAGCCACTTCAGCCTCCGTTAGTTGTCGACGTACCTCAGATTTACCCGTAGGATCACCAATTCTGGCGGTAAAATCGCCTATAATTAAAACAGCAGTATGGCCAGCATCTTGAAAAGCCCGTAACTTCCGTACAGGAATACTATGACCAAGATGAATATCGGCTCCTGTAGGGTCAATGCCTAACTTTACCCTTAAAGGGCGATCGCCATTTAATAACCGTTTTTCCAAACTTTCTGATACAGTATCATCATCATGGGGTTGAGGAAAAATTTCTGCCACACCACGACGCAACCAAGAAACATTTTGCGTCATACTAAAAAATTCACTTTTAATTACACTATCCACATTAAAAGTTAAGTTTATAATGTTTACTGGCAAATTATCCATCTTTTACTATGGCAAATACTATAATTGCAAAAAACTAACTATTTTTAGAGGAGTCAGGAGATTAAGGAGTCAGTAGGAATTTAGCACTGTTCATTGGTGTCAACTTAATGTACAGCCCATGTAAGGCCGTTCCATGAAACATTCATGAAACATTTCTACCGGGAATGAATTAGCAGTCTAATAGCAAAAGTCATCTAAAACTCAAGAACTCGAAAATTTTTTAGTAAACTTTACTTTACTTATTAGCCTGGAAATGAATTTCCACAGCGGGCGTGTCAGCTAAACAAATAAGCCATCTGTAGCTTAAATTGACACCAATAATCACTGTCAAACCCGTACAAGGAGTTCCACTTTTAAATTTTGACTTCACTAAAGTCAAAAATCAGTGAACAATTAAAGTTTTGCATTTTTACCAATTAACAACCTATCTAATTACATTAACACTTACAAGTGAGGAAATAAAATCGCCGTGTCGTCTAGCACCTATAATCAACCATCACAAGAACAAATCTCATCTCAAGGTAGCTTTTTTAAAGGAGTTGCCCAAGTCACAGGTACTACTCTGTTATCCATCACATTGCTGACAAGCTCCATTGTAGCAGGTGGACTAGTGGGGTTGGCCATTAGTTTTCGTAACTTACCAGATGTTAGACAAATCAAAAACTTCTTTCCCTCAGAAACTACCTATATATACGATATTAAAGGAAAACTTTTAAGCAGTGTTCATGGTGAAGCTAACCGTGAAGTAGTACCGTTAAATAGAATTTCTCCTAACCTTAAACGTGCCGTTTTAGCCAGTGAAGATGGTCACTTTTATCAACATCATGGTATTAACCCCAGTGGTGTAGGTCGGGCAATAGTAGTTAATATGGTAGCAGGTGGTGTGAAAGAAGGTGGTTCTACCATCACCATGCAGTTGGTCAAAAACCTATTTTTATCACAGAAACGCGCTTTTACGAGAAAATTGGCAGAAGCTGTATTAGCAATTCGTTTAGAACAGATTTTGGAGAAAAATGAGATATTAGAAATGTACCTCAACCAAGTATATTGGGGCCATAACAACTATGGTGTACAAACCGCGGCACGCAGTTACTTTAACAAGTCTGCTGAAGTCTTAACTTTAGGTGAATCAGCCATGATGGCAGGTTTAATTCAAGCACCAGAGGAATTTAGTCCTTTTGCCAGTATGGAAAAAGCTAAACAGAAGCAAAAAGAAGTGCTTGGGCGGATGCGCGACTTAAACTGGATCACTCAAAAAGAATATGATAACGCTCTCAATGAGAAAATTAAACTCGGTAAAATCCGATCATTTCAAGGTAGCGCTTTACCCTACATTACTAATACTGTAGCCCAGGAAATAGTCAGAGATAAAGATTTAGGCCGGGAGAAATTACTCAAAGGTGGAATGCGTATCCAAACTACCGTTGATGCCAAATTCCAAAAGATGGCCGAAGAAACCGTGAGTAAGTGGCATGAAATATTACTTGGTCAAGGTTTATCAAAAAACCAAATGGCTTTAGTATCTATTGATCCCCGCACTCACTTTATCAAGGCTTTGGTAGGTGGTGTAGACTCTAAAACAAGCGAGTTTAACCGAGCTACGCAAGCCCAAAGACAACCAGGTTCTTCCTTTAAACCTTTTGTTTATTATGCTGCCTTCGCTACAGGTAAATATGGACCTGATTCTACGGTAATTGACGCTCCTGTGGGTTATCGAGATGGTAATGGTTGGTACTATCCCAGAAATTATGATGGTGGATTTTCTGGTGCTATGTCTATTCGTACTGCATTAGCTCAGTCCCGCAATATCCCAGTAATTAAGCTGGGTAAAGCGGTGGGAATGAACAAAGTTATTGATACCTGTCGCACTTTAGGTATTATGAGTCCTATGGAACCTGTGACATCTTTACCTTTAGGTGCTATTGGTGTAACTCCGTTAGAAATGGCTAGTGCCTATGCTACCTTTGCTAATTATGGTTGGCAGTCGCCAACTACGGTTATTGCCCGCATTACAGACAGCACGGGTAATGTTATTCGTGATAACACTCCTAAACCTAAGCAAGTGCTTGATCCTTGGGCTTCAGCAGCAATTATAGATGCCATGCAATCTGTTGTTACTAGTGGTACTGGTAAGAACGCGGCTATTGATCGTCCTGCGGCTGGTAAAACCGGAACGACTTCTTCTGAAAAAGATATTTGGTTTGTGGGTACTGTGCCTCAGTTAACTACTGCTGTATGGGTTGGGAGAGATGATAACCGACAATTATCCAGTGGTGCAACTGGTGGTGTGATGGTTGCTCCTATTTGGCGAGATTTTATGACTGAAGCTCTTAAGGGTGTACCTGTGGAGAATTTTAAGTCTCCATCTCAATTTCCACGTCCTAAGTCAAATTAAGGTGGGGGGTAAGGTGTAAAATTTTACCATTATTAAACCACTTATGATTGCTTTTCTAGTTCTTTTTTCATTCTTTCCAGGGTCATATTCATTTGATCAAACATTTGTTGAGGTGTCATACCAAATTGACCTAATTGGGTTTTTAGCTGTTCTATAGTCATTTGTGCCATAAAGTCTTCGGATAGTTCAAAACGCTTCATAAAGACGCGATATCTGTCCATTAATGTTTCCATTTGCTCGATAAAGAGTTTTTTACCTTCTCGATCAAATTTGCCATAACTGTTACCAAGTGTTATTAATGATTGATAGTCTTCAAATAAGTGTTTAGCTTCATCTTGGACTATTTCAGAATCAAAGAACCCCATATTATTTCTCCTATGCTGAATGTTTGTACTCAGTAGCTTGATATTTTCTCTCTACCTACATTTTACTTTAGTAGATTAATTTCGGAAATATTCTTGAGTATTGGTACGGTTTTTTACCCAAATTTCACCACTTGACGTAGAAGAGGAGTCAGGAGTCATGGAGTCAGTATTGGTTTAGCAATAGACATCTCCGATAATTAAATTAAATGTCCATAAACACCAAACCCTTGTAGGGACAATTCATGAATTGTCCTTAGATTCATTTTCACTCCTATGTCTATTATCTAAAATTTTGATAGCTGCTTGATACTGAATATCTGTATCTGTTCCTATTTGTTCACGAGTGATAGATGGTTGAGAAACTAGTTGATCTGGTTTAATGCCTAATTTGTTAATATCTCGATGATTAGGAGTTTCATATTTAGCAATTGTTACTGCTAAACCCGAACCATCAGATAATTCAAATAAAGACTGTATTAAACCTTTACCAAAGGTAGTTTCTCCCACCAATAAAGCGCGATGATTGTCTTGTAATGCACCTGCTAAAATTTCACTAGCACTGGCGGTTCCTTGATTCACTAAAATAATCAAGGGATCATTAGTTAAAGCCGGACCGTAGGCTTCATAACTGCCTTGAATACCTTGACGATTGACTGTATACACCACTGTACCAGAATTTAACCATAACTTAGCTATTTCTACTCCTGCTTGTAATAGTCCACCAGGGTTATTTCTTAAGTCAAGTATATACTCTGTCGCGCCTTGTTGTTCTAATTTGCTGATAGCGTGTGCTATTTCGCTAGTTGCATTAGCATTAAACTGGCTTAAACGTAAATAACCAAGAAGTGATCCTTCCGGGGATAAACGTAATTCTGATATAACTGGATTTAGTTCTATTTTATCCCGTACTAAAGTTACTTCTTTAATTATTTCTTGATTTTCCAGACCATCTCTGGCAATTAACAAAGTTACTACAGTTCCAATTTGTCCACGCATTTTATATGCTGCTTCATCAAGGGTTAAATTTTTAGTTGACACACCTTCAATTTCTAAAATTCGATCATGAGGAAGTAAACCTGCTTTTTCGGCAGGAGAATTAGCAATAGGTGTAATTACTTCTAAATTACCACTTTCAGGATTTAATAAGATTTGTAAACCTATCCCTGTCAACTCTCCAGAAGTATTAACCTGTAAACTGCGGTATTTTTCGGGTTCAAGAAAGCGTGTAAAGGGATCATTAAGGCTTTTAAGCATTTCTGTAATTGCTAAATAAGCAGTTTCTTTATTAGATAAATTTTTGAGTGCTTTTTGGCGAATACTTACCCAATCTTGATGATTGAAAGTACCATCTAAATAAGAACGATTAACAATACGCCATACTTCATAAACTAATTTTTGTTCTGATGTTAAGGCTGATGCGGTAGGGATAGAAAAACCTGCCATGAGAGAGAAAATCAATAGGAGTAAAGATCCTAGCCGTATAATCCGTTGTTTAATAAAACTGAGTTTTCGTGTCATTGTCAAACCAAACTTGCTAAAAATTATCAGTTACTTGATAGAGGATGAAATCTATCTCTTGATTATGTTACTTTTTTTATAGAGCAGCTGCATTTTTCTCATAAAGTTGTTAATGGCGGTAGCTTATCCAGGAATCATTTCATCTTCCTTGGGAAGTAAAAATAAATTTCTAGGTTGATCTAGGTTTATCTGACTGCAAATCAACGGTAGAATTTTGTTAGGTAGTCTCTCATTTAAGAAGTGATTACCAACAGAACTTATCAACGACAATCTATTTTTTTAGGACTTTGAGATTGTATGGCCAACGTTTACGACTGGTTTGAAGAACGGTTAGACTTAGAAGCGATCGCTGAAGATGTAAGTAGTAAATATGTTCCACCTCATGTGAACATCTTTTACTGTTTAGGCGGAATTACATTAGTATGCTTCTTGATCCAGTTTGCTACTGGATTTGCAATGACATTCTATTACAAGCCTACAGTAGCCGAGGCTTTTTCTTCAGTACAGTACATCATGAATGAAGTTAACTTCGGTTGGTTAATTCGCTCCATTCACAAGTGGTCAGCGAGTATGATGGTACTAATGATGATCCTCCACGTTTTCCGGGTATATTTAACTGGTGGTTTCAAAAGACCACGGGAATTAACCTGGGTAAGTGGTGTGATCATGGCTGTAATAACTGTGTCCTTTGGTGTAACTGGTTATTCTTTACCTTGGGACCAAGTTGGTTACTGGGCGGTTAAAATTGTAAGTGGTGTACCTGAAGCTATTCCTGTAGTTGGTGTCCTTATCTCTGACTTACTGCGTGGAGGTTCTAGCGTTGGTCAAGCTACATTAACTCGTTACTATAGCGCTCATACCTTCGTTTTACCTTGGTTATTAGCAGTCTTTATGTTGTTCCACTTCTTAATGATTCGGAAACAAGGTATTTCTGGACCATTGTAATTTCATCATCATGTATATCATGTAGATGATAGGTAGTTGTAGTTTTCAGATAATAATTGTTTGTTTTAAACTAAGAATAAATAAGTTCTCAGTTGCCAACAAACATTCTGAAAACTCAAGCCTAATTTAGAAGTGGTCAGGCTTCTGCAAAACTGATATTTTTCACTAAGACTTTAACTTTACTTAAAAGTATGTCAATCCAAAAAAAACCTGATCTAACTGATCCCGTTCTCAGAGCTAAATTGGCGAAAAATATGGGTCACAATTACTATGGTGAACCAGCTTGGCCTAATGACTTGCTCTATATCTTCCCAGTGGTAATTATGGGATCTTTCGCCTGTATAGTATGTTTAGCAGTGTTAGATCCTGCAATGGTAGGCGAAAAGGCTAACCCCTTTGCTACTCCTTTGGAAATTTTGCCAGAGTGGTATTTATTCCCAGTATTCCAAATTTTGCGATCGCTACCTAATAAACTATTGGGTGTATTAGCAATGGCTTCTGTACCTTTGGGTTTAATTCTCGTTCCCTTCCTAGAAAGTGTGAATAAGTTTCAAAACCCCTTCCGTCGTCCTGTAGCTACCACAGTATTCTTGTTTGGTACTTTGGTGACTGTTTGGTTAGGTATTGGTGCTGCACTACCTTTAGATAAGTCTTTGACTTTAGGATTGTTCTAAATATAGCAGTCAGGAGGGAATAGGAAGGATAAGAGTAAAAATTCTGACTCCTTGAACTCCTGACTCCTTGAAGTCCTAGATAACTTAATTTATTTTCTATCAAGTCAAGGTCAATGCTTAACATGGTCAAGCAAGACCATCAAACTGTAAAAAGCGAACTCGGTCTTTTAAACTATGTCCAAGAATGGTTTGAAGAGTTTTGTCACAAAAATTTACCTGAATATGGCTGGACAGATAGCCAAATTTATCGTTTAAACTTAGCATTAGCAGAAGGTTTCACTAACGCTGTACGTCATGCTCATCACGCTTTACCCTCAGATACAAATATAGATATTCAGGTTAGTTTGTGGAATGACCGCGTAGAAGTGAGAATTTGGGACTATGGACAACCTTTTGATCCTAACGTAATTGATGAGCCAGAACCAGGTACTTTACAAGTAGGTGGTTATGGTTGGTTTCTTTTGCGTCGTTTAGCTGATAAGGTTGTTTATCAACGTGATTCTCATAATAGAAACTGTTTATTAATTGTTAAATATTGTGCACAAAAATAGATATTTCCTGATATTAAATATTCAAAAGTCAAAAGGAAGATAGTATAGGCTTTTGAATGACTTAAAATGGTTGGTTTATTTACGCCAAGCTGTACTAGTACAGTTATCATCAGATTTAGGCATGAGCGATCGCGTTATTTTTTCTGGTTTTGTTCCTACGGAAGACTTGGTTTTGCATTATCGTCTTGTAGATGGTTTACGGAAGATAAGCTGTTGTGTCTTTAACTTGAATGAATAATTAATACAAGCAAGATGCTTGTGCTACTGTAACTTCAGGTTTTTTAATTATACAGTTTAGCCGCACATTAGCTTACTACTTCATTACTGGCAAAAGTTCGTTATTCTCAAATTACATCCACTAGCACAAATAGCAAAAGTGAAAAATATGAATTTTAAAAACTTACAATTAGATTTTGAACAGGTTCGTCCTTGGTTAACTTTATTAATAATCGCTTGGATTATAACATCATTAGGTTTAGGTTGGCTAGTCAAGTCTTTATTGTTTATTTTTGGTTTAATATTATTTTTGCCTATCGTGCTTTTTTTTGGTTTGCGGTGGTGGTTAAGCAAAAGTATAATTACTGATAAATGTCCTATGTGTGGTCATGAACAAACTGCGTTGAATAATAGTCAATTTCAATGTATGAACTGTGGAGAAATTTTATCAGTGACAAATAATCATTTTCAAAGATTTGCTCCGGATGGTACTATTGATGTTACAGCGGTGGAAGTACAAGCAAAGTCTTTGGAAGACTAAAAGCAGTCAGCAGTTAGCTTTCATCCATATATTACACAACGCATTATACAGATTAATTTCTGTATTCTTTTGCTATTTTCTGTATGCCTTATTAATCCCAATATTTAGTAGATAAGAGATATTAATATTTTGGGTCATCATTTTACCTCAATACCTCAATAAATTATATTAGTGTAAGCAATATGCTGATATACTACTATATTACTAATATGTTATATACTAATAAAATATATGTTAGTGTAAGCATCTTGCTTGCATCTGTTATGCAAATTAAAAACAACACAGCTTATAGTATTTGCTAGTCTAAAAAAGTACAAAAGTATTTATGATTAATTGGGTTTAGCTATGGTTTGTACACGTCATCTAAGTTAAAAGTGAAAATAATTACATAGTGAGCGATCGCTTATTCAACTAAGAAAAGCGATCGCTAACATTGCTAAACTAGCAAATGCAAATAACTAACAGTGGTACTAACTAAATGATGTGTAATAGGTAGACTATCTACCACCATTCCTAAACATAATAACATCATGTAAGAAATGGAATATAAAAACAACTCTCTAGCAATTGTTTTATCTTGAGGGTTTTGTAATAACCGCCAAGACTTGTGAACAAATACACCACCCAAAGTTAAAGCAATGACTACATATACAATACCACTAGCGTGTAACGGATAAAATAGTAATACGGTAGCTGTAACAGTAATTATGGTATAAAACCAAATTTGACGTACAGTGGCCTGATCTCCAACTACCACAGGTAACATCGGTATTCCCACCTTAGCATAATCATCACGGATCATTAAAGCTAAAGCCCAAAAATGGGGAGGAGTCCATAGGAAGACGATGGCAAAAAGCAACCACGCTGTCCAACTTAAAGTATCTGTGACTGCTGCCCAGCCTACTAAAGCAGGTATAGCACCCGCCGCACCACCAATAACAATGTTGTGGGTGCTATGACGTTTTAACAAATGAGTATAGATCAAAACATAGAATACTATACCAGAAAAAGCTAAAACGGCTGCAAGTAGATTAGCGAATACTGTAAGAGTAGTAAAAGAGACAACAGCTAAAGCAATGGCAAAAATCAAAGCATCCCTGGGTTGTATTCTGCCAGAAGGCATAGGACGGTGGCGCGTCCGTTCCATATCATAATCTATATCTCGATCATAGATACAGTTAATAGTTTGAGCACTAGCTGCTGCTAAAGTGCCTCCAATCATTGTGATAATTAATAGCCAAGGATCAACTTCACCTTTAGCCGCTATCCACATACTACCGGCAGTGGTGATTAATAGTAAGGGGATAATGCGAGGCTTAGTTAATTGGTAATAGCTTTGAACCACCTGTAAGAATGTATCGTGGTGGCGACGAGAGACGTTACTCTCAACCATAGTGACTCTCTTTCCTTATTGTTGATGAACTAGCTATCTAGTATGGTGAAGTGTGGGATGTGAAAATACTTACTCGTAACTCCTTTTATCAGATTGATACAAATCTAGAAAGTGCAGAGAATACTTGTATCATTGATTAAGAATTGGTATAACTAGCTGCTGATAGCTGACTTCTGACTGCCATTATGAAATAAATCACGCACAGACAAAACCGTAAACACTACCAAAGTACCTAATAAAGTAGCACCTATAGCTTGGTGAGAAACAGTTAAAGGTTCAACTTGTAGATGTAAGCGAAATGTAGCCATACCTAAAAGTAGCTGTAAAATCAACAAACTACCTGCCATATTTGCCAACCTGCGTAAAACGGGGTGTAAGGCTGGTGTTTTCCAAGAAATGAGTACAACTGCCAAAGTTGCTATTGTGGGGGGTACTAAGCCGAAAATATGGCTGTACATCACATCACAAAGTTCATCTCCTGCAAAACATTGATGTAAAGCCCAACGAGAACCTACTAAAGCACCTAAAAGACTTTGCAAATAGACGAAAGTTACTGCACTTAAACCCACCCAAGGTAATTTACCGACATTTCCCGTACCTTGATAGGGAGTTAAAGCTGTACCAATAACTAACAAAGTCATGAAAAATAATAAAGCTGTACCTAAATGGGCTGTGACAATATCAAAACGTAATAATTCTGTCACCGTGAGGCCGCCTAATATGCCTTGAAAGACAATTAAGAACAGTGCAAAAGTAGCAGCCCAAGGTAGCCAACCAGGTAAAGAACGACGATACCACCAAGATAAACCAGATAAAGCGATCGCACTTATGCCAATTAAAGCAGCATCCAAACGATGAAACCATTCCAGAAATACCTGGAGATTCATTTGTTTAGCTGGAACTAATTCGCCATAGCATAAAGGCCAGTCAGGACAGGCTAAACCGGCATTCATTACCCTGGTAGCACTGCCTATAGCCATTAAAACTAAGGTGGCTATGGATATTTTCCACACTAACCGCCGAATTAAATCTTGGGCTTGTGTTTGGGCAACCACAGGGGGTTTACCTCTACCCGTTTCATTGTGTTGATTTTGTGGTTCTAAGACAAATTCACTCATTCACAATACCTTTGTTCACCAGTTTTTGCTTGAATTTGTTGAATACAGCTATTTTCAGGTCTATAAACCACAGTTTTTATTTCCTGTGAATAAGCATTAACTAAGGGAAGTAAAAAATACTTTATTAGCAAATGCAAATTAGTAAAAGGAAGTATAAGGTACATTAGAAACACAGAAATTAATATGTGGTTTAAATAGTTGAAAACTGCTGTAATTCTCTATTTCGATGGTCTAGCTAATATGCACCTAGTTTATTTGTCAGACAGAATGACGATTAACTGACTCTTATACTTTGGATCAATTTAGCTAGTTTTAGCTGTAAGAATTTGTGCTTTTTTTTAAAATGAGAGTAATTAATCAGTAATTGATCAGCACTAGTTAACTAAAAATCCTGAAATTTTCCTTAAATTTTTTTACTAAAGGTCATGGTTTGTTAACAAGATAATTCGAGATATGGATCTACGTTGTACTAGTAAATAGCTTATAAATAGGATGTTAATGCAAAAAATTAATAAAGATTTCACACCAATGGCAATTAGATTCGTTAGGCTAAACTAGCCTAGTAAGTAGAAGATCGAGGAGTAAGTAAAATACTTATTGCTGTGAACTTAACGTAAAACCCATAGCCCGACTGGGAATTTATTCCCAGTCCGATAGCAAAAGTCATCTAGAGATGACTAAATAACCACAATATTGTTTATTAGTTTACTTTAGTAAACTTTAGCTATTAGCCACGAAATGAATTTCATAGCGGGTGTATAAACTAAACAAATCAGCGATTTGTAGCTGATAGCGTAAGCTAATAGTGTCGTTTATGGGGACTCCTGACGGCTGACTACTTATTAACAACATAATCAATTCATGGGACTCTGCCGTGAAAATTCCACGTTCTATTTGGACTTTACTTATTGGTATTGTTCTTACCCTCGCTAGTTTGTGGTATGGACAAAATAATGGACTTATGCCCGTAGCTGCCTCCGATGAAGCTGTGTTGGTAGATGGTCTATTTAACAGTATGGTGACTGTCTCCTTCGGCATATTTGTGATTGTAGAAAGTGTTTTAATTTACTCTGCTTTCAAATATCGTCGTCGTCCAGGTGACAATGAAGATGGTCCACATATTGAAGGTAATATACCTTTAGAAATTCTCTGGACTGCGATCCCTGCAATTATCGTTCTCGGTATTTCTGTCTACAGTTTTGAAGTTTATAATGCTTCTGGTGGTTTTGATCCCCATGGTGGTCATGATGCACCAATAATGGCACAGTTATCTTCATTAAAACCAGATACTATGGCGGCTATGCCTATGTCCACTAGTCATAACTCCCATTCCCATAGCCCTGGCGCTACTTTAATTCAATCAGAAGAAGATCAACCCGCAGAATATACTGCTGACTTAAATATCAGTGTTTCTGCTATGCAGTATGCTTGGTTATTTACTTACAATGATACCGGTATTACTACTGGTGAGTTACATCTTCCCATTGGCAAAACTGTAGAAATCAGCATGACTGCTAGTGATGTAATCCATGCTTTTTGGATACCAGAGTTTCGCATGAAACAAGATGCGATCCCCGGTAGAGAAAGTAAATTCCGGTTTACACCTAGAAAACCAGGTGATTATGAGGTCATCTGTGCTGAATTATGTGGACCTTATCACGGTGTGATGAAAACTCCTGTAGTGGTAGAAGCACAAGCAGATTTTGATAAATGGATGCAAGAACAACTAGTAGCTAATAAAGATCATCTCAATGAAACTGTAGCTATGAATCCTAGCGACATGACGGCGGATCAATTTCTTGCCCCTTATATCAAAGATATGGGCATTAATACTCAATCGCTACATCAGTTGCATCAATAAAATCCTCAATATGACACAAATACATTTAGAAGAATCTTCTCATAACCATACAGAAGTATCTGCCATTCGTCCTTGGACAGATTACTTTACTTTTAATACTGATCATAAAGTGATCGGTATTCAGTATTTAGTCACTTCGTTCGTTTTTTATTTAGTTGGTGGTGTTTTAGCGGAGTTAGTGCGGACAGAATTGCGGACTCCTGATCCGGATTTTGTTACTCCAGAAGTTTACAACGGTTTATTTACGCTGCACGCTACTATAATGATTTTCCTGTGGATTGTTCCGGCAGGTGCAGGTTTTGCCAACTATCTTATTCCTTTGATGATTGGGGCACGGGATATGGCTTTTCCGCGTTTAAATGCGGTGGCTTTTTGGATGATTCCCGTGGGAGGTTTGTTACTAATTGCTAGTTTAGTAGTGGGTGATGCCCCTGATGCTGGTTGGACTTCTTATCCGCCTTTAAGTTTAATGACGGGACAGGTGGGCGAGGCAATTTGGATTATTAGCGTGTTATTGTTGGGTACTTCTTCAATTTTGGGAGCGCTCAATTTCTTTGTGACAATTCTGAAAATGCGTGTACCTAGTATGGGTTTAAACCAAATGCCTTTGTTTTGTTGGGCAATGTTGTCTACCTCTGCTTTGGTGCTGGTTTCTACTCCTGTTTTGGCCGCAGGGTTAATACTGTTAGCTTTTGACTTGTTAGCAGGAACTTCGTTTTTTAACCCTACTGGTGGTGGAGATCCGGTGGTTTACCAACATATGTTTTGGTTTTATTCCCATCCAGCAGTTTATATTATGATTTTGCCGTTTTTTGGGGCAATTTCTGAGATTATTCCCGTTCATTCTCGTAAACCGATTTTTGGGTATCAAGCGATCGCCTATTCTTCTATAGCTATTAGCTTCTTAGGGTTAATTGTTTGGGCGCACCATATGTTTACCAGTGGTATTCCTGGATGGTTACGGATGTTTTTCATGATTTTAACCATGATCATTGCCGTACCTACAGGAATCAAAATTTTTAGTTGGTTAGCAACGATGTGGGGTGGCAAAATTCAACTCAATAGTGCCATGTTATTCGCTATGGGTTTTGTAGGTACTTTCGTGATGGGAGGAGTAAGCGGCATTATGTTAGCTTCTGTTCCGTTTGATATTCATGTTCATGATACCTACTTTGTAGTTGCCCACTTACATTATGTGTTGTTTGGTGGTAGTGTCTTAGGCATTTTTGCCGCTACTTATCACTGGTTTCCCAAAATTACGGGGCGGAAAGTTAATGAATTTTGGGCAAAGGTTCATTTTGTTTTAACCATTGTGGGTATCAATATGACATTTTTACCCATGCACAAATTAGGATTAATGGGTATGAACCGTCGTATTGCCCAGTATGATCCTAAATTTGCACTATTGAATGAAATTTGTACCTATGGTTCTTACATTTTAGCGGTTTCTACCATACCATTTTTAATTAATGCTCTTTGGAGTTGGTTGTATGGAGAAAAAGCGGGTAATAATCCTTGGCGTGGTTTAACCTTGGAGTGGAATACTACATCTCCACCTGCTATTGAGAATTTTGAAGAGTTGCCAGTTTTAACAAATGGTCCTTATGACTATGGTTTAAAGCGAGAAAATAAAGGAACAATTGAACCGGAAGCTGTGTTAAGTTCGTAGCTTTTAGCTGTCAGCTATCAGTTTGTAGTAGTTTGTAGGGTGCGTTAGCGACAGCTTAACGCACCATCTCAAACTTAAGCTTTTAGTAGTTAAGCAGGCAAGATGCCTTCGCTACTTTTTCAGGTTAAGCAGGCAAGATGCCTGCACCACTTTGTAGATACCAATTCATTTAATAAAATCCATGCAAAGTCAAACTATTGACACCGCAAAAACTCAAGTTAGTCATAGCACTACTGCATCTCACCATGAAGCACATCCAGATCATCGGTTATTTGGCATATATGTCTTCTTGGTAGCGGAAGGTATGATTTTTATGGGTTTGTTCGGAGCGTATTTAACCTTCCGTTCAACCCTTCCTGTGTGGCCACCAGAAGGCTCTCCTGAGTTAGAATTGTTACTACCCATCATTAATACTTCTGTGCTAATTGCTAGTAGTTTTGTGATGCATAATGCGGATACAGCAATTAAGAAGAATGATGAAAAGGGGATGCGCTTTTGGTTAGCTTTAACCGCTATCATGGGTGCTATTTTCCTATGTGGCCAGGTTTATGAATATCTGCATCTGGAGTTTGGTTTAACTACCAATTTATTCGCTAGTGCGTTTTATGTGTTGACCGGGTTTCACGGTTTGCACGTTACTATCGGTGTATTAGCAATTTTGGCGGTTTTATGGCGATCGCGTACTCCTGGACATTACAGCAGTAATAAACGCTTTGGTATTGAAGCGGCGGAAATTTACTGGCATTTTGTGGATGTCATTTGGGTTATTCTGTTTGGATTGCTTTATTTACTGAGATAATACCAGTTCAAATTGAATAGTAAATATTATCCCCTCGATTTGTAGGGGATTTTTTATGGGTACTGCTGTATATCCCCAACTTCTTAAAGAAGTTGGGGATATTACTATAAAATAACTTGTAAAGATTGCCCAATAATATCTACATATTCCTCAACTTTATACAACCGATAGGCAATTTGATCAATTTGATTTTTGATTTCTAATTGTCGGAGTAAAACAGTTTCTAAATCTGATCTACCAACTTCCTGTTTAACTCTCTGTTCAATAATTTCTAAAGCGCGAAGATTACTAAATCTATCTTGATCATATCTATTAACTTTTAAAATATCAAAAGTAATATTCACTAAGTTTCCTATTTCCCGCGATAATTTTTGTTTACGACGGAAAGATGAATCAAATTCAGTTAAAAAAATCAATCTTGCTAACATATATCTTCTTAAATAGGGGTTGCGAATATTCACATTAGCTATTTCTATCCATTTTCTATCACCTTCTTTCCAATCTTGATCATCAGTTACTTGTCCCCAAATTATATATCCATTTGCAGTAGGTTCAATTTTCAATTCTAGTAAATGTCCTTCTTCATTAGCATAAGAACTTTCCCATTCAATATCTACAGCATAATCACTAGATAATTTGTGATATTCATTTAATGATACTTCTTGGCTAGGGATTTTCGCCGCTTTAGCTTCATAAATTTTAATAATTTGATAGCGATCTTGCCAAATATTATGAGATTCTCGACTTAATTTAGCTAATTCTTGATAATCAGAATTATTTGCTTCACTAAACTGAGGAATTGGTAGATCACCAACTTGATTTTCAAAATATTCAAATATTCCCTTTCCTGTTAATTTTCCAATTCCACCTAATGCAGTATAACGAAATTCCAAAACTTTAGAATTAAGTAAAGCAACCAAAGCGTATAGTTTATCAAGTTTTAAATTATCTGGATCATCAGAATATATATCTCGTAAAAATATAGCTGTAGTATCTGTTAAACCTGCTAAATTACCTGTTAAATCAACACTAAACCTATTAGTAGTAGCACGATATGGACATAAAATTTTAGGTCGAAAATGAGAGTGTTGATCCTTACGTCTTGATCTGTGTAGAGCATACCATTCACAACTTCCTTCCTTATAAGCTGCTCTGCTTTCTAGCTTGTTTCTATTTGCTAGTAAATACTTTTGAACTGCTATTGATAGATCTTCAAAATTTTCACTACTTTCAATATACAATAGTTGAGAATTATCAGGTACAAATCCATAGGCTAAAATTCCAGAATTTTTGACTATTTGGTATAGTTTTTCTTTGGGAAAGTTAGATGGAAAACCATTCTCAGGTGCAAAAATCTTATTTTCTCCTGTTTGAATGCCCTGTTCTACTAAATCACATTCAGGTAATTCTCTTAATTTCACACCTTGAGAATCAATGATATTAAAAATATGATTATAGGGTGAAATTTGCCAACGATGATCATTTAATTGAGATTGTGTAATATCTACTTGAGTAACACCTTGACTTAAATGTAAAGAATAATCATCACTGATAAAAGTTTTTTTGACAACATCAAAATCCAAAACATAGAAAGTTGTAAATTTATCCTCGATTTGAGGTTTTGTTCTTTGAAATTGAATAATACAAGTAGCAATTCCCGCTTTAAAAACTTGATGACCTAAAAAATCAATAATATTAATGATTTTCGTATTTTTACAAATAAATTCTCGTAAACTCCTGGATTTATCACCTTGAATAAAAGAACGAGAAATGATAAAACTTAAATAACCATCTGCTTTTAAAATTTCAAACCCGCGACGGAAGAAATAAAATAAAATATCAGTTTTATCAGTGTAAATATCAGGATAGGCAAATTTTAACCATTTTAATTCTAATGCACCTCTACCAAAAGTCGAATCAATATTAAAATAAGGAGGATTACCAATTATCACAGAAAAACCCTGTGCTGATTTTGGTAGTCTGGGATCAAAAACATGAGAAAATTCAATTTCCCAATTAAATGGACGTTTAATAATTACCTCTTTTTTAGCAGTTTCTAAACTCATCAGTTCAGATTTAACTCTCGCTAATTCAGTAGATGTCCAATTTTTTAAAGTTGGTTCTAAAGTTTGTTCAGAATTAACCTTTGCTGTAATTAGTTCTCGTATTGCTTCTATTTCTGCTATTTCTGCATCTCGATTCTTAATTGCATAAACTACTGAATTGATACTTTCGTCACTAGCAAAAAAAGCAGTTAAAACAGAATTAACCTGTTGATTAATATTTGCAATTGTATTTTCTAAATTACTAACTGCTTGATTTCTTTCTATTTCACTTTGATTAGTATCTCTAGCAATTTTAGCTAAATCAGCAACTATTGTTAATTGTTGAAAAAAAGGTGCTAAATTAGTGGGACTATGAATTAAACTATCTCCCACACGAATATTTAAAGTCAGTGCTGGTAAATGAGAATATATAGAACCATTGCGTCTACCATATTCTCCTGGACGCCCACGTAATAATCTTGTCCATAGTGATAATTTTGCTAATAATACTGCTTGGGGATCTCGATCTACTCCATGCAACATTTTGACTAAAATTTGTTCTTCTGGATTAATGATTGGTTGAGGTGATACATGACTAAATAAATCAAAATTTTCAGGTATTTTCGCATTTTGACAAGCTAGATTATAACGTTTAATTTCTGTTAATAAATAATCAAATGCACCTAATAAAAATGAACCTGAACCACAAGCAGGATCAATAACTGTAATTTCTAAAACTGATTTAGCGACTAAATTAGCT
Source organism: Anabaena sp. FACHB-1237 (assembly GCF_014696225.1). Taxonomy (GTDB): domain Bacteria; phylum Cyanobacteriota; class Cyanobacteriia; order Cyanobacteriales; family Nostocaceae; genus FACHB-1237. The sequence goes on along the minus strand of NZ_JACJPV010000015.1, from coordinate 44,316 downwards.
TGTTGTAATTCTCCTCTTTCTAATAACTCAATAGCTTGATCAATTTTAGGTTTTACTAATGGTTGCAAAGATTGATAAACAATGCGACGCACTATATAGTTAGGAGTATAGAAAATACCTTCTTTTTTGCGAGTTTTCTGATTTTCTAATATCTGAACAACATCGTTAAATAGAATTAATTGATGGGCTAAAAATTGTTCATAAGCAGTACCTAAAATATCCTGGGTTAAAGTTGTAAAATCATAGTTATAAATTGAACGATAATTAGCTAATGTTCCGGTAATTGTATCTAGTATATTTTGCTGTGGTACTGCATTAATGACGATAATTGATTCTAAATATTCCACATCAATAGTTAATTCATCAATCCAAGAAGGTTGAAATAATTCAGTATTATAGTCTAACCATGTACTTTTAAAAGCCTGTCTTAGTTGTTCAATAAAAGGCAAATTTGCAAAAGTTTGTTGCCAGTTATGGTAAACTCTACCAAGATAATTAAAGGGCATTTCTCGGCTAAATGTTTCTAAAAGTCTAATTAATAAAAAGCGATTTAAAATAATTTGTGCTGCTTCACGAATTTTATCTAAACTTAAATGAGGTTGGGATTTTTTAATACCATTGGCAATAATAACTCGCCAAATTTTCAGGTCTGCTAAAAATTTTGTTCCTAATTCTTCTCTAGTTTTTTCACTATAAAATGCTTCTAAACGGTTGCTAGATAAATTTTCCCGATGCAGACAGGTATATACTTTATTGACAAGTTCGGGATCATTTTTGAGATCCTCAAGTGTAAATGACCAAAAAGGTTTTCTATCTTGTAATCTTAAAATGTGCCATTCCCGAAAATTCGATAAAATAATCCACAGTACAGGTTCTTGTGTACCAATATCTAAACTATAATTTCTCAAGTAATCTAAAACTTGTTGTGTATTTGTTTCCCAGATATTTTTATCCCATAAACTTTTAGCTTCAAACATCAATTTTGGATGTTTTCCCAAGTCAGGTCTAAGCAAATAATCTACCCATGTAGTAGTTCCCATTAAACTACGAATTGCACCTTCTAATGTGCGATATTCTGGGGTATAACCTAGTGCATCTAAAAAAGGTTTTATTAGACGATCTTTTGTATTTTCCTCTGGTTTTCCCACGCGAGATGAAAGCAGCATTTCTTCTGCTGTGGCGATTAAGTTAGTAAGATGTTGTTGAAATTCTAAAGGTAACATATAACTGTGAATGAATCATGATCTATTATATTATACTGATATCGCACTACTTTTTAATCTAACTTCCAAATATTAACTCTCTCATCATAATGACCACTGACTAAGATATTACCATCAGGACTAATTCTCAAACTATAAATAACATTATTAAACTTAACTATAGTAGAAAAGAGGTTAATCAAAACATTTTAGGCTTAATATTACTATGAATAGTATCTTCAGAATTAGGGATTAATTCATTAGCAGCATAGGCAGAATTAACCGAATTAATGTTTATACCAACAAACAGAAATATCAGCAAAATTATCTGATTAACTTGACTAATCTTGCCTAATTTAACTAATAATTTTCACATGATCAATTATTCCCTAATACCTGAAATTAATCAATAATTATCTAAGAATAACACCTATTAATAACGAGGTTTTTTCTTAGTAGTTGTCACCACAGGTAAAGGAGAACTAGAAGGTTGTGGAGGTAAATAACGTTGTACTCCAGGTTCTTCTGGTGGTAATGGAGTTTGTTGTATTTGCCATAATTTTAGCACTATACCCACTCCTGCTGCGCCTAAACCAAAGGTAAATAATGACCAACTATCATCTAATCCACCAATAATTGCATCAACAATACCAATTGTAACTAATGTGCTTACAATTGGTTCTCTGCGGTAGAATGACTTTAAAAAGCGAGGCATTATAGCATTCATTACAGCTTACTTCCCTTGAAAATTAAATCTGTACCTAAAATATAGCAATTAATAGCTTAAAGATTTTCCATTTTTCAGGAGTTACACAAGGGTTACATTAGTAGGGTGCGGTTCTGCAAACTCACCAACTACGTCAGACGGCATAAGTCAAGTAAGTAAACAGATTCTTGATATCTGACACACCCTACATTAGATTTTTGGTGTGACGCTTGCGAAAGTTTTGTTTCTAATAATTGCGATATTCATAATATGACATCAGATGCAATAATTATAATTTTGGTTGCACCAAACCCAAGTACGGTAATTCGCACTCCGCCAAATAATTTTGAGAGTATATTTATTAATTTTTAAAATATCGAAGTATAAAATAATATTTTGGTACGGATTACGAGTGTAAATTATTTATCCTCTCGTACGGGCGAACGGCCGTTCGCCCTGACTCCTGACTGATAGCTAGTCTAAATTTATTTTAATCCTAACCATGTAAGTACACCCTGATTTGTAAAATACTCAATTGCTACCATCAAAATAAAGCCGATCATTGCTGCTCTACCATTTAAACGCTCGGCATATTCGTTAAATCCAAATTTGGGTTCTTCTAATTTTGGGGTAACGCTGGGTTGTGTTTGTGTCATGTCAATTATTCCTCTCTTGTTAAAGGTGTACTACAGTGGTTTTTCCCCTATTTGTCGGAGTTTCCTGGGAACATACCCAAAGTTAGTCTCAGTCGACAATAGTTTACAATTTTTAATTATTCTTTATCTATTGTAATAATAGTTGGGGATTCGTCAAGGTGTGATCTCACCAATAAAAAATATAGAATTTGTTCATTTGGAATTATTTAATACCGACATCATCAGGAAATAGTGCCAATCTATTGTCAAGTTAGAATGTCAACAAAATTATTAGAGGATATATAAATGCAAATAGGTGTTCCTAAAGAAACTAAAGATCAGGAATTTCGCGTTGGTTTAAGTCCTGCTAGTGTGCGAGTTTTAACTGAAAGCGGTCATACTGTTGTAGTAGAAACTAATGCTGGCAAAGGTTCGGGATTTACTGATAATGAATATGAAACAGCCGGGGCAAAAATAGTCTCAAGTCCTAATCTAGCTTGGAATCAAGAGATGGTGGTTAAGGTTAAAGAGCCTTTAAAAACAGAGTACCAATTTTTACAAAAAGGGCAATTATTATTTACCTATTTACACTTGGCCGCAGATCGGGAATTAACAGAATCTTTAATTAATAGTGGTGTATATGCGATCGCTTACGAAACCGTAGAACAACCGGGAATTAACAGACTACCATTACTCACACCCATGAGTATAATTGCTGGGCGGTTAGCCGTACAATTTGGCGCAAGATTTTTAGAACGTCAGCAGGGAGGGAGGGGCGTACTTTTAGGCGGTGTACCTGGTGTTAAAACGGGTAAAGTAGTCATTTTAGGTGGAGGTGTTGTGGGTACAGAAGCGGCGAGAATAGCGGTAGGTATGGGTGCTACAGTGCAGATTTTAGATGTAAATGTAGAACGTCTATCTTACTTAGAGACACTTTTCGGTTCAAGAGTGGAGTTATTGTATAGTAATTCTACTCACATAGAAAGCGCAGTTAAAGAGGCAGATTTATTAATAGGTGCTGTATTAGTTGTTGGTAAAAAAGCACCCATCTTAGTATCTCGTGATTTGGTTAAACAAATGCGGGATGGTTCTGTGCTAGTAGATGTAGCAGTAGATCAAGGTGGTTGTGTGGAAACATTACATTCTACATCCCATACCAACCCGGTATATGTTGATGAAGGAGTGGTACATTATGGCGTGCCAAATATGCCTGGTGCAGTACCTTGGACTGCAACTCAAGCATTAAATAATAGTACCTTACCCTATGTAGTGCAATTGGCAAATTTGGGAATTAAGGCCTTAGAAAATAATGCTGCTTTAGCAAAGGGTTTAAATGTGGAAAATCATCGTTTAGTGCATCCTGCTGTACAGGAAGTTTTTCCTGATTTAGTTTAGTTATTATTTAGTTATTAATTTCCATTGCACAAAATGTAGCGCAAGCATCTTGCTTGCATTGATTATCGGAATTAAAAGCACAACAGCTTATTAATTTCCATTGTACAAAGTGTAGACATTTTTTGTCAGTTAATGTACAGCAAAATTAGACATCTTGCGGCAATTGAATGTACCTAGTGGAAAACTTCTGTAGAGACGTTATATATAACGTCTCTACAATAATTTTTATCAGAGGTGTATTGTATGACAAAAAAAATTATAGTAGTGCAAGCATCTTGCTTGCATTGCTGATCAAAATTAACAATTCAATAGCGCATGAACTGTTTACTTTATTCTCCTGGATTAATACCTTATCATATCGCACATCAATGGCAGCGATCGCTCGTTTCCCAACGTATTCATGATCCAGAACTAGAAGATGTGCTGATTTTACTACAACATCCTCCCGTTTACACTTTAGGCCAAGGTGCAGACCCTAAATTTATTAAATTTGATATTGACAAAAGTACTCATGATGTGCATCACATAGAAAGAGGAGGCGAAGTTACCTATCATTGTCCTGGACAACTTGTCGCTTATCCTATTTTAAATTTACGTCGCTACTGTCAAGACCTACATTGGTACTTACGTCAACTTGAGGAAGTACTAATTCAGACTTTAGCACATTATCACTTAAAAGCAGAACGTATTGCTGGACTTACGGGAGTTTGGTTAGAGGGTTATAAAGTAGCAGCAATAGGTATAAAAGTTAGTAAATGGATTACCATGCACGGATTTTCCTTAAATGTGTGTCCAGACATGACAGGATTTGTGAATATTGTTCCCTGTGGTATTAGTGATAAACCTGTAAATTCTCTTACTCATTGGATACCCAGTATTACCTGTGAAGAAATATCTCCTGTGCTTCTCAGTTGCTTTACTGATGTGTTTGGTGTAAAATTAGTTAAGCGACAATATCATGAACTAATATATACTGAGTAAAAACCCTTGGTTAAATAGTAATATTTCATTCTGGGAAACTAGTAGATTTTATCAAATTTATCAAAATGTATCATATTCTATCATCATCATTGACATCATTGACATCACTGCTAAAAACAAACAGTAGTCAGTAATTAGCTTTTGGCTTTATATATTGAGATATTTCCTGGTATACTCCAAAAGGGAAAATAGCCAGTGAGTAATTTATGAATCATCAAAAACGTTGGTGGATGACAATTAGTGTAATTATATGTTTAGTGGTTTCTTTGTTGGTAGGAGGAAAAGCATTTTCTAGTCAAGAAAGAGTGTTAAAAATTGCTACTGATTCCACATTTCCACCTTTTGAATTTCAGGGAAATGGTAGTCAATTACAGGGTTTTTCTATTGACTTAATGCAGGCGGTGCTTATGGCAAGCGAAGCTATTAATGATAACATAAATCTCAAATTACAATGGCAAACCTTACCTTTTGATGGCATTATTCCCGCATTACAAGCAAAAAGTATAGATGCTGCTATTAGTTCCATTACAATTACTCCAGAAAGAGCGAAAACCGTTGATTTTTCCCGTCCATATTTTAAAGCAGGTTTAGCTATAGCTGTTGCTAAAAATAACCAGGATATCCAAGATATAAAAACATTAGAAAATAAAAATATTGCGGTGCAAATTGGTACAACTGGCGCACAACTAGCGAAGAAAATACCAGGTGCAAAAGTCCGCAGTTTTGATTCTACACCATTAGCTTTACAAGAATTAAAAAATGGCAATGTTGATGCAGTGATTAATGATGCACCAGTGACATTATATGCTATTAATACAGGAAATTTACAAAATATCAAAATTATTAAAACCCTGATTACAGAAGAATTTTATGGTATTGCGACACCGAAAAAATCACCTTATTTAGACTTAATTAATCAAGGTATTAGCAAAATATTAGAAAACGGTAAATATCAGCAAATATATGATAAATGGTTTAAAGATATATCCCCCACATTACCAGAGACATTACCATTTATTCAAGAAAAAACTCCAAATACTTCAGCAGTAATTGTCATCTTGTCATCTTTACCATCATTATTTCAAGGTGTATTAGTAACATTAAAACTAGCATTAATATCAATTTTCTTCGGTTTAATTACTGGTTCTTTAATTGGTATTTTTCGACTTTCTGCAATCAAACCTGTGGGTTTATTAGCTAGAATTTATATAGACTTTTTTAGAGGAACACCATTATTAGTACAATTATTTATGATCTATTTTGGTATTCCCGCAATTTGTCAACAATTAAATTTTACTTTGAGTTTTAATCCTCTATTGGCAGGAATTATTGCATTAACATTAAATAGTGCTGCATATATAGGGGAAATTGTTCGCGCTGGGATACAATCAATTGATAAAGGACAAACAGAAGCAGCGAAATCATTAGGTTTACATCCTATACAAATTATGCAGTATATTATTTTTCCCCAAGCATTGAGAAGAATGATTCCACCATTAGGAAATGAATTTATTAGTTTATTAAAAGATACTAGTTTAGTAGCAGTTATTGGTTATGAGGAGTTATTTAGAAAAGGACAATTAATAGTGGCTGATAATTATCGCGCTTTTGAAATTTATGCAAGTATAGCGGTGATTTATTTATTTTTAACTATTATATTTTCTCAGCTTTTTAGTAAATTGGAAAAATGGATGAATCCCGTTTAAGATTGATAATGAGGATAATGATAAGCTATTGTGGATTGAATTTATATAATTTTATATAAATGAAAGCAATGATATTGAATTGATTAGGGTTTTTAAGTAAAAAACAGTTTTCTTGTCTCACGCCTACCTACTTACTTAATTTATAGAATTAGATATACAATCAGAGGATAATTCAGATAATATAAACATCTTATAAACATCTCTAAAAATCCTCAATTTTCTAAAAACTTATTTATTCTCTCCTCAACCTTTTCCAATAAATTAACATCGCCAAAATTAAACCACTCAATTTGTGAATTTCCTCTAAACCAATTTCGTTGACGTTTTGCAAATTGCTTAGTATGTAAACCTGTTAATTCTATTGCTGTTTCTAAACTTATTTCTCCTAATAAATATTGTTTAATTTCTGCATATCCTAAAGTATTTAATAATGGTAAATCTCCACCATATTTATTGATCAAATATTCTACCTCTTCTACTAAACCATCTCCTATCATTTTCTGAGTACGTTGATAAATTCGCGCTGTTAAGTTTTCTGCATCACTATCTAAACCAATTTGTAAAATAGGATATTTGGGAGGGTTTTCTCCCTGTAATTCAGAAATGGGTACACCTGTGACATAATAAACTTCTAATGCTCTTAATGTTCTCACTACATCATGACTATGAATTTTTTTTGTAGATGCCGGATCTACTTGTTGTAATATCTGATAAAGTTGATGTTGTCCTAATAATTCTAACTGCGATCGCAATTCTAAATTCGGCGCTACTCTAGGTATTATCATCCCCTGGACAATAGCACGAATATATAAGCCTGTACCCCCTACTAACAACAATGGCGAAACTCCCAAATTATCAAGGTTAGCAATTAAACCCTGTGCTAATTCCTGATAATCTGCTACTGTCATGGTTTGATTGGGTTCACAAATATCTATTAAATAATGTGGTATTAATTTTTGTTCTCCTAATGTCGGTTTTGCTGTACCAATATTAAGTTCTCTATATACTTGACGTGAATCAGCACTAAGAATCACAGAGTTTAACTTTTGTGCTAAACTCAATCCTAATCCAGATTTACCCGTTGCAGTTGCACCACAAATTACAATTAATTTAGTCATTACTCAAAGATTATCGCCGAAAGGAAAGCTATTAAAAAATAAATTATAATAACACTTTTATTGTTTTTGAATTAGATCAAAATCCTGTAAATACCATAAATGCTATACTTCCTACTAATATGGCTTAGGCTATACTACGCTATTTGACAAAATAATTACTTAATATCTTAATAATCTTAATATCCTTACATCATACCCTAATATAAACTTTTCACTAAATCCCCCTAAATACGTCATTAAGGCTTTTATGTTATAATCTTGGGGTGATTTAACTTTTTAAGCCTCTAGGCAATTTAAAACCCCATATAGTAGGAGAATTTTTATGACGAGCAATTACAGCGCCGATCAGATTCAAGTTCTGGAAGGTCTGGAAGCCGTCCGCAAACGACCAGGTATGTACATTGGTACTACAGGTCCGCGAGGACTTCATCATCTGGTATACGAGGTTGTGGACAATTCTGTTGATGAGGCTTTGGCTGGTCATTGTACTCATGTTGAAGTAGACATTAATGCAGATGGTTCTGTTACTGTCACTGATGATGGTCGAGGTATCCCTGTGGATATTCACCCCAAAACTGGTAAGTCGGCTTTGGAAACGGTGCTAACTGTTCTCCACGCTGGTGGTAAGTTTGGTGGCGGTGGATATAAGGTCTCTGGAGGTTTACACGGTGTTGGTATTTCCGTTGTTAACGCTTTATCTGAGTTTGTGGAAGTGACTGTTTGGCGTGATCAAAAGGTCTATATACAACGATATGAGCGCGGTTTCCCTGTTACTGATTTACAATCTAGTCCAGATAAGGAAGGAAAAAAAGGCACTTCTGTTACTTTTAAACCTGATGTACAAATTTTTACTAATGGTATTGAATTCGATTACATCACTTTATCGGGTCGCTTGCGGGAGTTGGCTTATCTTAATGCAGGTGTGAAAATCAATTTTACTGATCATCGTCTCGATGTATTAAAAACTGATACTCCTAAAGTTGAAACTTATGAATACAAGGGCGGTATTAAGGAATATGTCGCCTACATGAACCGCGAAAAACAACCTCTTCATGATGAAATTATCTTTGTCCAAGGTGAACGCAATAATGTTCAAGTAGAAGTATCCCTACAATGGTGCACTGATGCTTATACTGATAATGTCCTTGGCTTTGCTAATAATATTCGGACTATTGACGGTGGTACTCATTTAGAAGGTCTAAAAACTGTTTTAACTAGGACTTTAAATGCGATCGCTCGCAAACGTAACAAAATTAAGGAAAATGAGTCTAATCTCAGTGGTGAACACGTCCGCGAAGGCTTAACCGCAGTTATCTCTGTTAAGGTCCCTGACCCCGAATTTGAAGGCCAAACTAAAACTAAACTCGGTAATACTGAAGTCCGCGGTATCGTCGACTCTCTCGTTAGTGAAGTCCTCTCTGAATACCTCGAATTTCACCCCACTATCGCTGACTCTATACTCGATAAGGCTATTCAGGCTTTTAAAGCCGCAGAAGCCGCTCGCCACGCACGTGAACTCGTACGCCGCAAGTCTGTACTCGAATCCTCCCCTCTTCCTGGTAAATTGGCTGACTGTAGCTCTCGTGACCCCGCTGAATCGGAGATATTCATCGTAGAAGGCGATAGTGCAGGCGGCTGTTGGTTTGGACACACAGTAATTTCACTTACTGATGGACGTGATATTACTTTTGAAGAACTGGTGGCTGAACAAAGTTTGGGTAAGCAACATTTCTGCTACACTGTACGCGATAGCGGCAATATCGGTATCGAAAAACTTATTAATGCCCGTATCACTAGGTCTAATTCTCAGGTCGTAAAACTTACTCTCGATAATGGCCAGGTTCTTATCTGTACTCCTGACCATCTCTTTATGTTACGTGATGGTACTTATAAACCTGCTTCTTTACTTACTCCTAATGATTCTTTAATGCCTCTGTATCGCAAGCTGTCTCAAAAAAATGAACGCGGTACTGGCTTAAATGGCTATGAAATGGTCTGGAATCCTCTTAATAATAAGTGGATTTATACTCACCTCTTATCTGATTTTCATAATCTTGAACATTCTGTTTATCCTAGTTCTGATGGTAGTCATCGTCATCATATTGATTTTAATAAACTCAATAATGACCCTACTAATATTAAACGCATGACTCCTGATGCTCATCTTGAACTACATCGTCAACATCTGGAAAAAACTTTACATCGTCCTGATGTTATTGAAAAAAGTCGTCAAGCCCATCAAAGTCCTGAGTTTCGCTCTTTTATGAGCGCAAGAATGCGCCAGGAACACACTCGTCAAGTCCTCTCTGCACAAGCTAAGGCTCAATGGGAAGATGAGGCTTATAAGGAGTTTATGTCTACTAAATGGCGCGAGTTTTATGACAATAATGAAAACTATCGTCAGGCAAATAATGATATGTTACATCAGGCACAGCAGGAATACTGGGCTGATGAGGCTAACCGTGCTGCACAATCTCAACGGGTTCGCAATTATTATGCTGCTAATCCTCAAGCTCGTGCGCTATTATCTCAATTGGCTAAGAAGCAATGGGAAGATCAGGAGTTATTGGCTTGGCGTAGTCAGAAAACTAAGGAACAATGGACTCCTGAATTTCGTGATCAACGCAGGCAGTCTCTACACCAAACTTATTACAATAAGACTATTGCTGTCTTAAAACAGGTGGAAATCCAAAGCGGTTTTATAGATATTGATGTCTATGATTCTTATCGTAAACGCACTAAGGATAAGTCCCTTCTCTCTTGGATGACTTTCTGCGATCGCTATTTTCAGGGTCGTCCTTCTCTGGCTCGTGAGGCTGTTCGCAATTACAATCATCGTGTAGTCAGTGTGGAACCCTTAGATGAACGTTTTGATGTCTATGATGTGGAAGTCCCTAATACTCACAATTTCGCTCTCGCTGCTGGTATATTCGTCCATAATAGCGCTAAACAAGGCCGCGATCGCCGTACTCAAGCTATCCTCCCTCTCCGTGGTAAAATCCTTAATATTGAAAAAACTGATGATGCAAAAATCTATAAGAACAATGAAGTTCAATCTCTAATTACAGCACTGGGTTTAGGCGTTAAGGGTGAAGAATTTAACCCGGAACAATTACGTTATCATCGTGTAGTAATAATGACTGATGCTGATGTAGATGGCGCACACATCCGTACACTATTGTTAACTTTCTTCTATCGTTATCAAAAAGCACTAATTGAACAAGGATTTGTGTATATCGCTTGTCCACCATTGTATAAGTTAGAAAGAGGGAAAAATCATCAATATTGTTACAGCGATCGGGAATTACACGAAGCGATCGCTAAATTACCCGATAATGCTAATTATACCATTCAGCGATTTAAAGGTTTAGGGGAAATGATGCCCGAACAACTATGGACAACTACCATGAACCCAGAAACCCGCGCTATGAAACAGGTAGAAATAGAAGATGCGGCCGAAGCAGATCGAATATTTACCATCTTAATGGGCGATCGCGTCGCTCCCAGAAGGGAATTTATCGAAACCTATGGTTCTAAGCTCAATTTAACAGATTTAGATATCTAAATTCACAGTACCGAGTGCGAAGTCGGGAGTCGGGAGTCAAGTACAGAGTGCAAATTCTTTATTCTAACTCCTCGAACTCCTGAAAAATAAATTTTTAGTATTGATAGTGACAATTTAGTGATCATAAGGTTAAAATATTATTAATATTGTTAGCATACAATAAATACAATTGCCCCAGCAGTTATTGACCAGTAATTACAGCATAGTTTAGGTATAATCCAACTCATACAGAGTCCCACAACTTGATTCTGTCAGGAGTTAACTGTCACCTAGTACGTGCTATAAAGGAAATAAACCCTCTTTTTATGCGGAGAAGACTTTTTGATGAAGGAAATTTAAACATGGATGGATAATCTCACAAACTCAGTTTTCGGGGAAATTGTAGCTTGATCAAACATTTTTGCAAGATAACCGGGTTAATCAACAAGTGCCTACCTCCTAATTTATCAGAATGCCACTGGCAAACCATCAAGTTTTGGATAAGATATAAAGGTGTAAGCACCGTTTTTTATGTGTTTTTCATAAAAGTGGCTGTAACTTGGTAAATAAGTTGATGAATAATACAGGAAAAAAAGTACAATTTCTGTGAAACAAGCTACAATTAAAACAGTAATTACAGTTAAATCTACCAACAGTCATTTCCGTTAGTAGTCAGAGGTCAACTTGTAATGATAAAGGATGTCCTAAGCCATAAAAAATCTATCTCAATATAGATTATTCAATTACAAGTTATCTACAGCAACAAAGGAAGTGATTCCGACTCAGGTGAACAAATTACAAAAAAGTAATCATTTTCACCTTAACCAATAAATTGGCCTTATAACCGATAGCGAAGGGTGGAGTGAGTCATAAAGATCACCAATATCTCAATTCGGTTGCCAAATTACTTGATGACAAGAGTAATTAAAATGTTTACAGTAATTGATTCTGCAAGGAGCATGAGGAACGCGGCATGAACCAGGCTAACAACGTACTCGAGAATATTTATCAGCCTGACCTAGAAATGATAAATCCGCCGGAGATCGAATTAGAAGCACTCTTAATCGAAGAGGAATTATTGCTGGTAGATGATGGGGATATTGATGATTTTTTAGAGCCTCAGCCTGATGAGGACGACGCTAAGTCTGGAAAAGCCGCTAAGTCGCGTCGTCGGACTCAAACTAAAAAAAAGCAATATACCGAAGATTCCATTCGTTTATACTTGCAAGAAATCGGCCGGATACGTCTTTTAAGAGCGGATGAAGAAATTGAATTAGCCCGAAAAATAGCTGATTTACTTCAGATGGAACGGGTTTATGAAGACCTGTATGATCAGCTCGAACGTGAACCAGACCTGAAAGAATGGGCGGCGGCGGTACAATTACCATTACCGACTTTCCGTGCTCGTCTCCATCTAGGTAGAAGAGCTAAGGAAAAAATGGTACAATCTAATCTCCGGTTAGTGGTGTCCATTGCTAAAAAATATATGAATCGGGGCTTATCCTTCCAAGACTTGATCCAAGAAGGAAGTTTAGGTTTAATTCGCGCGGCGGAAAAATTCGATCACGAAAAAGGTTACAAGTTTTCTACCTACGCTACATGGTGGATACGTCAGGCAATTACAAGAGCGATCGCTGATCAATCTCGTACCATTCGTTTACCGGTTCATTTGTACGAAACCATCTCGCGTATTAAGAAAACCACTAAACTTCTCTCTCAAGAAATGGGACGGAAACCCACGGAGGAAGAAATTGCTACTCGTATGGAAATGACTATCGAGAAACTACGGTTTATTGCTAAGTCAGCCCAGTTACCAATTTCTTTGGAAACACCTATTGGCAAGGAAGAAGATTCTCGTTTAGGAGACTTTATTGAATCTGATGGAGAAACACCGGAAGATCAAGTGTCTAAAAATTTACTACGGGAGGATCTGGAAAAAGTTTTGGATAGTCTCAGTCCTCGTGAAAGAGACGTACTCAGATTACGCTATGGTTTAGACGATGGCCGGATGAAAACTTTGGAAGAAATTGGCCAAATTTTTAACGTTACCAGGGAACGTATCCGCCAAATTGAAGCAAAAGCACTCCGTAAATTACGCCATCCTAACCGGAATAGTGTATTGAAAGAGTATATTCGCTAGAATCATCACCTATTACAATCATTTGAAAGAGAGGGGAAACTCAACTATCTAGTTTTCACCTCTTTTTAGATTGTTAACAATTAGGGTTTGCACCCATTTTCTGTGGTTATCAGCCTCAAACTTTGATTTGTCTGGATTTAAACGTAAATATTCAGCCATGATTCTCTCAGCAGAAAAGCTAGTAATCTCCATGATGTCATTCATATTTCATATTTATCTCTGTAAAAGTGATGGGTTTTGTTTTCGGTAAAGTTTGAATCATAACTTGCCAACCTGTAATAATTGTAATACATACTGTTACTTAGTATGGTACATTAAACTAGAGAATTAGTAAACATCAATAAATTTTCGATTTTTCATACAGCTATTCAGTTACTCACAAGTTACGCTATCATAACTGATCGTTACACTGTCCCATTTTCCTATTATGACCCTATCAATTTACAATACCCTTACTCGTCGTCAAGAACCGTTTACTACCGTTGAACCTGGTAAAGTGAAAATGTACTATTGCGGTGTGACAGTTTACGACTATTGCCATTTGGGTCATGCTAGGGCTTGTATTATTTGGGATGTGGTACGCCGATACTTACAATTTATTGGCTATCAAGTTCGCTATATTCAAAACTTCACTGATATTGACGATAAAATTCTTAACCGCGCTAGATTAGAAAATTCCTCCATGGAAAAAGTAGCAGAACGCTTCATTAAAGCCTATTTTGAGGATATGTCACGTTTGGGAATTAAGGAAGCAGATGAATATCCTCGTGCTACTCACACTATGAATGGTATTCAAAGATTAATCCACGATTTAGAACATAAAGGATTTGCCTATTCTGCTGACGGTGATGTTTACTATGCAGTGAGAAACTTTAATGAATATGGCAAACTATCAGGACGGAAATTAGAGGATTTACAAGCTGGTGCAAGTGAACGGGTCAATGTGCAAGATCCCGAATATCAAAAGAAGCATTACCCCTTTGATTTTGCCCTCTGGAAGGCGGCAAAACCCGATGAACCCGCATGGGAGTCTCCTTGGGGAAAAGGTCGCCCTGGATGGCATATAGAATGCTCGGCGATGGTCCGCGATCGCTTGGGTGATACAATAGATATTCATGCTGGTGGTGCAGACTTAATTTTTCCCCACCATGAAAACGAAATTGCCCAGTCAGAAGCAGTTACAGGTAAGCCTTTAGCCAATTTTTGGTTACACAACGGTATGGTTAAAGTTGATGGGGAAAAAATGTCAAAATCCCTGGGAAATTTTACCACAATTAGAGATTTATTAGATAGAAATGTGGACCCGATGGCACTAAGATTATTTGTGTTAATGGCACAATATCGTAAACCCATAGACTTTACAGATGAAGCAATTTTAGCAGCTACTAATGGCTGGCATACATTAAAGGAAGGTTTGTTATTTGGTTATGAACATGGTAAAAAATTAGGTTGGGAAAATCTCGAATTAATAACATCTGAAATTAACAAAGTTGAAGTTGAAAAATTTACCGCAGCAGTGGATGATGACTTTAATTTTCCAGGAGGTTTAGCGGTTATTTTTGAATTAGCCAAAGAACTGAGAAAAGAGGGAAATATTATTGTTCATCAAGGAAAAACAGATACTTCCACAGATGAATTATGGCAGAAATGGCAAACTTTAATAACTTTAGCTGATGTGTTAGGATTAGCGGCAAAACCGGAAGTAGAAACTATTAGTGAAAATAGTATTAGTGATGCAGAAATTGAGGAGTTAATTAATAAAAGACAAGCAGCAAGAAAAGCTAAGAACTTTGCTGAGTCTGATCAAATTCGTGATCAACTTCTAGTAAAAGGTGTTACTCTCATAGATAGTCGTGAAGGTACTCGTTGGCACAGAAATTAAATTTTTAATTTTTAATTTTTAATTTTTAATTACTTCTTAGCTGATTGTTTACAATTAAAATACTTTTCCATAATCTCTGCTATCATTGGTGCTGCGACACTACCACCTCCACCTCCAGAATGTTCCGCAAAAGCTACTATTACTATTTCAGGGTTATTCGCAGGTGCATAAGCACCAAACCAAGCGTGATTTTCCTTAACTCCTTTATTCCATGCTTCTGCTGTGCCACTTTTACCCGCCACAGGAGGTAAATTAGGTAAATTCAAGGCTTTTCCCGTACCTTCAACCACAACTTTACGTAGTCCCTCCCGTAAAATTTTAATGGTTGTTGGTTGTAAATTTAACGACTCTCGCCATTTTTTAGCGTCTTGGTTATCTTTTAATAAATGTGGTGTGACACGATATCCCCCATTAGCAGGAACAGCAAACATTACAGCTACTTGTAAAGGAGTTGCTTGTAATGCACCTTGACCAATAGACATATTAACTGTATCACCAACAGACCAAGGTTTTTTTAAAACTTTTCTTTTCCATTCATTATCAGGTACTAAACCTTTTGCTTCTTCAGAACTAAATTCAAACCCGGTTTTTTTTCCAAAACCATATTTACGAGTCCATTTAATTAATGTCGGTCCTCCTACTCTTTTGCCAACCTGATAGAAAAATGTATCACTACTCCATTGCATCGCCCCTACAAAACCTAAAGGACCAAATCCTGTCCGATTCCATTCTCCAAATCTTGTGCCGCCAATATTTAATGAGCCATAGGTTGGTAATATAGTGTTAGAAGCAAATTTACGCGATTCTAAAGCTGCTGTAGTGGTGACAATTTTAAAGGTACTTGCAGGTGGAAAAGCACTAATAGCACGGTTTACTAAGGGATGTCCAGAACCTTGTACGCTTTCCCAGTCTTTTTGTGAAAGTTTTTCTTTAGACAAGATATTAGGATCAAAACTAGGATGGGATACCATAGCTAAAATTTCGCCATTTTTGGGGTTTAAGGCTACTATTGAACCATTACGCTTACCCAATGCTTTCTCTGCTGCTAGTTGTATATCTAAGTCTATGGTTAAATGTAAATCATTACCAGCCTTAGCTTGTTTTGTTCCTAATACTCGTAATGGTCTTCCTGCACCATCTACTTCTACTTGTTGTCCTCCCCATTCACCTCGCAATAAATCTTCATAAGCCTTTTCTACTCCCATCTGTCCAATTACATCCCCTAAACGATAACCTTGAGATTTTCTCTTTTCTAACTGTGTCGCTGTTAATTCTCTGGTATAACCTAGAAGATGAGCCAAAGGACTACCATGAGGGTAATAACGCAATGCCTCTGTATTAATTTCTACCCCTGGTAATTCCTGTTCATATTCTTTTAAAGCGGTAATTTGTGCTTCATTTAGGTTTCGCGCAATGCGAATTAAGGAATAAACACTGTCTACTTGTTGTTCTAATTTTTCTTCAATTTCTTTTTGGGGGATATCTAAAATTCGTGCTAACCGAGGACCAACTACTGACCAGGATGGTTTAATATGTGATTTTGGCCATAAATAAACTGAACGGGGATAACGGGTACTTGCTAACAATTTACCATGACGATCAAATATATTGCCGCGTTCTGGTTGTTTGGATATAATTCTAATTCTATTAGATTCAGCCAGCTTACGATGTTTCGCGCCTTGAATAATTTGCAAATATATTAATCTTCCGCCAATTCCCATTAACATCAATAACGCAAATATGATCAAAAATACTGACTGTGAACCGCGTCCCACTGTGCGGGTATTTTTTTGAATGCTAAATAATGATGGTAGAAAATTCATAGAATGAATAAGCTGTTGTGCTTTTAACTTGAATACTTAATACAAGCAAGATGCTTGTGCTACTGTAACTTTAGAATACTTAATACAAGCAAGATGCTTGTGCTACTGTAACTTTAGAATACTTAATACAAGCAAGATGCTTGTGCTACTGTAACTTTAGAATACTTAATACAAGCAAGATGCTTGTGCTACCGTAACTTTAGGTTTTTTAATTATACAGTGAGTGCTACACATTAGCTTAAGAATTGTGAAATTATCATAACTTACTAGTTGAGAATAGAATTCAGAAGTAGCAAATTCGTTTACCTTGATCGCCACTGGCACATTGATAGGGTGTGGTTCGACAAGATCACCAACCATGTCAAAGGGTATAAATTATGTAAATAACCAAATTGTTGATATCTGACGCACCCTACAACAGATTTTTTAGTGTGGCACTTACGTAAGTCCTATTTTTATTACTTATCACCTGTTATACTCAGCTATTATGATAGATTAGGTTCTTGTACTACAAGACTATGGCTTAAACTGTAATGCAAAACCAAACAATTTTAAATGGTTCACACTCCCTTGATGTGGAACTAATTAACGTCTTTAAGTTCTTTAACCAAGAACCTGCGGTACATGGAGTGGACTTGGATATTAAACAGGGAGAGTTTTTTAGTATTTTAGGTCCATCCGGTTGTGGAAAAACAACTACTCTTCGTTTAATTGCTGGTTTTGAAAGAGTGGATGCTGGTAAACTTTTGATTCAAGGTCAGGTGATGACTGATATTCCTGCTTATCGTCGACCTGTAAATACTGTATTTCAAAGTTATGCTTTATTTAACCATCTCAATGTCTCAGAAAATATTGCTTTTGGACTGCGTTTAAAAAATTTCTCTAAGTCAGAGATTGCTCACCGTGTCACAGAAGCATTAAGTTTAGTCAGAATGGATGGTTTGCGATCGCGTTATCCACATCAATTATCAGGTGGTCAACAACAACGAGTTGCGTTAGCTAGGGCTTTAGTAAATCGTCCTGCTGTAGTATTGTTAGATGAACCTTTGGGCGCGTTAGATTTGAAATTAAGAAAGGAAATGCAGGTAGAATTATCCAATCTGCATCAAGATTTAGGCTTAACTTTTATTATGGTGACACATGATCAGCAAGAAGCGTTATCTTTGTCTGATCGCATCGCTGTGATGAATCAGGGTAAAATAGAGCAAATTGGTACTCCTAGTCAAGTTTATGAACGTCCACAAACAGCTTTTGTAGCTAGTTTTATTGGTGATACTAATTTATTACATGGTGAAATTACTAAAGTAAATCAAGAATATTTAGAATTTACCACAAAAACAGGATTAAGGATAATTGTTGATTGTGACAAAAATACAGCAAAACAAACATCAGCATCCGTAGTTGTGACTATTCGTCCTGAAAAAATCCAACTTTCTCTTTATCCTCCGAGTATTTCTATTAATTGCTTTGAATGTAGACTAATTAATGTGATGTATTTAGGAACTCATGTGAATTATCTAGTACAATTAGTTGATGGCATGAGTCTCAATGTTTTACAACCTAATTCTTTTACTAGTCTCCCAGATAGAAATACTCCTATTTATGTTTGGTGGGATAAAAGTGATTGTTTGGCTATTAGTCAAAACCCATAATGAATAACATTGTAATTTTATGATAGCTGAGATTTAACCAATGACAAGCAGACGTAAATTATTGCAACAATTAGCCATATTTTCTACCTTATCTTTAAGTAGTTGCGGTTGGAGATTAGCTAATGTTAGTTCTAATTCTATTAGTTCTCATCCTCGTGATCAATTGTATGTTTACAGTTGGACACAATATACAGATCAGCAGTTATTGACTACTTTTACCACACAAACAGGTATGAAAGTCATTGCTGATGTTTATGATTCTAGTGATGTAATGTTGGCAAAATTACAAGCGGGAGGAGGTGCTAGTTATAGTGTGATTTACCCTTCTGATTATATGGTACAGAAGATGGTAGCAAAAAAATTATTATCCCCCATAAATCATAGTCGTTTATTGGGTTTAGATAATTTATTTCCTCAGTTTCATAATCCCACTTACGATCCAAATAATATCTATAGTATTCCTTTTAATTGGGGAACTACAGGATTATTATATAACTCGGAAAAATTAGCTAAACCTCCTCAAGATTGGGAATATTTATGGCAAAATAAAGATATTTTAAATAAACGCATGACTTTACTTAATGATGTGCGGGAGGTTATGGGCGCTACTCTAAGAATGTTAGGATATTCCTATAATTCTCAAAATGAAAAGGAAATTAAACAAGCGTATCAAAAATTACAATCTTTAAAACCAGCGATCGCTGCTTTTGATACCGATGCATGGCAAAATAAGATATTAGCTGGAGATTTATTAATAGCAATGTGTTATTCTGCTGATGCTATGAAAATTTCCCAGGAAAATCCCAAGTTTAAATATGTCATTCCCCGCAGTGGTTCTTCTTTGTGGACTGATACCATTGTTATTCCCATATCAGCACCAAATTCTGTAGGTGCTTATGCTTGGATAAATTTACTTCTACAACCAGAAATAGCAGCAGAAATAGTGGAAAGATTACATATTTCTACCCCAAATCGTGCAGCTTTTGATTTGTTACCAAAAAAACTGCAAGAGGATACTAATTTATTTCCTCCTGATAGCATTATTAATAAATGTGAACGTTTAACTCCTGTGGATGAATTTGAACAAGTTTATGATCGTTATTGGACGCAACTATTAAGTTAAATGGAGTAAAATTAAATTAATTAGGTTAAAAGTCAAAAATACCAATTATAAAATAACAAAAAAATGGCATCTTCTACAAATATTAATAAAAGTGGAAAAACAGCTAATAAATGGACTAAGTTGAGAGAAATTTTACCACCTTTGGTATTATTAACTCCCGCCGGTTCGTGGTTATTATTATTGTTAGTTTTACCTACTTTAATCATTTTAGAATTAAGTTTAGTACCAGATATTCGTCCTGGAGATTTAGTTATCCCTAGTGGGTTAAATAACTATTTGATAATTTTAGAACCTATTTATTTAAAAGTAATTATTAATTCCATATTTTTAGCATTTGGTACTACTGTCATTACTTTAATTTTAGGTTTTCCTGTGGCTTATTGGATTGCTCAAATTGTCCCCAAAAGATGGCAAAATTTAATATTATTGGCTTTTGTTCTACCTCTGTGGACTTCCTCTTTATTACGATCCTATGCTTGGATTACTATTTTACGTCCTACAGGATTATTAAATAGTATTCTAACAGCTATTGGCTTACCAGCTTTAGATATTCTCAATCAAACTCCGGCGGTATTAATTGGTATGAGTTATGGTTTATTACCTTATATGGTATTAATATTATATGCTTCCTTGGAAAAGTTAGATCAACGCTTATTAGAAGCTGCGGCTGACTTAGGCGCTAACCCTATGCAAACTTTTTGGAAGGTAACAGTACCTCAAGTTTTACCAGGAATTGCAGCCGGATCTTTGTTAGTATTTATTACAGGATTAGGAGATTTTATTGATCCTGAATTATTAGGGGGTGCGTCAAGTATGACCGCTTCCAGATTAGTTTATAATCAGTTTTTAGGCGCTACTCAAAATTGGGGTTTTGGTTCAGCTTTGAGTATGACATTGATATTATTAGTTAGTTTGGCGATCGCCTTAGTGATTAAATTTGGTGAAGTCAAGCCAAAACAGTGAGTTTTAACATTGCTTATAAGCCTGTGTGGGAATAAATTACCGTGCCCCATCACAAAAGTTTAGTTTACTTTAGTAAAATGCCAGCTATTAGCCTGGAACTTGAGTTCCAGGCAACTGTGGAAGCTAAACAAAGAAGCCATCTGTAGCTTATAGCTGCTAAAGCTCTCCTAACTCCTAAAAACTATTCTTTTACCGCTTCTATTAACCGAGAAAAGTAAAAACGAGTCCTAGTCATAGCTTTTCTTTCCACAGTAAAACCATTCTTTGCCAATATCTTAATAACATCCGCTTCCCGATGTAAATAAGCGCGAGTCGCTTTAGAAGGACCTGGGAAAAAACTGCCAATTTTCTTGAGAATAGACAAAAAACAGGTTTTTGGTGCGAAACTCAGAATCATTCTCTGATCTGCTAAAGAACATAAATGGGAGATCATCTCATCCGCTTTATCTTGGGGATAATGAATTAACACATCTAAACAAATTACAGTGTGATAATTTCCTGTTAAAGATTCTAAATCTTGTACTGTAAAAACAGGATTAACTGTATTAGAAAAAATCTGGACACTGCGATCCTGTCCTTCTGATACCATTTTCGCTGAAATATCACTAGCGTAAACTTTAGCACCTTCTGCCGCTAAAGGAATACTCAAACTACCCACTCCACAACCAGCATCACAGATGGATAATTGTGATAAATTACCATCTTCTTTCAACCAGCCGATGACTGTATCTACAGTTTGCTGATGTCCAGTACGAATATCTAACTGGACTTTATTTACTTCTCCATCTCCATAAATGCGCCTCCAACGGTCAAATCCTGTAGAATTGAAGTATTCGCGTACTATTGTTTTATCGTCGGCTGCGTTCATAAACTCTATTTGTGACAAAACTAAACATTTTCTGTAACCTTTATTCTACCGTTAATCATGTTTTTAGACATATTTCCTAGTTGACAATTTAATAGGCAAAACTAATAATTTTGGCGATACCACTAAATAGTAAGTTACTATGTACTATGATTTTTACGGCTATTTCTGGAAATTGTTTTTCTAAATAACTGTATAATAAATTACTATCTCCTCCAGTAATAACTACAGTTGTTTCTGGGAATAATTCCCACCAAGCAAGAATAAAATCTTTAATACTACTTAATAAGGTATAAATTATGCCACTTTTAATTGCTTCTGGTGTATTTAATGCAAACCGTAATGGCAAATATTCATTTAAACTATTTTGAGGTAATGATAATTGTCCTGTATTTTGTGCTAAACTGTTAAACTGTAATTTTACTCCTGGTAATATTGCTCCACCAACTAAGGTTTTTTGAGCATCTACTCCTGTAAATGTTAAAGCTGTTCCCGCATCAATAACTAATGTTGGATATTCATAAATTTCTCCTGCACTATATATTGCTAAAGCGCGATCTATACCGAAAGTTGGATACATTCCCCCAATGGGTATTTGTTGTAAGGTAAGAATGCAATGATGGGGGTATTTTTGCCAAAGGGCGGTTTGTGTAGGAACTACAGAGGCGATAATGATGGGTAGAGGTGAAGATATTGATCCTGAATGATCAGGAATATCAAGAGATAAAATCTGAAGAAAGTTATCTAATGTGGGAGATGTGGTTAAGTTGGTAATTATGGATAGGGGTAGATGTGGTGTATCAACGGTTGCAGATAAAGTATGATTCATGAATAATCCCCAATGTAGTCGAGAATTACCAATGATTAACCCTAGCCAGGGATATGATTGATATTGATAATTTTTATGGTTTTCCACTGTTTTAATTTTCTGAAGTCATTGATAGGTTTTTCCATCAGGTCTAATTAAATCTTAAGATTAAAGCCGTGTCACAATAGGAAAAACAATAATACTGATTTGTTCAGGAGGGGAGTTATGGTACTGCTTACCGAAAAAACAGCTAAACGCCTGACTATCAATACTGTGGATATTGCTCAGGATACTACAGCTATTCGCTCTTTGGATTGGGACCGAGATCGGTTTGATATAGAATTTGGTTTACAAAATGGCACAACCTATAATTCTTTTTTAGTTCGTGGTGAGAAGGTAGCATTAGTTGATACTTCCCATGAAAAGTTCCGTGATGTTTATTTTGACACTTTGAGAGGGTTAATCAATCTTCAAGATATTGATTATTTGATTATTAGTCATACTGAACCTGACCATAGCGGTTTGGTTAAAGATTTGTTACAGTTTGCTCCTGATATTACTGTCGTTGGTTCTAAAGTCGCTATTCAATTTTTGCAGGACTTGGTTCATCGTCCTTTTAAACGTCTTATTGTTAAAAATGGCGATCGCTTAAATTTAGGCAAGGATCATGAATTTGAATTTGTGATCGCTCCTAATTTACACTGGCCTGATACTATCTTTAGTTTTGACCATTTAACTAAAATTCTTTATACCTGTGATGCTTTCGGAATGCACTATTGTTCCGAAGTGACTTTTGATGAAGATTTATCAATTCTTGAAGCAGATTTTCAATATTACTATGATTGCTTAATGGGACCTAACTCCCGTTCTGTACTTTCCGCAATTAAACGTATGGCGGAATTAAAGGAAATTAAAATGATTGCTACTGGTCATGGACCTTTACTTTATCATCATGTTCAAGAATTAACAGAACGTTATCGCGTTTGGAGTCAAAACCAAACTAAGGCGGAAACTACAGTAGGTATATTCTATGTCTCTGAATATGGTTATAGTGATCATTTAGCCCAATCTATAGCTAATGGTATCAGTAAAACTGGTGTAGCTACTTCTTTGATAGATTTGAGTAGTATTACTGATTTGCAGGAGTTGCGCGAATTAGTAGGATCTTGTGCTGGTTTGGTGCTGGGAATGACTCCATTATCAGCTAATTCTATGGTACAAGCAGCTTTGAGTACGGTGTTAGGTTCAGCTAAGGAAAAGCAATGTATTGGAATTTTTGAAACTGGAGGAGGAGATGATGAACCTACCTATCCTCTGTTGAATCAGTTCCGATCTGCGGGTTTAAGTGTAGCTTTTCCTGTGATTGAAATTCGGGAAACACCGACGGAAAACATTTATAAGAAGTGTGAGGAAGCAGGAACAGATTTAGGTCAGTTTTTGACACGCGATCGCAGTATTAAGGTAATGAAGTCTTTAGCCGCAGATTTGGATAAGGCGTTAGGAAGAATTAGCGGTGGGTTATATATTATCACAGCTAAAAAGGGTGATGTCTCTAGTGCGATGTTGGCTTCTTGGGTAAGTCAAGCTAGTTTTAAACCTTTGGGTTTTTCTATTGCTGTGGCTAAGGATCGCGCTATTGAGTCTTTAATGCAGGTGGGCGATCGCTTTGTACTTAATGTGTTGGAAGAGGGTAACTATCAACCTTTGATGAAACACTTCTTAAAAAGATTTGCTCCTGGTGCAGATCGTTTTGAAGGTGTGAAAACTCAACCAGCATCTAATGGCGCTCCTATTTTGACTGACGCTCTGGCCTATATGGAATGTGAGGTAGTTAGTCGGATGGACTGTGGTGATCACTGGGCTTTGTATAGTACGGTTTATGCTGGTCGTGTATCTAGACCAGAAGCACTTACAGCAGTACATCATAGAAAAGTGGGTAATCACTATTAAATTGGATAGGGTTCGGATTTATCCCTTTAGCGTCCAAACCCACCATAAAATGAAAAAATGAATTCCATGGCTAATAACCAAAGTTTACTAAAGTAAACTCAAGACCCTTGGAAGTATTTAGTCATCTTTAGATGACTTTTACTATGAGATACAGGAATTCATTCCCAGTCGGTTTATAGTTAAGCTGTTGTGCTTTTAATGTGGATAATAGATGCAAGGAAGATCCTTGCACTACAGTAATTTTAGGTTTTTTACTTATACAGTTTAGCTGCACATCAACTTAACTTTTAACTCTTGAAACTCCGCACTTTCCTGACTCCTTGATCTCCTTTTTTAAAACTATGGAAAATAACAAACCTCGTGACGTTCAAATATTACCTATTGCTACAGATACTCTAGTTTTGCGATCGCGCAGTTGGACAAGGTTAAGATTTGAAATTGAATATGCTTTAGCTAAGGGCACAACCGCAAATAGTTTCTTAATTCAAGGTGATAAAATTGCCATTGTTGATCCTCCTGGAGAAACTTTTACCGAAATTTATTTGCAAAGGTTACAACAACGTCTGGATATTAGTAAACTCAATTATGTCATTCTTGGTCATGTAAACCCCAACCGTGCCGCAACTTTGAAGGCTTTATTAAACATTGCTCCTCAATTAACTTTTGTCTGTTCTAACCCCGGAGCAATTAATTTACGCGCAGCTTTAGAAAACCAACATTTACCTATTTTGGTAATGCGAGGAGATGATACTTTAGACTTAGGAAAAGGTCATCATTTACAATTTATTCCTACTCCTAACCCTCGTTATCCTGATCAACTTTGTACTTATGATCCCCAAACGGAAATTTTATTTTCTGATAAGTTATTTGGAACGCATATTTGTGGAGATCAGGTATTTGATGAAGGTTGGGAAGTCTTCCAGGAAGATAGACGTTATTATTTTGACTGTATCATCGCTCCCCATGCTAAACAAGTTGACACTGCTTTAGATAAGTTGGCTGATTTACCTGTAAGAATGTATGCTACTGGTCATGGTCCACTTGTACGTTATGGTTTAATTCAAATTACTCAAGGCTATCGTCAATGGATACAAGATCAAGCAGAGTCAGATGTTACTGTGGCTTTAATTTATGCGTCCGCTTATGGTAACACTGCTACTTTAGCTCAAGCGATCGCTCACGGTTTAACTAAAACTGGTATTAATGTGGAGTCTATCAATTGCGAATTTGCTGATCCTGAGGATGTTAAAAAAGCTATTGAAAAATGCTCTGGGTTTATTATTGGTTCCCCAACTTTGGGAGGACACGCGCCTACACCTGTCCAAACTGCTTTGGGTATAGTTCTATCCACTGCTACTAATAATAAGTTGGCTGGTGTATTCGGTTCTTTTGGTTGGAGTGGGGAAGCTGTTGATCTCATTGAAAGTAAGTTAAAAGATGCTGGATATCGCTTTGGGTTTGATACCATTCGCGTTAAGTTTAAACCTAATGATGTAACATTACAAACCTGTGAGGAAGCAGGTACAGATTTTGCCCAAGCATTAAAACGCGCTGCTAAAAAATCTGTGGTTGCTAAACAACCTGCTAGTAATGTGGAACAAGCTGTAGGTCGCATAGTTGGATCCTTATCTGTAGTTACTGCACAACAAGGCGATGTTAAAAGCGCTATGTTAGCATCTTGGATCACTCAAGCTAGTTTTAATCCACCTGGTTTGACTATTGCGATCGCTAAAGATCGTGCTATGGAAAATATGACTCATAGTGGAAATAACTTTGTAGTCAATATTTTGACGGAAGGTAGGGAACTAAGAAAGCATTTTATGAAGGTTTACTCTCCAGGACAGGATCGGTTTGCTGGTATTGAAACAACGGAAGCTAATAATGGAGGTATTATTCTCAATGGTGCTTTAGCGTATTTGGAATGTACTGTACAGAATCGGATGGAGGTTGGTGATCATTGGTTGGTTTACGCTACTGTTGATGATGGTAAGGTATTAAACCAAGATGGTGTTACTGCTATTCATCATCGCAAGTCCGCAAGTTATTATTAGGAGATGATAGGGGTTTAGTATTGCTAAATCCCTACAAATTACAGTTTCATTCCTTAGCAACACTAATTTAAACAACCTAACTTACTTTTTACCCAATTCCTAAACTCTTTAATTGTTTTATTTCTACCTGCGGTCTTACTTTTTTCTAAATATTCGGGAATGACTTTTATTAAAGGTAAATTAGGAAAATTTAAACTTGACTGAGATTCGATATAATGACCATTTTCTAATATATTAATCTTCAATTTATCCTTTTCAAACCGCCAAACTTCAGGAACTTCTAACCCTTGATATATATTCAAATGAGTCCGAGAAGTGATATCAATTTCTAATGCTAAGTCTGGTGGTGGATCAATTGTTAAGTCTAACCGTTTTTTCCCCCGAATTAAAGCCTCATTTTTGATATAAAAACATTGATCTGGTTCAATACCTTGCGCCATAAATTGATTTTTAAAGGTGGTAGAACCAAGACTGACAAATTCAATATCTAATTCTTCTAATAGTGCTTTGAATAAATCACCAATAATTTCTTTATTGTATTCATGTTCAGGTAACGGAGTCATAATTTCTAATATTCCTTGATCATACGCAATTCGCGCAGCACGATGTTCTCCTAATTCTTCCAGAATGGTTTCTAATTCTACCCAAGTTACATTTTTTAATATTACTCTTTGTCCTGGAGGTACATGAATGCGTTTTAATTCTAACAACATTATTTTCACTCCTAATCATATTTAGCACATCTAATATTATATCATACATATATATAAGCAAGCATCTTGCATTCATTATCCAAATGACAACCGAAAATATACTAGATTACTAGTTAGAACAGAAATGACCATTTTACAGAAATTAGATCCCGGACTTCTTAAAGAAGTCCGAAATTAGATCCCGGACTTCTTAAAGAAGTCCGGGATCTGGGATCTATTAAAGAAGTCCGGGATCTGGGATCTATTAAAGAAGTCCGGGATCTGGGATCTATTAAAGAAGTCCGGGATCTGGGATCTAGGGATCTGGGATCTAGGATCTAGGGAGTAATTCTCAATATTAGAAATTAAGAAATTAGATCCCGGACTTCTTAAAGAAGTCCGGGATCTGGGATCTATTAAAGAAGTCCGGGATCTGGGATCTATTAAAGAAGTCCGGGATCTGGGATCTAATTTTATCTTATGCAGGAACAAATTTCAAAGAAACACCATTCATACAATAACGTTGTCCAGTGGGTTTAGGACCATCATCAAAAACGTGGCCTAAATGTCCACCGCAACGACTACAATGGACTTCAATTCTTGTCATGAAAAAAGAACGATCAACGGTAGTAGCGATCGCTCCTTCTATGGGTTGAAAAAAGCTAGGCCAACCTGTACCACTATTAAATTTAGTATCTGATGTAAATAGGGGTTGACCACAACCAGAACATAGATAAGTACCTGGTTCATAATGTTTATCTAGGGAACTACTAAACGCTCTTTCTGTTCCATGTTTCCGCAATACATGAAACTGTTCTGGTGTGAGAATACTTTTCCATTCTGCTTCTGTTTTTACTACTTCAAAACTCTCATTTTGTGTGGCCATAGCGTCTGAACTCCAATTGATATATTGTGAAAAAAAGGCTGTACCTAGTAAGATGGTACTAATTTGTAAAAAATGGCGTTTGTTCATAATTTACAGCAAATCAGCGAAAAAATCAAATTTTACATCGAATTTTGAGCATCAAAAAAAATGACATTCAAAACATCATCAGAACATATCACATTAGCCACTTCTTTAGCCTTAGAATTTGCGGAAACTGCAATTATCAGAGATTCTCAAGGAGGAACACCAAAAAAAGAGCGCGATCGCTTACGTGAAAGTGGCTTATTAAAATTAATAATTCCTGAAAAATATGGTGGAATTGGCGAAAATTGGATCGCTATGTTACGAGTTACCCGCGAATTAGCTAAAGTTGATAGTTCCTTAGCTCATGTTTTTTCCTATCATCATATTGGTGTAGTTATTCCCCATATTTTTGGCACACAATCACAACAGGAATATTATTACACAAAAACCGTAGAAAATAATTGGTTTTGGTGTAATGCTCTTAATCCTAGAGACACAACAACTATTTTAACACAAAAGAAAGACTGTTTTTTCATTAATGGTAAAAAAAGTTTTTGTTCTGGTTCTGTAGACTCAGATATTTTACCTTTATCTGCCATTAATGAAACTACCAAAGAAGTCATAGTTTTAATTATTCCTAGTCAGAGAAAAGGGGTAACAATTAATTCTGATTGGGATAACATGGGACAACGACAAACAGATAGTGGAACCATAGATTTTGATCATGTTATTGTCTATCCTCATGAAATAATTGGCGCGAGATATAATCAGAAATCAAATTTTATAAACATTCGTTCTTGTATTACCCAACTCAACCTAGCTAACATTTATTTAGGAATTGCCGAAGGTGCATTTTTAGCCGCTAAAAATTACACTCAACATTATAAAAAACCTTGGGATGCTAATGTTAGTGTAGCAGAAGATCCTTATATTTTGCAGCATTATGGCAATATGTATGTAGATTTACAAGCTGCTAATTTATTGATTGAAAAAGCAGCTAATTTATTACAAGAAAGTTGGCAACAAGAACATAATTTGACATTAGAAAAAAGGGGAGAATGTATGTTAGCTGTAAACAATGCCAAAATTATGGCGCAAAGGGTTGGTTTAGATATTACTAATCGTATTTTTGAAGTGATGGGAGCAAGTTCTACTAATAACAAATATGGGTTTGATCGTTATTGGAGAAATATGAGAACCTTTACACTCCATGATCCTATAGATTACAGAATTAAAGAAGTAGGTAAATGGGCTTTAAATGATCAATTTCCCCATACTCGTGCCTATTAACAAGTAGTGCAGGCATCCTGCCTGCAAAATTGCAAAATAATTGAAAATATGTTAGGCTAATGTGCAGCACTCACTGTATAATTAAAATGTATAATTAAAAAACCTGAAGTTACAGTAGCACAAGCATCTTGCTTGTATTAATTATTCAAGTTAAAGGCACAAAAACTTAGTCTAGTGATACCGCAAGAGTAAATTGCTAATTAGTTAAGTCCAGCTAAAAACTAAGTCTTAAATTAATTTTTCTTAACAGTGTCCTGATACCTTACAACTTACGTTAATAAATAGGGGGTAAATTTATGATCGTTACTAGTAATTTTACTACTAATTTTACTACTAATTTACAACAACTCTATGAAACTGATGAACATTTATGGTTATTAGAAACTATTGAATTATTAAAACAAAAGCGTTTTGATGATTTAGATTTAGAAAACTTAATTGAGGAGTTAGAATCATTGGCAAAAAGAGATCAACATAAAGTTAAAAGTTTACTGGAACAAATTATAAGACATCTTTTATTACTGCAATTTTTGACGGAAGAAACAGAAAATAATAGTCATCATTGGCAATCAGAAATTTTAGGTTTCCGTTATCAACTTGAGGATAGGTTAACAACTAATTTACGTAATTATCTAGCTAATGAGATGGATAATATTTATAGTCGGGCTTTAAAATATGTCCAGGTAAAAACTAAGTCTCAAATTGATTTTCCTCTACAATGTCCTTATACTTTAGAACAGTTGTTAGATGTGGATTATTTTAAGTAATATGTTAATATTCAGATACCCGACTTTTTAAAGAAGTCGGGTATCTTTCAGGACTATTTTAGATATACCAGGAGTGTGTTTTATGAAATTCAATCGCAGTCAAGTTAAAAAGTATCTCCAATCATCTGATTTTACATCTTTATTTATTGAAGAGTTGGGTTGGGACTATGCTGATATTTCCCCCATTTATTTATCTGTAGATGAAGAAAATTATACCTTAGAAGCTATTAGCCAAAAACGCGGTTTAATGGTTTATCATTGTGTGGCTGATAATGGCATTTTACCTGATGCTAAAACTAGAAAAAAGATTGATATACAAGTTACTAGCTATAGTCAAGAACATTTAATTATTTATACTGATAAAAATCAGTCAAAACAAGTTTGGCAATGGGTAAAAAGAGACTCTGCAACTAAAGCTAAAGCTAAAGAAACTACTTTTAACATTACTCAGTCGGGAGAATTATTAAGTCAAAAGTTAGAAGCTTTATTTATTGACTTTGCTGAAGAAGAAAATCTAACTTTAACAGATGTTACTCAACGCACTCAAAAGGCTTTTGATATTGAAAAAGTAACTAAGGATTTTTTTGAAAAGTTCCAAAAAAGACATTTGCAATTTGTTGCTTTTATCAAAGGTATCGAAAATCCAAAAGATGCTAGTTGGTACACTTCGGTTATTTTGAATCGCTTGATGTTTGTTTATTTTCTTCAGAAAAAAGGTTTTTTAGATCATGGTAATACTAATTATTTACAAGATAAGTTAAAAACTAGTCAAACTAAAGGTAAGGACTTATATTATCAAGAGTTTTTACAAACTTTGTTTTTTGATGGTTTTGGTACACCAGAAAAGTTTCGTAAAGATGAAACTACTGCTTTAATTGGTAAAATTAAATATATTAATGGTGGTTTGTTTTTACCCCATGTTATTGAAGAGAAATATCACGGTAAAATTACCATTTGTGATGCTGCTTTTGAGGATATTTTCAAGCTATTTGCTGGTTATACTTGGCATTTAGATGATACCCCTAGCGGTAAAGATGATGAAATTAATCCTGATGTTTTGGGGTATATTTTTGAAAAGTATATTAACCAAAAAGAATTTGGTGCTTATTATACTAAACCGGAAATTACTAATTATCTTTGTGAACGTACTATTAATAAATTTATTAGCGATAAATTTATTAGCGTTATTAGCGATAAATTTATTAGTGGGAAAACTGGTAATATTCAAATATTTGATCATCTCAATAATCAATTATGTCAGCAATTACTAGATGAGATTTTGCCTAACTTATCAATTTTAGATCCTGCTTGTGGAAGTGGTGCGTTTTTAGTCGCTGCTTTACAACATTTGATTAAAATTTATACTGCTATTTTTGACTTTATTCAAGTTTCTGGAAATGAAGCAAATAAAGCCAGATTAACGAAGATTAAACAAGATCATCCTTCTTTGGATTATTATATCAAAAAACGGGTAATTACTGATAATCTCTATGGTGTGGATATTATGGAGGAAGCGGTAGAAATTGCCAAATTACGCTTGTTTTTAAGTTTGGTTGCTTCTGCAAAAACTGTGGATGATTTAGAACCTTTACCTAATGTTGATTTTAACATTATGGCTGGTAATTCTTTAATTGGTTTAATTCGCGTTGATGAAAGTCGTTTTGATACTGTGGGAGGTGCTAAACAAGGTAATATTTTACAACAATTAAATTCTCAAAGTTATCAAGCAATTTTAAGTGAGAAAAATGAAAGTATTAGGAAGTATAAGGAACACGCTTTTATTATTGCAGATGTGGAAGGAACAGCACAGGAAGATCGGTTACAGTTTTTAAGAGATAACATTAATCATGTGAACCGGGAATCTTTGGTTAAGTTAAATCAATTGTTGTTAGATGAATTTGGCAATTTAAAGATTAAGTATGAAGAAGTGCAGTTAAAGGGTAAACCTGTTAAACGACTTTTAAATATTGCTGATATGGAAGCATTAAAACCTTTTCATTGGGGTTATCATTTTGATCAGATTATTGCTAAGGGTGGTTTTGATATTATTTTGGGTAATCCTCCTTGGGAGATTTTTAAACCACAAGCTAAGGAGTTTTTTGCGGAATATAGTGATTTAGTGACTAAGAATAAGATGGATATTAAGACTTTTGAGAAGGAACAAAAGCAGTTATTAGCAAATCCTGAAATTGCTACTGCTTGGTTAAGGTATCAAAGTCAATATCCTCATGTCAGTTTATATTTTAGAAGTGCGGAACAATATCTTAATCAGATTTCTGTGGTTAATGGGAAAAAACAGGGAACTGATATTAATTTATATAAGTTGTTTGTGGAACAATGTGTTAATTTACTTTCTGAAAATGGTGAATGTGGTTTGGTTATTCCTAGCGGTATTTATACTGATTTGGGTACTAAGCAATTACGGGAAATGTTGTTTTCGCAAACTAAGATCACTGGTTTATTCTGTTTTGAAAATAAAAAGGCTATTTTTGAAGGGGTACATAAAAGTTTTAAGTTTGTGGTTCTGACTTTTCAAAACCTTGTAGGAGCGAATGGCGGTTCCCCCCTAGCATTACAGGGTACAATATCATTTCCGGCTAGGTTTATGCGTCATGATGTGGGAGAGTTAAATAGTTTTCCTGATGATGATTGTATTCATATTTCTGTGGATTTAATTAAACGCTTATCTCCTGATTCTATTTCGGTTATGGAGTTTAAATCTGATTTAGATATTTTCATAGCTGAAAAAATGAGTCAGTTTCCGTTGTTGGGGGAGGAAATTCAGAATAAGTGGAATTTAAAGTTAACTCGTGAATTTGATATGACTAATGATAGTCATTTGTTTAAAACTGAACCAGGTAAGGGAAGATTACCTTTATATGAGGGGAAAATGATTCATCAATTTACCCATAGGTTTGCTGAACCTCGGTACTGGGTAGAGGAGGAGGAAGGAAGAAAAGCAGTTTTAGGTAAAAATGGTGTTGATAATGGGCAAATTTTAGATTATCAGTGTTATAGATTAGGGTTTAGATCAATTGGTAGAAACACAGATATTAGGACTTTGATTGTTGGTAATATTCCTAAAAATGTTTTTTGTGGTAATTCTATCTTAGTTTTATCAACAACAGAAAAGATGCATAATTTTCAAGTTATTTATTTACAAGGTATTTTCAATAGTTTTGTTGTTGATTTTGCTTTGCGTCAAACAGTTTCTGCTAATATTAATATGTTCTATATTTATCAATTACCCGTACCCAGATTAACAGAAAAAGACCCATATTTTCAAGAAATAGTAGAACGTGCAGCCAAACTAATTTGTACCACAGCAGAATATGATGAATTAGCTAAAGAAGTAGGTTTAGGAAGTCATGAAAACGGAATTACAGACGAGAGAGAAAGGGGGAAACTCCGCGCAGAATTAGATGGAATAATTGCCCATTTATATGGATTAACAGAAACAGAATTTAGTCATATATTGAGTACCTTTCCCATAGTGGCAGAAGAAGTGAAAAATGCGGCTTTAAATGCTTATCGGGAAATGGTTAAATAACGTCAAACTGCGTAGATCCTGTTAAAATAAAATAGTAACTACACTCGTAACTACATCCTAAAAATAATCATGATACAAACTTTAAAACTACGCAAAATTGGTAATTCAGTAGGGGTAACATTTTCTAAAGAATTGTTAGGAAAACTCAATCTTTCCGAAGGAGATACCGTATTTGTAACAGAAACCGAACATGGACTTCAACTCAGTGCTTATAACCCAGAATTTGAGAAAGCA
The DNA here is from genome assembly GCF_014696225.1 of Anabaena sp. FACHB-1237. GTDB lineage: Bacteria > Cyanobacteriota > Cyanobacteriia > Cyanobacteriales > Nostocaceae > FACHB-1237. The sequence goes on along the minus strand of NZ_JACJPV010000015.1, from coordinate 10,329 downwards.
ATGACAATTTACCGCGAAGGTAGCCAAAAATTTCGTCATGCAAGGAATTGGCTAAGTGAATGAACCAAATTGTCTCACAGAACAGATAGTGCTTGCTATCCATGAGGGTTTGATTTCTCAATATGGTGGGTTTATCTGGTGTGAGAGATTACCCCTTATTAGAAGCTAGTTTAACCCGTCCTCGTCATCGCTTTTCCTATCAACCGGAGGTTAATGTTTTAACTTGGGAATAATTAATAATTTTGCTATCAGCAGTTAATAAATAGCAATTATAATATCTAGCAGTTGCGACAATCATTTGATCAAAAGGATCGCTATGAAAACCATTTAATTGAGTTGAATCAATGATGATAGGTAAGTTTAAATTTAATAATTGTACTCCTGGATAAGCTAACGCTAATTCCAACCATTCAGTAACCGAACAGGAAAAATTTAGTCTATTTTTTTCTACCAATTTAGCTACTTCCCAACAGGAAACAATACTAATTCCTATACCTTCTGCTTGATGTTTTACTATCCATGTTTCATATTCTTGAGTAAGTCTTTCATTACCATCAACCCACCACACCCAAATATGTGTATCAAGTAAGATCATTGTAAACATTCCCAATCTTCTAAAGCTACAGGTTCGGTAGGATCATCATAATGGATCACTTTACCACGTAAAGGATAAAGATCATCATGAAGTTCTGAAATTGGATGAACTTTACCTGCTTTAGCTTGTTGTAATGAGGTTTTCAAACTTTCTAAAACAACTGCTTTTGATTCATCATCTTCATCTAATTCATCTTCAATAAACAAAACGATTAATTTAACTCGACTTGGTTTATTAACTATCAAAGGATGATCTAAAGAAATGTTACCATTTTGATCAATCCTTGCCATTATTTCTTGCGCTATCATATTTACTCACCTGTAATTACTACAACTATTTTACTATATTATAGTAAACATTGACCAAGATCCCCGACTTCTGTTTTAATTGTGTTAATCAATGATAAATTAATCATAGAAGACAGGGATATAATTTAACATGATATTAAAAGTTTATTCCTTGCGATCGCAAAATTTCCTCTAAATATTCTACTCTTTTTCTTTCTTGATCAGCACGTTGTTTTTCTTGATCAGCACGTTGTTTTTCTTGGTCAGCACGTTGTTTTTCAATTGCTACCTTTTCATCTCCTATTAATAAAAGTTGTCCTTTTTGATCACACCATCTTAACCATTGATAATTTTTTCCTTCAAATTCTCCTTCCCAAACAGTTAAACCTAAACCTACTCCTTCTAACCAATTTGTGGATAATAATTGATAATTAACACCTATTAATTGATAGATATAAAGATTTGCTTTTCCTAAATAATGGCAGGGATCAAAAACCACATAATAACCTACTCTTGCTTGAGAATAATCTTTTAATTTAGTTCCTAATTCATTTCCCACCTTATTAGAAACTATTTCAATGACTATTTCTGGAGATTTACCAAAATTCCAAGTAAAATAAGATTGATCTTTTTTCTCTGACCAATCTTCTGGTAAAGTAACTTCTAAACTTAACATCACATCAGGAACAAGGGGAGGTTTATTTGCTGCATAAAATAAACCTACATTAGCAGTAGCTAAAAATGGTTCACTAACATTAAAAGAACTATAAAGAGAGGAAACTAATAAACGTCGTTGTTTTTCAGAAATTAAATTATCCACTGGTTCTCCATCATCAATAATCACATTTGTTAAATCAGGAATAGCAGGTTTTTCAAAATCATCAGGACTGGGTTTACGATTGGTAATTTCTGGGGTTAAAGATTGAGTCATGAGAAAATACTCCTGGGAGTAAGAGAGACAATATCTTATATTAATTATGATATCATAATTATAGCAATTACTACTCAAGCGAGGTACAAGCAGTGATCATAAAACGCAGATGAACGCAGATGATTTTGTACTTCACTCTTAAAAAGAGGTGAAATTGATAACGGACAAAAATTATATTATCAGTGTTATAGATTAGGGTTTAGGGATATTGCAAGAAATACAGATATTAGAACAATGATTGCAACAATGTTACATACTAACATTTTTTGTAATCATAAACTACCAACAGCTATTATTAAATCCGACAATTCACTAGATTATAAATCAGAATTATTTTTACTAACAATTTTCAATAGTTTTGTTGCTGATTATTCTTTAAGACAAAGAGTAACCACTAATTTAACATTTTTTATTGTCTATCAAACACCAGTACCCAGATTAACAGAAAAAGACCCATATTTTCAAGAAAGAGTAGAACGTGCAGCAAAACTAATCTGTACCACAGCAGAATATGATGAATTAGCTAAAGAAGTAGGTTTAGAAAATCATAAAAATGGAATTACAGACGAGAGAGAAAGAGGAAAACTCCGCGCGGAATTAGATGGAATAATTGCCCATTTATATGGATTAACAGAAACAGAATTTAGTCATATATTGAGTACCTTTCCCATAGTAGCAGAAAAAGTGAAAAATGCGGCTTTAAATGCTTATCGGGAAATGGTTAAATAACGTCAATGTAGGGGTAATTCATGAATTACCCCCACAATTTATAGCAGATTTGAGGTAAATGAGGTACAGTATCAACAGGCAAGATGCCTGTGTTACAAGGGTTTGATCATTAACATCTGTACCTCATTATAATGGAAAATACTGTATAAATAAAGACAAAGATATGCAAATTATTTTTAATCTTGTGAATGAATCATAAATTGATGTGTGAAGTAGGGGATCTGATATAATAATCAAACAATTAATCAATAGAAAAATAGAAAATATTTATGTTATGCGTCGAGACACAATCTTTTACAAACTATTCCAACAATATCCATCTTTATTGTTTGAATTGTTGGAAAATCCTCCAGAAAATGCCGATAGTTATAAATTTGATTCTGTAGCAATTAAAGAACCAAAATTTGAAATTGATGGCGTATTTTTACCACCAGAGAATGAAAATCCAGGAGTTGTATATTTTTGTGAAGTGCAGTTTCAGAAAGATGAAATATTGTATGAAAGAATAGTAGCTGAATCTTCCTTGTATTTTTATCGTAATCGGACTAGATTTAGTGATTGGCAAGCGGTTATAATTTATCCATCTCGTAACATTGAACAAAGTAATACTTATCCATTGCGAGCATTTTTGAACAGTGATCAAGTACATCGGATATACTTAGATGAATTGGGGGATATTCATCAATTACCCACATCGGTAGGAATGATGATATTAACCACATTAGAAGAAAATCAAGCGCCAGAAGCAGCGAGGTATTTATTAGCAAAAACTCAGTCAGAAATACCATCATCATCAAATCGCGTCATAATAGAAATGATCACCACAATTATGATGTACAAATTTGAAAATCTTAAACGTCACGAGGTAGAATCTATGTTAGGAATCACACTCAAACAAACAAGAGTTTATCAAGAAATTAAAGAAGAAGGAAGAGAACAAGGATTAGAACAAGGATTAGAACAAGGATTAGAACAAGGATTAAAAGCAGGAAGAAAAGAAGCAACTTTTAATTTAGTTATGCGACAATTGAGTAAACGATTTGGTAAAATATCATCAAAAATACGCGGTTCTATTTCTAATTTATCTTTACCTGTTTTAGAAGATTTAAGTGAAGATTTATTAGATTTTAAAACTGTGAATGATTTACAAATTTGGTTAGAAAAGGTTGAAGATTAAGATTTAATATTCCCGACTTCTGTTTTAATTGTGTTAATAGATGATAAATTAATGATAAGCTAATGTGCAGCACTCACTGTATAATTAAAAAACCTCAAGTTACAGTAGCAGACAATATAGCAATCATATTTGATTTGTAAACCGTGAGGGTTTCAGATCCCCGACTTCTTGAAGAAGTCGGGGATCTCTGTGTTCAGAAATTGCATTATAAATTATAATATAGCAATTCTAAATAATGTGCTACAATATTCACCCTGGATATCCTGATTCAGACAATCAATAAAATATATAATAAGTAAAAAACTATGCCACACATTTTTGATAATATCAACGAACAACTACTACCCCAACTCAAAGAAAGCCTAAAAGATGCCCATAAGGCAGATTTTTGTGTGGGTTATTTCAATTTACGAGGATGGAAATTAATCCAAGCAGAAATAGAACAATTTACCGGAGGAGAAAATAACTGTTGTCGCTTATTAATTGGAATGCAAAAATTACCTAAAGATGAACTTAACCAACTTTTAGGTTTAGGAACATCTCGTAAACCCATATCCCAAAATGACATAGTTAACCTCAAAAAACGCCTAGTACAAGAATTTAGTCAACAATTAACTTTAGGTAAACCTAGTAATGATGATGAATTGGGTTTAAAAAAACTCAAATATCAATTACAAACTAAAAAAGTCATAGTTAAATTATATTTACGTCGTCCTCTTCATGCTAAACTTTATTTAATGCCTCAAAGTCATCATAATTTAAAAGCGATCGCTTTTTTAGGAAGTAGTAATTTAACTTTTTCTGGTTTATCAACCCAGGGAGAATTAAATGTTGACATCCTAGATAATGATGCAACCAATAAATTACAAACCTGGTTTAATGAACGTTGGGAAGACAGATTTTGTATAGATATTTCTCAAGAATTAATAAATATTATAGATGAAAGTTGGGCAAGGGAAAAGTTAATTTCTCCCTATTATGTTTATCTGAAAATGGCCTATCATCTCTCCCAAGAAGCGCGAGATGGTTTAAGTCAATATACTATACCTTATGATTTTCAACTATTCCCCTTTCAAGCAGCAGCAGTAAAAATTGCAGCCCATTATGTTAACCGTCGTGGTGGTGTTTTGGTGGGTGATGTGGTAGGATTAGGAAAAACCTTAGTCGGAACTGCTATAGCGAAAATTATTGAAGAGGAACTTGGTATTAGTACCCTCATTATTTGTCCGAAAAATCTCGTTTCCATGTGGGAAAATTATAAAGATGAATATCGGTTATCAGCTAAGGTAATTTCTATTAGTCAAGTTGGTAAAATATTACCCACAATTGCCGCACTTTTTCGGTTAGTTTTAATAGATGAAAGTCATAATTTAAGAAATAGAGAAGGACAACGTTACGCAGCAATTAAAGAATATATAGAACAAAGCGGAAGTCGTTGTATTTTATTAACAGCAACTCCCTATAATAAAAGCTATTTTGACTTATCATCACAGTTACGGTTATTTATTCCCGAAGCAAAAGATTTAGGTATTAAACCAGAAAATTTGATCAGAGAATTAGGTAATAATGAAAATGAGTTTAAACGTAAACATCCCCAAATTGAAGTTAGGACTTTAGCAGCATTTGAAAAAAGCGAATATTTTGAAGATTGGCAATTATTAATGAATCGTTACATGATTAGAAGAACACGCAGTTTCATTAAAAATAATTATGCTGTAACTGATGAAATAGATGGCCGCAAATATTTACAATTTCCTAATGGTACTCGTTCTTACTTTCCTACTCGCATCCCCAAAACTGCCAAATTTACTATTAACAACGATGATAAATATGGTAAATTATACTCTGGTGAAGTGGTAGAAATTATTAATTCCTTATCATTACCCCGTTACGGTTTAGGAAATTACACCTTAAACAAATATAAACAACCTCCCACAGCAACAGAACAACAAATATTAAACGGTTTATCTCGCGCTGGAAGACGGTTAATGGGTTTTTGTCGCACCAATTTATTTAAAAGATTAGAAAGTAGTGGCAATGCTTTTTTAGAATCTTTAGAACGTCATATTTTACGGAATTATGTATATCTCTATGGTTTAGAAAATAAATTAGATATTCCCATTGGTACACAGGATGCAGAGTTTTTAGAGACTACCAATAATGATGAAGATGCTGATAATATTAATTCTACAAATTTAGATTTTGAAATAGCTGATGATGACAATGAAGAAAATGATGATCATAATGATGAGGTGAATTTTGCCAGTTTAACAAGTAAAGAAGCAGAATATAAACGTCAAGCACAAGCTATTTATGAACTGTATCAAACCAAATATCAAAAACGTTTTAAATGGTTGAATTATCGGTTATTTAATGCAGAATTGAAAAAACATCTCCGGGAAGATGCTATATCATTGTTGAAATTATTAAATAACTGTGGAGAATGGAATTATCAACAAGATCAAAAATTTCAAACTTTGCAAAAATTAGTCACCGAAAAACATCCACAGGATAAAATATTGATATTTACCCAATTTGCAGATACAGCGCGTTATTTACAAGAATCTTTTTCCAAAGTGCATATTACCCAAACTGCATTAGTCACAGGAAAAGTAAATGATCCTACATCCTTGGTATATCGTTTTAGTCCCCAAAGTAATAAACAGGATATCTCACAAGAACAACAAATTAGAATTTTAATTGCTACTGATGTATTAAGTGAAGGTCAAAATTTACAAGATTGTCGGATAATTATTAATTATGATTTACCTTGGGCAATTATTCGGTTAATTCAAAGAACAGGAAGGGTTGATAGAATAGGCCAAACCGCCTCAGAAATACTATGTTATTCGTTTTTACCTGCGGAGGGAGTGGAAGAATTAATTAATTTAAGAGGTAGACTCACAGAAAGATTACAACAAAATGCTAACGTAGTGGGAACAGATGAAGCATTTTTTGAAGATAGTCTTTCCTATCAAGAAATACTCGATCTTTACCATGAAAAATCGGGTATTTTAGATGAAGCAGATGATGGAGAAGTTGACTTGACTTCCGAGGCGTTTCAAATTTGGAAAAATGCCATAGATGCAGATCCTGACTTAGAAAAAACTATCAAAAATTTGCCCAATGTAATTTATTCTACCCGCGAACATCAAGAAACAAAAACCGACCCTCAAGGGGTATTAATGTATTTAAGAACTGCTGATGGTACAGATGCTTTAGCATGGATAAATAAGCAAGGAAAAAGCGTCACACAATCACAAATGAGAATATTAAGAATTGCTAAATGTAACATAGATACACCCTCTTTAAAAAGACATCCCCAACATCATGAAATCGTCTCACAAGGTGCTGATTTAATATTAGAACAACACAAAAGAACTGGAGGACAATTAGGAAGTTCTAAAGGCGCGAGATATAGAACTTATTACCGATTAGATAATTATATCAAAAGAACGGAAGAAAATACCCCTTTATTGACATTAGGAGAAGATTGGCAAACTTTGAAAAAAGCAGTGGAAGAAATATATAATTATCCCTTAAAAGAAACCACAGTAGTTAAAATTAACCGGCAGTTAAAAAGTGGAATTAATGATGAACAATTAGCGACAATGATTATATCTTTACGTGATAATAATGCTTTGTGTATTATTCATCCAGAAGATACAGCACAGGAAGCGCAAATTATTTGTTCATTGGGGTTATTTTCAGAATTATAAAACATAAGATTAAGATACCGGACTTGTTTAAGAAGTCCGGTATCTTGTCATGTTATAATATCACCATCCCAAGGAAAATAATTTATGGACGGTTTTATCAATTTACACAAACCTTACTCATGGACATCCCATGACTGTGTAGCACGAGTCAGAAAACTTTTAAAAATGAAAAAGGTAGGCCATGCAGGAACTTTAGATCCTGCCGCTACAGGAGTATTACCCATCGCTTGTGGTAAAACTACAAGATTATTACAATATTTAGCAAATGATAAGGCGTATATTGCTACAGTTAGATTTGGTATTTCTACTGCTACAGATGATTTAGAAGGAGAAATAATAGCTTCTCAATCTCATCCTGATATCAGTTTAGATAAAATTACGCCTATACTACCGCAATTTATCGGTAAAATTTCCCAAATTCCTCCTAGTTATAGTGCTATTCAAATAGACGGGAAAAGACTATATGACTTAGCTAGAAAAGGGGAAATGATTCAAGCACATAAGAGAACAGTAGAAGTTTTTGAAATTAATGTGTTAGCATGGCGTGAAGGTGATTTTCCTGAGTTAGATATTATGATTGCTTGTGGTACTGGAACTTATATTAGAGCGATCGCTCGTGATCTTGGTATAATGTTAAATATTCCTGCTACCCTTGCTGGTTTACAACGCACTGTCAGCAGTGGTTTTCCCATTGATGGTAGTGTGACATTATCAGATTTAGAAACCCAAGTTAATACAAATGAATTTACATTTATTCCTCCAGATGCACCATTAAAACATCTGGAAAAAATCAATTTACCATCATTAAATGCCACAAAATGGTGTCAGGGACAAAAAGTATTTGTTGATGTCAATGTAGATGGGAATATTACAGATTTTTTAAGAGTTTATGACGAGGAAAATCTGTTTTTAGGTATTGGTAACATAGGAGATAATGTATTAATTCCCCAAATGGTATTTCGCAACTTATAGCAATCACCAATCACCAAATAAATCAGGACTTACGCAACTAGCATATTGGTAAGGTGCGTCATACTGTATAAATCATGTAAATTACTAACTTTTTGATATGTGACGCACCCTACAACATATTTTTTAGTAGCACAAGCATCTTGCTTGTATTAATTATTCAAGTTAAAGGAACAACAGCTTATTAAATATTAAATATTAATCCTCTCCAGCATGATAAGAACTGCGAACCAACGGACCAGAACGTACATGACTAAAACCCATACTCTCTGCTATCTGTCCTAACTCCACAAACTCCTCTGGAGTCCAATATTTACGTACCGGGAGATGATCCAAAGAAGGACGCATATATTGACCAATGGTTAAGCGATCGCAATTTATACTTCTTAAATCTGTCATAGCTTCTATTAATTCCTCCCTAGTCTCGCCATGACCTACCATTAGACCAGATTTAGTAGGAATAGATGGATTTAACTCCTTTACCATAGCTAATACATTCAAAGAGCGATCGTACTTTGCACCACGACGTACAGGACCAGTTAAACGGCGCACAGTTTCTATATTATGATTAAAACAAGCAGGTTTAGCCTCCACCATCATAGTAATACTTTTTCTTTGACTGATATCACCACCACTACCCCAAAAATCTGGAGTTAGCACCTCAATTTCTGTAGCGGGATTAAATTTGCGAATATACTCCATAGTTTGCACAAAATGACCAGCACCACCATCTGTTAAATCATCACGTGCCACAGAAGTTAAAACCACATATTTTAACCCCAAAAGTTGTACAGACTCTGCCACTTTCCGAGGTTCATCCGCATCTATAGGCATTGGTGCATGACCCTTATCAACCTGACAAAAACCGCAGGAACGAGTACAAGTAGGACCCATCAACAAAAAAGTAGCAGTTTTCTGAGAATAGCATTCAGCGCGATTAGGACAACGACCTTCCTCACAAATAGTGTGAATTTTACGCTGTTTAATGATACGCTCAACAGTGGAGATTTCACTGGCCTTACCGATAGGACGGCGTAACCAACTAGGCATAGTTGTAACTTCTGTCATCATATCTTTAATCATCCTATCTCTAATCATAGTATTTACTGGTGTAGTACAAAACGGCGTAAATCAACCAATCCTTTTAAATCTTGTAAAAGCCTATTAAAAGCCTATACTGTCTATTCCATCTACATGAGGTACACTATGAACACAGCAAGATGCCTGTGTTACAAGGGTTTTATCATTAACATCTGTACCTCATAATCATTTAAACTGCTGTATTAATTTTGTATCAATTTTGTATCAATTTTGTATCAATTTAGACTATTTTTCTAACCGCACTGCATACCATTGTAAATATTTGCCTAAACCAACATCTAATTCACAACTGGTATCTAGTAAATATCGTGCTTGTTTAGGAATAGAATCAATTTTTTGCACATCAAATGGTAGATCAGAATTAGGTGTTTCAGCTAAAATATTAGCTAATTTTGCTAATAATTCTGCTGCTGTTAAAATTTGTTCTGGTTGGTTCGTTTCCAAAACAACAAAGTGATCTTCTGCGTACATTAATGAATTTGGCATTCTTGGCAATTGGTGATTAAATTAAAATTATAATATTATAATATTATAATAAATGCGGAAGGAAACGGTGGTTGATGTAACAAATTTACCGCTAAATATCTTGCAAAGATTTATCTATGCGTGTATAGTTTTGCCTATAAAATTTTTAGCTAGGAAATATCTGATACTTTTAACCGAGACATTCCGTGACATCTGAGATATCGTGAAGGTCCAGTACAACATTACCAACTGAGTTGATAAAGGTGGTATCCCACATTGCCTTGAGGAAAATCCCCAAAGCTCCATTAAAATCTCGCGGTATGTCATAACCGCAATTAGGGCAAACAAAGCTCTTA
>NZ_JACJPV010000014.1 GCF_014696225.1 Anabaena sp. FACHB-1237 | reverse complement strand
GTTTCCTCTCATTTTTAATGCTATTTATTCTCATTAAGCCTCTTAATTTTTGAGTGACCTTTAGTTATTATGTACTACTTCAATGGCTTTTTTGATCTGTGACAGTTGAGGGTGCGGAATGTGGGTTACATCGCAAATAAATTTATAGACATTTCCCTTAATAAATAGGCATTTTCAATCAAATTAAATGATTCTTAAAAGCAATAAAATAAAACTTACTACACATAAACATAAACAATCTTCCTCAATTCGCGTTAATCCGCATTTAATAAAACTATCATTGATCTAGCAGATAAAGAAAATTTGCCAATTAGCAATCATCAACTACAATAAATTAATTTAAAAGCAAGAGTCAGAAAATATATGGGATTTGGTTTTATAGAAATTATACTAACACTATGTATTGTTATAATTATCGCTCCAAGACTAGGAAAATACATAGCTAACATCTTTCTACAAGAAAACACAATTCTTGATCCTATTCTCAACCCTGTAGAAAAGATTATTTATGCCCTAATTGGTGTAGGTAAACATACTGAAATGACAGGAGGGCAATATCTCAGGGCTTTATTATCTACAAATCTGGTCATGGGTATAACAGTTTATAGCATACTTTATTACCAGACATCCTTACCCTGGAATCCAAACAGATTAAGTAGTAACAACTGGGACTTAGTATTACACACAACCATCTCATTTTTAACCAATACAGATCAACAACATTACAACCCAGAAAATACCTTTAGTTACTTTAGTCAAACCACAGCATTAGGATTTTTAATGTTTACATCTGCTGCTACAGGTTTAGTAGTAGGAATAGCATTTATTCGCGGTTTAAGTGGTCGAAAACTAGGCAACTTTTATGTAGACTTTACTCGCAGTATCACCAGAATATTATTACCTATATCCATAATTGGAGCGATCGCTCTTGTAATATTAGGCGTACCCCAAACCCTACAAGGAACATTACTAGTAGAAACTCTAGAAGGAAGAAGTCAATATCTAGCCAGAGGACCAGTAGCATCCTGGGAAATGATCAAAGTATTGGGAGAAAACGGAGGTGGATTTTTTACAGCCAATTCCGCCCATCCTTATGAAAACCCCAACCCAGCATCAAACCTGCTAGAAATTATTGCTATGTTAGCCATACCCACATCCTTAATTCATACCTACGGCATATTTATTAACAATCGCAAACAAACATGGTTACTATTTAGTATGGTGTTGATCATTTTTGTAACGCTGATTAGCATTACATCTATAGCTGAACTACAAGGAAACCCCTTAGTCAATAACATCCTAGAACTACAAATACCCAATTTAGAAGGAAAAGAATTAAGATTTGGTTGGGCTGAAACCGTATTATGGTCTGTTACTACCACATCAACCATGACAGGTGCAGTTAATGGCTCACAAGATTCTCTCATGCCCCAAAGTATATTTACCAGTCTATTTGGCCTATTTTTGCAAATAATTTGGGGAGGACAAGGAACAGGTACAGCATATCTCTTTATTTATCTTATTCTCACCATTTTTATCACTGGTTTAATGGTAGGTAGAACTCCCGAAATATTTGGCCGTAAAATTGAAAAAAGAGAAATAGTTTTAGCCAGTGTCATCTTGCTTATCCATCCCATGATGGTTTTAATACCCACAGCTTTAACTTTAGCTTATCCCATCAGTCTTTCAGGAATTAGTAACCCCGGTTTTCATGGTATATCTCAAGTTGTGTATGAATACGCATCTGCCGCAGCTAACAACGGATCCGGTTTAGAAGGATTAAACGATCATACATTATGGTGGAATTTAACCACTAGTTTGAGCATATTACTAGGACGATATATACCCATAATGTGTATTATCCTTCTAGCTGATAGTATGTCAAAAAAATTAGTCAGTCCAGAAAATAGAGGAACCTTGAAAACCGACACCTTGGTATTTACCACTATTACCGCCGGAATCACTATTATTTTAGGAGTATTAACATTTTTCCCTGTTCTGGCTTTAGGTCCTATTGCTGAAAGTTTTAAACTGGGAGGGTAATTGGTAATTGACAATTGACAATTGATAACTAGTAATTGGTAATTGGTGATTGGATAAAATGTAATTCTCGTGACTCCCAACTCCCAACTCCCCCACTCCGCACCTCGCACCCTATTAATATGATAGACTCAACCGCAACTGCCACAAATACAAAAAGTTATCCTCCTCGCTATAGTCGTCGTAAACGAAAGAAAACTATATTAAGAAATCAAAGTCTTTATATTCGAGCGATCGCTGATGCTTTCATCAAGTTTAATCCTAAATATGCGGTAAAAAACCCCGTCATGTTTATAGTTTGGCTAGGGACAATAATTACCTTTATCCTTACCATTGATCCGGAATTATTTGGAACTGTCACCCAGAAAAACCCGCAAATTTTCAACGGTTTCCTCACATTAATCTTATTTTTCACCGTTTTCTTCAGTAACCTAGCCGAAGCAATAGCCGAAGGTAGAGGAAAAGCCAAAGCTAACAGTTTACGTTCTACCCAAACAGCCACCACAGCCAAAATTATCACCTCCAACGGTACAACCACAGAAGTTCCCGCCTCTAGCCTTAAACGTGGTGATAATATCCATGTAATTGCAGGTGATATCATTCCCGCCGATGGAGAAGTCATTATGGGTATTGCCTCCGTTGATGAATCAGCTATTACAGGCGAATCTGCACCAGTTTTAAAAGAATCAGTATCAGATGTATCCAGTTCCGTAACAGGTGGTACACGCATTATTTCCGATGAATTAATTATTAGAATTACCGCAGATCCAGGTAAAGGCTTTATTGATCGTATGATTGCCTTAGTAGAAGGTGCAGAACGTACTAAAACACCTAACGAAATCGCCTTAACCGTATTATTAGCAGTTCTGAGTTTAATCTTCCTCTTTGTCGTGGCTACCCTTCCCGCCCTAGCTTACTACATCAATAGCCCCGTCAGCGTTTCCATACTCATCGCCCTGTTAGTCGCCCTCATTCCCACCACCATCGGCGCTTTATTAAGTACAATAGCGATCGCTGGTATGGATAGAGTAGCTCAATTTAACGTCATAGCCACCTCTGGAAGAGCCGTAGAAGCCTGTGGAGATGTTAATACCCTCATTTTAGACAAAACTGGCACAATCACCCTGGGAAACCGTTTAGCCGAGGAATTTATTCCCATTAACGGACACTCCATGATAGAAATTGCCAATGTAGCCTTAGCAGCCAGTATTTTTGACGACACACCAGAAGGTAAATCTATAGCTAGATTAGCAGAACAACTGGGGGCAGATTTTGACCTAGACAAAAAACAAACCCAAGCCGTAGAATTTTCTGCCAAAACCCGCATGAGTGGAACTAACCTCCCTGGAGGGCGAGAAGTGCGAAAAGGTTCAGTAGGGGCTATTAAAGGTTTTGTACTTTCTCGTAATGGTAAAGACAGTCCACAACTAGATGAAGCATATCAAAATGTTTCTCGACTTGGTGGTACACCTTTAGCCGTATGTTTAGATAATGAAATCTATGGTGTAATTTATCTGAAAGATATTGTTAAACCAGGTATCCGTGAGCGTTTTGACCAACTAAGACGCATAGGAGTACACACCATCATGCTCACAGGTGATAATCATATTACAGCTTCAGTAATTGCCACAGAAGCAGGAGTAGATGAATTTATCGCCGAAGCCACACCAGAAGATAAAATTAGTGTGATTAAAAGGGAACAGGCACAGGGTAAAATTGTCGCCATGACAGGAGATGGTACTAATGACGCTCCCGCCTTAGCCCAAGCTAATGTAGGTGTAGCCATGAATACAGGGACACAGGCGGCCAAAGAAGCGGCTAATATGGTAGATTTAGATTCTGATCCCACTAAATTAATTGATCTGATTGGTATTGGTAAACAACTGTTAATTACTCGTGGAGCATTAACAACATTTTCCATTGCCAATGATATCGCTAAATATTTTGCCATACTACCGATTTTATTCACTTCTGCTAATTTAGGAAGTTTGAATATTATGGGTTTAACTAGTCCTAACTCTGCTATAATTTCGGCATTAATTTACAATGCTTTAATTATTCCGGCTTTAATTCCTTTAGCATTAAAAGGGGTGAAATTTCGGCCGATGAATGCTAATCAACTACTACAAAGGAACATTTTAATGTATGGTGTAGGAGGTATAATATCTCCATTTATTGCCATTAGAATCATAGATATGATGATTACTTTTGTAGTGCGCTTATCCTAACTTACGGCAGTTTCCGTTATTATGAGGTACAGATATTAATAATAAAACCCTTGTAACACGGGCATCTTGCTGTGTTCCTAGTGGACCTCATGTAGATGGAATGTGCTGTATTTCTAGGAAAATTGATTTAATAAAAAAATCATTCCATAATGACGGTATGAATTTTGTTTCGCGCATCAGCAAAGCACTTTGCGTTAGACGCAAAGTTTCAAATTTTGAATTTCTCAATTTCATACCTGAGTTCAGCAATACCATAAAAAAATATCAGTTGTAGGGTGCGTCAAATACCAAGAGTATGTTTATTTACCAAATTAAATTTATGCACTATGACGCACCTTACCAATGTACTAGGATTAATTACACCATTACCAATTACCCATAACATAAATTATGGTTTTCAAAGTCTCGATTTTTCCGTTAATTTATGGTAATACTACTAACAATTTAGATAGTGTTTCACGCTGGGCTGTGGGTTTATTAGTTTTTACTGCTTTAATGTTAGTAGTTTACTTATTGACAGTAATTTTTACGCCAGAACGTTTTTAAGGCTACAAACATTAATAATTGAACGCAAAAAATGCCTATTTGTTTAGCTGATAAACCCCCTGGAAATAAATTTCCACAGCTAATAACCAAAGTTTGCTTTAGTAAACTAAAAAACTTACAGCAGTTTGCGTTATTATGAGGTACAGATGTTAATGATAAAACCCTTGTAACACATGCATCTTGCTGTGTTCATAGTGTACCTCATGTAGATGGAATGCGCTGTAAAAAAACCTCCTGGTTATTCAGTCATCTTTAGATGACTTTCGCACTACCAATTCCCAACTCCCGACTCCTATGAAAGAATTTATTAAAGCAATTAGACTAACTTTAGTTTTTTGGTTATTAACAGGTATCCTTTATCCTCTGTTAATATTGGGCATTGCTCAATCAATATTTCCAATTACAGCTAATGGTAGCATTATGTTAAATATTAATGATCAACCTATTGGTTCTACTTTAATAGGCCAAGGTTTTACCACAGAACGTTATTTTCAGAGCCGCCCTAGCGCTGTAAAATATAGTCAAGGACAAAAAGCTCAACCTTATGGTATATCTGGAGCTACTAATCTTGCTCCTGGTAATTTGCAACTTATTAATCGTGTTAAAGAAGATTTTGAAAAGCTAAAGGAAGATAATAAAAAACCTTTAGCTGAGTTAATTTATGCTTCTGGTTCTGGGTTGGATCCGCATATTTCTTTAAAAGCGATTAGAGAACAATTACCAAGAGTCCTACAAGCAAGAGGTATTAAAGAAGACGATGTTATCCCCTTAATTAAACAATATACTGATGGCAGGTTTTTAGGCATTTTCGGTGAACCAGGTGTAAATATTCTCCGCTTAAATTATGCTTTAGATTTACAAGATATTAACCGTCGTGCTAATAATTGATAATTGACAATTGATATTTAATTATAAATTACTAACGAGGAATGAATAATAAAAGAGGAAAGCATAAAATATTTATTGGTATGGCTCCTGGTGTGGGTAAAACCTACAAAATGCTAGAAGAAGGCCATGCTTTAAAACAAGAAGGTTTAGATGTTTTTATTGGTTTATTGGAAACTCATGACCGCAAGGAAACATCCGAAAAAGCTGAAGGTTTAGAAATTATTCCTCCTCTACAAATTAAACGAGGAGATTTAATTTTACCAGAAATGGATACAGATGCGATTATTGGCCGTTGTCTAGGTTCTGATGATATTATTTCTACTCCTCATTTGGTTTTAATTGATGAATTGGCACATACTAATGTCCCCGGTTCTGCCAGAGAAAAACGTTATGAAGATGTGGAAGTAATTTTATCAGCAGGTATTGATGTTTTTTCGACAATGAATGTTCAACATTTGGAAAGTTTAAATGATGTGGTGGCTAGAATTACAGGAATAGTAGTTAGAGAAAGAGTACCCGATCGCATTTTAGAAGCTGCTGATGAAGTGGTAGTCATTGATGTCACTCCAGAAACTTTACAAGAAAGGTTATTAGAGGGAAAAATTTACGCACCAGAAAAAATTCAACAGTCTTTAAAGAATTTCTTTCAACGTCGTAATTTAATTGCTTTACGAGAGTTGGCTTTAAGAGAAGTTGCTGATAATGTGGAAGATGAAGCCTTTGCTACTACTCCTAATGATCTCTTATGTAGTATTCATGAACGGGTTTTAGTTTGTGTTTCTACTTATCCTAATTCTGTACAACTTTTACGCCGAGGTGCAAGGTTAGCTAGTTATATGAGTGCTCCTTTGTATGTTCTTTTTGTGGCAGATACGGATCGGTTTTTAAATAAAGAGGAAAGTTTACATTTACATAATTGTGAAAAATTATGTCAGGAATTTATGGGGACTTTTATTAGAATTAATAATAGTAATATTGCCCAAGGAATTGCGGAAATTGCGGCTAAATATCGCATTACACAAATAGTTATTGGTGAAAGTCAACGTTCTCGTTGGCAAATTCTTTTTAAGGGTTCTTTAACTCAAAAGTTAGTGAGATTATTAAAAAATGTAGATATACATATTATTGCTACTACTAAATCTTAATATAAGGAGTCAGCACATTAGTAAGGTGCCTCAGATAGCATAAGTAATGTAAATAAACAAATTTTTGATATCTGACGCACCCTACACTTTATTATCAATTATCAATTATCAATTATCAATTATCAATTATTTCTATGCAACCAACTCGCGTTATTGGCTTAATGAGTGGTACTTCTGTAGATGGAATAGATACTGCTTTAGTGGAAATTTCTGGTCAAGATGTGAACCTTCAAGTTAAATTAATAGCTGGAGAAACCTATCCCTATCCAGCAAAATTACAAGAGCGTATTTTGTCTATCTGTGCTGGTGCTAGTATTTCTATGGCAGAATTAGCTACCATAGATGATGCGATCGCTGTCTCTTTTGCTACCGCAGCAAAACATATTCAACAATATATTTCCCCTGGTGATCCTCCTGTATCTTTAATTGGTTCCCATGGACAAACTGTATATCATCGTCCTATAGGCGATCGTGAACTAGGTACAGATCATCAAGCAATAGGTTATAGTCTACAATTAGGACGTGGTGCTTTAATTGCCCATATCACTGGTATTACCACTGTCAGTAATTTCCGAGTTGGCGATATTGCGGTAGGTGGTCATGGAGCACCTCTTGTGCCTAGAGTTGACGCTTTTTTACTCAGTCACGCTCAGGAAAGTAGATGTATTCAAAATATTGGTGGTATTGGTAATGTTACTTTTATTCCTCCTCGTGGTGATGACTGGTTAAGTAAAATTCGCGGCTGGGATACAGGTCCTGGTAATA
This sequence comes from Anabaena sp. FACHB-1237, assembly GCF_014696225.1. Lineage (GTDB taxonomy): Bacteria > Cyanobacteriota > Cyanobacteriia > Cyanobacteriales > Nostocaceae > FACHB-1237. The sequence continues at coordinate 92,609 of NZ_JACJPV010000014.1, read as the reverse complement.
GTCTTTTAGATTTGACGGTACAGTATTTTACTAATGGTACTAAAAAATATGATGAAAATGGTAATTGGGCTGCCAGTGGTACACCCTGTTATAGCTTAGTGGAAAAATGGCTTAATCAAGACTATTTTCATTTACCACCACCTAAATCTACAGGACGTGAACTATTTGGTGTAAATTATTTACAGGATTGTTTACAAGATGCGGAAGTGTATAATCTTTCTCAAGCAGATTTTTTGGCAACTATGACAGAACTTACAGCCGCTAGTATTGTCCATAGTTACCAGAACTTCTTACCAAAAATGCCAGAAAAAGTCTTGTTATGTGGTGGGGGTAGTCGAAATATTTACTTAAGAAATCGCTTAGAGTTATTATTAGGAGGAGTGTCAGTTGCTAACACTGATACGGTGGGCTTGAGTGCGGCATTTAAAGAAGCGATCGCTTTTGCTATCCTAGCATATTGGCGGACTATCTCCCTACCTGGTAACTTACCCGCAGCCACGGGAGCATCCCAAGAAGTGTTGTTAGGTGAAGTCTACAGCAAGTCCTGAGGATAGATAGGCAACTAAGTAGGGTGCAGGGTGTATGAAGCTTAACGAAAGAATTTTTCAGCAAACCTTAGCTAATTTACAATGTATTGGGTTAAGCGAAAGCGAAACCCAACCTACAATGACAGATTTTAAGTTATTATCAATTATCCATTGTTAATTATTTATTGCCTTAGGTACAACTAAAACTTTATCTACGCGATGTCCATCCATATCCATAACTTCAATTCGCATCCCTTCCCATTCAAAATGGTCTGCTGCGGTAGGAATACGTCCTAAATGGGTAATGACTAAACCTCCTAAAGTTTGATAATTTCCTTTTTGTTCATTGTGCAATTCTTCAATATTAAATAATTCCAAAAACTCTTCTACCGGTAACATCCCATCCACTAACCAAGAACCATCTTCTCGCTGTATAGCTTGTGGTTCTTCTTGTCCAGGTCCGGCGGGAACATCTCCAACTATTTCACTCATGATATCATTGAGAGTGACTAATCCCTGAATTACTCCATATTCATCTACTACTAAGGCAGTATGAGTAACATTTTGTTTAAATAGCTCTAAAACTTTTAAACCTTTGGTGCTTTCTGGTACAAATACTGGTTGTCTTAATCCCAATGTTAAATCAAAGGGTTCATTTGCTAAACTTCTAACTAGTAAATCAGTGACGGGAATAATCCCTAAAACATTATCTAATCCTTCTTGACATACGGGATAACGAGAATAAACATTATTGGCCATTTTTTGGCGATTTTCTTCTGGAGAGTCTTCCAAGTCTAACCAGACTATATCAGGTCTGGGTGTCATCAAAGAACTAACTGGGCGATCGCCTAATCTAAAGACTCTTTCTACCATATCCTGTTCTGCTTCTTCAAATGTCCCCGCTTCTGTACCTTGTTCTATTAGTATTTTAATTTCCTCCTCTGTCACTTGTGGTTCTTCCGATGCTTCTATTCCTAAAATTCTCATTACTCCTTCTGTAGAAGCACTCAAAAGATATACAATGGGTAAAGCTAATCTGGCTAAAGTTCCCATAGGTATAGCTACATTAGATGCTATTTGTTCAGGATTGTTTAATGCTAAACGTTTGGGTACAAGTTCACCAACTATCAAAGAAAGATAGGTAATGACTAAAACCACTACTCCAAAAGATATGGGTTGACTATAATTAGCTAATGCTGGTATAAGTTTGACATATTCTTCTAATCTTTGGGCTATGGTAGCACCCCCAAAGACACCATTGAGAATATTAATTAGGGTAATCCCTACTTGCACAATGGACAAGAAATGATTAGGAGAATCTGCTAATTTTAATGCAGCCCTAGCATTGATGTTACCCTGATTAGCTAACTGTTGCAGTCGTGTTTTTCGTGCCGAAACTATTGCCATCTCGGACATAGAAAATACACCGTTGGCAAAAATTAGCAAGAGGATGATGAAAATTTCAAACGTGATGGAAGACATTTTCGATAATTGCCGCTATCAAGAGCAAACTTGGCTTAATATTTAATATCTAATGTACAGGTGATTGGTGATTGCGAATAAATACGCTATCAAAACTTTTCTTTCCTGTGACTTTTTCCTGACATATTGTAGCTTTTGGATCTTTTTTCATTATTATGCCTTTTTCTGCCATTGTTCGCGCTTTAATGCGATCGCCTTTGAATTCAGAATTAATTACTAAACTCCATAAATATCAGGAGTTAACTTTAACTGGTATTTCCCGACTACCTAAAGGTTTAATTGCTTCTGCTTTAGCTAACTCCGAGGATCGAGATTTATGTGTGATCTGTGCTACTCTGGAGGAAGCTGGTCGCGTTTATGCCCAAATGGAGGCTATGGGTTGGAAAAATGTCTATTTTTACCCTACTTCAGAAGCCGCACCTTATCAACCCTTTGACCCAGAAAATGAGTTAAGCTGGGGTCAAATGCAAGTTTTGGCTGATTTAGTCAATGGTCAAGTTGATCAGCCTAAAATGGCTATTGTGGCCACTGTAACGGCCTTACAACCCCATCTCCCTCCCCAGAAAATATTCCAATCTTTTTGTTTAACTTTAACTAAGGGGATGGTATGTGATTTAGAAGAATTTAGTCACAAAGTAACTAGTCTAGGTTATGAGCGTGTATCCTTAGTAGAAACAGAAGCCCAATGGAGTAGAAGAGGGGATATAGTGGATATATTTCCTGTATCTTCTGAGTTGCCAGTGCGTTTAGAATGGTTTGGAGATGAGATTACGCAAATTAGAGAATTTGATCCGAGTACGCAACGTTCAGCATTAGATAAAGTTAATCAAATTATATTAACTCCTACAAGTTTTTCTCCCATAGTTTTGGCAGCTTTAAAAGATAAGAATTATCTGGAAATATTGAGTCAAGAATTAAATACAGATGCTGAAAATTTAGAAAATTCAGGAATAGAAGGAAGTCGGAGATTTTTAGGTGTAGCATTTGATAAACCTGCCTGTATTTTAGACTATTTACCCCATAATACTATTATTGCTATTGATGAAATAGAACAATGTCAAGCCCATGGCGATCGCTGGGTAGAAAATGCCGCAGAACAATGGCAATTAGTAGATCAACAATTATCAATAAATTTACCAAAAATTCATCATTCTTTAGATCAATGTTTAGAAAAAACTAATAATTTTGAAAAACTGTATCTTTCGGAAATTGCTGAAGAAAATAAGGGAATAAATTTAGGAAGTCGGCCAGTTCCTGTAACTCCCCATCAATTTGCCAAATTAGCAGAAAATATTCGCCAAGAAAGAGAAAGGAAATTTTCAGTATGGTTAGTTTCTGCTCAACCTTCGCGATCTGTGTCATTATTACAAGAACATGATTGTCCTGCCCAGTTTATCCCCAATCCTAAAGATTATCAAGCCATTGATAAATTACAAATAAATCGTACTCCTGTAGCTTTAAAATATTCCGGTTTAGCCGAATTAGAAGGTTTCATTTTACCGTCTTTTCGCTTAGTTGTCATCACAGATAAAGAATTTTATGGACAACATTCCTTAGCTAATTTTGGTTATGTCCGTAAACGTCGTCAAGCAGTTTCTAAACAAGTAGATCCCAATAAATTACGTCCAGGAGATTTTGTAGTTCATCGTAGTCATGGTATTGGTAAATTTATCAAATTAGAAAGTTTGACAATTAATGAAGAAACCCGTGATTATTTAGTAGTACAATATGCCGATGGTTTATTAAGAGTTGCCGTAGATAGACTCAGTTCTTTATCTAGGTTTAGAACTAGTGCAGATAAACCTCCAGAGTTACATAAAATGTCTGGTAAAGCCTGGGAAAATACTAAAAATAAAGTCCAGAAATCTATTAAAAAATTAGCTGTAGATTTGTTAAAATTATATGCAGCAAGAAATCAACAGGAAGGGTTTTCTTATCCTGAAGATATGCCTTGGCAACAGGAAATGGAAGATTCTTTTCCCTATCAACCTACTACTGATCAATTGAAAGCAGTACAAGATGTAAAACGAGATATGGAAAGTTCCAGACCGATGGATAGGTTAGTATGTGGAGATGTGGGTTTTGGCAAAACAGAAGTGGCAATTAGGGCAATTTTTAAGGCTGTTACTGCAGGAAAGCAAGTGGCACTTTTAGCCCCAACTACAATTTTAACGCAACAACATTATCACACAATTAAAGAGCGTTTTGCACCTTATCCCATTAATGTGGGTTTATTAAATCGTTTTCGCAGTTCTGAAGAAAAACGTGCGATTCAAAAACGTTTAGAAACGGGAGAATTGGATATAGTGGTGGGAACACATCAATTATTAGGGAAAACTGTACAATTTAAAGATTTAGGACTATTAGTAATTGATGAAGAACAGAGATTTGGAGTGAACCAAAAGGAGAAAATTAAGAGTTTAAAAACTCAAGTAGATGTGTTAACTTTATCTGCTACTCCTATTCCCAGAACCTTATATATGTCCTTATCTGGTATTAGAGAAATGAGTTTAATTACCACTCCTCCTCCTACAAGAAGACCAATACAAACCCATCTTGCACCATTAAAACCGGAAATTGTCAGAAGTGCTATTAGACAAGAATTAGATCGGGGAGGACAGGTTTTTTATGTAGTTCCCAGAGTGGAAGGAATTGAAGAAATAACTACTAATTTAAGACAGATGATCCCAGGGGCAAGATTTGCGATCGCTCATGGACAAATGGCAGAAAATGAGTTAGAATCAACCATGCTAACTTTCAGTAATCATGATGCAGATATTTTAGTTTGTACTACAATTATTGAATCTGGTTTAGATATTCCGCGAGTGAATACTATTTTAATAGAAGATGCCCACAAGTTTGGATTATCACAATTATATCAATTACGAGGACGAGTAGGAAGAGCAGGAATACAAGCACACGCTTGGTTATTTTATCCTAAACAAAGCATATTATCTGATGCAGCTAGACAAAGATTAAGGGCAATTCAAGAATTTACACAACTGGGTTCAGGATATCAATTAGCAATGCGAGATATGGAAATTAGAGGAGTGGGAAATTTATTAGGTGCGGAACAATCTGGACAAATGGATGTGATAGGATTTGATTTGTATATGGAGATGTTAGAATCAGCAATTAAGGAAATTAGAGGACAAGAAATACCCCAAGTTGATGATACCCAAATTGATTTAAATTTAACAGCATTTATTCCATCGGATTATATTACAGATATAGATCAAAAGATGAGTGCTTATCGTGCAGTGGCCACGGCAAAATCAAAAGTAGAATTAAAATTAATAGTAGGAGAATGGAGCGATCGCTATGGTAATATACCTACTGCTGCTAATCAATTATTAAAGGTGATGGAATTAAAGCTACTAGCCAAAAATATAGGATTTAGTAGGATTAAACCAGAGAATAAACAGCATATAGTATTAGAAACACCAATGGCTGAACCTGCATGGAATTTATTAGCGGAAAAGTTGCCCAGTAATTTAAAATCTCGGTTTGTATATTCTCCAGGAAAAGTCACTGTCAGAGGTTTAGGAGTGTTGAAAGCTGAACAGCAATTGAAAACATTAATTGATGCTTTTGACAAAATGCAAGGAGCTATTTCTGATTAATATATAGTAGGACAGGCATCTTGCCTGTTGTATACAAAACACAACGAAAGTAGGAGTAATTCATGAATTACCCCCACACAAAAAACAGGGTTTTACTCAAATCTTGCCTAAGTTCTAATATAGGGCTTGCTGAAAAAGTCAAACTTATATGAACTAAAAATTAAAAATATATAACCTTTTACTGGTGTGTCTTGTTGTTTCTCTTTTCTATACATCTTTCTGTGCCTTTTTGCACGGGTTTTTACTTATTTTACCGTTTCTTTTTACTTGCACTTTTTTCCCTTTTCTAACTCTCAAACTGTTTATTTATCTGGCTTTTGACTTTACTCAGCAAGCCCTAATTAATTTAAGATACCGCTCAAATACTAGGTTGGGTTAAGCATAAAAGCACAACCCAAACTACATATTAAATAACCTGTTTCTCCCCATGCAAATTAAACAACATTTCCAATGTGTGCATACATCGTCTTCTAGCTTCCACATCCTGTTGAGAGCGTAATTGTACCATAGGATCATGTAATATTTTATTCACAATTCCTCTAGTTAAAGCCTCAATAATTTCTTGATGTTTTTCGCCAAATTCTGAACCTAAGCGAGATAGAGCTTTTTCTAGTTCTTGTTCCCTGATGGTTTCAATTTTATTCCGCAGCGAACTAATGGTAGAAACTGTTTCTAAAGAACGCCACCAAACGTCAAAAGACTCCACCTCTTCGTCTAAGATTTTTTCAGCCTCTTGTGCCATTTTACGACGACTTTCGTAATTTTGGGCAACTACGGCTTTTAAGTCATCAACATTAAAAGCGTGAACATTAGCTAATTCATTGACATTTGCATCCACGTTGCGGGGAACAGAAATATCAAATAACATTAATTGATGATGAGGAGGTAATATTGGTTCTAAATTATGGCGATCTAGAATAGGTTCAGTGGCGGATGTACTGGTAAAGACAATATCGCTATTAGCCACTACTTTCATCATTTCAGGAACTAGATAAATCTGTAAAGGTTGATCTGGAAAGAGTTTAGCTAATTCTTCCGCACTACCACGAGAACGGTTAACAATATTAATCTGGCTTGCACCCTTAGAAATGAGATGTTGTACTAATAAACGAGACATTTTACCTGCACCAATAATAGTGATGCGATATGGTGCAAGATTTTCTACTTTTATCTGTGCTAATTCTACCGCAGCAGAACTAATAGACACTGCACCAGTACCAATACTAGTTTCTGTGCGGACTCGTTTACCAGTGGTTAATGCTTGTTTAAATAGACGGTTTAAAATGGTTTTAATACCATTAAATTGTTGTCCTAGTCTGTGGGTATTTTTCACTTGGGCAAGAATTTGTCCTTCACCCAGTACTAAACTATCTAATCCAGCAGCTACACGCATGATATGGTTAATAGCATCATGATGTAATAAAATAAACAGGTGTTGACGAAGAGAGATCACGGGTAGTTTACTATGTTCTGAAAGAAACTGAGTAACTTCGTGAATACCCTGAGTAGTTTCATTGCTAACGATATAAATTTCCAGACGGTTACAAGTACTGAGAACTGCAACTTCATGAATGTGAGGATAGTTCATGAGGTGAGCGATCGCACTTTCGGTTTGGGGTTCTGGAATACTGAGCTTTTCTCTAACTTCAACGGGGGCTGTTTTGTGGCTTAACCCCACCACTGCAATATTCATTTCTTAAATTAATTGGTAATGGATCATAGATCACAATTGACAATTGACAATTGACAATTGACAATTATCAATTGTCAACTATCAATTCTTCAGGACTTACGCAACTGGCACATTGGGAGGGTGTGGTTCGACAAGCTCACCAACCACGTCAGACAGTATAAATCATGTAAATAACCAAATTGTTCATATCTGACGCACCCACTCAACAGATTTTTTAGTGTGACACTTGCTTAAGTCGTATTCTTAGTGAAGTTGTACAACCTTGGGTTGATCTTTCATGTGGATAGTATCCACGAAACGAGCGGTTTGAGACTGGCTAGAAATAACCAAACTTTGAGTTCTGCAACCACCATGGAAGAAACGTACACCTTGTATTAAGTTACCACTAGTAATACCACAAGCTGCAAAAAGAACTGTTTCCCCTGATGCCAGTTCATGAGCATCATACACCTTATCTATGTCAGTGATACCCATAGAATTCAGACGCTCAATATTAGCTTCTTTACTTTCACCAATTAAACCAGTTTTCACGATCGCTGGATCATAAATAAGTTGTCCTTGGAAGTGACCACCTAAAGCCCGCATAGCCGCAGCAGAAATTACACCTTCGGGAGCAGCGCCAATACCCATCAGTGCATGAACATTAGTACCAGCAAAACCGCAGGATAAAGCAGCGCCCACATCACCATCAGAAATTAATTGTACTCTCGCGCCAGCTTCACGAATTTCTTTAATTAAATCATTGTGGCGCTCACGCTTCATGACAATAATTACTAATTCATCAATAGAGCGATCTAAACACTCAGCCAAAATTTTCAGGTTTTCTGTAGCTGACTTGTTAATATCTACTTTACCCTTAGCAGCTGGAGGAGCAGCTAATTTCTTCATATAGAAGTCAGGAGCCGCAAATAAACCACCTTTTTCAGAAATTGCTAAAACAGCCATAGAACCAGGTTGTCCATAGGCCACCAGGTTTGTACCTTCACAGGGGTCAACCGCGATATCAATTTCTATTAATTCATCTGGATGGCAGGATATTTCAGCGTTTCCACTAGCACAGATACCCACTTCTTCACCAATGTATAGCATGGGTGCGTCATCGCGTTCACCTTCACCAATAACAATGCGTCCACGCATATAAATCTTATTCATACGTTCGCGCATAGCTTCTACTGCTACTTGGTCAGCAATATTTTTTTCGCCTTTACCCATCCATTTTGCAGAAGCGATCGCCGCTTGTTCTACAACTTCAATGATCTCTAAACCAATAGTATTTTCCACAGATTCTACCCTCTAACCTAGTTAGGTTGCTCTTATTGTATAGTTGGTTTCAGTCTCTAAGTCTACCAAAGTGCGGTACGTTCCACACCAAAGACTTTGCCAATTAGATAATTAATTATTTAATAATTATCCAATTAGATTTTTTCCAGAGCTTATCACACATCTTGATTGAGCTAGTATAAGTTGTAAATATTACTTTCATGTTATCCAAGTATCTTATGATAAATAGTATAAATACTTAAAAGGTACTTTACATAATAAGTAATACTCCATACAATACCTCAAATGCTTTGTAATCATTCAGTAATAGAAATGCCTCAGTCCACCGCTATTTTACATTTTTGGTTTGGTTCACCTGATCAGCCAGACTATGGTAAACCTCAATTATATTGGTTTGATCAAAAACCAGATTTTGATGATAAAGTTAATACTTTATTTCTAGAATACTACGAAAAAGCTGCGGGAGGATTTTTAGACCATTGGAGAAATCAACCACATAGCTGTCTAGCTTTAATTTTATTACTGGATCAATTTCCTCGGTATATGTTTCGTGGTACACCTCAAGCCTTTGCTACAGACTGGGAAGCATTATCTATAGCCCAAGAAGCGATTTCTAAAGGTTTTGATCGTCAGTTAATTACCGTACAACGTTGGTTTCTGTATATACCTTTTAAACACAGTGAAAATCTAGCACATCAGCGTAAGTGTGTCAAATTATTTCAACAATTGAGTCATGATCCTGAAAGTAGTCAAGCTATAGAGGCCGCATTTAAGGATAAAGAAATAATTGCTCGTTTTGGGCGGTTTCCCCATAGAAATGAGATATTAGGGCGGGTATCTACTCCTGAAGAGGAGGAGTTTTTAGAAGAAATGAAAACAGCATGTTATAGCAGGTGACAGCGAGCCGGGAGCCGGGAGCCGGGAGAAAATTGTTTATTCTCATCCGGTAACTCCTGGAACTCCTAACTCCTAACTTTCCTTCTGTTCTTGTAAAAACTTCTTCTGGATCCTTTTACTTTTATCTCCTGTGACTGTAGTGGCAGTGATCTGATAGTCTACTAGATTATCTACGAAAGGTACTGTTAACTTAAATGTACCATCATCATTCAGTATTACTTCCTGTCCATCTACAGTCACATTTGCACCTTTTTCAGTAGCGCCATGTATAACTAGTTCTGTATCCACAAATAACCAAAAATCTGTATCAGGACGATTAAAAAAACGCACTATTCCAGAACGCGCTAAACATAACCAATCTTTATTATTTACTACATAACCTAGTTCTGTTACATAGTCTTTTTCGCCTTGGGGAATGAATACATAACAGTTATAAACCGCATCTTCACAATTATATTGTTGCACTAACGGAGCTTTTTGATAACTCAAATCTAAATCAGTCACATCATACAGTCGAATAGCTAGGTTTTTAATTCCCTTATTCAATAATGCTTGTTGATGATCTTTGTCTATGTACCATGATACATAAGCCCATTTGGGAGTGCGTGGTGTGAAAATGATTTTACTATTACTACTAAAATTAAACTCTGTCACATCTGTAAAGTCTGTCTGAATTTGATTTTCTGGTTGACTTTTTGGCTGTTCTGTGCTGAGGATAGTTTCTGTTTGTACTAATGTACTAAAATCATTACTAGCATCATTATTTACATCTGTTGGATTTACATTAATTGGTAAATCTATAATTTCTGTATTTTCTGTAGTTATTGGTGGTTCAACGATGTTCTTGAATGCTGTATTTAGGGGTTGAGGACAGTCGGATGCTGATGTTGGTTTAATTCCCAATAATTGTGAGAAGGAAAGATGTCCATTTTGGTTAACTACTATGGGTTTAATATTCAGTAATTCTGCAAGATTATTAACTCTTTGTTCTTCTTTATACTCTTGTTTATTTTCTGGTTGGGAAGATGTTTCTGGAGTGATTAATTCATCTTGAGAAATATTGAGGTGATCACCATTTTTTCCTATATTAGTAAATTGGGAATAATGATTATTAACTACGACAACTGGTGCTTCTATATCCCATAGCTCTGAGGTATTTTCCTCTACAACAGGCTGATGATCAGATAGAGTAGTTGCCGGATCAATTAGTGCTATATTACTATTATTGTGGTTTTGATTAAATGATATTTTTTCCTCTAAAATATCAACGGTAATTTTGGTGTTATCTTGATGATTTGTGTCATTAATATTGGTATGATTATCAGTCAGATTAAGTTCTAATTCGGAATTTGATTCCAGACTAGTTATGTTTTCTATCGCTGGTGTTTCACTTTTAGCTTCTGTAGCAGCTTTTTTCTTTTTTGTTAACCATAAATATGTTAAACTTCCCAGTCCAGGAACTAAAATCATCAGTAGCAAAAACACTAATTTAGCGTTTTCTTTTTGTAGTATGCCAGGTGTAGTTAATGGTTGATTGAAGGGTTGTTGTTCAACTACTGGTGGTGTATCATTACTTGTGGTGGTATTTGTGTTTGAGGTTGTGTTAGTATTTTGTAAAGTACTAGTGGCGATCGCTAAACTTTCTGCTTGTCTACCTGCTGCTATAGCTTCTTGTCCTGCTTTGCTGGCAACAAAACGCAAAAAACCTGCTATTTTAGGTTGAGGATTTTTCTGGTAAACATAAACAAAACTCTGGGAAAAGGGATAATCTTCTTGTTCTGGTGTAAAATCTTGAATTTTGATACTTTTGACATCTGGTAATTTATCTATTTGATTAACTAATACATAACTAATACCATCATCACCTAATTGTTTAACTATTTCGACTGTGCTATCATCAGTAATTTGAGTCGTATTAGCACCAGTTTTAAATTCGCTTTTTTTGAAGATATCATATTCCTGAAAAGAGTTGCGAGTATCACTATTTGATGGTCTATCTATAAATCTAAGAGGTTTATTTATTCCCCCTAATTCTGACCAATTTGTAATTTCTCCTCGGAATATTTTAGCAAACTGTTCTGTAGTTAATTTCCCATTAAAGGGATTTTTTGCAGCGACTATAATAGCGATTTTTTCCCGACGCACAAACAACTGTTCTAAACCCTGTGCTTGTTCTTCTGGTGTTAATTTTCTGCCTAATGCTGCTAAATCTACTGTACCATTAATCACAGATTTTACTGCATCTTCGTTGCCATTTATACCAATTTTTACCTGAGATCCTGAAAACATTTTTTCAAAGTTCTCTTTTAAGTTTTGGTTAACTATTGCAAAGTTTAGAGAACCATCTATATTAATTACTGTACCTTGTGCCATTGTTTTTGGCACGGTAAAATTAGACTTAGTATTTTCCGTGTTTTCCAGTTCTGCGTAACTAGGAAGGTTAAATAACAGATTTACTACTATTGGACTAGTAGCTATGACTAGAGATAATGCTAGATTGATAATGCTATGATTTGGGTCTTGTTTGCGACGCATATAGTTTAACCAGGTAAAATAAAGAAGTAGCAGTGTTTAATGATACATTAATGATGTGGGAATTTTGTTAAATATACAACTTTAGTTATTAACATATTTAGTTGCAGAAGTTACAAAAATCTTCAGTAACAAAATCCAGATCACAGAGAAAAGCAGAAACAAATATAAAAATCAGGGGTTGCTGAATTGGGGTATGATAAGTAGTCGTGCATCAGCTAAGGGAAGCACTGGCGTTAGACGCAAAGTTTCAAATTTTGAATTTCTCAATTTCATACCTGAGTTCAGCAACGCCAAAAATCAAGTCAATTTTAGCTTTATTATTACTTTTTTGGCAATTAGTTGTCAGCAGTGAGTAGTCAGTAGGGGTTTAACATTCCTCATTGGTGTTAGCTTATGGTAAAACCCATAGCCCGACTGGGAACTTATTCCCAGTCTCATAGCAGAAGTAAGCTAAAAAACTTTTATAGCGTTTTCTAGTCTAATGAATTACAACCTTGGCTGGGTTTATATGTATCTATTATTACTGCTTGTACCTCAATTGAATGGGAATAGCTATATCTTTTCTCCTGGCTGACTACTTACTCAACTTACTCAATTTTCATCAAGTTTGTTCTCGACTTTTTCAGCAAGCCGTATATATGCGGTTTGTTTCCAAGTTTCTAAATCCGTTAAAGAGCGATCGCGGTATCTACCATATTTTTCCGGTTTACTCTTAATTCTCACACCTAAATCGGGAACAATCCCAAAATTAGGTGCCATTGGTTGAAAATGTTTAGGTTCTGCTGAACTAATAAACTCAAATAACGCCCCCATCATTGTGGTATTTGGTAATATTAAAGGTGTTTTTCCTAAAGCTATGCGTGCTGCATTTGTTCCCGCTAACCAACCTCCCGCAGAAGCCGCAGTATAACCTTCTGTTCCTATTAATTGTCCCGCAGCGAGTAAATTTTCCCGTTGTTTAAATTGCAAAGTTGGTAACATTAATTGGGGTGCATTTAAAAATGTATTGCGGTGCATTACTCCTAATCTGACAAATTCCGCTTTTTCCAAACCTGGTATCATTTGAAAAACTCGTTTTTGTTCTCCCCAACGTAAATTAGTTTGAAAACCTACCATGTTCCAAAGTTGGCCAGCTTTATCTTCTTGACGTAATTGTACCACTGCATAGTTACGATCTCCCGTGCGCGGATCAGATAAACCCACAGGTTTTAAAGGTCCATATCTCATGGTATCTTCTCCCCGTCGCGCCATTTCTTCTATTGGTAAACAGGCTTCAAAAAATTTCGCGGTTTCCTTTTCAAAGTCTTTTAATTCTGTTTGTTCAGCTTGACAAAGTGCTGCATAAAATTGTAAATATTGCTCTTTATTCATGGGACAATTGAGATAAGCTGCTTCACCTTTGTCATAACGAGAAGCCATAAAAGCAATATCTTTATTAATAGAATCTCCTAAAATAATTGGACTAGCAGCATCAAAAAAGTTAAGATATTCTAAGCCTGTAAAACGTTGTAAATCTGCCGATAACTCAGGACTTGTTAATGGTCCAGAAGCTAAAACAACGATACCTTGAGGAATATTATGGACTTCTCCACGACGAAAATCAATTAAGGGATGATTTGCTAAAGTGCAGGTTAAGTCTTCCCCAAATTTTCCTCTATCCACGGCTAAAGCACCTCCGGCGGGTACTGCGTGTTCATCGGCTTTAGAGATGATTATAGAACCGAGTTGGCGGAGTTCTTCGTGTAATAGTCCGGCTGCGCGATCGCTCGCCATAGCCCCGAAGGAGTTACTACAGACCAATTCAGCCAAATTTTCAGTATGATGGGCTGGGCTGAAGCGTTTAGGGCGCATCTCGTGAAGAATTACGGGTACTCCGGCCTGGGCTATTTGCCATGCTGCTTCTGTACCTGCAAGTCCGCCGCCAATTACTTGTATGGGTTGTTGTGTCATAGTTGTTTTTTTCTGCTTTTTTATTATTGCTTTGGTTATAATAACAATTAATAATAGGTTACAATGATTAATGCTCAATCCTCAAGTTATTAAATTTATCAATTTTGGTATTTATGACTATGAATATTAGCCTTCAACCGGAACAGGAACAGTTAATTCAAGCGAAATTACATTGAACAAAAATGTCAAGTGTTAGCATAATTTCTTAACATGGGGCGTAGTTATGCTGAATTATCACCAGAATTGCGAGGAATATCTGTAAATCCTTATATTATTTTCTATCGGTTGATAAAAGATGATGTAGAAATTATCCGGGTTGTTAATAGATATCGTAATCTTGAATCTTTGTTTTCTGAATCTGAAATTTAAGGATTTGGTAGACTATATCCACGCCAACTAAGTAAAATAATACCATGTGACACCCCAGGGTGCGGAATGTGGGATAAAATATCGCAAACATTGGCAATAGTAATTTAGTTTATCCATAATTTTATTATATCCATAATTTTATTACCTCCGTTACTTCATCATTTTATGTTTTGATCTGTGTTATTAAAGTAAGTTTTAAGAATATAAATAATTGCAGCACAAAATGGTGTTAATTGTTCATTGGAATCAAATTCTTGATAACCTTGAATTAGTAATTCAATTTCTTCCTGAGAACATCCATCAATTAGTGGTAGTAATTTTTTAATTTCTTTACTTCTTGATTTTTTTAATATATATTGATTAAGTCCCAACTTATTAATTGTTTCCCTTCCAGCATCTATCATTGTAGGATTATTGCTGGGTAAAATTTCTCCATCACCCGTATATCTAAAATATTCAGCACAGTTTTCTGATAACGGAGAAACTGTCAAATTAGGATCATACCAATTATCTTTCTTCGGTCCACAGTGTTTTTGTTCTGGAGGTATTTTTTGGGGATTTCTCCAGTCTGGTTCGTCACCTTCTCCCGGACAAGAAGCTAAAAAATTAGAGTATTCTAGTTTTAGATTTTGGTAGTGTTTACGCGGTTGAAAATGTTCAATATGACTAACTTCTATTGTAATACGAACTCCACAGTAGCAACATATATAACCTTGTTCTTTTAGTAATTCCTTATGTACATCACTTTTTTCAGGTTTCTGAAAGTTTTCCCAAGTGGGTTTCCAATCATCATTTTCTTGAGCTTTCCACTCAGAAAAACTCAATGGTTCTAAATTCTTTTTAATATACTTCATCTACCCAAAATCTCCCTTCTTCTAACTAGAACATCTGCACTTGCAAAATCTGGATCATTATATCCAATATCTTGTTCAAGACTTTGTTTTAATTTACGAGCTTCAGGAATATTACCATCATCGATTAATCTAAACAACTTTAGGAAGCGATCTTTAATTTCCTGTGGACGTTCGGGAACATCCATTAAATCCTCTAATATTTGATTACTATCTCTACCATAGGAACTTTGAGGACGTTTGGCAATTATACCATCATTTGTTTTTTCTAAAATGTAAATTCCTTGGGGTTTAACTTGACTGATCACTTGTGGAGAATGGGTAGTAACTATAAATTGACAATGGGGAAAAGTTCTAGTTAAAGCTGGAATAATTTCTCTTTGCCATTTTGGATGTAAATGTAGTTCAATTTCATCAATTAAAACTACTCCATATCCATGTAGAGGATTTTCTAAACCAGGGTTTGCAATAGCTAATCTTCTTGCTAAATCTCCCACCATTGCTAACAAACATTTTTCACCATCAGATAATTGATTAACTATTAATTCTTCACCATCTTTTTGTAATGTCATTCTTAAAGGAGAACGACGTACACGCAATTTAGTAAAATTCGGAATTAAGGAAGATATTGCTTGTCTTACTGCTTCTAATTCTTTATCTCGATAATTAAGATTATTTTCTAGACGTAATTCATGTTCTAAATCTTCTTGTTTTCTAAACCATTCAAAGAAAATTCTAAACTCACTGCCTTGACCAGTAAGCGCATTTTCATAAGTATCTATTTGTGTAAATGAATGTTGTTTTCTTATCTTTAATGGAATATCAAGAACTGCACGATTAGTTGAGTAATAAAGGATAACAGGGAGATTATATTCTTCGGATGAGGATAATTGATGTTTAATATTTTCAGCAATCTTGTTTATTTCAGATAGATTGGTACTTGTATCTTTAATACGTCCTTTTTTAACCTTAGTCAAAGACCAAGTAAATTTCTGGGATTCACAATCAGTTATTATCTCATTATGAGTTTCATGTTTGTCATTTTTTATGTCTTCTTCTGTAAACAATCTTCCTGAAGCTATCGAGTGTTGAATCGCACTAGAAAAGCGCGATAATAAAATGGCTAAACAATCAAGAATACTTGATTTACCTACTCCATTAATCCCAATAAATACGGTTGGTTCTTTTTCATCAAAATCTATTATTAAATCACCAATTCCGCGAAAAGATTGCATTTTTAGCTGCTTAACTCGCATAATATAAAACCTCAATTAGCTTTTTCATGTAATATTAAATTTCTGAAGTTCACTCTAATAACCACCCAAACAACTCTCCAAATGTCAATTTTAAATCACTGACCATCAATATATTCACTAGCAGGTTTTGTTTCTGGTAGTTGTAAAAATTCCTCTAATGTCAGAGTTTTTTGTATTGTTTGTAGCATTTTTACTGACTCCTAAAATATAGGAAATTTACCAATAATCACCAAATTATTCATCCGATTTTTTAAGATTAGCTGATTTTACCCAACCTTCTTGATTAGAATCACCAACACGGATTTTTTTCCATTTACCATCGGAACTTTCTTCTAATACAATTATCTCTTTATTATAAGCTACTCCTCCCACACTTTCTGCTTCTTGTTCTGGTTTAGATCGTAATCTTAAACCACTAGACCAGGTAACAGTGGCTTTATAGGCATTAGGTGGTAATTCTGTAGGTGTGGGGCTAGGTGTAGGACTTTCTGTAGGTATTTCTGTAGGTATTTCTGTAGGCGTTGGTTTAGGTGCTGTTTTTGATTTAGATTTTACGGTATTTTTAGTATTTTTGGGTTTTTGGGGATAGTCATTAGCAAACATTGGTTTTTCTGGTGCTACACCTGTACGATTTACAAAGTATAAGGCAATGGTTATACCAGTACCTAATAAAACAGCGATCGCTAACACAAATCCTAATATTAATTTTGCTAAACTCGCTAACATTTTAAAACCTCTTTTTCCTATTTTATATTAATCACTAATCATCAAGTAATTACCAATTACCTACTCAATTTGTCTTTGAATACGTTTACTTAATGGACTATATTTAGAAGCTAAACGCGCCCTACCAGCAGTAGCCCATTCTTGTAGTTGTTGAATTTGTTCTACCGCAGTTCTCGCTAAAGGAATAATTTGACTTGCTGCTTCTAAAATATCATCCGTCGTAAAATCTCGATTTTGACTAAATCCAATGTGCATCGCTTCAATTAATGTTTGTTCAATTTCTGCACCAGAAAAATCTGGAGTTTCGTAAGCTAACCGATCAATTTCATAATTATTACAATTATGGGGACGTAATCGAGATAAATGTACATTAAATATTGCTTTTCTTTCTTCTTGACTGGGTAAACCGACAAAAAATATTTCATCAAATCGCCCTTTTCTTAACATTTCTGGCGGCAAAGATTGAATATCATTTGCTGTGGACACCACAAATACTGGAGAAGTTTTTTCTGCTAACCAATTGATAAAAGTTCCAAATACTCTGCTAGTTGTCCCTCCATCTCCTTTGCTACCTAAACCTGAAAAAGCCTTATCAATTTCATCAATCCATAATATACAGGGTGCGAGAGCTTCCGCAACTTGAATCATTTGTCGGGTACGAGATTCTGATTCTCCCACTAAACCGCCAAATAATCTCCCCACATCTAAGCGCAATAACGGTAAATGCCAATGATGAGCGATCGCTTTTGCTGTTAATGATTTACCTGTACCTTGGATCCCCACTAACATTAGACCTCGTGGATATGGCAATCCATATTGACGCGCTTTATCTGTAAATGAACCACCTCGACGAATTAACCAATCTTTCAAATTGTCTAAGCCACCAATATCATCAATTTCTTCTGTCGCTGGGTAAAAGTCCAAAATCTGAGTTTGGCGAATAGTTTGGCGTTTTTCCGCTAATACTAAATCTACATCCTCCGGTTCTAATTGTCCGTGAGAAGCGATCGCCCGCGCCAAAACCTTCCTAATGCGCTCCATAGACAACCCTTGACAGGATCGCACCAAATCATCCACAAACCTGCCAGAAACGCGATTTCCAGTGGCTAACAATAGCTTTTCTACCTCCGTCTTAATCTCTGATGCAGTGGGTAACGCAAACTCTACCACAGTCAACACTTCCATCAAATCATCAGGAATAGCCACACGGGGGGATAATAACACAATATTTTTAGGTTGTGATTTTAATAACCTGGACAAATTCCGTAACTTGCGAGAAATGGCCACATCCTCCAAAAATCTATGATAATCTCGTAAAATCAACACCGCCGACGCTTGGGGATTTAATTTTTCCACAAATTCTAAGGCTTGTAAAGGGTTACGTTTACCAAAACCCACATCATTGGGGCTACCTTGATAACCATCCACAAAATCCCAAGTATAAACCGGACGATTGCCTTCATTTATTGCTTCTTCCCGAATAGCAGCTTCTACCCTTTCTTCTTCATAAGTGGGAATATACATCACTGGATAACGGGCGCGAAGTAATAATTTAAACTCATCACGAAAATTCATAGAAGTAATGTTTAAAGTAATGTGTGTAAAGTTTTTTAATTGGAAAATTGAGGATTGGGGAAAATCTAATTTATCATGCAGTATGTGCTTTCTAGTTACTTTCTTGACCCTCAAACACAGTTTAAACGATAAATTCCATCGCCGACGAGATGTAGTCCATATTTGGTTAGTAAGTTAATTGTATATATTATATATTGGTTTGGGTAAAATGACAAGGATTTTTACGCTGTAAAGACATGGCGTTACGGACTTAAAGGTTCATTTGGTCTGTGTTACTAAATATCGTCTGTCTGTATTTACCGGAGAAAGTATTGATTTGATTGAAAAATCATTTCGGGAAGTTGCTGAAAAAATGAATTTTCAACTGCTTGAGTTTAATGGTGAACATAATCACGTTCATGCACTTATTGAGTATCCGCCCAAACTATCTATTTCCCAGATAGTAAATGCTTTAAAAGGCGTATCTAGTCGTAGGTATGGGCGGCTATAAAAAACCCCGTAAAGAAGCATTATGGAGTCTAAGCTATTTTGCCATTTCTGTAGGTGGTGCGCCATTAGAAATATTAAAGGTAAAGGAGTATATTAAAAATCAAGAAAAGCCATCCTAGAAGGACGGGGCTTGTATCCCAGATTTTTGGTCATCTTTCATCAACTTTATCTAAAATATATGCACTACGCAATCTTTGAATCATTTGATCCCCTTGAAGCTAAAACCGAAGCCGATAATGAAATTAAACATGGTGTTACCCATAAAATGTCTAATTTCGATACATCTGGAGATGAAATGGAAATAAATAATTGTTTTATAAGAATTAATTGAATATCTTAATGATCCTGAATCTACTCAAGAGAAACAGTTAAAAAAAAATACAAAGATTATGAAGATTAAATAATAGATTTTGTTGTTTTGTGTAGGAAGTGGTGCGATCGCTATTTTGATGGTAATTGAGAAGCGATCGCTTTTGTTATATCATAAGAAATTACTAATAGGCGAAGTATTAAGCTGTTGTGCCTTTAACTTGAATAATTAATACAAGCAAGATGCTTGTGCTACTGTAACTTCAGGTTTTTTAATTATACAGTGAGTGCTGCACATTAGCTTACTAACAATAATCATAGCCAGTTATTAGCCTCTAAACTATTAACATCTTCTCTCAACTCTGCTAGATCGTAGTGAGGAGAAATTTGACGACTACCTAAGATTTTTTGAAATTGTAATTGATTCATTTTCGCAAAATTACTGGCTTGTCCCAAAGTAAATTTTTCTTGTTGAAATAACATGATTGCTATTTCTGTTAGTAATTCATCTTCAGACATAGAAATTGTTTTTAATGTGTCTTCTGTGATTACAATACTCATCTGTTTTTCTGAATTGTTGTTAATGATTCTGCTATTTTTATTATACACAAAACTAGAAAAAATATCTCACTAATAAATAATGTATGACTTACGCAACTTGCACATTGTTAGGTTGCGTCAGATATCAACAACCCGCTTATTTTCAGGATTTATGCGGTCTGTCGTACTCTATAACTAAATTAGAGATAGTTTTGGTATAGTATAATGATTAGTGTGAGTTTTCATCACTGGGCTGAATCCCAATTTAAACTACTCAAGGTAAATAATCATGAATAATTCTCAAATTAAATCAATAAAAGAATGCCTTGATTTACTATCAGAAATTGAACAAACATCTGAAGAATATATACCAGAATTGTTAAGAATAGTGCGTTTATTGCGTCAAAGTATGATAGCAAAACAAACATCTATAACTGCTTGGGATCATGCTATTAATCAACTTAATAATAGTAATCTAAATCAAGAAAAACAAGAAAGATTTCACGAATTGTTTCAATCTTGGTCAGAATTAGATGATGAAAATGAACAAAAAGCAACTTTAAAAATTATTGAATCTCTTGAGGTTGTTTCCATTTGATGAGTAAAGTTAACTTGAAAATGATAATTTATTTTATACTCTTATCTCAATTATTTAACATCTAATCGCTTTTGTGATATAATAAACAATTAAATCAATTTTGTGCTATCATCGAAACTCAAAATCTACCAACAATAAAAAGAAAATCTATGCTTACCCAAAATCAAGAGACAACAAAATCAATTAATTGGCAACCTATCATCAAAGAATTTATTAAAGTTCTCGGAGAAAAAGGTGTAGTACAACGTAAAGAGGAACTAATTACTTATGAATGTGATGGTTTAACCAGCTATAAACAACGTCCTCCTGTAGCAGTTTTACCACGCACCACAGAACAAGTATCACAAATAGTAAAAATCTGTAACAAATATCAAGTACCCTTCATTGCTAGAGGTTCAGGAACAGGTTTATCTGGAGGTGCTTTACCTACAGATAATTCGGTTTTAATAGTAACTTCTTTAATGCGACAAATATTAAAAATAGACTTAGAAAATCAACAAGCAATTGTACAACCAGGAGTAATTAATAGTTGGGTAACACAAGCAGTAAGCGGTGCAGGTTTTTATTTTGCACCAGATCCTTCTAGTCAAATAATATGTTCTATTGGAGGTAATATAGCCGAAAATTCTGGGGGAGTTCATTGTTTAAAATATGGAGTGACAACTAACCATGTTTTAGGTTTAAAAATTGTCCTTCCTGATGGGGAAATTATAGATATTGGTGGACAAATTCCCGAAATGCCAGGTTATGATTTAACTGGGGTATTTGTAGGTTCAGAAGGTACTTTAGGAATTGCCACAGAAATAACTTTAAAAATCCTCAAAGCTGCCGAATCAATTTGTGTATTATTAGCAGATTTTACTAGTGTTGAAGCCGCAGCAGCTAGTGTTTCTGATATTATTAGTGCGGGCATTATTCCTGGTGGTATGGAAATGATGGATAATATTAGTATTAATGCTGTAGAAGACGTTGTAGCTACTAATTGTTATCCCCGTGATGCAGCAGCAATTTTATTAGTAGAAGTTGATGGTTTAGATGTGGAAGTTACAGTTAATAAACAAAAAGTTAGTGAAGTTTGTCTGAAAAATGGCGCGAGAAATATTACTGTAGCTAGTGATCCAGAAACTAGATTAAAATTATGGAAAGGTAGAAAAGCTGCTTTTGCTGCTGCTGGCCATGTCAGTCCAGATTATTATGTACAAGATGGTGTAATTCCTAGAACTCAATTACCTTATGTCTTGAAAGAAATTGCAGCATTAAGTAATAAATTTGGTTATCAAATTGCTAATGTATTTCATGCAGGAGATGGTAATTTACATCCTTTAATTTTATTTGATAATGCCATTCCTGGAGAATTGGAAAAAGTGGAAGAAGTAGGTGGAGAAATTCTTAAACTTTGCGTTAAAGTTGGTGGTAGTATATCAGGAGAACATGGTATAGGGGCAGATAAAAAATGTTATATGCCTGATATGTTTAGTGATACTGATTTAGAAACAATGCAATGGGTAAAACAGGTATTTAATCCTGACAATTTAGCTAACCCTGGCAAAATATTTCCCACACCTCGTACCTGTGGAGAAGCTGCAAAAGCAAGTTTACAAAATTTTCCCAATGTAGAAAGATTTTAAGCACAAATATAGATTATAGATCCCGGACTTCTTGAAGAAGTCCGGGATCTAAAATAAAGTCCGGGATCTAAAATAGACATCTCCAAAAAAGAATGTAGAGACGTTCCATGTAACATCTCTACAAAGGTTATAGAAAATGCATATTTAATTTTCACCAGATGTCTATTAAAATACAGAAATTTACTTACAGATGAGGTGGTTAATGCGTTATTTCAAATTGTCAGTATTGTTACCCATAACTTTACTATTTGGCCTATATCCATCCTTAGTAGTGTCTAAAAACTCAATGGTGGAAGCAAAACTAGCTACTCAAAATCCTACTCTGTTATCACAAACTCCCTATTTGTCTAGTTTAGAAGCGCAAGTTATTGCAGAAACTAATAAAATTAGAACTAACCCTAAGTCGTATATTCCCATATTGGAAAACTATAAAAACAGATTTCAAGGTAAACGGGTCAAAATTAATAGTAATACCTATCTGCTAACTCAAGAAGGTGTTAAACCAGTAAATGAGGCGATCACTTTTTTAAAATCTGTGCGTCCAAGTGGCGCATTAACACCATCAAAAGGAATGTCTTTAGCTGCAAGAGATCACATTACGGATCAAGGTCCAAAAGGTACAACTGGACATAATGGTAGTGATGGTAGCACTCCTTTTGTCCGCATGAATCGTTATGGCAAATGGCAAGTTACCGCAGGTGAAAATATTAGTTATGGTCCGAATACTGCCCAAGAGATTATCATGCAATTGGTCATTGATGATGGTGTACCGGATAGAGGACATCGTAAGAATATCTTTAACCCTAAGTTTAAAGTCTCTGGTGTTGCTTATGGTACTCATAAGGTCTATAGAACTATTTGTGTGATTACCTATGCTGGAGGTTATACTGAAAAAGTAGGTAATTAATAATTGACAATTGATACAGCACATTCTATCTACATGAGGTACACTATGAACACGGCAAGATGCCTGTGTTACAAGGGGTTTATCATTAACATCTGTACCTCATAATAACGGAAACTGCTGTAATTAGACATAGGAGTGAAAATTAAATGTGGGTTGTTTAAAACCCTTGTAGATGAATTACCACCAGTTAGGGAGTACGGAGGAGAAAATTCTTTATTCTCACTCCTGGGCGAACAACCATTCGACCCTACAAGCAATAAAACCCCTTAGTACGCTGTACTAAAGGGTTTTATTAACACAAGCATAGCTTGTTATTTGGTGGCGGGAAGTGGATTTGAACCACTGGCCTTCGGGTTATGAGCCCGACGAGCTACCAGGCTGCTCTATCCCGCGTCGCTCTTGTCCTCTACTCTTCTAATATAACTCAAGGTCAAGAGTTTGTCAACTATAAAAATGATAATTCTCCAATTATTTCCAAACGCTTGTATTTCCCCAGGTTCATAAATTTCTCGCCTAGATTTTCGGCTATGCTTGGACTGATCCAACCCATTTGTTGCAATAAATGAATCGCTACAGCATATTTGGCTCTACTACTACCATCTATAGCTTTAATTGCTAATCCCATACCTTCGCCTAATCGTCCTATACATTGTACTCCCTCTGCGCCAGATTTACTAACCAATTGATTAGGAACTAGCTGCATTAATTCCGTGTCAAATGCACCAATACCAGCTACCATCTGGGGATGATGGTTCATGGCTCTGACGATTCGTTCCATATCCAAATTACTACTAGATGCTAAAATAGCATACAAAGACGCTATATGTCCTAATTGTAGTAAATAGGTAGGTGCACCACAGTCATCATGGGCACTGATAAATTCTACGGCAGGCATTCGCAGTAATTCGGCAATTTTAGTTAAAATTAATTGTTGTACTGGATGTTTCCGATCTAAATAGTCGTGGATAGGCCAATGTCTTTGTTGGCATACTGCTAACATTCCGGCGTGTTTTCCAGAACAATTGTATTCTAAGGTACTGCTTTTTCCTTGAGGTATGGGACAATGGAGAGCAGAAGGGTCAAGATCAGCCCGCCAAAGAATGTTAAATACCTGTCTTACTTGTTCTATGCGTCCCTGATGGGAACTGGTGATAATTGCCAGATCCTTATCTGTTAAATCAAAGCGTTCTAGGGTACCTGTTGTTGTGACAGCTAGGGCTTGAAATGGTTTTAAGGCA
This sequence comes from Anabaena sp. FACHB-1237, assembly GCF_014696225.1. Taxonomy (GTDB): domain Bacteria; phylum Cyanobacteriota; class Cyanobacteriia; order Cyanobacteriales; family Nostocaceae; genus FACHB-1237. Next base: position 68,135 of record NZ_JACJPV010000014.1, on the reverse strand, counting down.
GAACGAATAAATGTAGCAGTTTCGGCGTTACCTGCTACAGAAAGCACTCGTCCTCTTTCGTCGCTAACAACGGCTTGGACTATATGCCGAGATTCAATAATTCCTTCCCGCAGCAACCGGACTTCCAGTGTTTGGGCTTGTGTTCTTTTTCCCATTGTCATGGGTTTATATCTACTTTGTGAGTTTTCAGTGGTTAGTAATCAATTTTTTTACTACTGATGACTATTTATTTTATAACAAATGCCAGGTTATTGTACCAATAAGATACATAACAATAAGGACGGCAAAGGTAAATTGCAGGCGTTGTAGGATGGGTTTAATGTTATAGCTGACGATCAGTCGATCGCGCATTAATACTTCTGGTGGTTTAGTCCAAGTTTGACCATCATACCATCCAGACTCTTCATAAAATACTCTTTCATTGTATAGGCGATCGCGGATATAATGCCAGCCTAAATACAATCTCACTAAAATCAATACTAGAGGAACAGTAGCCGAAGCTGATGTACAAATGATAAATTCCCATAGTTGTTTTTGGGGCGGAAAACTTGCTGCTGCCACAGGTCCTGCTACTAGCCATGACCAAACCCAGATCCAGAGAATTTTCTGGGTATAATCGGGTAGCTTGAGAGTTGTATCTTTAAATAACCAGGCATTTTTGAGTTCTTCATACTCATTGAGTGGTTGTTGTTCTGTGGGCACTGGGCAATTATCAACAGATGATCGCATCATATTGGGTTTTACCTATCATCGCTATTGGGTAATAAAATGCGTTCTGCGTGACCCCAAAACGCTTCTAAGTTGTAAAATTCCCTTTCTTTAGGCATCATAATATGTACTATTACATCACCATAATCTTGTAAAACCCATGTTCCTTCTACTTTCCCTTCAGTCCGCAAAGGCTTTCTGTGCCATTTTTCTTCTACTTCTGTTTCGATAGCATCAGCGATCGCTCTTACCTGTACTTTAGAATAACCTGTCATCATCACAAAGTAATCTGAAAGGTAAGATACCTCTGCTACTTTTAACAATAAAATTTCCCCAGCCTTGCGGTCAGATGCCGCCTCTGCTATGGTAAAGGCTAATTCCTCCGTTGATTTTATCGGATCAGTTTTTACGGTATTCAATGTACCCTTTGTTAATGTCATAGATTATTTTTACAATTACACTTTTATTTTACTTAAAATTATTTATTATAGCACAATTTGGAAGGAGTCAGGAGATTCAAGAGTCAGAACAAAGAACAAACAATAAAGAATTTGCACTCTGTACCCGACTCCTGACTCCCAATTCTATTGATGTTTACAAGTACCATCACTATGATGATGATCATGTTTATGACCATTAGCACAGCCTTGAAGGTCTTGTTTCATAAGATTTTGACTCATTTCCTCAAAAGACTCATCAACGGCCTTTAACCCTATCCAGGCATCTATTTTTTCCACATCAAAACCCACTTCTCTTTTATCACCTATTTCTAATAAAGGACGACGAATAAGTAAAGGATCTTTAAGCATCATCATTAACGCCGTATTAGCATCAATGCTTTCAGGATTGACTTCACCAGATTTGACTCTAGGTGCAGCTTTATTAAACCATTCTATCACAGGGCGATCGCCAAAAAAAGAGCGCAATCTTTCCACAGTCCAAGGTTCAGTTAACAAACTATAAGCAATCACTTCATGACCTGCGGCTGTTAATAAAACCTTTTGTCTGGTATTATTTTTACAACCTGGTTTTTCATAGAAAATTACTCTAGCCATTGTTATTTCTCCTCATAATTAAGTTATCAGTAATCAGTCATCAGTAGGGGTTGAGCAATGCTAAACCCTTACAGGGAGTCAGTAGTCATAATTTTTACTTCGCACTCCGAACTCAAGACATAGAGTTTACTTTAAAAATTCCTAGAAGTGTGATTTTGTATATCAAATTCCCATCGTTTTTTCGGATCTGTTTCTCCATAGAGATTAAATGTTAATGTGGGAGTATTACCTACCACTTCAACACTATGAATAGAATCGGATCTTAAACTAATAATATCACCTTTTTGCAGAATTACTTCATCTGTATATTCAATTTTATCAGCAAATTCTGATGTGGAATTTTTGCGCCAAAATGTATGTTTTTCCTCACCTTTTAATACAGCCACCATTCCCCATGTTCCATGAGTGTGAATATTAGACTTACTTCCAGGTGCAAAAATAACAGTTTGTACAGTTAAAGGAAAACCTAACTCATCATATAACAATAATACAGAGTTTTCTGTTGTTATATCATGTTCTACAAACTGCGTTTGTATCCAATAACAATTCAGAATTAATTTCCTTACCAAATTTTGGATTTTTGGTAAAAATATCAACTCGTCATCTACAGCATTTAACACATCTTCCACATCAGTTAAAAAGCGATAAAAACGATAATTATCATGTAATAAATTCCATATTCTTGGAGATGGACAACATTGATAATTACCATCTTTATGTAGTATATAATCTTTACCATCCATAGTTATTAATAGTTAATCATTATCATCTTCAGGAGTACGGGTTAAAATTTGCAAAAGAATACCAGCACCAAAATCATTTTTATCATTAGTATCGGGAATTGTGATACTCATAATTTGGTTGCTAATTTCCTGCGCTTTTTCCATATTTCCTAACTTAGCTAAAACTAAACCATAAGCAGTATAAGCATTAAGATATAACCTAATATTTGGGTTTTGATGATATTGCATCAAAATAGGTTTAATTGCTTCCCAATTATCTGGAAGATTTTCCAACTCTCTAATTTTAGCAATTATCTTTTCTGCTGTTATCAGTGCAAGATGATAATTATTTTTGTAATAAAAATATCTGTAAGCTGCTACTAGAACATCTGTATTTTCTCGCGTTTTAGCTAAAGCTGCTAACATATATTTTTCTGATTCTTGGGTATTTTCCCATGTTTGAGTTGCTAAGATTAATAATTCTTTGACATCATCACTTACATCAAACCAGGAAAATTTATTTTGAGTATTTTCTAGCATAATATTACATTATAGGTAATTTTCATTATCGGATCGATTTCCCATCTCTTCCCTTGCTATTCTCTGATCATTATCTCATAATTCATCTTATAAAAATATTACTCTCTATCATTTACTGTACTAAAATCACAACTTTTTCTCTTTGCAAAAAATCTTTACCTACTGCATAAACATTAATATTTTCCATCAATACAAGCAATACAATAGTTTTGTCATGGATACAAAACAATATACTTAAACAATTAAATGTTGTATTGAATAATATAAAATATTGCTTGTATCTGAATCATAAGATTTTATTTTGATAAAAACTTTCTTGTCTTTAGATATAGGTGGATTTTTCAAAAAAGATTATAATGTTCCGTATATCACAATACAGATTTTATGCTTTAAATCTGATATCCACATATCCTTCCTATTCCTGAAAAATTAGATCATTGTTAAGAATCGTAAATAACGTTAATATTAGGAAGATATTTAGAAATATGCTGATGATATATATGGGAGACTCCTACTTACCCAGTCCTGAATTACTCAAGTCCGTATTAGAACCACTTTTGGACGATTTTCAATATTGGTTTGAGCGATCGCTTATTTTATTGGAAAATGAGAGAATCTCATTTATGAGTGAAGATGAGCAATCAAATTTACTCAACCAAGTTAAACAAGCACAATCTGAACTCAACACAGTCAAGATGCTATTTTCAGCAACTGGCCACCAAGTGGGAATTGATATGGCAATTTTCATACCTTGGCATCAACTTGTTAGGCAGTGTTGGCAAGTCAGTATGCAGTTACGTCAGTCAAAGGAAATTTAAGAAAATATTGCCTAAATTATGAAGATAATTGAATATTCTTAATATTATTTTCATAAATGGCTCATAATTTTTATGTTACTTTTGTCTGAATCAAGACCTGTACCAAAAATCATAATAAGTGATTGATTTGACATTTTGTTTTAAGTAATTTCCGGCGTACGAGAAAAAATTTTAACTTTAACTACTGCGACTTTGGAGGAATAGTCAATGTTACACCTAGTCTATATTTTAGCTTTCACCATCCTTGCGTTTATTGCTGTGGGTAATTTAATTCGTAATTTGATTATGTTTAGTTTTGACAGAGAACGCAATTACCCAGTACAGTCAGGACTAGGAAATAAAGGTAGTTTTGGTTATTATCCCGCAAAACGACAATCAGTACCTCATCCTGAATTGTTAGATAATGCGGGTAATGTGATTAAAGAACCTTTGTTGGTTATGCGTTCTATTAATGTTGATGATGCTAGACAACAGTTAGATGCTCTTTATGAGTCTTCCCCTGGACAAAAAATTGAACGCTCTGAAGATGCTTAATTTGTCTATTCAACATCTAACCAAATTTCAATAATTTAGAGACGTTCTATGGAGCGTCTTTATTTTTTGCGATTAATCTAGCTTATGCGTTGTGGATAGTTCTTCCTCATCAAAATCAGTGTAACAGGTTTTTTCGATAATGTCAAGGGATGAAAAAACTTTTCCCGCTCATTTTAAGCGCACCAAAACAGATACCGGAATTCTTGAAGAATTCCGGTATCGTAATTTCCATTATTATAGATTGTCTATTTTGTCAATTCCCCTAAAAAGGGGTTAAAAAGTGTGTTATGGAACTTTGACAAAATTGGCTGAAAAAGAGCGATAAATAGCGGTAAATTTCGTTAAGTCTTGTATTTTTTTTGGATGTAGTTTTCTGGAAGTATTGTATATCAAGGGTTTAACAATGATCTATTTTACCAATTTGAAAAATGCAAATAAAACCCCACTTTGAGCTTCATTAGAAATTCTACCAAATCGCTGAAAGTATTGCAAGATCGTTGATAAATAGAAATAATTCTCAATTAAGTGTTAAAAAAATGTAAAGACAAATTTTTAGATGTTAGAAATTTTAAAAGTATTAACTAATATTAATAATTATAACTTATTAATTGAGGCAATTTTTGGTAATTTTGTACTATTAAGATAAAGATTGGTTGTTTATATTTAAAACGGGTTAATTAATTATAAGACAGTTGAAGTATAGCTATTAAATAGCTAGATTAAAATATTTTGGATTTAGAGATGATGGTGTGTTCAGCTACAGTAAGATTTGTAGTAATCAGAAAGAATAGAGAATGGAAATGAGTAATTGGTAAATAATTGATAATTACAAATTACTAATAATGAAGGGATTATTTATCATTGATTTATCATTTATTAGTTAATAATTAATTTAACAGTATCAAGAAAGAGACAAGAAAAATACAACTTAATAGAATCTAAACAATGATAATTAATTCCGTAAGCAGTATCAATATTTTGATATTGATTAACCGCTAATTACTGACTAATGATTACTGATAGCTAATTACTGATTCATGAAACCTAAAATTATTATCTGTGGCTTAGGCCGTACTGGATATAAAATTTTTCGCTTATTAAAACAACATGGGGCTGAGGTGGTAGGTATTAATCGCAAACCTATAGCTATTGAAAAAATAAGTGAAAATAGAAGTGAAAAAACAAAAGACATAATTATTATTGGTGAATTACACGCAGTTTCCACTTTAGAAACAGCAGGAATTAGAGATGCACAAACTTTAGTAATTACTACTGGAGATGATGCGGTAAATTTATCAATTATGATGCAAGCGAGAATATTAAACCCAGAAATTAGAATTATTAATCGTTTTTATAATACCAATTTAGGTGAACGTTTAGATCAAACCTTGCCAGATCATTTAAGTATGAGTGTGGTAGGTTTAGCAGCACCTGTATTTACATTTGCAGCATTAGGAAATAAAGCTATTGGCCAAATTCAATTACTCCAACAAACTTGGCCAATTCAGGAGGAATATATTGATGAAAATCATATTTGGCAGGGTAAAAAATTAAGTGATTTGTGGGAAGATCCTACAAGAATGCTAATTTATTATTTACCAATGAAGGGAAAAATGAATTTAGTATCTGGTGTGTTATTGGGGCAGGAATTAAAAGTTGGCGATCGCTTAATTGTCGGTACACAACCTCAGATTAAACAACCGCGTAAATCCCTAGTCAGAAAATTCCTGAAGGTGATTACAAATATTCGCCAATTTCAAAAACACGCGCAATCAGTGGTAGGGATGGCCATTGCTTTATTGGTAATAATATTATTAGCAACATTTACCTATGCAACTACTAAATTAAACATCTCGTTTGTGGATGCTTTGTATTTTGCTGTGGGGATGATTACCGGTGCAGGAGGAAATGATAAAGTTATAGAATTTGCTCCTGATAGTATTAAATTATTTACTGTGGTAATGATGTTAGTAGGAGCAGTGGTATTTGGTGTTTGGTATGCGATGTTTACAGATTTTGTGTTAGGAACTCGTCTTAAACAATTTTGGGATGAAGCGAGAATACCCCAAAGAAATCATTATATTGTTTGTGGTTTAAGTGGTTTGGGTATTAAGATTGTGCAACAACTTCATATTAGTGGCCATGAAGTAGTAGTGATTGAAACAGATAGTAATAATAGATTTGTAAATACTGCAAGAAATATGGGCATTCCTGTAGTTATTGCTGATGCTAGTTTTCGCACTACTCTGTTATCTAGTAATATTAATACTGCTAATGCAGTGTTAGCAGTTAGTAATAATGATGCGACTAATTTAGAAGTTGCTTTGAAAGCAAAAGCATTAAGGCCAAATATTCCAGTCATAGTGAATTATACAGATCCAGATTTTGCCGGTATGGCACAACAAATTTTTGATTTTGAAGCTGTTTTTAGTCCAGCAGAATTAGCCGCGCCTGCTTTTGCTGCTGCTGCTTTAGGTGGTAAAGTGATTGGTAATGGTATTATTGCTAATACTTTGTGGGTGGCTTTTGCCACTGTGATTACTCCTATACATCCTTTTTGTGGTCATTGTGTGAAAGATGTGGCTATGTATGGTGATTTTGTACCTTTATATGTGGAAATAAATCACGAAACTTTACAGGGTTGGGATGTTTTAGAAACTATTCTCAGTTCTGGAGATATTTTGTATTTAACTATGCCAGCAAATAGATTGAATCAATTATGGCGTGAAGATGTTGGAGGTATGGTTTAATTCATAATAATTATGACTATCACCCCTATTTTGATATTTCCCTATTTTTATCAGGACTTACGCAACTGGCACATTGGTAGGGTTGTTATGTTGTTAATTTACATAATGAATGCAAGCAAGATGCTTGCACTACTGTAATTTTAGGTTTTCAAATACACCAGTCTCAATAATGGCTTTACACAATTTATCAATTACGGGAACTGAAACACTGTTTCCAATTAGTTTCATCCATTTTACTCTTGACTCTGGTAATTTAAAATCTTCAGGAAATCCCTGAATTAAACAAGCCTCCCTTTTAGTGATTTTTCTAAATTCTCTTGACTCATAAACTTCTTTAATGAATTTGCTTTTAAATTCATGATGATTCATGGCTGAAATTGTTTTTAAAGTGATAAAGTCATTAGTATCGCTGGCCACTAAAGTTGGGAAAATATCAGAAGTTGGTAAAAAGATACGACTAACACCAAATATTCCTGTACTCATTTTCGTATTTTTAAAATCATAGCGAATTTCGGTACATTCAATAATATCCTTTTGTTTGAGAGACTCAATTGTTTTTTGAATTGATATTTTTTGTAATTTCAACAGTTTTTGAATTTTTAAACTGTCAACTATTAGTTCTCCATTATTGCTAAATGACAGTAGTGTTGCTTCATCTTTTGTCAAGTCCTGAATATCATACTGTTTGATAATAAAACGATATTCTTCTGGTTTGAAAATTTCTAATTGTACCAGTTCACCAATTTCTGCCTGTGTAATTGATGAGTCTAGGTTTTGAAAATGTTTTAATGATAATGGGTTTCCATCTAATGCACCATAATTACTTTTCCGTCTGTTTTTCAGTAATAATAAACAAATATCTTTCTGTCGTTGAGTAGTTTGAATAATATCCCATGAGTGTATTGTGGTATGACCATTTCTCAAGTCGTTAAATAAAAAGTAATCGTTGAATCCGTTGGTACTGGAAAGACTCATGTTTTTAGATGCAATAATATTACCAAATATGTCTCTTTGAATCATCTGATTATCTATTTTTTGCTGCGATGAAATACCTAATATATCCCCAAGTTTGAGTTTTTTATCTGTTGGTTTCGGTAATCTGAATTTTTGTAAATACTCTTTTTCCCGAAATCCAATTATATATACACGAATCCTATTTTGTGGTACACCATAATCAAAGGAGTTAATGATAAAATATTTGGCATAATATCCTGCTTGCGTAATTCTTTCTAAGATATATGCTAAGGCTTTTTGATTGCGAGTATCAACTAATCCTTTGACATTTTCAAAAATAAATGCTTTTGGTTGAGATTGTTGAAGTAAATAAATTGTATCGTTCCATAATTGTCCTCTATCATCGTCAAAACCGAGATTTTTACCTGCAATTGACCAGCTTTGACAAGGAACTCCAGCAGTTAATAAATCATGGGATGGTAATTCTTTGATTTTGGTAATATCTCCTAAGTTATAACTAGGTTCAATTTCAAAGTTATCACAATATGTATTTATGGCATCCTGTCCGATTTCACTAAAGCCTAAACAATGACCACCATTATTGCTTAATGCCATTTTAAACCCACCAATTCCAGCAAAAAGGTCAATAAAAGTAAATCGTATATTCTGCATTTTATGTCTCTTATTGTCAATCAATTATTTTAAAAATCCTTCTTCAAAATCTTGAGGAGGTTCAATTCCTAAAAATTCTCGATAAATTCTTTCTTTGTAATCCTTACCTAATACATTAATTTCTTTTCAGATATGACATCTTTTATGGCTTTTGAAATTCTCTGCTGTTTATTCATTGCCAATCTCATTTCTATGACACATAACTACTTATTATACCGGAAATTTCGTTCTAATCAACTACTAGGTTACAAATAGTCTAAAGTTAATTAAATTTAAGAAGTTAGTTTTTCTGATGAAATTACAACTATGAGCCGTAAAGTTCTGATAGAACAGACCAACAGTAGAACTGGCTGGTTTTTTATGAGCGATCGCTTTTCTGGTATTGCATAATTACGCTATGAATTGTACTTTGTTTCACACAAAGCCGAAAATTTTGTACAGTTTCATAATTCTACAGTTTCATACTTATCTTAAAACATCTAATCCTAAAGCTACAGCCCCCCATAATGGTGCATCATCACCTAATAATGCCCGCACTACTTCAAAATTAACCTCTGGTAATGCAGTTTCTCTGGCCACTTTCCGCACTATAGCCCAAAAATTATCACCTGCTTTAGTCACACCTCCACCTAAAACAAAGCGTTGTGGGTTCATTAAATTGGCTGCATTACCGATTCCTACACCTAAAGCCCACGCTCCCTGATATAATACCTGTTGGGCTAATTCGTCGCCATATCCAGCTGCATCACTGACTATTTTACCTGTAATCAGGTTTAAATCATTGTTCACGAGATATTTGAGTATGTCCCCTCGGACTTTATTTCCAGAATTACGTGGTTCTTTTTCTAGCAATTCTCTGGCATTTTGCGCCATATATGGTCCAGATGCAAACCTTTCTACACATCCCCTTTTCCCACATAAACATATTGGTCCTCTAGGATCTACCACTGTGTGACCTATTTCTCCTGCAAGTCCTAATGCTCCCCGCCAAGGTTTACCATTAATTATCCAACCTCCACCAACTCCTGTACTAATTGTTATATATAAAAATGTGTCGTATCCTCTACCCGCACCAAAACGATATTCTCCTATTGCTGCTACATTTGCATCATTATCTATACTCACTGGTGCATAATAATTTTCTTCTAATATTTGTTTGAGAGGAACATTTTCCCATCCAGGAACATGATGAGATAGTCTTACTAGTCCTGTGGTAGCATCTACAGGTCCGCCAAAACTTACTCCAATAGCATCCGGTTTTTTATCATCTAACACTTTTTCGATGAGCCATCGCATAATTTCTAAGTCTGTCAAAGCATCTCCCGGATCAGGAGAAAGCTCGCTTTCATGTTTCAGCCATTCTTTACCATCTGCTTCCACTGTGGATGCTGCTAATTTTGTACCACCAAAATCCAAAGCTAAAATTAATGTCATATATTTTAAAAATAGGTAGAATAGGTAATAAGTGACTATTGCTATCCTCAATAATTAAGAAAATACATTTAATCAAATTCATGAAAATTGTTTCATTCTCAAAATTCAAGATAAATGTAATTTCTGAATCATTATTTAGGAATGCAATACTAGCTATATCATATTATTAGGTCAATAAATTTTTATTGTCGTTTCATAAGTGACTATCTACTATTTATTTATGGCAAATTTTCTTAATTGACCATATTTTTACTCAATTAGATGTAATATAATTGGTTACATCAGGAAATTCAATCGTAAAATTGCTAAAATTAATTTTTGTAAAGCAATTATTAAGATTACAATATATGGCACTAAGCTATTAGCATTCAGCTATCAGCCGTCAGCTATCAGATTAAAATCAAAGAAACTGACCACTAATTACTAATTACTGATAACATACTGATAAAATTAGGACTTACCCAAGTGTCACACTAAAAAATCTGTTGTAGGGTGCTGGTTGGTGAGCTTGTCGAACCACACCCTACCAATGTGCCGGTTGCGTAAGTCCTGAAAATGAGAAGAATAAAGTTTATATATCTTTACTCTTTTTATTTTTTCTCAAATTATTGAGAATTTTTTGCAATTAGTAAATAGAATAAATTTAACCTTAATCAAAGCTGAAATTTTTTTTAAGGATAATTTATTGACCGGAAAAACTGTAAAAAAATCTGAATTTAAACAAGTAGATACATTTACCTATTTATAATTGATTAAATTTAATTAAAATAGATAATTGTATAACTTTATTACTTTTATGACAGAATCATAAATTGTTAATGACAATACAACAATGATTTTGTATGATTGTAGTATAAAAACCCATAAAAATCCCTAAGAATTATACTTGAGTAACTGTAAATGAATGCAATGAATAAATTTTTCTGTGCTAACAATTCCAGAGAATTAGAAGAGGATATGATTGGTACTGCTACCAAATATGAAACGTATATTTTAGTAGAATGTCCAACTCCTTGGGGGTATGAAGCATTTAATTCTAAATGGGTACCGGATAATTTAAAAGTGTTAGTTACAGAAGTAGAAAAGAAAAAATTACCGATGAGGTTTTTATTAATAGCGAATGACGAAACTCATCGGGTTAAGGAAACTACTTTGTTAATTTATCAGCAGCAGGAAGGTTTAAGTAGTGGTTACAAAAAGCAGGAGTTTAAACTACCAAATATAGAATTAGTAGCGGGAGTGATCAACAAATGGTTAGCAGGTATTACTAGTAATTATGAAGTAGAAAATCACATCACTAGAGATATTTTAATCTGTACTCATGGTAGTCATGATCAATGTTGTGCTAGATATGGTAATCCCTTTTATTTTCATGGTCAAAAAAGTATAGATGATTTACAATTAGAAAATGTGAGAATGTGGAGATCAAGCCATTTTGGTGGTCATAGATTTGCCCCAACAATGATAGATTTACCCCAGGGAAGATATTATGGAAGATTAGATCAAAATAGTTTCATGGCGATTTTAACTCATCAAGGAAATATAGAGGAATTACTGAAGGTATATAGAGGTTGCGGGATATTACCAAATTCTTTACAGGTGTTAGAAAGAGAGTTAATGTTACAGTTAGGATGGGATTGGTTTAATTATCAATTAAAGGGCAAAATTTTAGAACAAAGTTTAGATAATAATACGATTTTAAGTGAATTAAGTTTTGGTAAACCGGGGGAAGATTTATATACTTATCAAGCGAAATTGATTAAGGATAATTTAAAAACTAAAAGTCTTAAAAGTTCCTGTAATGCAGAAAGAGAAGTGGTTTTTGTTAAATATACTGTAGCGAATTTGTGGTTAATTTCGCATAAAGTAGTAACTACAAGTAGCTTGGTTTGAAAACGCAACCTACCATTACATTACGCAAAACTTACGCAAAACATCACTAAAGTAGGGGTAATTCATGAATTACCCCTACACAATAATCAGGGTTTTCCTAACATCGTGCGTAACTCCTAATTAGGATTAAATATCTAATAATTGTCTCAATAGCATTTGATCATCTAATTTAGCCTTTAAACGACCATTTTCTACATCTCTAATCCAACTTTGACTTTTGCCGATCAACCTAGCAAGATCACGTTGCGAAAGATTCATTTTTTTTCTGGCTTGCATGATTTGTTCCCCTAATAAATTGCCACTTTGTTGATGATTCGTTTTAGTTTTAGAAATACGACGTTGTTGTTTTGATGCTTCTGTACGATTTTCCCAATCTGGAGGTAATTCAAAAGATAAAATTCGCGCATTTAATAGTAAATTCCATTTACCGCGCGGTCCTGCATCTGTTAAACGATTTTCTCCTCCACCATCATTGATCCAAAATTCTAATGCTTCATCGGGATCTTCAGGAATATCTGCTAATTTTGCCCATAGGGGTTGAATTTGTGGAGGGTAGGTAATGGGATCAAAATTTGATTTAATTCCATAATGATTCAATACCTCTAAATCATTTTCATAAGTTTTTAATAGACGTTTCCGATCTTCTCGATGACGGTTAGCTTGGATGACTTTTTCTTCTCCATACGCAACACGCAATAAAGTAGGAACTGTAATTCTTTGTTCTCTACCCATCTTGGTTTTAAATAATAACCATAACATTAATCTTACAGAACCTTCATGTTGTTGCCATAAACTCATTACTGTAGTTAATAAGGATTTTGGGAGACTACCATATTGATAAAATGCAGTTCTTTCTTTACATCCTTGTCTATTGAAAAAATGCTGTGTCCACATTCCTGCTTTGATTTTAAATGTTAAACCAATCAGATATTTACAACCTTGATCATCTTCTTGAAAATGGTGTTGAATATCCATTAAATGCCACAAACGACTATTTTGAATGGCAAAGCTGGGAACACGACCTTGTGATGGCCAGTCAATAGAAAGTATCAAGGAGCAAGCCTGATAAACTAGGTTTTTAATTAACCCTAATTTGGCATTTTTACTCAAGTCCTTACGTTTTTCTAAACCTAGATATTGTTCAATTTGTCGTTCATCAATGGTAAATTCTTCCTCCCAAGGTTGTTCTAAATTGGTAATATGGGCTGCGAAGATTAGATTTATGCAAGCAGCACGAATATCTAAATTTTCAATTACTTGTAGGTTAGTAGCGTGTTGACAAACATGAAGTTTATCTTGTATTTGAAAGGTAATAACTCCTCGACCTTGGTTTACTACACGACGATATTGTAGATTTCCTAATTCATTTGTTTGCCAAGGTAAAGATGATCTTTGTGCTAATAAGTTGCAAGCCTCCCAGATAACAATTGCTGATGCAAAAGGGTTATTTTTGCTATTAGAAAATAAGTCTGGACTGGTAGCATCTCGTGGTTCAATTTTGCATCTGCCTTTTTTTGCTTGTGAAGGTATGGGGGCATTTGTAGGACATACAATTACACATTGTGGTTGTTGATAGTAACCTTCACAATTTTTACAAAGAGTAGGATCAATCCAATATTCATCATTTTCTATTTTAATTGCACCCGTAGGACATAGGGGGCGGCAGTTGTCACATCCCACGCAACTGTTGTTAGGAATTATATAGGTCATAGGAATTTTTCCTACTCTAATTGTTGAGATGTTTGGTTCAAGTTGCCCCTGTTCTTGTCCTGTTGATTCATAACTTGCTACCAAATTCCCTCTATAACAATCAGCTTTCAGCTATCAGTAATCAGATAAGAGAATGGTGGAGAGGTAAGATTTTTTTTCTCTTGTGATGGTGACTGGTAACTGTTTTTTACATACAGATAAGACCCACTTTGATATTTTGTAGGTTGTTTTTTTAGTTTTAATGAAGCTAAGTTATTAACCCAAGTTGCTAGTTATTAATTTTCGGATATTTTGTAGTCTGTAGGGTGCGTCAGACGGAATAACTTAGGTTAAAATTACCAATTTTAAGATTCTGACGCACCCTACTTTATATAACTGGCAACTTACGTTATTACTGAAAAACCCCCGGCTTCATTACTGCTTCATTAACTATAATTTTCATAAAGATTTGAATAAGATTGTTCAAAATGAGCTTGCCAATCTTTTTTTTTAAAATTCTAATATTTCTTAATATTTATGTGTGATTTATCTGACTTTTATAGACAATAATGTCTATTTTTAGCTGTTTCTATTTTCATCAATGTTATCTTTGCACATTTCTAATTTTTGAATAAGTTTTGTAATTGAAAATACAATTAATCTGACTTTATGGTAAATCTTAGTAAGATTTGCAAAATATTGGCAATTAGAGGGTTGATAATGGCAATAGTTGGGGTTGCTAGTTGCTGTTAATTCCTAATAATTTAGAAGAATGTAATTAATTAGTCTAGGTTTTATTGAGAATAATAATTGTTAATATATTTTAAAAATCAGATTAAATCAGGTTTGGAAGATTTTACTTGAGAAATATTTATTAATAATGAATATCATCTAATTATTTTAGGCACAGAAAAATAGATAATATTATTTATCACGTCATCAAAATTTGATAAAAATGTTAAGTTTTTTGATGGAAAATTATCAATATTAGGCTAGGATAAAGATGGAATAATTCACTAATATGTAGCGAAAATTGCTGAGGAATAATTATGGCAGCATTAACCGGATTGACTTTTGGTGGTGGTAGTTGGACTCCTAAATTTGCCCAAGAAATAGATAAGGATAAATGTATCGGTTGTGGCAGATGCATTAAAGTATGTGGCTACAATGTTTTAGGTTTGATGGCTTTAAATGAAGAAGGCGAATTTGTGGAAGATGAAGATGATGAGGAAATTGAACGTAAGGTAATGGTAGTTGCACATCCAGAAAATTGTATTGGTTGTGAAGCCTGTTCTCGTATTTGTCCTAAAAATTGTTATACCCATTCCACATTAGATAAATAATGTGGGTGAATGTTAAGTATTATTAGCTAATTTAGAGGGGAAACTGCATTTCTATATAAATTTAACATAATTGAATAACTGTTTTACTTACCATAAATATAAATGAAAAATTGTAATTATTGTACCAGATTCCCGACTTCTTGAAGAAGTCGGTGATCTGAAATTATAGATATGAAAAAATATGGAAGTTTCTGCTATTTTTGCACAAATATAAGTTAGAAATTTAATAGTACCAATTAATAGCACAAAAATGTCCTGTAGGTTGAAAAACTTGCAGAATACACAGAAGTGATGATCATGTTTAATCTGATTTTGGCTATCGCTAATGTTAACTAAATGCTGATAGCTGAATACTCAATGATCGTAATTACAATTTACACAGCAGGTAGTATTCATGGAAAAAATTCCTATTTCGCTGTGGACACTTTTAGCTGGTTTGATAGTAGCAGCTATTAGTATCTCGGTAGGGCAAAATCATCATTTATTGCCAGAAGCAGCATCTCTACAAGCACCTTTGGTAGATGATTTTTTTAATGTGATGTTAACAATAGCGATCGCTTTATTTCTCATCGTAGAAGGAACGATAGTTATTTTCTTAATTTTGTATCGTCGTAAAAAAGGAGATAATAGCGACGGTGTACCCATTGAAGGTAACATTGGTTTAGAAATTTTTTGGACTGCAATTCCCACTATTATTGTTATTGGTTTAGGCATTTATAGTGTGAACATTTTTAACGAAATGGGCGGTTTTGGTGTTAGCAGTCATAGTCATTCTATGACACAAATGGCGATGAATGTCAGTGATCATAGCAATGAAGCTAATATTGGTTTTGGCGAAAATCCCCAAACTAAAAATAAACCTGCTGACATTATTGTAGATGTTCAAGGAATGCAGTTTGCTTGGATTTTTAACTATCCTGATACGGGAATTTCCACAGGAGAATTACACATTCCTGTGGGTGCGGATGTACAGTTAAATTTATCAGCAAATGATGTGATTCATTCTTTTTGGGTTCCCCAATTTCGACTCAAGCAAGATGCTATTCCTGGTGTTCCTACACAATTAAGATTTGTAGCTACTAAACCAGGAACTTATCCTGTAGTTTGTGCGGAATTATGTGGTGGTTATCACGGTTCTATGAGAACAGAAGTCATAGTTCATGAACCCAAAGATTATCAAAATTGGATAGCAGAAAATCAACTAGCTACCCAACCAGAAGTTAATCATTTAGTAGCAGTTAATTCTGAACAATTTCTTGCACCATACGAACAAGAATTAGGCGTAAAAGCAGCCACAATTCACTCATTAGCTATGAGTCATCAGTGAATTTATTATGATATCCAATCAACATCAAGCACCAACATTATTAATTAATAATGTTCATCCTCCCGCGTGGAAATTACGAGACTATTTCACATTTAATACTGATCATAAAGTGATTGGTATTCAATATTTAGTTACAGCCTTTGTTTTTTACCTGATTGGTGGTTTAATGGCTGTGGCTATTCGCACTGAATTAGCAACTCCAGAGTCCGATTTTCTTGACCCCAATTTGTATAATGCTTTCATGACAAATCATGGTACAATCATGATTTTCTTATGGATTGTTCCTAGTGCAATTGGTGGATTTGGTAATTATTTAGTGCCCCTGATGGTGGGGGCTAGAGATATGGCATTTCCTAAGTTAAATGCTATAGCTTTCTGGTTAAATCCACCCGCAGGATTGTTACTATTATTAAGTTTTATCTTTGGTGGTTCTCAATCTGGTTGGACTGCTTATCCTCCTTTAAGTTTAGTGACTGCTAATTATGCCCAAAGTTTGTGGATTTTAGCAATTGTTTTAGTGGGTACTTCTTCAATTTTAGGTTCTATTAATTTCGTCATTACTATTTTAATGATGAAAGTTCCTAGTATGAAATGGGATCAAGTTCCCCTATTTTGTTGGGCAATTTTAGCAACTTCTATTCTGGCTTTGTTATCCACACCAGTATTAGCTGCTGGGTTAGTTTTGCTATTATTTGATATTAATTTTGGTACGTCTTTCTTTAAACCAGATGCGGGTGGTAATGTGGTTATTTACCAACATTTATTTTGGTTTTATTCCCATCCCGCAGTTTATTTAATGATCCTGCCAATTTTTGGCATTATGTCGGAAGTAATTCCTGTTCATGCACGAAAACCAATTTTTGGTTATAAAGCGATCGCCTATTCCACTGTTGCTATTTGTGTGGTTGGTTTATTCGTTTGGGTACACCATATGTTTACCAGTGGTACACCTGGATGGATGCGGATGTTTTTCACTATTTCCACTTTAATTGTTGCTGTACCTACGGGGGTAAAAATATTCGGTTGGGTAGCGACTTTATGGGGTGGAAAAATCCGTTTTACTACAGCAATGTTATTTGCCATTGGTTTATTATCAATGTTCGTTATGGGGGGTTTAAGTGGCGTAACTATGGGAACAGCACCCTTTGATGTTCACGTTCACGATACCTATTATGTAGTAGGACATTTCCACTATGTTTTATTTGGTGGATCAGTTTTTGGTATTTATGCAGGTATCTATCATTGGTATCCTAAAATTACAGGAAAAATGATGAATGAAACCTGGGGAAGAGTACATTTTGTCCTTACATTTATTGGTACAAATTTGACATTTTTACCCATGCACGAATTGGGTTTAAAAGGAATGCCTCGCCGAGTTGCTATGTATGATCCGCAATTTTCCCATCTTAATCAAATTTGTACCATTGGTGCGTTTTTTCTGGCAATTTCGGTAATTCCCTTTATTTTCAACATGATTAATAGTTGGAAAAAAGGTGCATCAGCAGGAGATAATCCTTGGGACGCGTTAACATTAGAATGGACTACATCTTCTCCACCAATTATTGAAAATTGGCACGTTTTACCTGTGGTTACTCATGGACCTTATGATTATGGTCATAAATCATCAGGAGTCACTAAACTACAATGATTGGAAAATGATTGTTGGGTTTCACTTCGTTCTACCCAACCTCCTTTAAGATACAAGGTTGGGTTAAGCGACAGCGAAACCCAACATTTACAGCAGTTTCCGTTATTATGAGGTACAGATGTTAATGATAAAACCCCTGTAACACAGGCATCTTGCCTGTTCACAGTGTACCTCCTGTATATCTTGTAACACAGGCATCTTGCTGTGTTCATAGTGTACCTCATATAGATGGAATGTGCTGTATCAACAGGACAACCCAACATCACCTAAGATGTATTGATTGTATCTCTTTATTAACTAATAGGAAAAATACCATGACTGCCATTACACCACATCAAAATGATCATAGTGAACATCCAGATTTACGAGTGTGGGGATTATTAACATTTCTCGCGTCTGAATCTTTAATGTTTGGGGGATTTTTTGCTACGTATTTATTTTTTAAAGGTACTACATCTGTCTGGCCACCTCAAGGTACAGAAGTAGAATTATATGTACCCACAATTAACAGTATTATTCTAGTTTCTAGTAGTTTTGTCATTCATTTTGGTGATATGGCAATTAAAAGAAATAGTATAGGTTGGATGCGTTTTTGGTATATTATTACTGCTATAATGGGAGCAACATTTTTAGCTGGACAAATTTACGAATATATCAATTTAGGTTATGGATTAACTACTAATATTTTTGCTAATTGCTTTTATTTAATGACAGGATTTCATGGACTTCATGTATTTGTAGGCTTGTTATTAATTTTAGGTGTTCTATGGCGTTCTTTTAAACCAGGACATTATTCTGCTAGTAAACACATTGGCGTGGAAATGGCAGAAATTTACTGGCATTTTGTGGATATTATTTGGATTATTCTCTTTACTTTGATTTACGTTCTTAGCATTTTTTAATCATGATATAGGACTCGTATTAAAATTTTGGGACTTGCTGAATTAGTATTGTAGGGTGCGTCAGACTCCATAAATTCCATCAATCAACAGATTTATAATACAGCACATTCCATCTATATGAGGTACACTGTGAACACAGCAAGATGCCTGTGTTACAAGGGTTTTATCATTAACATCTGTACCTCATAATAACGGGAATTGCTGTATCTGACGCACCCTACCTATCTTTCCATGAATCAAATATTACTCCTATATTGCCGAATGCTGTTTCAGCAACACTAATTTTATTAATAATTCGGGAATAAGCTGTTGTGCTTTTAATTTGGATAATAGATGCAAGCAAGATGCTTGCACATATTCCTACTATTTAAACCTAATACCAAAAATGTCTAACATAAACCGTAAAAACTAAACACAGTCAGGGTTTGAAATAAATCGGAGCGGCGGGATTCGAACCCACGACCTCCACTACCCCAAAGTGGCGCGCTACCAAGCTGCGCTACGCCCCGCTCACTCAATCTTAATTTAGGTTATACTTAACCTTTGGTTTGGGGATTTTGCCAAAGTATCTAACGTAAATCTGATCAAGTCACTTTTCTAAAGTTATCATAAGTTTAATCAATTGTCAAGAGGTTTATCAAAAAATCCCCAAAATGTTTCAGAAAACTGTTAACGTAGATAATGCTTGCCATAATTGAGGAACTGACTCAGGAAGCCATTCACCTTCCACACCACGCCCTGTAAGCAGAATAAATCGCAAACTGTAGGCATGAGAATAACCTTCCACTTCCATCCACAATAAGTCACTTTCCGCTTCACAAGCAATTTTCTCTTCATCCATTAATTCTGTAGATAAATGCTTTATACTATTTACAAGCTGTTGTAATAACCGAATAAAATCGTTTAATTCTGCTTCTGTTAATTCTATTGCCCAATCTTCCGTGCCAATTAATCCTTTAAATACTTGAGCATTTGGATTCCAGCCTACTCGCCAACCAGTACCGCTTTTAACTAATTGTTCCATTGGTTTTTGTTTAGTGAATTTTTTGATAAGAAAAAATATTTATTAATAGTTCTATAAGTATATTACGTTGAAGGCAATCAAGTTGACTAATATACCTGTGGTGAAAATTACATAAGCGTTTTGTAAAACCTTTGTAGAGACGTGATATAGAACGTTTTTACATTAATTAACACCAAATGTATAGTGACTTGGCGATCGCCTGCTAAAGGATGTTCTTGTAAACTTTCAGCAGCAGGATCAATTTCATCATCTTAGTTAGCTATGTGGTAGCGGAAATAAGTTAATTATTCCAGGTAGGCCATAATAGCCGAACCTGGTTGTGATCAGTAGACACCTACAATAATTAAAATTATCTGACAGTAGATAAGGCTTCTGACCTGATTTTTGGAGATGTCCAGTAATAATTAATCAGTAATTGATTAACTATGAATCGTGATTTTTATTCTTCTTGTGGATCTGAGTTTGAAGATACATCTTCTGGAGGTGCTGCTACTTTGACCATCGCATGACGTAATACGCGATCGCCAAAATAATAACCTCTGACTAATTCTTCTAAAACCGTTCCTTCTGGATGTTCATTGGTTGGTTCTCTCATCACCGCTTCATGCAAATTAGGGTCAAACACTTGACCTTCTGGACGCATTGGTGATACCCCTAAACGTTTCAAGGAATCTACTAATTGTTTATAAACTCCTTGATAACTTTTGTGAATTGCCATTTCACCTTCCTTTTGGGGTTTCAGATGCGCTCTAGCTCTTTCAAAATTATCCACTACAGGCAGCAATTCGATAATTGTATTGCGTTTTACCTGTATGTCTAATTCTTCTTTTTCTCTAGAAGTGCGTTTGCGATAATTTTCAAAATCTGCTGCAATACGCATATATTGAGTATTACGATCTTCTAATTGCATCTTGAGAGATTCAATTTCCTGGGCTAATTGTGCTAATACAGCAACATTAACTTCTTCTGACTGTACCGCAGTATCGCCACTGTCTTCTGTCAGCGTAGAATTTTCCTGTTCTTGAGATGTGGTCACTGTTTGCTGAGTAACCTCACTTTCAGGATGATTAAGTTTAATTTCAGACGTGGACTCACTATTCATTATTTACATCACCTTTGTTGGCTAACCCAATTCTTGGCTAATATAGTTTACCTGTTTATTTTCATTTATCACTATCTACTTATCCATATCCGATACTTTTTTACTAGATAGTTCTAATAAATACATTAGTTTTCATATTTTCCCGAATTATCAGTATAAATTAATTTCCGTAAACGGATTATTTGCGAGATATGATACCAGTTTGGATGGTTAGGACAGAAAGTTAAGAAACGTTACATAACTAATTTTTCAGTAAAGTGGTCAAAAAATCAAGAACCCTGATACA
Organism: Anabaena sp. FACHB-1237; assembly: GCF_014696225.1. Lineage (GTDB taxonomy): Bacteria > Cyanobacteriota > Cyanobacteriia > Cyanobacteriales > Nostocaceae > FACHB-1237. The sequence continues at coordinate 46,734 of NZ_JACJPV010000014.1, read as the reverse complement.
ATAGGTCAAGAAAGTAAAAATTAAGAGACAGTGCCATGAAGTTACAAAAATATATTCAACCCCTGGGTAAGTTGCCCCTTGTACTTGTTCCCAGCTTAGTAATTTTATCAGCATTTCCGGCGCAATTATTAGCACAGTCATCGCCAATGCAAATAAGCCTCAAATTTCCCCAAGCAGAAGATAGGGGCGCACCTGACAAAACCATCGGCGGAGGACGAAGAGGTACTTCTTGTATAAAATTAGACCCAGGTAAGCCATCTTTAACAGCTTTGATGCCCAATAGAAAGAATACAGGTAATACCGCTAAGGATGGAACTAGCTTGTTTGTATACGTTCCTAAAAGTACAGCGAAAACTGCGGAGTTTCTCGTAATGGACGAAGAGGGAGAGGAAATATATAAACAAGAATTAAAGATGACTGGTACATCAGGAATTATGAAGGCATCAGTACCAGAAAAAGTACCGTTAAAAGTAGGCAAGAGCTACACATGGTATTTTACGATAGTTTGTAATCCCGAAGATTCCAATAGCAATGAGTCTGTAAAAGGGATGATCAATAGGGTAGCCTTAAAACCATCTGAACAAAAATTACTGCAAAATAAGGACTTGTATAAACAAGCAGAAATCTATGCCCAAAATAATTACTGGTATAACACTTTAGAGGCTATGATGGAAATACGGAAAGAAAAACCTAATGAATGGAGAGAATTATTATCATCAGTAGGATTGAAAGAACTAGCAGATGCACCAAATTTGAGTGAAACAACACCAAATAAACCAAATTTGAGTCAAACAACACCAAATAAACCAAATTTGAGCAAACCAAAACCTTAATTGTAAATTAATTCTCAGATGATATAAAAGTATGAAATCCCAAGAGTGGAAAAATTGGTTTTGGCAATGGCGGGGCGTATGGATGGCTACACCTGCGATCGCAGGTCTAGTGATCCTGCTCCGCTTTATTGGGTTATTGCAGGCATGGGAGTGGGGAGCTTTTGATCAATATATGCGTTGGCGATCGCCTGCAGGAAAGGATAATAGAGTAGTAATTGTAGGTATTACTGAATCTGACTTGCAAACATTAGAGCAATCTAGTGTGAACGATGCTAAACTAGCAGAACTGATTAATAAGCTTAAAGCTAGACAACCAAGAGCGATTGGTTTAGATGTATATCGTGATTTGCCAGTAGAACCAGGATCAAAAGAACTAGCAAAGGTATTTAACAGCACACCCTATTTAGTAGGGATTCAAAAAGTAGTCAAAGATGACTTAGGGAATGTAGTTGCGCCACCACCAATATTAAAAGCTAAAAATCAAGTAGGATCAAATGATTTAATATTAGATGCAGATAATAAAGTTAGAAGAGGGTTTTTCTATTTAAAAGATGTCAAAAACAATGAAACAGTATACAGTTTCGCCCTACATTTGGCCTTACTGTATTTGGATAAAGAAAAGATTAGTGCTAATGAGAAATGGCAAATAGGGAAAGCCAAATTTTCGCCTTTAGAAGAAAACGATGGTGGTTATATTAGAACCAACAACAGTGGCTATCAAATATTAATTAATTATCGTGGGGGTAGTAACTATTTTGAAACAGTCACCATGACAGATATTCTCCAAAATAAAAAACCTCAAGATTGGGGACGCGATCGCGTAATCTTAATTGGATATGCTGGAGATAGTTTCAAAGATTCCTTCTTTACACCCTATAGTAGTAGTTTAATTGGTTCACCATCGCCAATGAATGGAGTAGAAATCCATGCTAATCTAGCCAGTCAAATTATTAGCGCGGCCATGGAAGATCGTCCCTTATTTAAAAGTTGGACAGAGCCACAAGAATATTTATGGATCTTATTATGGAGTGCTATAGGAGCTACATTAAGCTGGTTATTAAGATCAGAAGAATTTTCCGTGAAAAAAACCAGTACCTTTCTACTAGCATTTATTATACTCATCGGCAGCACCTATATCGCCTTCCTGTATGGTTGGTGGTTGCCCATAGTGCCAGCATTTATAGCTACAAGTGGTTCTATGCTCACCATTACAGCTTACATTGCTCGCAGTGCAGGTGATATTAGAAAAATTTTCGGACGCTACCTTACAGATGCCGTAGTTTCTAACATCTTAGAAAACCCAGAAGGACTAAAATTAGGAGGAGAACGGAAAGAAATTACTATTTTTACCTCGGACTTACGTGGTTTCACAGCCACGTCAGAAAGACTTCAACCAGAAGAAGTTGTAAAAATACTTAACTTTTACCTAGAAAACATGGCCGATGTGATCACGAAATATCAAGGAACAATAGACGAATTTATGGGTGATGGTATTCTCGTACTTTTTGGCGCACCCACAACCAGAGAAGATGATGCTGTCAGAGCAGTAGCCTGTGGTATAGAAATGCAAATGGCCATGGTGAAAGTCAATGCCCAAATGAAAGAATGGGGTTTACTACCCTTAGAAATGGGAATTGGCATCAATACTGGTGCTGTAGTAGTAGGAAATATTGGTTCAGAAAAACGTACCAAATATGGTATAGTCGGAAGTCAAGTCAATCTGACCTATCGCATAGAATCTTACACCATTGGCGGACAAATATTTATTTCTGAATCTACATTTAAACAAGTAGAATCAATAGTGAAAATTAACAGTGAACGTCAAGTTACACCCAAAGGAGTTAAAGAACCAATTACAATTTATGAAGTGGGTGGTCTTGCCGGAGAATATAACCTGTTCTTATCACAAGAAGAAGAAGAATTATATACTCTTCCTGAACCAATTGCTTTCCAATATGCCAGTTTAGATGGTAAAGATATTAGCAATAAAGCGCATAAAGCCAGTGTAATTAAACTATCACTGCATGAAGCTGAGGTAATTATAGATAATTATCCAGAACAGTCTCCACCTCCAGGATTAACCAATCTAAAAATTAACCTTTTAGCAACCACACAACCAGGAGAAAATGAAGATATTTATGCCAAGGTGTTGGAGAAAAAATCAGACAGTGGTAAATTCTACATTTATTTTACACTCAAACCACCTGCCGTCACTAGCAAGTTTAATACCCTCATAGAATTAGCAAAAACAACCCACTAAAGCTAAATTTGATAGCTAAGAGATCATAGCTACTACATTAACAATTAACAAGTATTAAAGATGACAAAATTAATCTTCCTAGGTTCTGGTTCGGCGTTTACTGTAGGTACTGACAACTTTCAGTCCAATATTCTCATAGTCAATGAACAAAACCAAAAACTCCTGGTTGACTGCGGTACAGATATTAGGTTTTCACTACATCAAGCGGGTTTTTCCCATCTGGATATTACAGATATTTATATTAGTCATCTTCATGCTGATCATGTGGGTGGATTAGAATATATTGCCCTTAGTACATTTTTTGACCCTCGTTGTCAAAGACCAAGATTATATACCAGTAAAGATATTGCCAGTGATTTATGGGATAGAACCTTATCAGGGGGGTTAAGATTTATCAGTGGAGAAATTGCTGAATTGGAGAGCTTTTTCGCTATGGAAAAACTTAAATACGAAGGTTCTTTTTTCTGGCAAGGAATAGAATTTCAATTAGTGACAGTGACTCATGTTGATAGTGGTTATTATCTTATGCCATCCTATGGTTTATTTTTTGAAGTGGAAGGTGTGAAAATATTTCTCACGACGGATACCCAGTTAGTGCTACATCAAAATAGACGGTTTTATGAAGAAGCAGACCTCATTTTTCATGACTGCGAAACCTCCCTTTATCCTAGTCCAGTTCATGCTAGTTATAAACAGTTAACTAAATTACCTAACTCTTTGAAAAACAAAATGTGGCTCTATGGTTATCAACCTACAGTTTTACCTGACGCTGAAAAAGATGGCTTTTTAGGGTTTGTGAAACGTGGCCAGATTTTTGAATTTTCTGCTTTGGAATCTGTGGTTAGTTATCAACCTTCAGTTGTTAGTTATTAATTACTATCATTAATTACAAAATATCTTTTTATTTACTATATTTACTATTTTGGTCTATCGCTAATTTCCAGCCATATTAAGCTGTTGTGCCTTTAACTTGAATAATTAATACAAGCAAGATGCTTGTGCTACTGTAACTTCAGGTTTTTTATTTATACAGTGAGTGCTGCACATTAGCTTACTATTTTTTAATAGTTGTTTAATAGTTTGTAAATAGTTTTTAAAAACTATTTCTTCAGTATTTTCAAAGTATTTATAACTACCTACAACAAATAGTTAAAATAAATTATAATATCTTCCACATTGTACACTATAAAAATCATACAAAAAGAGGGGTTAAATGTCAAGAGTCTGAAACCCTTGAAAACTCGTAGGGATTATTGAGAATATTGTCAAGAATCTTGAGAATATACCCGACTTTTTCTCAATAAATTTCTTTATGTTTTTTTAATAATTATGGATAAATACTTAATTCAGTATTGTGATGGTATTTATGAATACGATGTTGTTTAGATTATTGTTATAGTAAAGCTCAAATTTTACACTATAAAAATCATACAAAAAGAGGGGCTAAATGTCAAGAGCCTGAAACCCTTGAAAACTCGTAGGAATTATTGAGAATATTGTCAAGAATCTTGAGAATATGATCAATAAGTTGTGAATAAATATTCTTTATATTTTTTTAATAATTAGGAGTGAGTAAGGGTTTAACATATTAAACCCCTACAATTAGTCTGGAGTAAGTAGTGATAAAATCAGTCCCTTAAAACCGACTTTTTAGATAAGGAATTTATTCCCTGGGTAATAAGTAACTAATATCAATCTGGCTAATAGTTGACCACTGATAGCAGATAGCATCATTAGCAACAAATATTAGTTTCATAAATCTATTATTAATTACAGCTTTATTAAAGATTTATCGAGAAAATGGGAGCAGAATAAACGACTATTAATTTTGAGACTAGGAAAGTATAATAATGGTAACGATCGCAGGAAATATCGAGCATCGGTTAACTATACAAACTGTAGAAATTGCCCCTAATACCACAGCAATTCGTTGTCTGGACTGGGACCGCGATCGCTTTGATATTGAATTTGGTTTGCAAAATGGTACAACCTATAATTCTTATTTAATTAGAGGAGAACAAACAGTTTTAATTGATACTTCTCATCAGAAATTTCGTCAACTTTATTTAGATACCCTCAAGGGTTTAATTAATCTCAAATCTATTGATTATATCATTGTTAGTCATACCGAACCTGATCATAGTGGTTTAGTGGAAGATGTGTTAAGATTAGCTCCTAGAGCCACTGTATTAGCTTCTAAAGTAGCATTACAGTTTTTAGAAGGATTAGTTCATGAACCTTTTTCTAAACGAATTGTCAAAAGTGGCGATCGCATAAATATTGGTAAAGGTCACGAAATTGAATTTGTCAGTGCGCCTAATTTACATTGGCCTGATACTATATTTAGTTACGACAAAAAAACAGAAGTAATTTATACTTGTGATGCTTTCGGAATGCACTTTTGTGATGATCGTACTTTCGATGAAAATTTAGAAGCAATTGAGACAGATTTTCGTTTCTATTATGATTGTTTAATGGGACCAAATGCTCGTTCATTATTAAATGCTATGAAAAAAATGAACGAATTAGGAAATATTAAAATCATAGCTAATGGTCATGGTCCTTTACTTTATCATCATTTAGAAGTATTAAAAGATTGTTATCATAATTGGAGTCAAAAACAGGCAAAATCAGAAACTACGGTAGGATTATTCTATGTTTTTGGTTATGGTTTTAGTGATCATCTAGCTCATGCTATTGGGGACGGGCTGCAAAAAGCTGGTGTGGGTGTAGAAGTATTAGATTTGAATACAGCAGACATTCAAGAAATCCAAGAATTAGCAGGCCGTGCCACAGGTTTAATTGTAGGTATGTCTCCTACCAGTGCATCCACAGCACAAGCTGCCATTAGTTCTTTATTAGCAGTGGCTAAAAATAAACAAGTGGTAGGTTTATTTGAATGCTATGGTGGTGATGATGAACCTATTGATACCCTAAGACGTAAATTTATAGATTTAGGCATAAAGGAAGCATTTACAGCAATTCGTATTAAGGAAACTCCCACGGCAAATACTTATAAATTATGTGAAGATGCAGGTCATGATTTAGGACAGTTGTTGATTAGAGAACGGAATATTAAGCAAATTAAGTCTCTTGATGTAAACATGGAGAAAGCATTAGGTAGACTTAGCAATGGTTTATATATAGTTACAGCTAAAAAAGGTGAAACTAATGGAGCAATGATCGCTTCTTGGGTAGTACAAGCTAGTTTACAGCCATTAGGTTTTACTATTGCTATAGCTAAAGATAGAGGGATAGATAGTTTGTTGCAATTAGGGGACAGGTTTGTTTTGAATGTTTTAGAAGAAAGTAACTATCAAGACCTGAAAAAGCATTTCCTCAAGCGTTTATTACCCGGTACAGATAGGTTTACAGGAGTGAGAACCCAAATTGCCAAAAACGGCTCACCTATCCTTACAGATGCGTTAGCCTACATAGAGTGTGAAGTAGTGAAAACTATGGAATGTAGCGATCATTGGATCTTATACTGCGTTGTTGAAGATGGCAAGGTATCCAACCCAGATGGACTTACAGCAGTGCGTCATCGCAAAGTAGGGAATTACTATTAACAGGAGATCGAGGAGTCAGGAGATAAAGAAGTCAGAATCAAGAGTTTTCTCCCTGTTTCTTGTTTGCTGCACTTATTTTTTAGAAAGTCCTAATTAGGGTTTTCTAAATAAAGCTAATACTATCAAAAACCTATTTCTCAGATGTGAAACTATTTTAATTCTTTCTTACAACTCCTAACTCCTTGATCTCCTGACTCCTCAAATTACTAAATTCTTTTCAAGAGTTAATAATTAATTATCATGCCAATTCCAGATTCATTTTCTCACGCTGTAACATCAGCTAAAAATTGGTTTTCTCAAGTTTTCTCTGCACCCCAAACATCCTCCAATTCTATGATAAATTCCAAACCAAGAGATGTACAAGTAGTCCCCATTGCTACAAATACTAAAGTTTTAAGATCCCGTAGTTGGTCGCGTTTACGGTTTGAAATAGAATATGCACTTTGCAGAGGAACTACTTCTAATAGTTATTTAATAGCAGGGGAAAAAATTGCTATTACCGATCCCCCACCAGAAACTTTTACGGAAATTTATCTCCCAACTTTACAACAAACAATTCCTATTTCTCAGTTAGATTATGTCATTTTAGGACATTTTAATCCTAATCGTGTTCCTACATTAAAAGCCTTATTAGGAATTGCTCCCCAAATTACTTTTGTTTGTTCTCTTCCCTGTGCAAATAATTTAAAAGCAGCTTTTCCTAACCAAGATATTAGAATTTTCACTATGCGAGGTAAGGAAACTTTAGACTTAGGAAAAGGTCATATTTTAAAGTTCTTTCCTACTCCTAGTCCTCGCTGGCCAGAAGCACTTTGCACTTATGATGAAAAAACCCAAATTCTTTACACAGATAAATTATTTGGTGCTCATATTTGTGGTGATGAAGCCTTTGATGAAAATTGGGAAACTTTCAAAGAGGATCAACGTTATTACTTTAATTGTTTAATGGCTTCCCATGCTACCCATGTAGAAACTGCTTTAGAAAAAATCTCTGATTTTCATGTGAGAATGTATGCAGTAGGTCATGGTCCAGTAGTACGTCATAGTTTACTAGATTTAACTAAGTCCTACGCTGAATGGAGTCACGCTCAAAAGTCCAGAGAAATATCTGTCGCTTTATTGTATGCTTCTGCCTATGGTAATACTGCTACATTAGCACAAGCAATATCTTTAGGATTAACAAAGGGTGGAGTAGCGGTTAAATCTATTAATTGTGAATTTGCACCTCCTGAAGAAATTCGTGAAACGTTAGAAAATTGCGATGGTTTTATCATAGGTACACCAACTATAGGGGGTCACGCACCCACACCTATTCATACCGCGTTAGGAATTGTCTTAGCAAGTGGCAATAATAGTAAACCTGTGGGAGTATTTGGTTCTTATGGTTGGAGTGGTGAAGCGTTAGATTTGGTAGAAGGTAAATTAAGAGATGCTGGTTATCGTTTTGGGTTTGAGACTTTAAAGGTTAAGTTTAAGCCTGATGGAGTTGCGCTGAAATACTGTGAGGAAGTGGGTACAGATTTTGCTCAAGCATTGAAGAAGGCTAGAAAAGTGCGAGTACCTCAACAAGCAGCTACACCAATGGAACAAGCGGTAGGCCGCATTATTGGTTCTGTGTGTGTTATTACTGCTAAACAGGGAGATTTTTCTACGGGAATGATGGGAGGTTGGGTGTCTCAAGCGACGTTCAACCCCCCAGGAATTACGATGGCGATCGCTAAAGATCGAGCCATAGAATCTTTACTCTACCCCGGCGGTAAATTCGCGCTGAATGTGCTTCCAGAGGGCATTCACACCGAGTATATGAAGCATTTCCGCAAAAACTTCGCTCCGGGAGAAAATCGCTTTGCTAACTTCTCTACAGCCGAAGCGGATAATGGTTGTATAATTCTTACTGACGCACTGGCATATTTAGAATGTACTGTACATGAACGAATGGAATGTGGTGATCATTGGGTAATATATGCCATTGTAGAAAATGGTAAGTTATTACAACCCGATGCTATCACAGCTATTAACTATCGCAAAACAGGGACGCATTATTAAGGACTGCTGTAGGGGCGAACGGCTGTTCGCCCCTATAGCAGTCAGGAGATCAAGAAGCCCGACTGGGAATGAATTCCTGTTGTTACAAGGGTTTTATCGTTAACATCTGTATCTCATAATAACGGAAACTGGTGTAATTGTTTAAATCCTTAGTTTACTAAAGTAAACTTTAGCTATTAGTTCTGGGCGGGCGTGGAAGCCAAACCAATAAAAACATCCTTATTAACTAATGCTTACACGGAAGCAGTATGAGGAATTGATTTTTTTGGTCTAGCAATGTGTAAGATCATTTCCATTAACCAAGGAGCAAGACGTTGACACCATACGGCTAAGTGAGACTGCCATCCTACTAAAATCTCTGGTACGTTATTTTGTATTCCTCTCACTAGTGCCTGGGCGACTTGTTCAGGATTCATAGCAATAACGCCATGAAATAATTTGAGGTTTTTTGTCATGTCCGTATCTGTAAGGGAAGGTAGCAAAGCAATAACACGGATATTATGTTCTGCCAGTTCTTGACGCAATGCTTGAGTAAAACCGACAATGGCGAATTTTGTCGCGGAATAGGTGGCCATGGTAGGGGCAGCCACTTTTCCCATGAGACTGGAAACATTAACAATGATCCCTTGTTTTTGACTAGCCATACGACGGGCTATCAAATTTGTCAGAGTGTACATTCCCAACAAATTAACAGATAATTCCTCTTGTAATTGGGGAATTTTTGATTGTAAAAAACTATTTTGATGGGCAACTCCAGCACAATTTACTAGTAAATGAATTGGTCCATAATTACGCCAGAGTTGGGCTATGGCTATGTTGACATTTACTGTATCAGTCAGGTCTAAAACCATAATTGTGGTTTCTACTCCCAAGGCCGCAATTTCTTGAGAAACCTCGGTTAATTTTTGACGATCGCGTGCTATTAATATTAATCTTTGCATTCCTTGTTTAGCTAATTCTAAGGCGATCGCCCGCCCAATTCCACGAGAAGCACCAGTAATTAAAGCAACTTTTCCTTGAATATTCATCGCTTTTTACCTCTAAATTCTCTGTCTTCTGTTTTTCTTTGTTGCTATTAACAGATAAGACAATTCATGATTGTAATTTGGTCGGGTATCAGTAATCAGTTTTCAGCTGTGGATAGATAGGTTTTTCATCATTAGTAAGACTATGGGCAGAATGGATAAAGCTCATTATTTTATAACCTCTCTTTAATTTGAGCAGTTACCAGTGCTGTCGTATTTACATACATTAGCAGTTAAATGAAGTTATGACAACATTTTTTAATAAGTATTTCTTAACAGACAATTAGGACAAAATATATAGCACTTAACTGTTAACAGTTAACGGTTAACGGTTAACAGATTGATTACTGACTGCTGAAAGCTGATTTCTGATCACTGAAAGCTGATTGCTAATGATAAGTTTTTCTTAACAATAGTTAATAAATGTATAGATTTGATCACAATTATGATATTTTTGTAACTAATATAACTAAATTTAATCTCAATTTCATCGGAAATAAATATTTAGAAATACTAAAATTTAATGCAAAATCCTAAGTAATAGTAGCAAGTGACACAATTTAGTAATATGATCAATAGATATCTGGTGTGAATTAATGTAGAGACCTGATATAAAATGTCTCTAGAAGGGTTTTAAACAACGCACATTTAATTTTCACCAGATGTCTAATAAGAATAGAGTAAAAATGTATGACAATTCAAACACCAGATTGGGTTAAACACGCCGTTTTTTATCAAATATTTCCTGATAGGTTTGCCAGAAGTGAACGTTCTCGTCAGAGTTACATCAATAATGCGAATTTAGAAGATTGGGAAGCACCACCAACACATCAAGGTTATAAAGGAGGAGATTTTTGGGGAATACTAGAAAAGCTAGATTATTTGCAAGATTTAGGAATTACAGCAATTTACTTTACACCTATTTTTCAGTCTGCTAGTAATCATCGTTATCATACCCATGATTATTATCAAATTGATCCCATTTTAGGAGGAAATGATGCCTTTAGAGCATTTTTAGATGCTGCCCACGAAAAAAATTTAAAAGTGGTATTAGATGGAGTATTTAATCATTCGAGTCGAGGGTTTTTCTACTTTAATGATGTATTAGAAAACGGTCCTAATTCACCTTGGTTAAATTGGTTTAGAATTATTGGATGGCCACTTTCTCCTTATGATGATACATTACCAGCAAATTATGATGCTTGGGCAGGAGTCAGATCATTACCAGTATTTAATCATGATCATCCAGATGTGCAAGAATATATTATGCAAATCGCCGAATATTGGTTAAAATTCGGCATTGATGGTTGGCGATTAGATGTACCATCTGATATTAAGACTCCGGGATTTTGGCAACAATTTAGACAGCGAGTTAAAGCAGTTAATCCTGATGCCTATATAGTAGGAGAAATTTGGGACGATGCGAGTCAATGGCTAGATGGAACCCAATTCGATGGAGTCATGAATTACCTATTTAATGAAGCTGCAATTGCTTTTGCAGTGGGCGATCGCACAGTTTTAAAGCATGTACAATCCCGCAATTATTTCCCCTATCCAACAATTAACGCAGTTGGCTATGCGGATAAAATTGACAAGCTACTCAAACTATACGATTGGCAAATTCAACTAACACAATTAAACCTTCTTGGCAGCCATGATACCACTAGAATTATCACCATAGCTGATGGCGATCAAAAAAGTGTAGAATTATGTACGTTACTACTATTAACATTTCCTGGGGCTCCCAGCATTTACTATGGGGATGAGGTGGGATTACCAGGAGAAATAGATCCAGATTGTCGGCGAGTATTTCCTGTAGAAAGTGCATGGAATCAAGACATTTATCAAACCCATAAACAATTGATCGCATTACGTCATAAATACATAGCCTTGAGAGTAGGAAACTATCAAACAATTCATGCAGAAGCATCAGTTTATGTACTTACAAGAACTTGGGAAAATCAAGAATTAATTATTGCCATTAACGTGGGAGAAGAAGCAGCAACAGCAGATATTGATGGTAGTAAATTACAAAATCAACCAGATAAATTATTGTTTGGAAAGGGTGCAGTTAAATGGGATGATCAGAAACATTTACATTTAGCAATTCCTGCACGTACAGGTTTGATATTAGGTTAATTTACCTCTGGCTAATCCTCTCCTGATAGGAGAGGAACGTTAGGTTCTTAAATGTGAAAATTTCGACGAAAACGACGATCAATCTTATTTGTTTTCCGTTGATTACAAGTTAAACACAAAGTTTGTAAATTACTAATATGGTTTTTTCCACCACGAGATAAAGGGATAATATGATCAATACTGAGATTAACTTCTTGGGAATTTTTACCACAGCTTTGACATTGAAATTTATCTCTTTGGAAAACGTAACTTCTCACTTCTGATGGTATGGGAATACGAGGAGTTTTATTCATGATTTTATTTCAAGTCACAGAGAGAAAATCGAGTTTATGATGTGGTTTCGTTGATCATTCTTCGTAAATCATCCAGTGGTGATTCTGGTTCATCAGGAGAAAATTCTATAATAACTTTCATTCTTAACTTTCCTGATTGCCAATTTTTACTAGGTTGTAAAATCTGACAGTCAACACCTTTATCCAACCAATTAGAACTATCTTTAATGGATGGTAGATTACGACTGTTTATAGATTTTAGTTGTTCATTTAATTTGTTTAAACTACCATTATCTAAAATAACTCTTGATAAAGCTAAATCCAATTGACTAACTTTTACAATATAACCGTTAAAATCAATTACGATGTCACCTTGATCACAATTTAAAATTTTAAAATTATCTTCCATTTTATTTCTTCCTTTGTCTATTTGTATGAAACATTAAAATTATCCCAAGATTACCGACTTCTTGAAAAAGTCGGTAGTCTAAAACACTATTATAGGTCTTCCATCTCAATTACTGGTAGTAAATGTTCATATAACTGCATCCCTTGTAAACAACTATTAATCCCCAAAACCGCCATATTATATTCTTGCATTTTGCCCCGAACTTGAGTTAACAACCTTTGATTATTCGCAATCTTTTCTTCCACTTCCTGTTGCAAGGTATTTTCTAAATAAGCCTTAGCATGAGGATATTGTTGTAATATATCATCTGCTAATTTTTTCCCCATTGGTAATAACTGGGTTTTGATAGTTTGGTTGATAGTTTGTCGAAAAGATTGACGAATAGTATAGGAGACTTTCGGTTCAAAATCTAACTTTAACAATTGTCTAATTGCAGGTTCAGCATCAATCACACTTTCTGCATCGTAACCTTGAGAAGTTTGTTCTAAGACTTGTCTAAATTGATAAATAGAAAATGTTCCTTCATTATAAAATCTAGGACTTTCTCTCACAAACCTATCACATTCTACTCTAGCAGCACTAACTAACGCTTGAGAAATTACCTTTTCTATCAGTCTAATTTCTGCTTCAATTCCGCCATCATTGCCTAATAAACGACACAATTGCCGATAAAATTCTGCTTTTCTCATCTTATCCATAATCTTATTAAATAGATTACAAATTACCTGTTCACAAGATTCCGTTAAAATATCTTCCAATTGATTTGATAGATAATAAAAAGCCTCCACCAAAATGGCTAATAATGGTGCAGTAGCATTTCTAGGATGACTTAAAGTTGCCCGACGATAAGCATCAGGAACGGAAAATGTATCCAGTAATTCATCTAATCTGCGAATCATTCTCGACTGTAATTGACGAAAATCATTTTCAAAATCTTCGCAATTATTGTTAATTAATTTGTTGATTTCATCATTAATATGATCACTAAAATCTCTCCCCACTTGTTGAAGTTGCTGATTTAATTTTTGCAACTCATATTCTTTCATACTTTCGATTTCTCGCGGTTGACTATCCAAGTCTATTTGTATATTTTGATAGTATTTTTTTAGTTTAATACAAATATCTTCTAAATCATCCGCAAGGTTCTTAAATAACTGGGGACGTTTTTCTTCTGTCAGATATTTAGTAATGGCATTTCTAAACTCTTCAATACCACTATCTTGAATTAATTGCTTAATTAATTGTGTTCCCTGTTCAGCTAAAATTCTCACATAGTTTTCATTGGGAGTTTCATAACTATTCACAGAAATTCTAAATTGACTAGGAGACAATTTTCCAGAATTAGCACAATAACGGTTAAATTCATTGACAAATTGTGGGGTTTCTTCTCTACCATCTAAACCTTTAACACTTGCAGCAAAAATTGAATCTAAACCAAATCTATCTGCTATACTAGTGTGTTTCAATTGACTACCATAAAATCCTAGTAAACCACTGGTTTTATGCACTCTCTTGCTATCTCGAAATTGCCCATTAATTAAGTCTTCTAATCTTTGTCTAAGTTGGTTATTGTACCAAGTTTCATCTATCCTATTGAAAATATAAAATACCCTATCCCTAATTCCGGTATTTTCCCGCATAGTTTCTAATAGTTCAGTTTCTTCTTTTGTCATATCTCCTGCAGATGCTGGTTTAAGAACACAAACTACTGCGGATGTATCTGGATGTTGAATTTTTGCATAAGTTAATTGTGCATCTTTGTCCACTGGTGCATCAATTCCTGGTGTATCAATGATGATATTACCATCTTCTAAAAGTGGATGATAACAATAATATTCTATTCTTTTTAAAACCGCACTATTACTACCTCTTCTGGCGTAACTAGCAGCTTCTTTAAGGTTATTAAAATCAAATTGCTCCATAGAATAAGTAGCATTATTCATGCTATTAATTCTATCTTGATTGTCCATATATCCTTCTAATAACAAAGTTAATGCTTTTGCTTGTTTAGCACGTTCTGATTTACTTTCTCCTCCTTCTTGTTGAATAATTACTTGACAACCTTTATTTAGTAAATCAATTACATCTTTTTCATGAATATTATTAACAGAATTAAATCCTAATTGTTGACATAAAAAAACCACTTGTTCTTGAATTTCTAACTTACTCAAAAAGGTTAAAACTACTTTTTCTTGATTTAATGCTGCATATTCAATTTTACATTCTGTTCCTGTGGCGTGTCCTTCTGCACTATATAACAATTCTCTCTCTAATAAAGCGTTAATTAACATTGATTTTCCCGCGCTAAAAGCACCAGCAAATACAATTTCAAACCGAGGAGAAATAGCTTTATCTAATGATATTTTAACTGCTGTGATATCTTGCGATCGCAAACTAGGTTCTTGATGTAGCAGTTGAAAAATTTTTTCCACTTGTGCTTGTAATTGCTGGCATTGAGGTAATAAAGTTGACATAGTGGTATCATCGAAAGTATTTACGGTTATGGAAAGATTATACATCGTTCATATTCATCGTGACTCTACTCAGATCACCGACTTCTTTAAGAAGTCAAGGATCTTTTTGTGTAGAAAATATTGTATTATTTTATTGACATTTTGTAGTATGTATAATACTATAGATGTAGTAATATATTACAACCTCTAGGTTAAATATCAGCATAATTTAATTTATGTAATTTATGTAATTTATGTAAATCTCATGAGATTAAAATTCAAAAGAGCCAGAGGATCAGGAATAATAGAAGTAGGAAGTAACTCTCATGGGGATTAAATTTATTCAGTCTTGACATAGTAAAACAAAATTTAACCAGTTTAAGCAAAAAAGTTAAGTGCAATGCTGATAACACAGATACAGTATGGTGTTACTTAGTCAGTAAATTTTTATACTTATTTAATAGATACCCGATTTTTTAGAGAAATCGGGTATCTTGACAAACTAAGCTATTTATTGTCAAATAAAAATAAATTTGGTGAATGTTAAACCAATGTCAAAATTTGCAGATCAACCCTATTTTTTCACACCCCAAACAGTAAATTTACAATATCCTTTGTTGATTTATTTACCAGGAATGGATGGTAGTGGTAAATTATTCACAAGACAAATACCAGATTTAAGTAAGTTTTTTGATATTCGTTGTTTAGTAATTCCTACTAATAATAACAGTGGATGGGATGATTTAACCACAGATGTTTTAAATTTGATTCATGCAGAGTTAGAAAAAAGTAGTTTTCGTCCTGTGTATTTATGTGGTGAATCTTTTGGTGGTTGTTTAGGACTGAAAATAGCTTGTAAATCACAAAATTTATTTAAACGTATTATTTTAGTTAACCCTGCATCAGTCTTTTCTTTATTACCTTGGTTTAGTTTATTGACAGATGCTTGTCAATTTGTACCATCGTTTTTATTTGATGTGGGGGCTTTGGGATTATTACCGTTGTTAGCGAATTTGGAAAAAATAGAAGCAAGCGATCGCCAAAATTTATTAAATGCAATGCGTTTATTACCTCCAGAAATCATTAATCATAGATTATGTATGTTAAGAGATTTTAAGATTAGTGAAGTAGAATTAAAGAAAATAGAGCAACCAGTATTATTAATTGGTAGTGAGAGCGATCGCTTATCACCTTCGCTTAGTGAAGTAGAAAGGCTTAATCAAATATTACCTAATACTCAAAAATTTATCTTACCAAATAGTGGTCATGCTTGTTTATTAGAGACACAAGTTAATTTATATCAGATATTGATAGAACATAGTTTTTTAACAAGTGAACAACCACAACAGATGCTAGAATTAACTAGCAGTATCACGGACTTCTTAAAGAATTCGGGGATCTGATTATTTCTGATTCTTTAGTTTATATAAAATCATATTTAACTTATCACAATAGCTTTTTAAGATAGAAACGGGAAACTATCACCACAAACAAAGGATAGCAATGACAGAAACACCACAAAATTCCACCACCAATAAACACCCAGATCAACACCTAGATAAAACCCTAGATCGGGATTGTACCACCCTCTCTCGTCATGTACTGCAACAACTTCAAAGTTTTGGACCAAATGCACAGGATTTAAGTGCATTAATGAGCCGGATCGCTTTAGCAGGTAAACTCATCTCCCGTCGCTTTAGCCGTGCTGGTTTAATGGAAGACGTGCTAGGATTTACAGGAGAAGTAAACGTACAAGGCGAATCAGTCAAAAAAATGGACATTTACGCCAACGAAGTATTTATTTCCGTATTTAAGCAAAGTGGCCTAGTATGTCGGTTAGCATCGGAAGAAATGGAACAACCGTACTACATCCCTGAAAATTGTCCCATTGGACGTTATACCCTCTTATATGACCCCATAGATGGTTCATCTAACACAGATATAAACCTCAGTTTAGGATCAATATTTTCCATTAGACAACAGGAAGGAACAGACTTAGATGGAGAAGCTAAAGACCTCCTCCAAAATGGACGTAAACAACTAGCAGCCGGATACATATTGTATGGACCTAGTACAATGCTAGTTTACACCATTGGGAAAGGGGTACACTTCTTCACCCTTGATCCCAGTTTAGGTGAGTTTATTCTCACACAAGAAAACGTTAAAATACCCAATCACGGTGGAGTATATAGCGTCAATGAAGGTAACTTTTGGCAATGGTCAGAACCATATAGAGAATATATTCGTTACGTTCACAGTACAAAGGGCTATAGTGCGCGTTACAGTGGAGCAATGGTCAGTGATATCCACAGAATTTTAGTACAAGGTGGTGTATTTCTTTACCCAGGAACCATAGAAAAACCCCAAGGTAAATTAAGGTTATTGTATGAAACAGCACCATTGGCATTTTTAATAGAACAAGCCGGAGGCAGTGCCAGTACAGGAGAAATAGATATTTTAGAAGTAGTTCCCACAAAACTACATCAACGCACACCATTAATAATTGGTAGTCCAGAAAATGTAGAAAAAGTTAAATCTTTTGTTAAAGCTGTAGAGGTTTAGCAACGCTCATGGGTGTCAATTTTTTAAGTTACAGATCGCTTATTTGTTGTCTTGCATACCCGCCCAGAAATGAACTATGGCTTACGCACGCCCTGGGGCTAATAGCTAAAGTAAACAATTTAAAAATCTTCTGCTTATTTAGTCATCTTTAGATGAATTTTGCTATTAGACACAGTAATTTATTGCCAGTCCGGCTATGGGTGTTAGGTTAATTTGACACTTATGGACACTGCTAAACCGATACTATCATGACTTATAGGGTCAATATGAAATTGACCATATAGATACCATCAGCACTGCCAAACCCCTACCATCAGTCATCAGCTATCACTTAATACTGTTTATAAACTGAAATTAAGGTATTGTCTATGAGGTAATAGGTAATAGTTCTCAGACAAATCAATCAGTTTTGAGACTCAGTAATAATATCAGGAATAATACAAATTACCTGGAATTGAGTCGCTAGTTAGTTCACAGTGATTACTACCATAACCACAAAATCTACCACTGCTAAAGTAAAACTAACTCTAAATCTAAAAGCTAAAGTCCTATGATCAATTTGTTAGAAAATCCCCTGCGTCTTGGTTTGCAACAACAAGGGATGCCAGAGCCCCAAATAATTGTTATTTTTGGTGCTTCAGGCGATTTAACTTGGCGGAAATTAGTACCCGCATTATTCAAATTACGTCGAGAAAGACGCATTCCTCCAGAAACTACCATTGTGGGGGTTGCGCGTCGAGATTGGAGTCATGAGTATTTCCGTGAACAAATGGAAAAAGGCATGAAAGAAGCCCATGCTAAAGTACCTTTAGGAGAACTGTGGGAAGATTTTTCCAGAGGTTTATACTATTGTTCCGGTGATATTGACAACCTCCAAAGTTATCAAAAACTCAAGAACTTCCTAGCAGAATTAGATTCGCAACGGGGAACACGAGGAAATAGAATGTTCTATCTTTCCGTAGCCCCTAACTTCTTCCCCGAAGCCATTAAACAATTAGGATCAGCGGGGATGTTAGATGATCCTTACAAACATCGCCTAGTCATAGAAAAACCCTTTGGCCGGGATCTGTCCTCAGCCCAAAGTCTGAACCAAGTAGTACAAAAGGTATGTAAAGAAAACCAAGTTTATCGGATCGATCACTACTTAGGTAAAGAAACAGTACAAAATTTATTAGTGTTCCGCTTTGCCAATGCCATTTTTGAACCATTATGGAATCGGCAATTTGTGGATCATGTACAAATTACCGTAGCAGAAACCGTTGGGGTAGAAGATCGAGCAGGATACTATGAAACTGCTGGGGCTTTGCGGGATATGCTGCAAAATCACCTCATGCAGCTTTATTGCTTAACCGCTATGGAAGCCCCAAATTCAATGGATGCCGATAGTATCCGCACAGAAAAGGTGAAGGTTTTACAAGCCACTCGTTTAGCAGATGTGAATAATCTCAATAATTCTGCCATTCGTGGCCAATATAGTGCCGGTTGGATGAAAGGTCAACCAGTGCCAGGATATCGCCATGAACCAGGGGTAAACCCCAACTCCACCACACCAACTTTTGTGGCCATGAAGTTTATCGTGGATAATTGGCGTTGGCAAGGTGTACCTTTTTACCTGCGAACTGGAAAACGGATGCCGAAAAAAGTGAGTGAGATCGCTATTCACTTTAGAGAAGTACCTTCGAGAATGTTTCCTTCAGCTGCATTACAAAGAAATGCCAACGTTTTAGCTATGCGGATACAACCGAATGAGGGTATTTCTTTAAGGTTTGACGTAAAAATGCCTGGTGGTGACTTCCGTACTCGTTCTGTAGATATGGATTTTACTTATGGTTCATTTGGCATAGAAGCGACTTCTGATGCTTACGATCGCCTATTCTTAGATTGTATGATGGGTGATCAAACCCTGTTTACCAGAGGTGACGAAGTAGAAGCAGCATGGCAAGTCGTTACACCAGCATTATCAGTATGGGATATGCCCGCAGATCCGGCCATAGTTCCCCAGTATGAAGCGGGAACATGGGAACCCACAGAAGCAGAATTATTACTTAACCAAGATGGCCGCAGTTGGCGCAGACTCTAGGTAAGTGCGGAGTGTGGAGTGCGAAAATTCTTTATTCTGACTCCTGTACGGGCGAACGGCCGTTCGCCCCTACTGACTCCTCGATCTCCCGACTTCTTTACATACTCTATTTTCCCCACAAATCACTATGGTTTCCCAAGCACCTACAGTTTTTTCCCTCCAAGATCCCAAAGATGTCTCTCTCACAGACATTGAACGAGAACTTAACCAAGTCTGGCAAAGTTACGGTATTGAAGGCGGCGAAGGTGGCCTACCTGCTGCTACCCGTGCCACCACTTTTACTTTAGTAGTTTATGAACCCGAAGAAACCCAGTATTTATTAACTGCCACTGGTTTTTATAATGGTCCGATTGATGGTATTTTAGGACCCCAAACCCAAGCTGCTCTACGGGAATTACAGAAAAAACACCATCTCCCGGAAACTGGTAGTCCTACGGAGGAAACGATCACCGCTTTACGTTCCGAATATTTTCAAATGCAACATAGTGGACCTCATGGCGATAAACATGGATCTGCTATGGGTTATACTTTCAGTGCTACTAGTCCCACCATCGCTGATGAAATTGCCCTGCGTAACCCCTGCCGTATTATCGCTTTATGTCCCATTGCTGGTGAAGATGAAGGGGTAAAAGCCCAGGTGTCTGCCTATTGTCCCATTCAAAAGCAGTCTTCTAGTACCCTAGTCTGCTGTGAATATATCACTCTCACTGGTACTACTACAGCTTTGGAACGTATTGGTGGTATGATTCCGGCGTTATTAATCGGAGGTTTACCTAAATTCCTCTGGTGGAAAGCTACTCCTGACTCGGATAATCCTTTATTTAAACGGTTAGCGTCTGTTTGCAATAATGTTATTGTAGATTCTTGCAATTTTAATACTCCAGAAGATGATTTATTAGTATTGCAAGACTTAGTAGAGAGTGGTGTACCTCTAGCTGATCTGAACTGGCGACGTTTAGCCGCATGGCAAGAATTAACAGCCGAATCTTATGATGCTCCTAATCGTCGAAACGCACTAAAAGATATTGATCGAGTGACAATTGATCATGAAAAGGGTAATTCAGCCCAAGCTTTATTGTATTTAGGTTGGTTAGCTAGTCGTTTACAATGGCAACCAGTGGCCTACAGTCGGGAAAATGGCGATTATGATTTTATCAGAATTAGATTTGTCACTCAAGATCAACATCCTATAGAAGCTGAATTAGTAGGTGTTCCTGTGGCAGATGTGGGCGAAATTGTGGGTGATTTAATCGCTTTACGTCTCAGTTCTACTAATCTTAACGCCAACTGTGGTACTGTGATTTGTTCAGAAGCAGGTGGCTGTATGCGGATGGAAACTCATGGCGGCGCACAAGCAGCAGGTTTATATCAACAAGTGAGTTCACTTTCAGAACAAAAAGCAGAAGTGCTATTAAGTCAACAAGTGCAACGTTGGGGAAGGGAGGCTTTATTTGAAGAAAGTTTAGCTGTGATTACCAATAGTATCAAATTAGCTCATTGATACAGATAATTGTGGATCACAGGCATATTGCCTGCAATCAATATCCATAAATACAGATCCCCAAACTCTGTAAAAAATCGGGGATCTGCATCTATTAAACCATTATGAACTTAAAAATCATCAAGTAACTTACCAATCCTGAGAATATCAGGATCTTCCTCTTGGGGTAATGCTTCAGATACGGGAGAGGGTTGAGATACAGTTGTAGGAGTATAGCTAGTGGGAGGTTGTTGATTGAGCAACATAGTTAATATAGCTACCTGTTGCGTCAACTGCAACATTTGACTTTCCATCAAGTCTATACGATTAGACTCCTTAGCAAAATAACGCGCTTCCAGACTCGTCATTTGACGCTGAAGATCAGCAACTTGCTGTTCTAAATGGGAGCGACTTGCTGTATTTACAGGAGGCAGGGTAGACTCTGGTACACATAAAAGTTTCCACAAAGCCTCCTTACAAAGATGGCTAAATGTTTTATCTGGTTGTGATTCCAAATAGTTTTCTACCTGCGCTAACAAGCTCTCATCAGCAATTTCAGTATCAAATGTTACGGATTTAACTACTTTTTTTGACCATTGTAACATTAGTTTTATGCCTAGCTATGAATTAGCAGCGCGAACAGCAGCAGATAATTGTGCTTCTCCATAAATATATTGACCTAAAGCATTAGCTTGACGAGAAGGTGCAGCTAAATAAGCATTAATGTGAGCATCTTTAAGAAGACGTTGCACATCTTCCCAGAAAAATTCTCCTCCACCACCAGTAATAATCACATCAGTTACCCGCTCTGGCAACCAGGCCAAGACACGGGAACAAATTTCTCGGGAAAACATTTCTGTCAAATTGGGCAGAAAATCATCTAAATTAGTAGGTTTACTCTCACCTTTAGGACGATAGAATCTTTCTCCTTTAGGCTTATTTACAGCTTCAATTAATGCTAAAGACTGACTATCAGCACCATTAATTTCATTAGCTACTCTGGTATAAAACTCACTCATACCAAAGTCTTCACTTTTAGAAGCACCTCTAGCAAAGCGGAAGTTATCAGCCATAATCATATCAATGGTTTGATGGCCGATATCAATAATACCCACAGCAATTTTGGTAAAGTCCGGTACTGTTACTGCCTTATTAGGTTGAGTTTCTGTCCATAGCAAACTGCCATAGCCTTCTGGCATTACCCAAACTTTGGCAACATTTAAGCTGATGGGTTCTCCGCGAAAGCTCATCCGATGATTTCCAGTAATCAAAGTAACAAGCTGTAACTTTTCCTTTTCAAACTGTTCTAAGGAAAGGAAGGGTAGGCCAATAACCACATAAATTTCATCTTTGAGTTGAAAATAACCTGCGGCAGCTAATACTTTTACTAGAGCATCCTCTACTTTAGATTGACCAACTCCCAAATTAGCACCAAAATCTGCGGCTAATTGACCTACAGCATAACCACTATTTTGGTGCTCTAACCACAAATCTTTAATCACATCTGTAGCCTTAGCTTCAAATACTCCACCGCGAATTTGCTCAATGGGCATTTGCTTGACGTTAGCAGGGATGAACACTACATTATTTGCATCACGACTAATACAGGTTTTTGTGGAAGTTCTACCTAAATCAATACTGAGAATAGTTTTACCACCAAGAGTAACAGTGCTAAGATTGCTTGGTTTAACTGTATTAATTGCTGTAGCAGATGCAGGACGATTCATAGGAATAGCTGCTGCGTTAATAGGACTAGCGGCGGATGGTTGATCTGTCATGAAAGCTCCTAACTTTAAAAAGTTTCCATGCTCATCTTACAAAAAGGTGAGCTAAAAAAAATTATAGGTTTGGTTCAGTGTAACTAGAAATACGGGAAAAGTTTTTTATGCTATGGGTTTTTTGCGTTTGCGTTTGAGAATCCAAAAAATAAATCCTACCACAACGACTACTAAAACTATCTTGGACACGGGAGCTAAATATTTATCTACTATTTCATATTGACTGCCTAATAAATATCCTGAATATGTAAGTAAGCCTACCCAAGCGGCGCTACCTATAGTAGTATAGCCTAAAAATGGCAATAGGGGCATATTGGCAATACCCGCAGGTACAGAAATTAAGGTGCGAATACCAGGAACAAGTCGACCAATAAATACGGCTTTTCCGCCTTGTTTTTCAAACCATTGTTTAGCTTTGCTAATATCTTTACTAGATATTGTCAACCATTTACCATATTTATCTGCTAAAGATTTTAAGCGTTTTTCCCCTAGTATTTGACCGGGATAATACCACACTAATGCACCTAGTACAGACCCTACTAAACCAGCGAAAAATACACCAATGATATTTAGTTTTTCCGGTGTCGCTCTAGCTGTAAATCCGGCTAGGGGCATAATTAATTCTGAAGGAATGGGAGGAAATAGGTTTTCTAAGAACATTAGTAATGCTATTCCCACATAGCCCATTGAGTTAATTGTATTGGTAATCCATTCCAGCATTTAGTAAATCCTATGATATTGTAGTGTGCAAAGTGAAAATTATTATTCCTAGATTTATTCCTAGATAAATTAGGTTTAGCAGTGATCATTTGGTGTCAAATTAACGTAAAGCCCATAGCCTGAATGGGAATGAATTCCTGTATTTAATAGTCTAATAGCAAAATTCATCTAAAGATGACTAAGAATTATCCAAATCCTGAGAGGTTGTTTTAAAAGTTTTTGGCGAATATAATTCGCTACTATACAGGCAAAGTCCACACTTCGACAGGCTCAGTGACTACCTGGGTGGACTAATGAAACATTAAGGATATTTAACCTGTTTACGCAGGTTTTGCCTGTGTAGAGGCGATTTGTAATCGCCCTGTTTTCTAGTCAGATGCAAGATAAGCTGTTGTGCTTTTAACTTGAATAATTAATACAAGCAAGATGCTTGTGCTAATGTAACTTCAGGTTTTTTAATTATACAGTGAGTGCTGCACATTAGCTTATTAGCCTGTGAAATATGGCTTACGCCGCGCTGCTCTATCATTTTTAGGCGGGCGTATCAGCCAAACAAATAAACCACTTATACTGACCTTAGGGAAGTATCTGTAGATTAAGTTGACACTTATCAGCACTACTAAACCCCTATTGTGTAATTATCAGCAGTTCTGTACTGTGGATGTGAAAGATTCTAATCTTTCTGAATTCCACTCTAACGGATTCCATACCCTTTCTTCTACAGCCATCTGTTCAATTAAACTGGCTAGTCTCAGAGCTTTAAGTGCTTGTTCACCACCTACTGATGGCTTATTGCCACCACGTACACAGTTGACAAAATGCTCTAGTTCTGCACTGAGGGGTTGAATATTTGTCGTAAACACTTTTTCGATAATACCATCTTGTCTATACAGTGCTTTTTGATGATCTACTAGTGGGTTAATGGCTGTTTGCCGATGTACTAAAATTTCGTTTCTAAGAAAGTCAGCTTCAGTAAAAGAATTTTTACAATGCGCTGCTAAACGCCGAATCTTGCGATGGGTGACTTTACTAGCGGTTAATGTGGCAACAATGCCATTAGCAAAGCCTAGTGTGGCGGTTACGTAGTCTAAATATCCTGAGTCTAGAGAACGAGTACCATTAGCAGTGAGTTTGACTACTGGCGAACCTGCTACTTCTAACATTAGGTCAATATCATGTATCATTAAGTCTAAGACTACAGATACATCATTTGCTCTAGCGGAATAGGGACTCATCCGTTGGGATTCTAAAGCTAATATTTGTTCTGTTTTCAGAACTTGACTCAATTCTTTGAATGCAGGGTTGAAGCGTTCTATATGTCCCACTTGTAATATACATTGGGATTCGGCCGCTGCATTCACTAAAGATTCTGCTTCAGATATACTTGCAGCTATGGGTTTTTCAATTAATACATGAACACCTGCCAATAGACAATTCATGCCTACTGCATAATGTAACCTTGTGGGTACTGCTATACATACTGCATCTACATGGGGTAATAGGTCACAGTAGTCTTCAAAAAACCTAACTTTATAGTTACTAGCTGTTTCTAAACCACGTTCAATGTTAATGTCTGAAACTCCTACTAGTTCTACGTCTTTCATCGAACTTAACACACGAGTATGATGTTGCCCCATGTTACCAACCCCAATTACGCCTACGCGTATGTGTTGTGTTTGGCTACGCTGTGTGTACAGATTTGTTTCGGGCATGTATATGCTATTTTGCACTATTATTTTCTCCTCAACCACCAAATTTAGACACGCTATGGTCATTGGCATTTAAGTATAAATGCCAGTTTTTATTTGTCTTACACCATCCTGATGGTAACATAATGATTATGTTTATGAAGAATTTCTGTTTGTTGCTGGAGTTCCCACCAATAAAGTTAGGAAATAAGTCATGGGTAATAGGTAATGCGTGATTGAGGACATTATGGGGACATTATTTATTTGTCTATGTAAGTGAATTTTTTTACTGTAAGTAAAATGACTAAAATGGTGAATTTCTAAGTATCATGTTGGATTTTGGATATATGGGGCATGGTTTAAATTGCTCAAATTATTGATTGTTGCATTTTGTTAATCATTTCATGTTTTGGGCATAATTGATTAAAACTTTGTAATATTTTTCTGGATCTGGTTTTTTAGATGAGATAATGGTTGTCTGGGTAAATTTTTTTGTGTCGGGAGTCAGAAGCAAGAATTTACACCCCCCACTCCCCACGGAAAACTTATATGATTTTGTTTAAATATAATCTTGTGTAAATATCCAATTATCTATTATGAAAGCTGTTATTTTATTATCAGGTGGTTTAGATTCTTCTACTGTACTTTATCAAGCTAAAGCGGATGGTTATGAATGTTATGCTATTTCCTTTGATTATCAACAACGTCATCGTCGAGAATTAGAATCTGCTTTATCTGTAGGTAAGGCTGTTGGTGTGGTAGAACATCAGGTAGTGAGTTTTGATTTACGTTTGTGGGGTGGTTCGGCTTTAACAGATAATAATATGGTTTTACCTGTACAACGTTCTATTACAGAGATGGCCGACAATATTCCCATTACTTATGTTCCAGCAAGAAATACAATTTTTTTAAGTTTTGCTTTGGGTTATGCGGAGGCTATTGGTGCTGAAAGAGTATATATAGGTGTTAATGCTTTAGATTACTCAGGATATCCTGATTGTCGTCCTGATTATATTAATGCTATGCAAAATGTGTTTCGTTTAGGAACTAAACAGGGTAGGGAAGGAAAATCTATTGCTATTGTTGCGCCTTTAATCAATTTGAAAAAGACTGAAATTGTTAGGCTTGGTAATGTCTTGGGAGTGCCTTGGCATTTAACCTGGTCATGTTATGCTGGAGGTAATCATGCTTGTGGTGTTTGTGATTCTTGTTTATTAAGATTGGCGGCTTTTAATGAGTTAGGATTGACTGATCCTATTAAATATGAATAATTGGTGATTGGTGATTGGTGTAAAATAATTGATAATTAATTATTAACCGAAAATCTCAAGTTGTAGGGGAATTATGTCGGATAAGCTAATGTGCAGCACTCACTGTATAATTAAAAAACCTGAAGTTACAGTAGCACAAGCATCTTGCTTGTATTAATTATTCAAGTTAAAGGCACAACAGCTTAACACTAGTTAAAATAAACATCAACACTATTTAGGTGGGTCATGCTGCGCTATCGTTTCAGGAGTTCAAGGGGTTTTGGCATTGCCGAACTAGGGTACGATTTTTAAAAGAGCGATCGCTGACAAGCTAAATAATTTCGCCGTTGCTGACATGGGCTATAATTATGATTATGATATATATTTATTTCTTTATTAGCGATCGCTGAAAACTAAATGCTGTAGCCACTTTTGTGATGATTTTACGGATAAACATCAAGAATGTTATCACAGTGGGTTTATTAGCTTAGTGAAATAGTTTAGGCAATTAATTAGAGTCAATAATTGAAATGGCTATACTTATACTTATTAAATTACTTTACTTTGATATAGAAGGGAGGTTATATAAAATCATACTCCCTTTTTCCCTATAGACCGAGTATTAATCAGCATTAAGGATTTTAGGCACTTTAAAGAAATCTCCTTCTTGTGCGGGGGCACATTCTAAAATAGCATCTCGTTCGGTGTAGGGTTGCAGCTGATCTGGTCTGGTGATATTAATTACATCAATAGCTCTGGTGGTAGGTTCAACATTAGTAACATCAAGTTTGTTTAGTTGTTCGACATAATCAAGAATATCACCCAGTTGTGTAGTGAATGTACTTTCTTCATCTGGTGTTAATTCTAACCGTGCGAGATTGGCAACTTTACGGACTAATTCAGTATCAATCATAGTTTGATGGTAATTGGTAATTGGTAATTGGAGTGTGAAGTGGGGAATTTCAGAGTTTAGCAGTGCTAAACCCCTACTATTCTCTTATGGTAAAAGCTGATAACTTCTTAAAAGAATACATCTATTTGCGATCGCCCTGTAGTTTTTAACCAGTTTTGAGCTTCAATATAGTTATTGGGGGCCATGCGAATCGCTCTGATCCAATAGTCTGCCGCTTGGTCAAATAGTGCTTCTCCACCATCATGATCTCCTGCTTCCTTGGCTTTTTCCCCTTGGAAGTGATATATTACCGCTATATTGTTGAGTGCTTGCGGTAAATTAGGATTTAACTCAATAGCTTGATGATAAAATTCTAAAGCCTTATTATGATCACCATTACTAGCATAGATTAAACCCATATTGTAGAGGATATAACCTCTATCGTTCAAGTCTTCTTCAATTGTTAAAGCCTCTTCATAATAATCTAAAGCCTCTGCATATTCACCTTCAGCTTGTGCCGACATTCCATCACGGTAATAGACAAATGCTTCCTTGGCCTTTTTATTAGTTGGCAGAATTTTGAGGATAATATCTGCCATCACAGTAAAAGACTTGTCAATAAAGTTATCATTCTTCTGGGTTCTTGGCATAATAGCTCCTATGATGATTTTGTTTATGTGAGATTAGCATAACTTAGTTTGGGGAGCTAAGGCAAAAAAGAACTGATAAGATTATACAGCACTTCAAAGTCTTGTAGAGACATTTGATCAAATGTCTCTACATTATTCCTTACAAGATATTTATTTAATACACTTTATTGCTGTGGTAATTACTAAGTTCTGACAATCTGGATCTCACAAATTGACAACTAAGGTAAAATGCTATTATCTGAGGATAGTTTGGGATTATCATGAGTTTAAAGGCTGTTCTATTTGATTTTAATGGTGTGATTATTAAAGATGAAGCTATTCATCTGCGGTTGATAGATGAAATTCTGATTCAGGAAAATCTTCAACCTCAGCGAGTACAAGAACGTCAATCTTCTTTAGGGAGGAGCGATCGCGCTTGTTTTCAAGAATTATTTGCTAATCGTGGTAGGATTTTAACAGAAGCATATTTAATGCAGTTGCTTAATCGCAAAGCTCAAGCCTATATTTTGGAATTAGAAAAACTGGATAAATTACCGTTATATCCAGGAATTGAAGATATAATCTTTCAAATTCATTCCCGTGATCTGAAATTAGGTTTAGTTAGTGGTGCTTTGAGAAAAGAAATAGAATTAGTGTTACAACGTGCTAATCTGATAGAGTATTTTCCTGTGATTGTTTCTGGTGATGATATTACCACAAGTAAACCAGAACCGGATGGTTATAAACTATCAGTACAGAGATTAAACCAATTATATCCCGACTTAAATTTACAACCTAATCAGTGTTTAGCGATAGAAGATACTCCTGTGGGTATGACAGCAGCTAAACGCGCTAGAATGCAAGTTGTCGGGGTAGCTAATACTTATCCCTTCCATATTTTACAACGTCAAGCTAATTGGACTGTGGATTACTTAAATGATTTGGAATTGGAACGAATACAAGAAGTTTATTTACAGAAAAATGTATCATCCACCGTACCACAATGTTAGAATATAATGTTAAAATATAATGTAGTTGGTTTGGGGAATTAGCTCAGTTGGTAGAGTGCTGCGATCGCACCGCAGAGGTCAGGGGTTCGAGTCTCCTATTCTCCATTTGTACATTAAATAATTGTTGTCACTTTTAAAGAATTATTGTCCAATTTTCCAGAGACAAGTGACACAAGCTAAGCATTTTCAGGGATTTCAGCTATTGAGCCAGTTTTAAAGAATTTTTGTCCAAAAAAAGATGGACAATTTACACTAGACAAAACCAGACAAGTAAAATTTAACTTCAAACCATGCACCAATGGTAAGATCATTTGGTTAAAAATTATTAAGATCATTAAGCAAACTCGCATTACCTAAAAATTTTACATGAGATTTTAGGCATATCCCTAAAGTCGTTTATCCAGAATTTCACTAGAAAATCCTCATCTTTCCGGTGCAGCTTTCACTACAGCAAAGCTGGTTTACCAGGAAAAACCACTATTTTGTCGTGCGATCGCAGCACTCCTTTCATAACCACCCTAATCAGTTATCCTACCATAAAAAGACACAAGCCTTTTATTTTCTTTCAACCCACCACCTATAGATAGGACGGTTGAAACCGCTCCCATCAAAATGCTTATCTCTACTGGTTTCTACAGGCAATTTTGGCAGATGTACTTCAAAACTTGTTTTCCAGCACCAAAAAGCGATATTAGAATCGCCTTCAAAATCTTGAAAGTCAGTTAGGATAAGGTTTTAAAAGATTTGGCAGATCCCCAAGGTTTTTGACCCCACTTTGATTTGCCAAAAATAAAAATTAGGGGGTGGTAGTTCAGTAGCCACCATGACGGTATACCCGTTCCCTTACTTTTGTAGTAAAATAAGAGATATTGATAATCCTCGTACAACCAAAATTCAGGACTTCGATAGGATCGGATTTCGCAACGGTTGACGCAAAGAATTAAGGAGTTAGCAGAACAACGGTATGATACACCTTTACCAGAGTTGACAAGTAGGGTGGATAAGTTGACGGCTAAGGTTGAAGGACATCTTCAGAAAATGGGGATAGTGTGGTAATAAGCATGAAAATACAAGAAGGCTATAAACAGACTGAGGTGGGGATTATTCCTGATGATTGGGAGGTAAAAAATTTTGAAGAAATAGGTAAAGTAATAAATGGAGATAGAGGAGCTAATTACCCAAGTAATAATGAACTTTTTGAGAATGGGTACTGCTTATTTTTAAGTGCTAAAAATGTAACAAAAGAAGGGTTTAAATTTTTGGAATGTATGTTTATTACACAAGAAAAAGATAGGCTTTTAGGAAATGGTAAGCTAATTAGAAATGATGTGGTTTTAACGACAAGAGGAACTGTAGGCAATATTGCATTTTTTGATGATTCGGTTGGTTTTAATCATGTTCGCATAAATTCAGGAATGGTCATTTTAAGAAATGAATCTAAATATTTAGATACTTCTTATCTATATGGCATTTTAAAATCAGATATTGTACAAAATCAGATTGACAGAATTGTATTTGGAAGCGCACAACCTCAATTAACAGTAAAGGGAATTAGTCAGTTCAAAATACCTTGTCCTCCTCTTACAGAACAAAAAGCGATCGCCCAAGTTCTCAGTGACATAGAGGCAGAAATTGAAGCCTTAGAAAAAAAGCGCGATAAATACAAAGCCATAAAACAGGGGATGATGCAAGAACTTCTTACTGGAAAAACTCGCCTAAAATATAATTTAGATTAATAAACCCTATGACAAATCAGTATAAAATATATCTTGATGTTTGTTGTTTAAACCGTCCATTTGACGATCCAACCCAACCACGTATTTACCTAGAAGCACAGGCAGTAATAACAATTCTGAGTCAGTGTCAATCAGGGACTTGGAAACTAATTAACAGCAGTGCTTTAATCGCCGAATCAAACCAAACCCCCGACTTAGAAAGACTAGAAAATGTTAAAAAATTACTCTCCATTGCTAAAATTAAAGTTATTAGTAGCCCTTTTATTGAAAACAGAGCTACCCAACTCCAAAAATTAGGATTCTCCAGTTATGATGCTACTCACATCGCCAGTGCAGAAAGAAGTCAAGCAGATGTATTTCTCACTACAGACGACAGACTCATTAAAAAAGCAAAAACAAATTCTCAATTAATTAATATCAAAATTAACAACCCTGTGCAATGGCTGGCAGAAGTAACACAAGCAGAGGAAAATAATGATGAAAACTCAAAATGAAATTATCAAACAAGGCTACGATGCCCTAATTAACTCTCTGGGAGTTGCCGATACCATTCGATTTATTCAATATTTCCATCCCGGCAAGGGAGACTATACCAAAGAACGTCATCAATGGCTAGATGAAAAAACTTTAACAGATGTATTAGCAGAGATAAAACAATCTCAAGCAGACGACACCAATCAATATGAGGAAATTATTGATTAACCGGAAAAACGAGATTAGTTAACAATTCTTAATCAACGTCAGAATCACAGATTAGACAGATTAAAGGATTACACAGAAATAAATATGTAAAATGTTATTACTTGGATTTTTATGTATAAATAAACGTAATACATAGGATAAATCTTAGCCTGATACCTACAGGTAAAAGATCACATCAAAAAACCTACACAGCCCAAAACCCGATCCCTAACCCATCCACTCCACCATTTACACCATTCCATCCGTGTAATCCATTAATCCGTATTAATCGGTGATTCTGACAATGAGGGTAATATAATGAGTCAAGTCGGTGCAAAAGAACGTCAAACCCAAAACCGTGTGGTGCAGTTATTCCAGCACCAGCTAAATTACCGCTATTTGGGAAATTGGCAACACCGACTGATGTCTTGGTATAGACAGCAGCTAAAACAGGAAATTCCCCGATTGATCGCTAAGTGGGAAAAGAACATAGGCGTTACCGTCAACGAATGGGGGGTAAAACTGATGAAAACCAAATGGGGTACTTGCAATATAGAAGCCAAACGCATCTGGCTAAATCTCGAATTAGCGAAGAAGGATCAGCAATGTTTAGAGTATGTAGTGGTACATGAGATTGTACACCTCCTAGAAAGGAATCATGGCGATCGCTTTGAGGCTTTGATGAATAAATTTATGCCCAATTGGAAATTATATAAGGATGAGTTGAACCGTTCTCCCTTGAGTAGTTATTGAGTTCGATTGCTGTTGATATTTTTAGATGAATAGGCGCGATCGCACAACACATAATATTTAAGTTTGCTGTCTGAGTGTCCTAATTGCGGGGCGTAGGTTTAAAGTTCCAGCGTTGTGGGTTGATGCCTGGTGTCATCGGTGTTTTACTACGTTTGGGGAGATGATATAATGATATAACATCAGAAGAAAATTTAGGATATTGAGAACGTTAGCGTAGCTTATTGTAGATAATCGCTTGCTATTTTCTAGTAAAAAGTAACCACCGTAAGGTTTTCCATGAATTGATATTCAAGTACAATTCTATTTGATAAAATTATATTTTTAAAGCAAAAAGTATAATTTAAGTATATTTACTCCTCTATGACTTGTAAGACTTGTGGCGCAATAAATACCTTACCGTAAGAACCTTCACTTACCTGCAACAAGATACCAGCGTTAACAAGTTTTTCAACATTTTGTTGTGCGGATCGATATGTAACTTCCAGAATTTCCTGAGCTTGGGGAATAGTAATAATAGGTGACTCAAACAAGCTGTCTGCAAGACGTAACAATAAGGCAGTGGCACGGGCTTGAGTTAATTCGTTTCTCCATTGAATTTGTAAATCTTGTAACTTTTTTGACCGAATAACCGCATCTTTTGACTGTTCTGTGACACCTTGTAGAAAAAATATCAGCCACTCACGCCAATTACCATGCTTACTGATGCCTAACATAAAGTCGTAATATTTTTGTCTATGTCTCTCAAAGTAAGCACTGAGATAAAGTAAGGGTAATGGCAATAAATTCCAGTTCAATAAAAGTAGTGAAATTAGTAATCTTCCGATCCGTCCATTACCATCCATAAATGGATGAATGCTCTCAAACTGATAATGAATTAAACCTATTCGAATCAATGGTGGATAATTACAATTATCATGTAAATATTTTTCTAGTTCATTTAGGCATTGGTGCATTTCGGGTACAGGAGGAGGAATAAATCGAGCATCGTTGATAATAGATCCTGATTGACCAATGTAATTTTGATAACGACGAAATTCTCCGGGAGCCGCATTTTTGCCGCGCACACCATCTACTAAGCGTTCATGAAGTTCGCATATAAAACGTAAACAAATTGGTAAGCTACTAAGTCTATCTAATCCGTACTCTAGTGTACGCACATAATTTAATACTTCTTGTGCATCTCCTTCGGGTGCTGGAGGGACAACACCAGGAAGTGAGAGTTGTCCTGTTTCATAAGCATAAAGATTAGTTATATTTGTTTGCGTTCCTTCAATTCGTGAAGAAAGAACAGCTTCACGACGAATAAATGGACGTATAAGTAAAGTAGGATTTGGCATGGTACGTCCTAATCCGGCAAGTTCACCTAAAGCGCGGTCTGCATCTGAAAGAGTACGCCAAATTTCTATATCCAGTTCAATTATTGGTGGTAGGGGATTAGGAACAAAAGCATAACAAGGATTTTTACCTTCTTCTATTTGTACTAATCTACCTGTAGGAGTATTTTGAAAGTCTTCGGGGTTCATACTAGGTTTCGATTTTTTTCTAAAAAATGGATGTTAAAAGAATTTTGTTGTCGTTTGTCGGTGTTACTCCTGTTAGTCGGGAATACCAAGACGTTGATATAGTTCTTCCTGCTTAGGATAGAGAAAAGAGTCTTTATATGTTTTTTGAGTTTTTGCAGTCAAGTCTTCTAGTACATCATTAAATGTTTTTTGTTCTAAATCTTGTAGAACTTGAGATAAGTGAATTCCTTGTGATAGATGGGGTTGTAACTCTTCTAGTTCACCTATTGAAAGTATTTGCCAATCAAAGCAACTAACTCCTTTTTCTTTCAAAAATTTATTTATATAATCTCGAAAAAAATAATCATTAATTAGATAAAAATCTTCAAAAGTTATTAATACTGGCTTAAAAATTTTATATTTATCAAATTTTTGAAGATTTGGCAAGTTAGCTTGACAATTCTTTGTAAATTCATCTATCTGTTGTATTCCATCTATGACATCATTTAGAGTCTTATTAATTTCTTCTTCAGTAGCCATAGTCTTAGCATCTTTTCTGAATTTAATTGCCTTACATTCAAAAAGAATAACTAAACTGCCGTCAATAATTGCATAATCTGGTTTCTTTCCTTTATAAGATTCATCGAGTTCACGGTCAATATCAATTAGCGTTTCTGAAGTGATAGAATTTTTCAAAACTGTCTCTACATATTTTGCAAATACATGACCAAAGTATGTAGAAAATTTAGTTTTAAAGTTATTAAATAACTGATAATATATCCCAATGGAGTTTCTTTGGGCAATTAAATCAGGAATGGGCGAGCTTATAATATCATTACCAAAATCGTTAAAGCCTCTATTTGTACAAGGATAAACTACAGGCAACTCAAAAAAAGGACTTAAATCATACATTTTAAATCGGCGGTCTTTAGTTTGCCGTTTTCGATAAAGATTAATTAACTTATTTTGATCTCCTGCCAATTGGCTCATGATAATAGATATACCTTTATCGTCAGGTATATTAATTCCATTTGATCGTGCCTGACGTAATATATCATCCAGAGAAAAAGTCGAATAAACTTTTAAATATGACAGTAGTACAAATAGAAAGTTAGTAAACTCAGGAATAGATACACCATTAAGATTTTGAAACTCCTGAATAATGTCAAAAGATTTATGAATTTCTTGATTAACATTTAAAGCAGCAGGAATTTCATAATATATTAATATTGGTCTAGAAAACTGGCTATAGGGGTAAACTCGAAATGGAAATTGTTTATTTGCAATTCTGAAAAGCAGAAATATAGGATTAGACTCAATGAATTCATCCTTTAGGGTTTGATCCAAAGCAATAGGATCTGTGCTGAGATATTGCCCAACTAATTTACATAAATATGTTAATTGTTCAGATCGTATATTCTTTTTTAGTTGTATATTCTTCTTGCTTGGCGAGCAATATCTAATAGCAAATAAAGCTAATTCTGCTATTATAAAAGGCTCTATTTGTTCTCGTTTAGAATGTAAAGAGTGTAAAATATCCCCTAGTTTAAATTTTCTGAGATGCTGACCTATTTTAGATTCCAGTCTATCTAGATCATCTAAGCTATTAATTCTCATTACTAACAAGACTCCTTTTTAACTTTACTTCTCATCTTTCTCAATCAGGTAGATAAGCTGATATGAAATACTTAAATAGCTTATCGTTATTATATACAAGTAAATGCACTAATTCGGTTTATTTGAGCTTTTAATTTTTTTGTAACTCCTGATAAATAATATCTAACCACACAGGAATCACAGATTTACCTTCATCCAGAGATGCGAGCGCACTTCATTATACCTTACAGCGAGAAAAACCTAATTAAAGCATTACTTAGTAAGATTTTTGTCGCTTTTTCATACTTCTAAAAGGCGCATGACACTTGTTGCATTCTCCCTGTTCCCACAAAGCAGGAATAGGAAAACGCTCTTTGCAAAAGGGACACTCTGAAAGCAAACGCAGCTTGTGGCACTCGCACCCCACAGTGGATTGAAACTGCCACTCCAATCTATGATATGGCTGTTCTGCATAACACGCAGCACATAACAGTCAAACAATTCCGTATCGCGGTCTAAGGGAAGGTAAGTGTTAGCTGTACCAATCCGTTCAACTTCAGCCGATGTTATTGAATGGGATGGCGATCGCCGTAACTCCTCAACTAGTTGGGAACTGGTATTAGACTGCTGCTTAAATTCTAGATCAGCATGGGCTAAGTTCGTTTGTGACACGTTGTCTACGTCTCTCCTTGCGATTTTGTTCAACATCCTCAAATCTAGATAACCGCTCGTTTAAAATAGATGAATTATCCACGTATTTACCAGATTCACGCAATATTTTCTTGGTATAATTTAACTCGGCTAGAGACATCCTTTCTCGTTTGCAATTTTTAGCTTGGATAATACCAATAAACTTTCCAGGTTCGCCATTGATAGGGTGAGAGTAAGCCAAAACTGTGGTAATATTTCGCTTATCATATCTTAAAGAAACTTGCTTACCTTCATAATCTAATAAACAATCTCCTTCATACACCCAACCTTGAAAATTAACAGAACCATATTTTTCCACATTGCGTATGGCAACTTTCATTAAACAAATATCTAGTTCACGCTCATCAATAAGTTCAGGTTCTTCCAGTAAAAAACTAGATTTCCATCGCTCAATACGTTTTTGATTTTTTACTCTTGGATAATCATCACAATGATAGTGATCTACAAAATATTTCACCAATATTTTCTCTAGTTTATCCAGGGTCAGACAGGCAGTTTTTTCAGCTTCAGGAGGACGTTCCTCAATACTTGATCCAGTGTATCCACCATACAAAGACAGAATTTCTTTATTAATTTTGTCAAAAATAGACTCAATTAAACCACCTGCTGATGGGAAAGCACGTAACCGCCGTATAAAACCTAACTGTAAGGAAATTTGTCTTAAATGTTCAGACTTAAATTCCTTCGCACGGTCTGTCATTATATATTCAGGTATTCCACAAATCTCCCATGTTTTTTCAAGTTCGTACTCTTGTCCATAATGCTTTGGTAAAATTCCATGACGCAGAGCTAAACCGACTTCATGAGAACCAGCAGCTTCAAAACCCAGATAAAAACCTGTGACACAACCAGAATAACTATCCATAACCAAGGTGATGTATGGACGACCAATTACTGTATGGTCTTCTTCGTCAACTAACAAAATATCTAATTTAATATGGTCTATTTGCCAAATTTGGTTACTGTGGGTGATTTCTAAAATACCATCAGTTGTTTGTAGAATTTGCCCTTCTATCGGTGAACCTGGATGACGAACTTTTTTATGTTTAGCTTCTAAATAGGAGTTGATCACTTTATAAACAGTGACATGAGAAGGGTGTTTACCTAATATTAGGTCTTCCCTTACTTGAGAATATCCCTTAAATTTCTCATGATGTTTCTTATCTCGTAGTTTCTCTCCTTGTGAAGCCAAGGCTTTTAAATATCCAAAAATCTGATGGTGATTGATCCGAGAACCTTCTCTATTACCCCACTGATGAAGGCTAATAATAAAATCATGCCACTCCTTAGAAATACGATATTGTCCTTTGTCTTTACGTCCAACAGCTAAAGTGGCTACTCCTACCTGTTCCACTTTCTCGATCATGCGCTTAATAGTTCTAGTGCTTTTCCCCAGAGCTTTCGCTGCATCTGCGATCGCATTCTTACGAGCTACCTTGTCAGGTGCTTGACGAATGGCATCAATCAATTCCACCTTTTTGAGATACTCTGGAGAATCTTCATTAACAAGCAGGTTTTTGTCTTCCGCCCCATCCTCCTCTTCAGTCTCGAATCCTGGAAAGGCTTTATTTATAGGCTTTTTGGGCATAAGCTCACCTCTAAAAATTATGTCATCATTTAATTTAATATTTTACAATATTTGTGACATCATTTGCTTTAAAAATAAGGATAAGATATAATTAAAAGCAAAATCGCCAAAACCATTCATGAGTAAAGATTTTAGCGGTGAATAAAAATTGGACAGTAATTCTTTAAAATGGACAATAATTATTTAATGGACAATTTTCATCCATTTTAGGTATGACTGCTGAAAATGCTGAGGAATTACGCCAAATTATTTTAGAAAAAGTAAAAACTCAAGAAGTTAGTTTGAATAGGTATGATGAATATGGACAACGCTACACACTAGACTTTACTCTGGAATGGCACAATAGAACTGCAACTATTCGCACTGGTTGGATTATTAAATCTGGTTCTGAAATTCCCAGCTTAACTTCCTGTTATCCTTTAGTATAAAAATACATGGAGATTATAGAAAATGAGTAAAATTACTGCACTCGATCTACTAGACGTAGTAGCATTAACAGTTGACTTACCTGAATATAACTTGTTACGTGGTCAAGTTGGTACAATAGTTGAATTATTAGCTGATGGTGCTGCGTTTGAAGTAGAATTTAGTGATAGTAATGGACAAACATATCAATCTGTTGGGTTGCGTCCAGAACAAATTATGGTTTTACATTTTGATCCAGCACCACCTAATTTAGTACAGGAAATGGTTACAGTATAACTAATTGTGGGTTGGGTTTCACTTAGTTCTACCCAACCTAGATTTTTAGTCTGTGCGAGGTGTAGTTAGTTATTGTTACCTCCATTCGCCTTATACAACTCCTGGGGAGCAAAAGCCCCATTCTCAGTAATAATAGCAGTAATTAATGCTGCTGGTGTCACATCAAAAGCCGGATTATAAAATTCCACGCCCGGCGGTGTCAAAATAGTATCACCAACTTGATAAATTTCGCCAGGATGACGCTCTTCTATGGGTATCTGACTACCTTCTGTGAGTTCAAAATCAACTGTGGATAAAGGTGCAGCCACAAAAAACGGAATATTATGGGCTTTAGCAACTATAGCTAAACTATAAGTACCAATCTTATTCGCTGTATCACCATTAGCTGCAATACGATCTGCACCTACAACTACAGCATCTATCAAACCCTGCTTCATACAGTGAGCAGCCATATTATCAGTAATAAGAGTGACTGGTATTCGTTCCTGGACACATTCCCACGCTGTCAGTTTTGCCCCTTGTAAACGCGGTCTAGTTTCATCTGCATATACTCTAGCTAATCTTCCAGCACTCCAAGCGGAACGCACTACCCCTAATGCTGTACCATATCCTGCGGTTGCTAAAGCTCCGGCGTTACAATGGGTAAGAATAATTAATTTATCTGGTTTGCTTGGTAATGCTGCTAAACCGTGATCTCCGATGGCTTTACAGGTTTTAATATCTTCGGCGTGTATGGCTTGGGCGGTGGCTAAGAGTGCTTGTTGAATCTCTGATACTTTCCCTACTGTCTCGTAGGCAGTTTTTAACATTCTACTAATTGCCCAAAATAAGTTTACCGCAGTTGGACGGGTAGCACGCAGTAATTTAGCGGTTTCTTCTAGTTTAACCAGAAATTGTGAGCGATCGCTTGTCTCTATTTCTCTTGCACCTAAATAAATTCCATATCCTGCTGCTACACCTATTGCTGGCGCACCTCTAACAATCATATTTTTAATTGCTTCTGCCATATCCTCACTACGATTAATCTCAACTAATGTATATTCATTAGGTAAGCGAGTTTGATCAATTAATAATACAGAATTATTCTGCCAAATAACTGGATATACTTGATTCATAACTTGATTCATAAGTTTATACTTGATGATTCTTAAAAACTAAAAGGTAGTATACCAGGTACAAGTTTTATCAGTTAAAATATACCCGATTTCTTGGGATCTGAACATCAAAAAAACCTGTTATAATATATTTGATGAGGAAGGACTATCTTTATCGCAAAAGCAAGATAAATCTGGTCGAATCGCTACTATTAAAGCTAAAGCTCAACTACTATCTATTACACTAAAATCTTACCACTGTGCAAACTACTACTCTGGGAAAAAACGGCATTACTGTTAACCAACTTTGTTTAGGAACATGGGCTTGGGGTGATAAACTATTCTGGAATTATGGCGATAATTACGGAGAAAACGAACTATACGCAGCTTTTACTAAGGCTTTAGATGCTGGAGTAACTTTTTTTGACACTGCGGAAGTTTATGGGTTAGGACTTTCTGAACAATTTTTAGGAAAGTTTATGAAACAAACATCCCAAAATGTGCAAATTGCTACTAAGTTTGGACCATTACCTTGGCGTTGGGATGGCAATTCTGTTTCTGAAGCATTAACAGCTAGTTTGCAACGTTTACAAGTTGAAAGAGTTGAATTATATCAAGTTCATTGGCCGTTTGCGTTTTTTCTTAGTCAAGAAACATTAATGAATACTTTGGCTGATGAAGTCCAAAAAGGACGCATAGGTGCAATTGGTGTCAGTAATTATTCGGCATCACAAATGGAAGAAGTATATCAGATATTACAGGCTAGAGGAATACCTTTAGCTGTGAACCAAGTCCGTTATTCTTTACTTACTAGACAAATTGAAAGTAATGGTATTTTCCAAAAAGCCCGTGATTTAAATGTAACAATTTTAGCCTACAGTCCTTTGGCTCAGGGATTATTAACAGGTAAATATACCGCATCCGACAAACCTACGGGAGCAAGGAGCATAGATCCGCGATTTAGTCAAGATGGATTACAAAAGATTTCTCCAGTGTTATCATTATTGCAAGCAATTGGTGAAAGATATCAACGCACTCCTGCCCAAGTTGCTTTAAACTGGTTAATTGCTCAAGGTAATGTTATTCCCATTGCTGGAGTAAAAAATGCTGCACAGGTTCAACAAAACGTTGGCGCTTTAGGTTGGACAATGACGGATGATGAGTTAATGCAGTTAGAACAAATTACCCGTCCTTGGTTAAAGTAGGTTAAAGTAAATGTAATGTTATTTGCTGGACGTTATTTGTGGACGCAAACACAAATATATTAAAGCTCCAACAAAGGGAATTAATGACAATTGAGAAATGATTTTTTGTGTCATTTCTTTATTTTTAAAGTCTCTTTTTGCCAGATCATCTGTTACTAATGTAGGAAATAAGAGACTCAACATGATAAAATCTAAAGTCATGACATGAATAAATCTATTGTTGTGCCATTGTTGCCAAAAATTACTCCAGTCTCCTGAAAATGCTAAACTTAATGTTCCTAGGGATGTTAATGTTAATAAAATAGCCAAAATGCGAGAATCAAGTATTGTTAAAAACAGATTTTTTTGACCTGTAAATTCTCGATTTTCTGATCTCAATGCTAAATAGGGTAATAATGCAAATGCACCTAAAGCAAAGGACGCTGTAGCAAATGGCCAAGCAGGAATTTTTTGATTTCTACCATCAATAAACACTATTGTACTGTAGATAAATGGCCAAATTCCCATAATATTAAATAAGGCAATAATGATGGGATTAATATTTTGCCAGTTTCCAGTGGACAGGTTTTTAATTAACTCGAAGGTATGGGGATCTTCAGGAGGTGCAAATACAAAAGCATAGGAAATAAATCCTATCCATAATACACCAAATGTAATTTTTCTTAACATATATTCTCAAAGGGTATGGGGTGCTAATAGCTAATTAATAACAGCTAACTAAACGCTTCTGAAAGATAATCTGCTGCTGCTGCAACTAGAGCGATCGCATTTTCATAGTCTAACCTAGTTGGTCCCAAAACTCCCACACTTCCCACAGGTATAGATCCCCGACGATAATTAGAGGATATTAAACTATAACTTTTTAGAGGTTCTAGAGGGTTTTCTGCACCAATTCTTACTGTAACTTTTAGTTTACTGCTATCTTCTATTTCTGAACTTGCAAAAATTAATCTCCATAATTGTTCCTGTTCTTCTTCTAGCAATTGCATGATATTTTGTACTTGTTGAACTTGGGAAAATTCCGGTTTTCTTAAAACTTCCCCGACTCCACGTACCATCATTTGTGTTGTTGTGGGAGCGATCGCTCGACGAGTTAATTCTACCAAAGAATTCTTTAAAAATTCTCCATAAATTTGAAATTCTTGATCTATTTTACTCCAATCAATCGCCGCTAATTCTAATAAACTTTGTCCTTTTAATTGACTATTCAAAAAGTTAGAAACTATCTGTAATTGATGATCAATTACCTCTGCTTCTAATTCCTCTTCTGAGGATATCAGACATACATCCATTAGTTTAGAATATGTCTCATAATTATCTGTCACCATAATTAACATGATTTTGCCTGGTTCCATTTGAACTAATTGCAAATGGCGCAATTTCGCTGTATTTAGTTGTGGCATCGTAATTAATGTAATACAACCACTTAAAGTAGCTAGAATTTGTGCTGCACCTTGCAACAATGCTTCCAAACTCCAATCTTCCCAGTGTAAACGCTGTTGTAATGTCGCTTCTACTTCTTTCGCTAAAATATCTGATGGCGTAATTAATTGATCTACATAAATACGATAACCTGAATCAGAGGGAATCCTACCCGCAGAAGTATGGGGTTGATACAATAAACCCGATTTTTCTAACATTCCCATCACGTTACGTATAGTAGCAGAGCTAATACCTAAATCAAATTCTTCAATTAGAGCTTTAGAGCCTACAGGTTCAGCAGTAGCAATGTAATGACGTATAGTTGCCCAAAGTATATGTTGTTGGCGATTAGTTAACTGGACTTGCATAGGTTATGTTTGTGCTGACGACAAATTTTTTTCAAAGGTTTATTAAAGGTTGTTAAAAATTCGTGGTTTACACCACAAAAAGGTTAATTATTAATTAATCCCAGATTATAAATTATTTATACTACATTTAGGTTCGTTTACAACTTCCTAGCTGGGGAAATATTATGTACTTATTGATACTCACACAGCTAAAGAAAAATTATCCAATAATGAATGATAAAATAGGGTTAATTCCTATGTTATCTAACTTATCTAAGATTCTATCTCATTGATGAGAAAATTTGTTGTAAGTTTTACTACAAAATAACCTTTTCATTCCGTTACATCGCTGATAGCCTAGCGTAGCGATCGCCATATATAATTAACAAAATGAAAAGTAATTATAAGTAGTCATAACAATTAAGAATTGATTAAAAATTGACAACTCTAATACTGAGGAATTGTCGGATCTACTCTAATAGAATATTCTGATATTCCACCTATAATATTTTTTACCTTGGTAAATCCTTGATCTACTAACCATTGACACATTTGAGCAGAACGCATTCCATGATGACATAGAACAAACGTTTCTGCATTCATATCAAACTGAGTAAATATGTTTTCACTCCATTGAGAAAATTCACTCAAGGGAAGATTGACAAAACCTGGTAAACGTGATAGTGCCAATTCTTGAGGTTCACGCACATCTATCAGTTGAATTGTACCATCATTTGTTTTTAAGTATTCAGCTAATTCGGTGACGCTAATTTGAGAGAAGGTTTGAGAAGTCATCAACTTTATTGTGAATGTAAATAGAATGGAAATATTGTCAAAATTATAGGATTGTTTGCCTAAAGTAGCAACATTTTTTCATCTAATCAAGTACAAAATCATCTGCGGTTATCTACATTTAATTACTTATAAATGTATTTATTATCGCTGATAATAAGTTGCTATTTACACATAATACACCCTAGTATATAATAGGGATAAATTTATTTTCTGTTGCTACTTTTATAAATAGCTTACATTAATAGTAAAATAAAAATCATAATTTGAGATGATAAAGTGGAAGTAAAAAAGTCAAATGAAAAAACAATCAAATAATCAGCTAAAAAGTCAAAACAAAAACCAAGAGAAGAGTGAAAATTTTGTTTTTCGTTTATTAGGATGTATTATCGTAGTGTTAGTTATTAGTATTATTGGATTTTACGTTTTTCCCAAAAATTCAATTAATATAGTGGTTAATAAATCACAACCTAGTGCAGCTATATTTATATCAAAATTAGCACCAGCAACAGTATCTTTATTAGGAAACTATGATGATTTTCAGAAATCAACAAAAATCGCAGAATTTTCGCAAATTAAAAAATTAATTTTCCCAGAAAATAATATAGACTATCTCCAAGATATTCAGTCTTGGTTAAATGATGAAATTACCTTGTCTATTACCAATATAGACTTAGATCGTAATCCTGAAAATGGCTTACAACCAGGTTATTTAATGGCTATATCCACTGCAAAAGTAGATAGAAGTCGGGAATTTTTGGAGTTACTATTTTCCCAAAGAGCTTTATCAGGAACAAATTTAGAAATTGCTCATTATAAGGGAATAAAAGTAATTTATGATACTCCTG
The DNA here is from genome assembly GCF_014696225.1 of Anabaena sp. FACHB-1237. Classification (GTDB taxonomy): domain Bacteria; phylum Cyanobacteriota; class Cyanobacteriia; order Cyanobacteriales; family Nostocaceae; genus FACHB-1237. Next base: position 2,662 of record NZ_JACJPV010000014.1, on the reverse strand, counting down.
AAACATCACTACCAGTGAAGATTAAAAAACCTTTAGCTGGTGCTGTGGTTAATGATTTTCTGTTATTGGCTAATGATGTAAGAGTAATTAAAGAAGCTATTAATAATTTACAGGTATCGGATTTGAATTTAGCTAGTTATTTAGCATATCAAAAGTCTATTAAAGAGCTACCTGAAAATGCTTTAGCGATCGCTTTTTTCAACTTACCAAATTTAGCCAAATTACAAGGTTTAGAATATCATGGAAATTACGATCATGAATTACTATCTTTAGTAATAAATAATCAAAGTTTATTAGCAGAAAGTACATTTGTGAGAAATACAAAGAAAGTAAATATAACTTCTGCATCTTTAGCTAATTCTTCATCATCAGCAATATTAAAATATATTCCTGAAACAGCAAAATTAGTGATTAAAAGTAGCAATTTAAGTAATTTAGGTAAGAGCGATATCTCTCAATTATCCCAGGAATTAATAACTAGTATTTATGGAGATAAGGAAAATATTACTGCTAGTTTTTTACCATCTTTACAAAAAATTCAAACAGCATTGCAAGTAAATTTTGATCAAGATATATTTCCAGCAATATCCGGTGAATATGCGATCGCATTATTACCAAATTCCTGGATATTTGTAGTAGAAAAAAATCCCCAGCTATCATTAGGAATTACTAGGTTAAATGAAATTGCTAATGATCTAGGTTTAAATGTAAATTCGTTAAATTTAGGACAACAAAAAATTTCTGTATGGGATGAACTGACTGCTACAAATAACCAAGATGAATCTACTAATGTAAATACAAATATTAGAGGTTTACATACCACAATAGATAATTATGAAATTTTCACTTCTGACTTAAAAACACTGCAAAAAATCACAAGTCAAGTTACTAGTAAAGACAAAAAAACCCTACTAGAAAATCAGGAATTTATCAAAAGTATGAAAATGTTACCTGCTTCTAACCAAGGATATATTTATATTGATTGGCAAAAAAGTCAAGATATACTAGAACAAGAATTACCTATACTCAAATTTTTAGAAGTGTTAGGTAAACCACTATTTGAAAATTTGCGATCGTTTACCATAAGCAGTTATAGTAGCACACCAGAAATACTCAAAGGTGGCCTATTGTTCCATTTTAATGATTAAAAACAGCGATCCTCAAATTAGAAAATATTCGAGGATCTCACATCACAAAGCAGATACTGTTACTGTATTATTTGTGCAACATCCAGATTAGGAAACTATTGGCTGTGGTGATGATAATGGTAAAATTGCAGATCCTAGTGTAAGCGATCGCCAATGGAAAAAAGGCACTTATCGGATCTGGGTAGGTACAATTGATTTGACAGGTACTCAAATACAATACTTTAACTGTAAAACAAAGTGAGTAGCAAGCAAGGAGCAGCGAGAAAATTGTTTATTCTGACTCGTGAAAGGGTTTAGCACTGTTTTACCCCTACTGACTCCTTGAACTCCTGACTCCTATTCTTACCAACTTGCGATAAAATTAAAAGTGTAACTCGTTTTACCTAACAAGGTTACTATCTCGATGCTATCTACACTTAAAACAGACTTCCGCATCATTTTTGAACGTGATCCAGCCGCCCGTAATTGGTTAGAAGTATTATTCTGTTATCCTGGCTTACAAGCTCTCCTCTTCCATAGACTGGCTCACTCATTGCGGAAAATTGGTATTCCTTTCATACCCCGCTTAATTTCTCATATCGCCCGCTTTTTCACAGGTATAGAAATTCACCCCGGCGCAGTTATTGGTAAAGGTGTATTTATTGATCATGGTATGGGTGTAGTTATTGGTGAAACCGCCATAGTTGGTGACTACGCGCTTATCTATCAAGGTGTCACTCTTGGAGGTACTGGTAAAGAAAGTGGTAAACGTCACCCCACTTTAGGGGAAAATGTCGTGGTTGGCGCAGGTGCAAAAGTTTTAGGAAACATTCAAATAGGTGATAATGTCCGCATTGGTGCGGGTTCAGTAGTTTTGCGAGACGTACCTTCGAGTTGTACAGTAGTTGGTATTCCTGGCCGCATTATTCACCGTTCTGGAGTGCGTGTTGCTCCCCTAGAACATAATAATTTACCTGACTCTGAAGCTCAAGTCATCCGCACTTTAGTAGATCGTATTGAAGCCTTAGAAGCGCAACTTCAAGAGCTTAAAGATATACGGTCAAATAGTAAAACTCCTGTTTTAGTCACTGCTATGGATATCTTAGATGAACAATTAAAACATCAAGGATATTATCAAGCACCCGCTTGTAATATCAGAGACAAAACCATACAAGAATTTTTAGATGGTGCAGGAATTTAATATTTAGTTATCAGCAGTTTATATTCCGTACTCTATCGTAATTTGGTGTGGATAGGTTTTGAATCCAAATTTGAATTTTCTTCAACTACTGAAAACTATTTAAAAACTCTATGGTTGAGAAACATCCAATAATTAATACAGATCCACATCAAACAACAAAATATCAATAATGTCAACTATTGTTTTATCTATTGTTTATTGACTGCTATATAAAACCTAGACAAAACTAGACTTTACTTTCTACTTCAATGGGAGCATGGGAGCGGTTATCCCTCAGTAGACTTACACGCCTTAGCCAGACGCGATAAATTAATTGCGGCATTTAGATCCCTAT
>NZ_JACJPV010000013.1 GCF_014696225.1 Anabaena sp. FACHB-1237 | reverse complement strand
CAACTGGTATGAAGTACAGAGGAATCTGTTTACTTTAGTTGTACGTGAGCATATTTTTGCTAATCTTAATAGCGATCGCATGATCTAGAATACATAGATAATGTTTTTTGTCAATGCGTAAGTCCTAAAGACATAATTTAATTTAGTAGGGGTTTAGCACTGCTAAACCCTAACTGGGAGTCAGGATTTGTAAATTGTGATAGTAATATTGCGATTCTATACTTTCTCTGGTATAATTCAGACTGAAGAAACAATTCAGATTACATCTTCCACACCTAAGAATTATCAGAATAAGTTAATTTTAGTGAAAATAAATCAAAATAGCCTAAAATTAAATTAAAATTCAGTTCCACTATAGATTTTCAGCCTTAACTTTTAGTTATATTTTGAGGTTAACCGTGCGCTCCTCCTCTCAAATTACTACCCCACAATCAGTAAATCACAAAAGCTCTGCGATCGCATCTGCATCTACTCATCAACGCGCTTCTGGCGGTTTTGCGTTGTTGGATAGTTTGTTACGTCATGGTGTTGAGTATATTTTCGGATATCCGGGAGGCGCTATTCTCCCTATTTATGATGACCTTTATAAAGTAGAAGAAACAGGTACTATTAAGCACATCCTCGTCAGACATGAACAGGGTGCTAGTCACGCTGCGGATGGTTATGCTCGTGCTACAGGTAAAGTAGGTGTGTGTTTTGGCACTTCTGGACCGGGTGCGACTAATTTAGTAACAGGTATTGCTACAGCTTACATGGACTCGATACCGATGATCATCGTTACTGGGCAAGTACCCAGAGCAGCTATTGGTACTGACGCTTTCCAAGAAACGGATATCTATGGTATTACTTTACCCATTGTCAAGCATTCTTATGTAGTTCGTGATCCCAAAGATATGGCGCGAATTGTGGCGGAAGCATTTCATATCGCTAGTACAGGCAGACCTGGACCTGTATTAATTGATGTACCTAAAGATGTGGCTTTAGAACAATTTGATTATATACCAGTAGAGCCAGGGTCAATTAAATTACCGGGATATCGTCCCACAGTTAAGGGAAATCCCCGACAAATTAATGCGGCAATTCAATTAATTAGAGAAAGCAGAAGACCTTTATTATATGTGGGTGGGGGAGCGATCGCTGCTAACGCCCACGAAGAAGTCAAGCAATTAGCAGAGTTATTTAATATACCTGTTACTACAACTTTAATGGGTATAGGTGCATTTGACGAGCATCATCCTTTATCATTAGGAATGTTGGGAATGCACGGTACAGCCTATGCCAACTTTGCTGTAACTGACTGTGATTTATTAATTTGCATTGGTGCAAGATTTGATGATCGCGTCACAGGGAAATTAGATGAATTTGCTTCCCATGCTAAAGTCATTCATATAGATATTGACCCGGCTGAAGTTGGTAAAAACCGAGTTCCTGATGTTCCCATCGTGGGAGATGTGAAGAACGTTTTACAAGACTTACTAAAGCGATGTCAAGACGCAAATAGTAAAGTAGTAACCATACAAAACCAAGAATGGTTAAACCTGATTAACCTTTGGAAACAAGATTATCCCTTAACTGTACCCCAATATCCCGATAGCATTTCTCCCCAAGAAGTAATTGTAGAAGTTGGCAAACAAGCACCACAGGCCTTTTATACTACTGATGTAGGTCAACATCAAATGTGGGCAGCCCAATTCCTGAAAAATGGACCACGACGCTGGATTTCTAGCGCCGGTTTAGGAACAATGGGTTTTGGCGTACCTGCGGCCATGGGGGCAAAGGTAGCATTTCCTAATGATGAAGTCATCTGTATTAGTGGTGATGCTAGTTTTCAAATGTGTTTACAGGAATTGGGAACACTAGCACAATATCAAATAAATGTCAAGACCGTTATTTTAAACAATGGTTGGCAGGGAATGGTGCGACAATGGCAAGAAGCCTTTTATGGTGAGCGTTATTCCTGTTCTAATATGGAAGTAGGAATGCCTGATATTGAATTATTAGCGCAGGCTTACGGTATAAAAGGTATTGTTATTCGCCATCGGGAAGAGTTAGCCGATAAAATTGCGGAAATGTTAGCACATAACGGACCTGTAATTGTAGACGTAGCTGTTACTCGCAATGAAAACTGTTATCCTATGGTAGCACCTGGCAGAAGCAATGCACAGATGTTTGGACTAGCTAAACCTGCACGAACAGAAGCAGTTGAACCAGTGACTTGTAACCATTGTGGTACAAAAAATGCCCCTCATCACAATTTCTGTGCTGAGTGTGGTAATAAGCTCTAGGTTTAGGAGTTAGGCGTTGCTGAACTCAGGTATGAAATTGACAAATTCAAAATTTGAAAGTTTGTGCCTTTGCGCCTAACGCAATTGTTTCGCTTCGCTAATGCGCGAAATAAATATCATAATCATACCCAAATTCAGCAACGCCAGGAGGTAGTAGAGACTTAGCAATGCTAAAACAATACCTGTAGAATCAGATAATTAAGCCGTCTTGAGTATATTTAATTTGTATAAGTATGGCGGGTAAGATGCCCACCCCAGAAGATTTAATCATTTTAGGATTATACAATTTAGTTGCGTAACAGCTTAGAACAAGCGATCGCTATCTAAAATTTCCATACTTTTGTATAAAACTAGGACTTACGCATTGACATAATCAACTAAATATGGACTATGGGTTTCGGGCATTTTAACGTGATTTTTTGATGATTTTTGAGTGATAGCTTCCCTTGCCGTGAGCATTGCTACTGATCAGAAGTTAATCGCCAAAAGCCTGAAACGACGGATTTTCGTTCATTCACATCATGGTGAATTTGTACAGTGCGTAAGTCCTAAAAACATATTCTTTGAGGTATTGAAAAATCCGATAGCGGAGCCTGGCGTTAGCCATAATTACCGATTGTGACATTTGAACCTATCTTCCGCACCCTCAACTGTCACAATCGGTTTTTACCATTTTTTATGATAAAATGAGGTTGTATTGTATACTAATTCTCAGAAAATTAACGTATGTAGGATGCCAGTAAGGCATAATTTATATCCAAAAATCAAGAGAAAATTAAGTGATAATACCATGTGACACCCCAGGGTGCGGAATGTGGGTTATAACAGGTGGTAATAAAATAGCAGACCCTGGAGGGAGTGAGTCAGGCGGTGGTAGTTCCCCTGGATGTAACCCACCGCAAATATCTGTACCAGTTAAATCGCTCAACTCTTCTAATAACTTTGCAATTTCCATTTTCAATGCACTTGTATTTAACAACGTTTCGGCTATGCTTCACAGTCAGTCAAAAAACACTATCAGTCCCCGCATCTATCTGATTTATGATGTAGATGAGAAAGGTTCTGATCAAGATAAACTTGACAAAAAAGTTTTTCCATAACTTGAATGTTGCAAAACCACTATCAGGTTTACCAATCAGCCTGTACCCTTAGTTTCTGCCATTAACCAATTTAGGTAATCCTGATTTCCTTGTTCAATTGGTAAAGCCACCACACAAGGTGCTTCATAAGAATGCACTGATTTTACTTTTTCCGTTAGTTCTGCAAATAAATCACGACGGGATTTCATAATTAAAATGGCTTCTTTTTCTACTTGTAATTCACTATTCCACCAATAAATAATATCCATACCGTCAATTATGTTGGCACAGGCAGCAAGACGGGCTTCTACTACGGCTTTACCTATGTTAAGAGCCTCGGCACGGTCTTTACAAGTAACGTAAACAAAGATAAATTCCATATTTTTACTATTCTGTATTTACTAATCTTATTAATTGTTGTGGGTAAGGATGAGATACTTCTCCATTATCCCACTGAACAGTAATTTTTTTATATGGAGCTATTCCCGGAGGAGTCTGAGTTTTTTTAGAAACCACAATTCCATATTTATCAGCTTCAACAGCACTCTTTACCCTATCACCTTCATCTACTAAGGAATAATCGTAGATATCAGGTAATCCACATTGTTGCCAACCATCTATAACTTCATTGGTAACTTTATTAATTATCTCATCTATAACTTCATTAATTACAGTTAATTGTGGTGTACATTGAATATCAACAGGTTCTTCTAAATCAAAATTACTACTTTTGTTTTCTTGATTAGGAATATCTAATATTATTTTATCAGTTAAAACTGGATTATCGAAATTAAATAATTCTACTTGTTCAACTATAGGCGGTTCATCAATTTGATTGATTTTCCTAAATAGTGCATCATTAAAATCATTAATGGGGTTAAAATCCCTGGGGATTTCTATAATTGTTTCAGAAATTATTTCCAGATATGATGTAGAATCTTCTAAAGATACAGAATCATTCTTTATATACTTAGATTGACTACTATTTAAGCATAAATGAGCATCCTTTTCAGAAACATAAAGATGTTTAAAATCTATCCAAGTAGGGTCATTTTCATCTAATAATAATACTTTTGCTTTCTTATATTTAATATCAAATTGTAAAATAACTCCGGCATACCCCTTATCAGTTCTGCAAACTAATCTAATTTCTTTCAGATTTTCCGATGGTAATCTTAATAAACAGGTATCATATCTATCATCATCTTGATCATCATTTGATAGGTCTATAGAACGAGAACCAATAATAGAAGTTGATTGTAGATCAATATATGTAGTGTTTTTAAGCAACTTTTCATGTTCAATAAGTGAATCATAAATTAGTTGGGCGGCTTCATTGGTAGTAAATGGAGTAGGACGAGTAAAATGATTTTCTGCTATCTTTTTTTCTTCATAAAACCTTACATAACTATCAATGTTTATAGGCTCTGTATTATATTCAAAATTACTTCTGGTATCTCTGTATCTAATGATTTTTTGTTTGGTTACTACTTGTTGAATCTCATGAACTATACCAAATTCATTTAAACACCTATAACCTAGAGAACCCTGAGAAAAATTAACACCACCAACACCTTGATTCCCAGTTCTAATATTTCTATCTATCTCACCAATAGCAAAATAGGTATTACCAACTTTATTACTTTTATCCTTCGTATATCTACTTTTAAAATTGTCAAAAGGTACAGGGCTAACTTGTTCCTCAAAATTAGCAAATCCTACACCATTTCTAGTCATGGCTACATCAGCACGTCTTTTAAAATCTCCAGGATAAACAAATTCTTGAATCGGCTGAAAATTATCTTGAGGAAAATATAATTTTGTTGATTCTTGAAGTATATCTGTCACAGCATTCTTAGCTTTTCTATGAGTTTCACTTTCACTCTTACTGCTTACAAAATTATCACTAATACAATTTATATTGTCATCTTTACCATTTCCATGAGCAAAACAGGAAACACATTCAAAGGTTGTAGATGTTTTACTCATCGTTTTAATACATCCTTTTCTAAAGGATAATGGTAATCCACAAAATAAACAAGTATAAGCATCATCTTTATTATTGTATTCTTGACGTTCAGCATCTAGTAAAAAGCCGTTTTTATTCACTGCATATCTAACCATAAAACCTCTTGAATATTGCTATTTGTTTAGTCCAAAGATTATTACGTTTCTCCAAGAATAGGGAGGGCATATCACCAAATAAATCATCAAATTTTAAAACAGACTGAGAAATTCCGTAACAACATCCATAGAATGATTTTTAACTCATATTAGTTTTCGGATTTATCATTACTTTTCTGCTTTGGTCTTCTGAAAATACATTCATAAATCCCCCGACTGGAATATTCCCCACCTGTTAATGCTCTTCTTGCAAACACTAATTCCCATCCTTCATTACCCATGCGGTTCATACTGCTATCAAAAATAACATCTTCAAAACTTTCAATCTTATATTCCCATTCTACAGTTTTGGGCTGTGGTTGCCACCATAAATTAAAAAGTAATATTCCTAATATTCCTGCTAAAAGTGCAGTATTGATGATTTCGCTAAACTGAATTAAAATCTTGAATATATCAAACTTTGCTTTAGATATTCCACTATTTTCTGTATTAATAACTGGTTTTGGTATCTCAGCTTCTAAATTAATAGTTTGTCTCCAAATAGGGTTTTTATTGTCAGTTATTTGTCCACGAATATACAGCCTTTTTACTGGTAATTCTAGTTTTTCTATGACCTTACGCACATAATCAACAAAAAATGATTGTTCTATGATTTCCTGGGATTCCCCAATCACGGTAATACTCTCACCTGAAATATTTACTTTGGTGGTGATTCCTTTCGTTTCCAATGCCTTATTCATTAAAGTGCTAATAGCTTGGGTAGCTCCCTGTTTAGCCAGTTCTAAAGTGTTTTGTGTAGTCATAATTATTTCTCTCTAACAGTAGTTTGCTCTGGTAATCTTGGTGGTGTTTTGGTAGATGGTGAATTAAATTGTCGTGCAAGTCTTAATACAGTATTTCTAAACTGTTCTACATCCTGGGTTTTTTTATAAAAAACAATAATATTCAGATTGGTGGTTAAATTATTAACAAATTTTGTTTGGTGTACAAGTAAAGTACAATTAAAATAATACCAACACCCCAAAGAATAGTCAAAATTCCCAAAGTCAATAACCAACTCAGGGGACCCGAAGCAATTTCAATAGATTTGACATCTTGAATCCGGGTGTGAATCTCCTTTTTTTCTAGTTTGTAATAAATCACGAACAATTTTAATTTTCAATCTACCACTACCAGGAACAATTAAATTACCCCAGATTAATCCGGGTTTACCATTAATTTCTATGTTTGAATTGTCCATTTAACACCCCACAATTTTTGATAACAGTAAATTACTATGCACGGCAATCCCTGACTCCCGACATCAGTCTTTTTCATTATACAGGTTATTAGAAGACCCCTATTCTAGTAAACTCCCACAACTATACAAATCCTTCTTCCAACAATTCAATCCCTTGTGTAGTAATTTTGTGTCTTTGCCCTGAACCCTACACCAACTCTCGGTAATCAGTGTTTCTTGTTCCCACCAATAACTGAACCCCCCGTACATCCGTGGAATGGGAAACCAGTGTTGTTCTTGATTTACGGTAAATTCTAGTTTGGGGAGTTCCAAGTTGTGACTGTCAATTAAATCCCCGGCGCTGCTGGGGTAGCCCGGAAAGATTGACCATTGTACAAAAATGTCAGTTGATGTGATTTGGGTTCAGGTAATTTTGGTTCTCTGGCTTCTGTGACTTTTACAAATAGTTCAGCGCGTTTATTTTGGTTTGTGTCTCGTAGTGTAAAATCTTTGATGTCTACTTGATAAAACTGTGGTTGGCAACTTCCCGTATTAGACTCAGCTTTTAATATATTAGTATTGATGGTTTTAGTTGCACCAATTTCTAAGTTATCAAGCCACGTAATTTAATGACCCATTCCCGTGTAATAACCTTCACAAACTAGGAAATCACGACCTGTTTTGTTGGGGATTTTTAAACAAACTTTTCAGACATCCTCTAATAACTAACCAGTTTAAGGTTTATAATTCAATAAGAAATACCAACCATTGTCTTGAATATTATCACCTTTATCATCTAAAGTAGTAAAAGGAAAGGCATAATCAACCTGGAGGTTCAAATTAGGTAAAGGTTCCCAAATAAAACCTAAACCGGAACTGATTAATAAAGTTTGTTTTGCTAATTCATTAGGATTTTGAGAAGCATTCCAAACCTTACCAAAATCTACAAAAGGCACAACTTGTAATTGAGAATTTAAACTAATTCTATCTTCAATAGAAAAATAAAAACCATTATCTCCTGAACGAACATTTTGACGATAACCTCTGACAGTATCTCCACCTCCAATAATAAATTGATGGGCAGGTAACAAACCATCTGGTGTTAATTGTAAATTAGCTTTAAATACCAAATAATTAGTATTAGTTATTTTTTGTAATCTTTGTATTTGACCATTCCAACTAAAGAAATATCCATCAGGAACAGGTTCTTTATTAGTAGTAGGATTAAATAAACCAGTACCTATTTTAAATTCTGATCCTAAATACCATTTTCCTTGATTATCAATATTTTTATAATCTTGGCGTAACACAATTGCACTGGTACGAGTTAAACCATCTTTATCTGGTCCCAAACCGAAACCAGTAGGTTTATCAAATACAAAAGTCCGACCATTATCCAAACTAAAACCCAAAGATAAGGCCAATTCTTCTTGAGAACTTTTGACTATGGGCTGACGATAAAATACTCCATATATTTGTTTTTCTCCGCGAATATTTAACTCATCAAAAGGAGATTGAGTAATTCTTGTAAAGTTCAATGCTGTTCTAAATTGTAATTTACCATCCCTAGAATTAATGGGAACTTCATAACCAAGATCAAATAAATTTAGTCCTCCTGTAACTGTTCTTGTATAATTAGCTGAAATTTTATCTCCCATAACTACTAAATTGCGGTAATTTACACCAATAGTGATTTTTTCTGAACCAACACTTTCGGGAGAATTATTATCAACAGTGATATTAGTAGTTAATACTGGTTTTTCTGTAACTGTAACTTCAAGAATTTTATCTTGATCTGCATCCTGACTTTTGAGATTATAACTTAAATTACCCTTAACTTGCTCAAATAAAGAATCTTCTGACAGTAATCGCAATTTTTCTTCTATTTTAATAGCATTTACTGGCTCACCTTTAGCTATTTGTAAACGATTGATTATATAAGATTTTAATTTGGTTGTTCCTTTAACTTCAATATCCGCTATCCGAGATTCAGTAACATTAATTTGAATCATGCCATCACTAATATTTTGATTGTTTCCGGGTGTAGCTGCGGCGATAAAACCCTTTTCTTGATAAAATTGATTAATATCTTTAGCAATTTCTTGAGGCTTTTCCCAAGCATCTCTTTTAATATATTTTCCTTCATATTTCTGAAGCACGGTATTCAGTTGTTCTTGACTTAAAGCATTATTACCATTGATTTTTATTAATCTAATGGGGACATAAGCAATTTTGTCTATTTCTTGTTCAGGATCTTTTTGAATAGGTTCAATAGGTTTTATTGGTTGAGTAATTTGTGGTTTAGTAGCTGTATTAGTTGAATTTTGATTAATTGGTGTTGCTGTAGCCATAGAAGTAGCAATCGTGAGGATATTTTCAGATTTTTCATCATTATTTTGCTCACGGATTCTTACCCTAGAAATTAACCCATCTTGTTCCCACATAATCGAAGAAAATTCCGAGGGTGGTTTTTGTTTTTGTCCATTAATTAAATAACCGCGAATTTTATGATTAATATTAACTTGTTCGCCATTATTTTTATGTTCTGTCAATTCTTCTTTAGTACCTAAAGATTTAGGAGAATTAACAGAAAAACTACCTAATAAACAGGCTTGAGAATCTAAATTACAGTTAAAAATACTCACAGTCATACCAGGATTAACTAAAGAAGCTGATACTTTAACCCGATAATTACCTGGTGTTGCTGCACTATTTTTCAGATCAGGAAATTGTGAAGGTAATCTAAACAATAAACCTGGTGATAATTGAGTTTTAATTTGTTCCATATAGGGAATAAAAATTTGGTTAGATAGATGAGAATTATTGTTATTTTTGTCATCATTAGGACTATTATTAGAAATGGCTTTAGCACTGTTAAAAGTGCTAAATAAAAATAGCAGACTAGGAAGGATAAACAAAAATCTTTGTAAATGACGAGTAACCACGATAGACTCCTATTTATTGCAATTTTTATTTGTGTTATTTGTGTTATTTTAATTATTTGATTTGTTCACTTTCAATTATTAGAAGTTTAGAAGTGTAATTTAATGGTTAAATTCCCGGAATTTCTGATAATTTACCCTCTAATTCTTCAACTTTAAAACTAGTGACTTCTTGCCACTCTTCCAAAGTAAAATCATAACCATATTCTTGAGCTTTTTGGACAAATGCTTCTAAATTAGGGGCAGAATTTAATTTTTCTTTTAATTCAGGATCAGTTTTTACTTTTCTAAATAATTTAACAACATTTTCTTTGGCCATGATAGTTTACTCCTAGATTGATTTTTTGATATAGCGGTATGCACGCTTTATGAGATACACAAATTGACGACAAAACCCAGACATTAAAAGACTTTTAAGTCTGTTTCCTGTTTCCTGTTCCCTGCTATAATTAACCAATGAGAACTGTAGTACAACCCATAACAATTTTATTAGTCGGACCAACAGCCTCTAAAATTGTACAACCCATAAAACAAGCGGGAAGTCCATTAATTAAGACAGTGGCACTACCATCAATTACCACTCCTGGACCGTGAGGAGGAATAGGTAAGGGAGTGCTGCAAATATGAATATCCGCACCGCCAGCACTGCTAGTAATTAAACTACCCATACTTGCGGCAACAGAAGCCTTAGTAGCTTCTTCAGCAGCTTTAGCGGCGGGAAAACCTGGTGTGCCAGAAGCCGCTTGAGTTGCAGATTCAGCAAGTTTAATTGCTGTATCAGCCGCCTGTTTAGCAGATTGTAAAGCACCAACGGCTGCCAGTCGCATACCCCTCCATGCTGGTAGTCCACCAATTAAAACATTAGGACTCCCAGGGCCAGGGGCTAATTTTGGTGGTAAAGGATGAGCGACACTATCAGTAATTCTCGCTGCGGGTTTTCCCATAAAAGTCATCTCCTAATTGAGTTTAATAATTGCACCTTTAATAGAAATTGGTCCAGAAGCATTAATATCTATGGTAGTTTTAGCATCAAGTTTAATACTTCCATTAGATTTAATGCTCACACTTTGTGACACATCATCTAAAATAACAGTATGACCTCCACTAGTTTTGATTTCAACTTTTTTATTTTGGTCATCTAAGAGAACTTGATGACCTCCATTAGTTTTAATTAAAACACATTTGTCCGTATCATTCAAATGAAGAATATGACCAAGAATAGTTTTAAGTTGAATACCTTGTTTAACTGCCCCTTTGACTTTTTCTACAAATTGAAGAACATGGCCAAGACGGGTTTTAAAAGTTCTCAGTCTTACTTCTCCTCCATCCACTGAATCCTTAACATCTTCTGGAGGTTTATCTTTACCATTCCACACTCCACCTAATATATAAGGACGATGAATATCTCCATGTTCAAAACCTACTAATACTTCATCTCCTATTTCTGGTAAACAATCATTACCGCGATTATTACCAATTCCATGACTGACAACTCTTGCCCAATTACTTTCATGTTCTTCTGTTAATGTGGGTAACTTAACTTTAACTCTACCCCAATTTTTAGGATCTTTATTATTAGTAACTATTCCCACTAATAAAGTTTGTGCTGGTTGTAGTTGAGTTTTGGGAGATAAAATTGAAAGCATATCTCCACCGCGTAACCCTCTGACACTAAACTCTGTTGTGTATAGTCTTTCATGGTAAAGATGACGGGTTTCTGTGACATAATATTCACCATTATATTTACCCATTCCTTCTAATTTGATAACTTTTCCTGGTCTAATTTGAGGATTACCTTCTGCTCTGGCATCAGCATGAATATATTCACCTCCCAATTCATCACATAATGCTTGGGCAATATTTTTAGCCTCTCCAGGATTAAATATTGGTTGATCAACCACAATCATTTTTGGTTTAACTTTAAAAACTGTGCTTTTTTCACTACCTTTTCCATGTTGATTTGTTGTTAAAACTTTTTCTGATTTAGCAGTTTCTACAATAGATTTTTTTTGACTGTAATCCCAACCTCTTACTTCTACTTCTGATACTTGCTGACTACTAGTAACTCTCACGCGGAAACTGTGCAAATTTGTTAACCAGGTTAATGATAATTTATCATCAACTTTTGGTTTACGGAAATTGAGTTTTCCATCTTGTACAAATAATTCAAATCCATTTCTTACAGCTCTTTCTCTTAAAAATTCCATGTTAGTTTGGTTTTCTTGAAAAGCATATTCATGAGCAATACTTGTACTGTCTAATTTACCAACGGAAATCCCTACTTCTCCTATAATTTTGTTAACAATATCTGTATCGGTCATATTTTGAAATGAACGATTATATTTTCCTCGATGTAAACGATGGGAAATATCATAACCGCGAATAATAATTGGTGCTTGAGAACCACTAGTAAAATGTGCTTCTATTCCTGTTATTTCTCCCTCAATTATATAGCCTTGTTGATCATTTTTAAATTCTTCTGTGCTTCCAGGAGCAAAACCTATTTTAACCTTTTTACCCATTTCAAATAGTTCTTGATGTTTCCATACTTTCTCCTTATCTTCCCTTCCTGATAAATAAGGATTATTGATGATTAAAGTAAACATTCCTGGTAAATGTAAACTTTCTTCTACAGATATTTGTAAAATATCTTCCATTAATTTATCTGGTGCAGATTTACCGTCAATCTCTAAAATTGGTTTAGCAGCATAAGTGGCATTAGTCATATATTCCTAAGAAATTTTGATGAATTTGATAGTTTATGCAAGGGAAAAAATGAAAATGAATAATGATGAATAAATTTAGATTATCTAGATTAGAGTTGATTTGCTCTATTTGCTTTTTTTGGTATTAGTTCTGTTGGTTCTACTATCTTGTTGACGTTGTGGAGTTTGGGGTTGTGGTGTATTTCCAGGTCCTTTTTCTGCTGTTACATCTATTTCCTCTAGAGTTAAATCCACAAATGCTCTGATTGGTGTACCATCAGGTTTAAATAAGGTGATTTTGTATTTTAATGTTTTGACAAAACACTTTAAATAAGTTTGATTTCCCCAGGTAAATATATAGAGGGGAGGTCTTTTTACGCCATTTTTTTCTACTCCAAATTCTACAGTTTTTTTAAATTCTTCTATTTTGTTAGAAACCCCTGCTCCATTTTCATAATTTTCTACCAGAATGTTACTAATAGTTAATGTATAGGGATTTGGATATTTAAAACTTGTTTTGTTCATTCCTTTTTCTGTGCGAGCACCTTCAGATTGTTCTAAACTAATGCTACGACTGAAATCTAATTGACTGGGATTGAACATAAATTCAACATGGAAAGGACTGTCAATAGAATGGAGTTTAGCTTTAACTAGTTCTGACATAATTGGTTTTCCTCCCTGGTATTTAATAGTAAAAGTTGACAATTTGAAAAGGATTTGAAAAATTTTAATAGTAGTTTCTACTTCTCTCTCTTTCTATTTCTAATTTTTGTCGGATGAAATTGTATATTTCCCTTGCTAGTATTTCAAAGTTTTTTGAGTCTTCATTTTTGGTATCTTTTTGAGAATCTTCTGTAGTATTTGAGCTATTTTCTGATACAATAGCATTATTATCACTTGTTGGTGTATTTTCTCTTCTTTGTACATAGTTTTTAGATGCCGTAGATGCCATTTCTATTAAGGATTCTATACCATTACTATTACTATTACTGCTATAGTAACTATTATCATACTGGTTTTCGGTATTATTTGCAATTTCTTCATTTTCTGAATCTATGTAGTATCTTTGGATACCTAGTATATCAATTATGTTTAGTTCTTGAGTATTATATTGTGTTTGTATAGGGTTATTTGTTATTAGTTCATCAATACTTGACCATGATGTGGGAATTTGATTATTTAGTGGTGATGATCTCAGTGATGTTTGTTGACTTTGC
The DNA here is from genome assembly GCF_014696225.1 of Anabaena sp. FACHB-1237. Taxonomy (GTDB): domain Bacteria; phylum Cyanobacteriota; class Cyanobacteriia; order Cyanobacteriales; family Nostocaceae; genus FACHB-1237. The sequence continues at coordinate 92,048 of NZ_JACJPV010000013.1, read as the reverse complement.
GGGGGTTGTGTGGGGTTATGATGGCTATTATTTAGTGTTTTTCTCTGAATTTTAAATAAGTCAAAATTGCTGTGATTAATGCCGTTTTTATTAAAATTATTATTCATAATAATATCATTTGTATAGTAGTTTTCGGTAGTTATTTTTGGTTGAATTGTGATGTTGTTTGTACTATTTGTTGAGATTAAATTTTTGGATGTGAGGATGTTGTTTTGTTGAGTAATTGAGTTTTTTGAACCTAATGCTTTGCTTGAAGTTAGGTTTTGTATTACTTTTGGTAGTTGAGGAATTGTTTCTAATTCATTATTAATTTCATTATTATTAATTTCTGTTTTTGGGGAAGTCTGAATTTCAGAACTTGTATTTTCAGGGATATCTGGTTGTACAGAAGTTTGAATTTCAGGGATATCTGTTTGTGTGGAAGTCTGAATTTCTGAACTTGTATTTTCAGGGATATCTGTTTTTGGGGAAGTCTGAATTTCAGAACTTGTATTTTCAGGGATATCTGGTTGTACAGAAGTTTGAATTTCAGGGATATCTGTTTTTGCAGAAGTTTGAATTTCAGAACTTGTATTTTCAGGGATATCTGGTTGTACAGAAGTTTGAATTTCAGGGATATCTGTTTGTGTGGAAGTCTGAATTTCAGAACTTGTATTTTCAGGGATATCTGTTTGTGTGGAAGTCTGAATTTCAGAACTTGTATTTTCAGGGATATCTGGTTGTACAGAAGTTTGAATTTCAGGGATATCTGTTTGTGTGGAAGTTTGAATTTCAGGGATATCTGTTTTTGCAAAAGTTTGAATTTCAGAACTTGTATTTTCAGGGATATCTGTTTGTGCAGAAGTTTGAATTTCAGGGATATCTGTTTGTGCAGAAGTTTGAATTTCAGGGATATCTGTTTGTGCAGAAGTTTGAATTTCAGGGATATCTGTTTGTGTGGAAGTCTGAGTTTCTGAACTTGTATTTTCAGGGATATCTGTTTGTGTGGAAGTCTGAATTTCAGAACTTGTATTTTCAGGGATATCTGGTTGTACAGAAGTTTGAATCTCCGAAATTCCGTTTTCAGGAATATTCCTATCTAAAGAACTTTGAATTTGGGGAATTTGACGTTTATTAATGTCAGTTTTATTAATATTCTTTTCCAAAGAAGTTTGCACAATTCCAGAAGAATTTTGCTCTAATGACTGATGATAATTATAATTAGTATTCTCTAAAGAAGTATCTGTTAAATTATTATTCTCTATTGTCCGACTAAATTCTGTTAAATCTGTGAAAGATTTATCCTGACTAAGAGATTCCACTCCTAATGGTGATATAAATTGATATATAAACTTAGGAGATAAAAAATTCTGTTCTAGAAAATTCTGTCCTAGATGATATTTTATTCCTAAAGGTACTTCTTGATTATATTGTGTATCTCTATTATCTGTCATTATTTTCCCCTGATTCTTGTGAAAATATATGATAAATTCAATTAAGTTAATTCTATTATTATTGATGTTCATTATCAATAATAATAATTTATTTCACGTCCAATCTCTCATAAGCTAAACTCAATTCTTCTATCGCAACATTATTAGCACTTGCTTGTAATGATGGTGCTTTCCAACCCACTGGAATGGCTTGTATTAATCTCCAGGTTTGCATTCTTTCCCCAGCTTGATTAAATAAAATAATCCCAACATCATACCGTTTTCTTGTACCATCTAAAACTTGATTTATCCACTTCCAAAATTCTAAATCATCTGTAATTCCACGTTTAAGAGTAACATCACTAAATTTGGCTGCTTTCATCAAAATATACTGTTTATTATTCATTCCCCCTTCTAAATATGTATCTTTCTCTATACTTACTCCTAAACCTGAACATTCTGTAAAAGATGCACGAATTGTACTATCAATTTCTACATAAAATCTGTTAGCTGTTACGTAATTCATGCCATAATCATTACCATTCATTTTCTACCTCCACTTAATTAACTTAATCTTGATTTAATGTTTTTCTGGAGTACATCTGTTTTGTAGTACATATATTTTATGTGTATATTCTATGTGAGGTTACGTTGTTCCTGATAGTATAAATCTTCTTGCATCAATTCATAAACACGGTTTCCTAACAGAATTTGCATTTGTGGGTTATCTAAAATTTTTGTTGCTAATTTTAACAATTTATTACGATCAGGTTTATTGCTATCGGAATTGTTACTTTTTATTTCACTACTGAGAATATTCATGTTTCCAGCATACCCCACAATGGTACTTAAATCTCCCATCGGTTGTAGGGATGACTCTATTCCTGGTTCAATTTTGGGGTTTTCTGTTCCTGATGGAGATAACATCACTGTTTTGGTAAATCTACTAGTTTGATTATACCGTTTTCGGTACTCTTTAGTCTCTATTTGATCCTCAACTTTGCAAAACTTTGTTAAAAAATGCCACACAGTCTCAAGGAAAAACTCAAAAATTATATCCAAAAATTTTATAATATATTTTGGAAGACTCTATTGTCCTTGGGTAGTTATATTTACACTCTGTCAAACTCTATCCAAGTGACAGTAGGTAACAAGAAAATTAAAATACTTAAAGGAAAAGTGTATGAAATTATCTAAGTTTCATGGTAATTTAGGTGTACTCGCGCTTGTACTATTAATGATGGGTACTATCTTACCAGCTACAATAGCTAAAACAGACCAATTAGGTTCTAGTAATATTGACAAAAGTGAGAGTTTTTTATTAGCGCGATTAAGAAGGTTTAAATTTAATCGTCTAAAAGTAAAAGCTCCTCCTGGTAGATTTACTACCTCAGCAGCAGTGCGTGGTTGTAGCAGTGATGATAAAAATAAAGCTGTAGAGAATATTATGGCGTTAATACCTTCTAATGTATCAAATTCAGGAGTAAAAAGTTCTGATAATCTTTCTAAGCCTAACGTAGAATTGACTACTTCTCCTCATCCAACAGTGCTATTTTATCTACCTCAAAATTCTACTGAAACTGCAACTTTTGGGTTGAGAACATTTGATGAAAATGGTAATGAAATTCCCAAGCGCATTTATTATGCCAATATAAAATTACCACCAACAAAATATAAAGGTGGTATAGTTATACTGGATCTTGCGAATATAGCAAATAAAACAAATTTACCAGAATTAAAAATTGGTGAATCTCATACTTATAAGTGGAATATTACATTTTGTGAACAAACAAGAAACGGAGAAATTAGTGGTTTAATTCATAGAGTTGATCCTAATATTCCTTTGGTTCGTCAGTTAGATGCTAATGCTATGGTACAAGATATCGATCCTAATACTATTCTTGCGAATGAGTTAACAAAAGTCAATAAAACTCAACAGCCATCAGTTTATTTAACAAATGGTATTTGGTATTCTGCGGTAAGTAGTCTCGCTGAATTATTAAAAAATAACCCCCAAAATAGTAATTTACAGCAAGACTGGAAAGATTTATTAAGTGATAATCTCAAAAATATTCCTGAGAAAACGATCATTGGTAATGCTATAATTACTGATGTTGAAATAGTTAACCAAAATTAATATAATTCTCTGTAATTAAGATCCCATATTTCTGGAATGAAGTTAGGGATCTATTACTTACTAATACTAATTCTAGTTATAGCTGATTTTACTGTTGAGCGCAACCAGATTCTGACAATCTTTTTTCTCGTTTTAATCTTACCCAGCTATCTTTACTACCACTGACAATTAATACATCATTACCAACTATTTTAATATCTACACTAGATATTTGATCACCATGATCAATTTCTTTACCTTTACCAACTAGTTTACGTTCTTGAGTTAGTGTCCAAAATATCACTTTTCCATCCTGTGTTCCCGCAGCTAAATAACAAGCATTATCGCTTACTGCTAGACTATTTACAGCATTAACAGGTTGTTGATTATTGGCATTATTGACATTCTCCCAGGTATATTTGATTGTGCCGCAAGTAGAGTTATTTCCTTCTAAACAGTCTGTTATATCTATAACGTGAATTTTTCCTTGGTTGTCACTGGTAAACAATAAATTCGGTTGAGATTCGGCGATCGCTAAACTAGTAATATAATTATTTTGTCCTCCTTGGGGATATGTGACTTTTTTAATCATATTATTGTCAAAATTCCAGATTACTAATTGATTATAACGGCCAGCGATCGCTAAATTTCTATTATCTTCACCTACTAATTTGAGAGATTCTATCCCAAAATTTATACGATTAATTTTCAGAGGTTGTACCTGATTTTTAGTGCTATCAGAATCTTGATTTATGCCACAATTATAATTACGTATCTTTTGTAAATCCCATTGATAGACTAATCCACTACCATGGCCACTGAATAAATATCGAGAATCACGACTAAATTCTAAACCAAATACTCGATTATCCTTTGTTGCAGAAAAACAATATTTAGGTATTTTACTATGACTTAATAAGTCCCAAACTTGCATTTCTCCATTTTCTAAAGCCACAGCTACCAAATTATTATCCACAGGTTTAATACGTACGCTGCGAATACTTTTATCTTGATAACCCATTTGGCTAATTTTCGGGTTAGCCCAAAATTTAAAAGCATTAAAACCACTCACGCGCCAATTAATGATAGTCTGATCATCAGAACCACTAATAATAGTTTCTCCCGTACCATTAAACTGTACAGAATTAACCGCTTTTGCGTGCTTTGTTGGTGGTTTAAATAATATCCACCAAAATAAACATAATAATAATCCTATTCCTCCTATTTGCAACCAATAAGGAATAATAGGCTTAATTACTAATTCAATTTTTTGTTCATCAATAACTTTTAAATCTTGGGTTTTGGACCAAATAGCTTTAATAATTCGCTCGATTTTCTTAGGTTTTCCTAGCCAATGTCTCTGAGTATTTACCGTTAATTCTACATCATCTTTGATTTTTCCAGGTTCTAATGTTGTGGTTTCAGGAATTACTGTAAAATTACATTCTGGTTTCTTCCCACTGGGAATTTCTGCTATGCTGACATCTTCGTAAACATTACTTGTGTTAGCTAAAATTACTTGATAAATAATATTATTAGCTAACCAAAATCTACTCAATGACTTAGCAGTAATTTCCTGTATTTTTTGCGGATTAACAATTAAATCCAAACTGCCTTGAGGTGTAATCAGTAATTTACCACTAGCAGTGGATTTTTCACTATTTATATGAGTTGCATGACTGGCTTCCACTGTAAATAGATAGTCTTTGGCTACAACTTGATTATAGCCTGGTAACTTTAAGCAAAAATCCTGTATTTTTTGTTCTCCGCGTTCTAATTTTAGAGATAATATATGTTGATTATTTTCCAACCAAGTAATATTTAAACCTGATATTTTCAAATTAGTATCAACGCTTGTCTGGTTAGGATTTTCTAGTTTGACAGATATCTTAAATTCTCCATCTGGTGCTTGTTCAATTTCTGAAGTAATCAACTCTATTTTTACAGGTTCAAGACGAGTTGTGGGTTGAACATTGACAGTAATTCCTACTCTACTGGGTTCACTTGGTGCAGCTACAGAAAGTGCTTCTACTGTAATATTTGTTGCTCCAACAAAGCCAGATTCAGGAGTATCAAAAATTTCTATAGAAAATTGTCTCAGACTTCCTGGAGGAATTAAACTACTGACTTCTGGAGTCAGACGATACCAGTTTTCTGAGGGGTTGGAGTTCTCAAAATTCACCTTTAACCGTAATTGAATATCAGCATAATCATCACTATTATTACTAACATCTACATCAAAAATGGCAGGTTGTTCTCTGGGAATTAATGTTGGTTGTTGGCACTTAACATCAATAATATTAATTTGTGGCATATTATCCTTATTGTTTTGCTAATTGAGTTAATTGTTTTCTTTGTGCTGCAAAATGTAAAATATTAATTCCTAATTCTTGGGCGTTGCGAATGGTATCTCTGGATAAATATCTATTGTCATTAATTCCCCAAGCTGAAGGTAAATTACCAATTAATACGACTAAACCTCCATCCGTTAATATGGAAATACCTTGTTTATTAATACTAGGAAGTTGATGAAATAAAAATGGAGTTGTGCGTAAAGGGTGATTTGTTAGGTATTCTAAAGATTGTAGTTCTGTGTTCAATTTATGATCATAATGATTAGCAATTTGTTGTAGTTCTCGTCCTAATGTTTGATTAATTGATTGTAGTTCATCCCAGAGAATTTGGCACTCATATTCATAACCATCTATGGTTTCTAATTCTGCTAAATTTTGTTGAATTTCTTGTTTCTTGTACATCAATTTCTGGATATTGATGGCATTTGTTAGATGTTGGACTAAAATTACCGATCCGGCTTCTAAATAATGATCAATAATGCGTATTTCTTCATCATTAAAGTTATTAAATTGTTGATCTGTTAGGTTAATTAAATCATAATCTAATAAAGAGTTTATCTGATGAAAATCTCCTTTTTGTAAAGATTGCAAAGATGGATACAAATGATTTAGAGATTGTAATAAATAAGAAAAATTAGAGGTAGGTAGATCATCGCTAAATACTTCCTGCCATGTGCCTGAATTTTGATAAATAGCAGTGCGGATGGTAGAATGCGATCGCCATCTTGCTTGAGGACGATAACGAAAATCTAATTCATTATCTTGGGGGTTAAACACATCTTTGGCAATAGCAATATTTCTATTAGATGTGATTTTAATTCTACATAATTCTAATTCTGTTTCATCAGGTGGTGCGCTTCTTTCATTAATTTCAAATTGTTCGGTAATTATTTCCTCATCTTTATTTTTCAGGGTGGGTTCTTTATAATTAATGACAAAATAAACTAGTTTACTTTCTCCTGGTGTTACTTGACTATTAATTTTCTTTCCTCTAGCTTTTTCTACCACAATACAATTACCATATCTATCAATGGCAATACCTGACTGAAAGATGAGAAAATAACTATTATCTTTAAATGTCAATTTAACATCTAAACCAGAAACAATACCGCCTAAATTAAGAGATTGATAATGAATATTTTGTCGCCGCCGATGATAGTCATTAGCAATATTCCACTTTTGTTCATTTATTAACGTACCGTCTTGAACTTTTAGACGTTGAAAAAGTTCTATTTGTGGAGGAGTCCAGGGTTTAGTCATAGGATTTTATCGGTTATTTTACAAGGTTTTACAGATTAATTTTATATGATGAAGTGGCTACCTTTCTTTAATATATAGTTCATAAGTGCAAAAAGCAGGTTTTTCTTGTTCAATGATTTTCCTCACTAATTTTTCATCTATACTATTAGCATTTTCTGGATACAACCGCACAACAAAATGATAAGGTTTTCCTCCTCCGACAACAGAAGTTCTACCCAGGTGAGTTTGACCGATTTGAAAACCTTCTGCAAACACATCCTGAATCTTAATATAATCATCATCTAAACCTGTGTAAAAATGTAAATAGTCTCTTAAACCTTTTTTTGTACCACGCCAACTATAAATTTCTAAAGCGCGATAAATGAGATACCGTTGAAGATCAGAAGTAATATTAGGGATAAATTCCCAACCTACCCAATGAGCTAAAAAGGGTAAAAGAGCTTCCGGTGCTGTGCGAGGATCTAAATACAAATGCAGGGAATCTAAAATTTGTACAGCAGGTTCAAAAGTCTCTTCAAAAATTTTGAGTAAGCGGCCAATAAAATCTACTTCTCGATAAATGTCAGGTAAAAAATTGAGGTACAAACTGCGAGGACGAATATAAAGATTGACTTCTTCTGTTCTGACATGGGTAATTTCTGGAATATCAGAAGAACTATCAGAAATAGTTATAGGTCTATTTTGGTAGCCATAACTAATATTAATTTCTGCCGCATAATCTAACACATAATCTAAATTTCCAGACTGACCTAACTGCCAAATTCTCTCAGATTCAAAAAAGTCTTCAGGTACAGTACAACTAAACAATATCTGCTTTTTACTGTGAGGATAAATTATTATTCTTGGTCTGATTTCTGGTGAATTATCAGAGTTTGTCGGTAAATTATAACTAACAGTTTCTAATTCTTCAGTGATGATTAACTTACACCAAGAGTTAGGTATGTTTGTTCTGATTGCTATGGTGGCATAACTATATTTTGTACTATCATTTTCTAGTTGAATTAGCATTTCACTAGGTTCTCCTGGATAGAGAACTAGCTGTTTATTACTAAATTCTCCACTTTCATCAGTGGTGATAATTGCCCCTGATTGATAATTATTATTAATATTAATTTGATCTAGGGCATTTTCTGAGATTCTCATAGGTGTAAGTTGTACACTGAGATATTCTCTATGTTGAGCTATGGTCATAAGATGTTATCCTGATTTAACTAACTTACAAAAAATTGTCAGTATTCGGCATTCAGCTAATGGCTAGGCTTATGCTTTTTTTCATCAATTGTGATTTCATAAGTATCTCATAAAAGGTGCATCCTGCTAGATCATAAAAGTTAATCAAAATAGACTTTGTGAGCAGAATCTAATTGAGGATTATCATTGTCATTAGAATCTAAGGTTGTCTTATCCCAAGAACAAATTAATTGATCAGGCTGTAAATCAATTTCTTCTTCATCTTTTTCTCGTTTCTGCCATTGTGTGATATTTCCATCTTGGATAATTGGATCTATTGGATATATTTTAATCCATTCTATTTTTCCTACCCCCTCAATAATTTGTAATAATCTCTTAATATCTGCTTTATTCACAGAGTGATTAAAAGGCCAACCTTGTTGTTCAAAATAGCCATTAATAGGATTGAGAAATTGATATAAAGCTATTAATATTTTGTTCTTTATATCCTTCTTAGCTATTTCATTTTTGTATTCTTTTTGTAAAGAAACTTTAGTGTGGGTACATATTCCTAAATATTTAGGTTGATCATAGATAATTTTTATTCCTAATAGTCGTCTTTCTTCCAGATAATTTTCCACTTCCTTTTTTAAATTATCTGTGATATTAAATTTTTCTGGTGCAATTCCTGTTTCTATAACTTCCAAATTAACATGAGGAATTAACAGTAATTTAACAGTACCAGGTTGATCAGGTAAACAGTGAGTGCGAGCAATAGCTCCTTTTGATCCTCGTCTAGCTAATGTTTCAAAATCTTCGGCTGTCACTGCACGGTTAGGTGTTCTTAATTGTTGGGGAACTCGCATCATTGCAGCTTCTAAAGATTCTGCATTTGTACCATCTTTAGCAGGTTGATGATTTTCAATTCTCTCGATATAAGGAACTGCTGATTTACAAATTTTGATTGTTCCTTTAGCCACATTTCCTCTTTCTCCTCCTCCAGTTCTATATTTAACCATAGTAATAGTTGAACCACGAAGAGGAACCTTACCATATTGACGTTTACTGAATTTTCCTGAGTTGTCAATTTCTTCTGTATTTGTTGGTAATTTTTGACGATTCCAGGTAGATTCTTTAATTTGATAAGGTTCTCTAATTAATGGACCAAATTGAATTTTACCAGTAATACAATCGAGGGTATAATGAAGATCATTTTCTCTAGAATCGCTAAAATTATCAACTTGTTGCCAATTTTCTGGAATTGCATCTTCTCCTGGAGGCATAACTGTAATATATTCAATGTCTTTTTTTGGCGTTAAAATGGGATTTTGTTGTAATTGAAAACTCTGTCCTGGAGTGCCATCACTTTCGCCTAAAGTTTCATTTTCAATTTCTGTAGATTGGGTAATTTTTACTGTACCACCAATGGCACGAATGGCGATCGCTATAATTCTTGGACTATTAGAATATCCTGGTATTTCCTCACCTTCTTTTGTAACTCTACAACGTATCCACATTCCTTCATAACCTTCAAAGTTGGTTACAGGTAAATCTAAAGGTAAATGTAAAGTAATATCAGCACCACCTTCAATGGGATTTCCTCCTTGTTTTTTGAAGGTATTAAAGCTAAATCCTTGGGTATTATCATCACTTTCTTTTAATAAGATATTTTCCCATTTTTCTCCTGTCCATGCTTCCCAATTTCGTGGAGGATTTTGAGGATTAATTCCTGTAGGTGTACCTGCATTTGCTTTAATATTTAAAACAATGACATTACCCGCTATTTGATCATTATTTAATACGACATAAAAACAATTACCAATGTTAGGGGTATCATCAAATATTCTAGTTTCGCTTCCTCCTCTCAATTCAGCCCCATCTGCTTCTGATGTCCAATTACTAAAATCTATAAAATTGGTTATTTCTTTTGTTGTTGCTGTTAATAAATGTTTAATTTTTGGTGGTGTAATTACTAAATTTGTATCAGTAGTAAATTCAATTGCCTCTTCTGTTTCTGTGCGTTCTGTAGCTATAATTGTGTTAGCAGGAATGGTATGTTGTTCTAAGAAAGAAGTTGTCAAATAAAATGTAACTTCAGATTTAGCTGGTACAGGTGCTTGTAATTTAATTCCTAATAATTCTAAAAACCCAATATAATTAAGACGAGGAATTTGATTAAAACGTAGCAACATTTGATCTGTTAACCACGCAAATAATTCAATTAAAGTTACACCAGGATCACTAGGATTATGATTTGTCCATTCAGGACAATAACGAGGAATACGTAATAAACATTCTGCGACTAAATCGGCAAATTTCCGATCATCAAGTGATGATTTAGGTAGTTCTGGTAAAAAGTCAAATTCTCTTTTCATAACCTCAAAAATGAATTAAATAATCAATTTAATTTTGCGATAGTGGAATGTTAATTTGGTGATAATATATAAAAAGGATATACAAAACTTTTCGGTTCTTGAGTGTTTTTGGGTGTGTATTTAATATTAATCTTTAATTTACCATGACCTACTACATCTGTATATACACCATTAAGAATTATTCGCGGTTCCCATCTTTCTAAAGCCTCTGTAACATATAAACGAATTAACAGCAATGTTTGACTATTCATAGGTGCAAATACCAACTCATCTAGGCGCGAACCAAAATCTGGCCGATAAACTCGCTCCCCTAATTTTGTTCCCAGAATCATTCTCATGGATTCCTCAATATTATAAGTATTACTACTTAAGTTTATATTGGATTGAACATTAACACGCAAAGGAAAAGAAATTCCTTTACCGATGTAGTCAGTAGATTGTTGATTACTTAGTTCTGCCATTTTTAACAAGTCCTAATGATTAACTAGTTATTAAAATGATCTCAATAACATTACCAGGACTTACGCAACTGCCACATTGGTAGGGTGCGGTTCGACAAGCTCACTAACGACGTCAGACAGTATAAATCATGTAAATAACCAAATTGTTGATATCTGACGCACCCGACAACAGATTTTTTAGTGTGACACTTGCGTAAGTCATAATTACTAATATACATATATACTGTATGATCATAGAATTGAACAATAAAACTTTAGAAACCTTATTATTTTTTGTTTGTAGAATCAAAATGTTAAGTTTCTTAATCGGAGTTTAATAATATGAGTAACTATCTCGCTATTGCTACTGTCACAGCAACACTACAAAGAACATTGCAAGCAGCAATACAGACGGATGTATATGGGGCAAGAGTAACTACGTTTAGGCCTAATAGTATTGGAGGTGGACCGTCCGAGGCTGGGGTTAATATATTTTTATATCAAGTTATGAACAATCCAGCGTTTACTAATCCAGTTCGCGCTCAAAATCATCCTACTAAAAAACAAGTAGCGATAGATTTATATTATATACTGAGTTTTTATGGTAATGAAACTGAATTAGAACCACAAAGAATATTAGGAAGTGTAGTGAGAACTTTTAGTGATCAATCAATACTTAGTCCTGATATGATTAGAGAAACTTTGGCAGATCCTAATTACTCTTTTTTAGAAGGTTCTGATTTAGCAGATCAGTTATATCAAATAAATATTAATTTATATGATGTCAATTTAGATGAACTTTCTAAAGCATGGTCGACATTTTTCCAATCTCCCTATTTATTATCAATTATTTATCGAGTCATGATCATTCTAATTGATGGTAAAGATCCTGGTCAAAAAGCGTTACCAGTGCGTAGTGCTAATATGGGAGGAATGGTAGCATATCCTAATCGGCCATTAGTTGATTCTGTGCGTTCTCAAGGGGGAATTTTACAACCAATATTAACAAATAGCACCCTATTAATTCAAGGCAGGAATTTAAAAAGTGACATAGTAAAAGTGAGAATTGGTGGTACAGAAGTTGTACCTTCAGACATTACCAATAATCAAATATTATTACCTTTAACTACAGTTCCTATACCTGCGTTAAAAGCAGGGGTACAAAGTTTACAAGTAGTACATCAATTTACCAGCGGTATTGATGGTAATCATCGCAATGTAGATTCTAATGCTGCTGCTTTTATTTTACGTCCGACGGTAATTAATAGTAGATGTGAAAGGATTTCTGAAAATAATGATGGTTCTTATTATGCAGAAATATTAGTGGAAGTAAATTTAAGTATTAGACAAAATCAAAGAGTAGTTTTAGGATTAAATGAGTGGATCGTAGAAAATAGTCAGGAAAATCCTAAAGCCTATTTATTTGATGCTGTAAAACTAGAAGGAGACAGTCATGAAGTGATGATTATAGTTGATAAAGTTGAAGCGGGAGAATATCTGGTAAGATTAATGGTGGATGGAGCAGAAAGTCAGCTAGACATTGATAATGATTCTGAAAGTCCGACTTTTAATTTTTATATTGGTCCAAAAATTGTCATTAGATAACAGAGGAAAAAATCATGAGTCAAGAATGGATGTCAGATAACGAAGAATTAGAAAATGAACAGTTAGAATTAGATATTGAGGATTTAAACCAATTGACAAAGTTAGGAAATGAAGCTGTAAAATTAGGGTTAATTTCTGGTCATGGACATCATCGTGGTAAATATGAAATCCTGATTAAAAGAGAGTCATTATTGATGACAGAAACAAAGGCTAAAGAATATTTAGAAAATTTATTGTCCAAAAAATTTAATTAAGATGTATGGGGGTTAAATGTTAGTTAGTATTCAACAGGAACATAGTACATGGTATTGGGATAACTGGTGTTATTTAATGCAAGCGATCGCTCGCATAGAAACAATCTTAGAGAATAGATATAAAGGAAATCACGAGGAAAACATTCCTGAATTACCACCATCAGGAATATCTCCACCATCACATTTAGAAAAATTATGTCAGATTTTAAACCTATCACAATTTGAGCGCGATTTATTATTATTTTGTGCGGGAATGGAATTATTTTCTAACTGGAGTATTTTATTAGCTAAACTGAATCAAAATTCTCAAATTGACTACCCCACATTTAATATAGCCTTCAATTGTTTACCCCAAGCAAATTGGATGGCCATTACTCCAGATTCTCCTTTAAGAAAATTACAAATAATTGAGATAGGATCAGGGAAATCATTAGCGAGTAGTGCTTTAAGGATTGATGAAAAAATCTTAAATTATTTGCAGGGAATAGAGCAATTAGATTACCGTTTACAGGGATTTTTAGGTTCATCAAATCTGCTGAAAAAACATCATAATTTAGTACCTTCCCATCGAGAAATAGCTGATCAAATATTATCAGTATTCATCAATCTCTCAAAATCAAACTCATCTCTAGCTCCCATGATACATTTATGTGGTGGAGATCTAATGACTAAAAGATCCATTGCTGTGGTAGCTTCCCGCAATTTAGGACTTAATTTACAAATGATGTCGGCAACTAATTTACCTGGAGATACTGTACAATTAAATCTGATCCAGCGTTTGTGGGAAAGAGAATGGACATTAAATAATACAATTCTATTTTTAGAACTGGATAATTTAGAAGGTACAGATTCCCACAAAGATCATCTTATTTCCCAACTAATAGAAAACCTCAATTGTTACTTAATAATTAGTAGCACAGATCGTCGTCGTGCGCGTCAACGTCCCTTAGTAGTTTTTGATATTCATCAACCTACTAAAGATGAACAACGTTTAATCTGGAAAAATGCTTTAGGAGAGAACTCTTCAGTATTAGATGACAATATCAACATTTTAGTTGCTAATTTTAACCTGAATCTTTCAGCTATTGAAGCTGCGGCATTTAAAGCTCAAAGTTTAGGAGAAATTTGGGAAAATAGGTATAAATCTCCTGGAAAATTCCAAGATAATTTATGGAATATTTGTCGAGTACAAGCTAGATTAAATCTTGATGATCTTGCCCAAAGAATATCTTCTACAGCAGACTGGGAGGACCTAATTTTACCAGAAAAAGAACATCAAATTTTACAAGAAATTGCCACACATTTACATTATAAAATGCAAGTTTATGAAACCTGGGGATTTGCAGCTAAAAGTAAACGGGGTTTAGGTATTAGTGCCTTATTTCATGGACAAAGTGGTACAGGTAAAACTATGGCTGCGGAAGTATTAGGTAATAACTTAAATTTAGATGTTTATCGCATAGATTTAAGTTCAGTTGTGAGTAAATATATTGGGGAAACTGAGAAAAATTTACGTCGTATTTTTGATGCTGCAGAAGGGGGAGGCACAATATTGTTATTTGATGAAGCAGATGCTTTATTTGGTAAACGTTCGGAAGTAAAAGATAGTCATGATCGTTATGCTAATATGGAAGTCAGTTATTTATTACAAAGGATGGAAGCCTATCAAGGATTAGCAATTTTAACTACTAATTTAAAAAGTTCTATAGATCAAGCATTTTTAAGAAGATTGGGATTTGTGGTACAATTTCCTTTTCCTGATGCTGCCCAAAGAGAGGAAATTTGGAAGCGTGTATTTCCTAAAAATACTCCCACAGAGGGATTAAATTTTAAAAAATTATCAAGTTTAAATACCGCAGGAGGTAATATTAGAAATATTGCTAAAAATGCAGCATTTATAGCAGCAGCAAATGGTGAAAGTGTAATGATGAAACATATATTGCAAGCAGCAAAAAGTGAATATGTGAAATTAGAAAGACCAATGACAGATAATGAAGTTAGGGGTTGGGTTTAGGTAAGCTATCAGTAGTCAGCTATTTACCTGAAATTTTGCAATGCAAGTAATGAAAAGAAACAAAAGCAAATAAATTAAAATTTCTGAACCTTTGTTGTTGATACTATTTACTGATGGCTGAATACTTACGGTTTGAGATGATTAAAAAAACAAGTCGGGGATGTTAATTATGAGTGATAAAAATATGGAATATTTAATTAAGAAAATTGTCAAAAAAGTGGTAAAAAAAGAACTATATGAATTACTAAAGAAGTCCAATATACCATTAAGTTCACAATTAAATCCCCATAATTTACCAGTTTTATCTGATGATATTAATTCATCTATAGATCCCTTTTTAGAAACTCTCTCTTGTTGGCAAGATGAATTAGATAAGGAAGAAAAGGTTAAGGATATATATAGTGATGATTGTGATAATATACCTTTTAGTAAAGATGTGGAATTAAAGGGTAAATTACGAGAGTTAAAGTTTAAACAGGAACTTAGAAAAGATTGGATATTATTCCTTGTGAAAGATGTAATAGTATATTCTGTGACGATACTTTTTATGTTTATTATCGCTGGGTTTTATTTACAGCAAATTTTATCTCAATAGGGAGATCCCCCATTTATTTTGAAAAGTCGGGGATCTATATTAATATAAAATTGCAGGCAAGATGCCAGCACTACATATAATACTACATATATTATGTCTCAACTTCAACGTTTGACTATTACTTCTTCTCAATTACAAGAGAATAATCATCAATTAGAAATTATCTTAACTACTCAACAACAACATTATTTATTTCGGGTACTAAGATTAGCGAATAATGATAAATTTATTGCTATGGATGGTCAAGGTAAATGTTGGCTAACACAATTAAATGGAATATACCAGGATAAGTGCCAGGTTTTAGAATTATTAGATGTAAAAACAGAATTACCCATATCTGTAACGTTGATGTTAGCTTTACCCAAGGGAAACGCTTTTGATGATGTTGTCCGTTATTGTACTGAATTAGGTGTAACTTGTATTGCTCCTATTTTGAGCGATCGCACACTTTTAAATCCTAGTTCCCAAAAACTACAACGCTGGCAACGCATAGCTTCTGAAGCGGCAGAACAGTCAGAAAGAACCATAGTACCTACTATTTTAGAACCTGTAACTTTTAATACTGCTATTTATGAATTTGTAACTAATCATAGTTATATTTGTGAAGCACGAGGTGATTATTCACATTTAAAGAAGTTTATTGCTAGTAATTCTGATAATATAATTATCGCTATTGGTCCAGAAGGAGGATGGAGTGAAAAAGAAGTAAATATGGCTATAGATCAAGGATTTAAACCAGTTTCATTGGGTTCTCGTATTCTTAGGGCAGTTACAGCACCAATATTTGCCATGTCTTTATTAGCAGCACATTATGATAGTCACTAATTAAATTACATTAAGATGAGACACTTATGAAACACTTAATTATTTTTACTCGTTATCCAGAACCAGGTCAGACAAAAACTCGGTTAATACCAGCATTAGGAGAAATTGGTGCTGCAAATTTACATAAACAGATGACTGAATATACCATGTCTCAAGTTAGAGAACTACGGGAAATTATAGATTTATCAGTAGAAATACGATTCACTGGTGGAAATACTGAAAAAATGCAAGAATGGTTAGGAAGAGACTTATGGTATCAATGTCAAGGAGAAGGGGATTTAGGAGTGAGAATGAAGCGATCGCTTACTGAATCGTTCCATCATAAAAAAGAACAAGTAATCATTATTGGTACTGATTGTCCTAGTATAAATTATCAAATCTTAGCTAGTGGTTTTCAGCAATTAAATAATTATGATATAGTTATTGGTCCGGCTGTGGATGGTGGATATTACTTAATTGGATTAAAAAAAACCATACCAGATATTTTTGATAATATTGGTTGGGGAACAGATCAAGTATTAAAAGAAACAGTAAAAGTAGCTAAGTCTGAGAATTTATCCATAGCATATTTACCCATCTTAAATGATATTGATCGTCCAGAGGATCTGTAAGAACTATGATAAATTAATCTGAAAAATAAAGGATATGGAATAGGAAAAGTTTGATAAACTAAACCTAATCCCCAAAATAATTGTTTACTAACCTTGCTCAAATTTTGATGAGATTTTTATTTACCATGTTGACAATTCCTAAATCATATTCAGTCTTAGGTCTACCAGTTCACATCATGACTAATTATATAGATTGGTTATTGGATGGTATTAAACAAGGTAGAGGAACTCATGTAGTAACTTTAAATGCAGAAATGACAATACAAGCAGAAAAAAATCAAGCCTTAGCAGCAGTGATTAAAAATGCCGAATTAGTCATTCCTGATGGTTCAGGAGTAGTGCTTTACCTCAGATATTTATTAAGGCAAAAAGTACGGCGTTTACCAGGAATTGAACTAGCAGAAAAACTATTAGAAGCTACAGCAGAACAAGCAAAACCAGCTACTATATTTTTCTACGGAGGATCACCAGAAATAGCTGAAAAAGCAGCACAAATATGGCGAAAACAGATCCCTAATTTAAACATTATTGGTACACATTCTGGTTATCATTCATTACAGCAAGAACAACAATTATTACAACATCTTGCTGAAATCAAACCACAATTAATATTTGTGGCTTTAGGAGTCCCGAAACAAGAATTATGGATCGCTAAAAACCGTCATTTATGTCCACATTCAACTTGGGTAGGAGTGGGAGGTAGTTTTGATATTTGGTCAGGAAGAAAAACCCGCGCTCCTCGCTGGTTAGCCAATAATAATTTAGAATGGTTGTATAGACTATACCAGGATCCTTGGCGTTGGCGACGAATGTTAGCCTTGCCAGAATTTGCTTATAAATCCTTAATATATCGTTTTGGATACAACACTTTGCGTAACTGTAAGTACTAGTGCAAAAAATAAATGGCCTTGCTGAACTAAAGTATGAAACTCTTAATCAGCAACACCAAATAAATTATATACTAGACATCTACTGAGAATTAAATGTGCGTAACTGGAAACCGTGATATAAACGTTACATATAGTTACATATAACGTCTCTACAAGGTTTTCAAACCATTTACAGAAAATTTCTCAATAATTCCCCCACCTAATACCTTTTCATCTGTGTACCAAACTGCCGCTTGTCCAGGTGTAATACTAAATTGCGGTTCATAGAATACTAATTTAACTCGATTATTTTCTAAAGGTATTACTGTCACTGGTACAGGTTGAGAACGATAACGAATTTGCACTTCTGCACGGATAGGAGTGCTAGGTTCAGCAATGGAAACCCAATTAACTTGACATACTGTGCATTCTGGTTGTGTTCCTTTTGTGCGATCGCCTACTATAACCCGATTATTTATAGTATCTAATTCTATCACATACAAAGGTTCAGCCGCCGCAATACCTAAACCTTTACGTTGACCAATGGTATAATGGTGTATACCATCATGTTTACCCAAAACCTTACCAGTAGTATCCACAATATCGCCAGGTTTAGGTGCTAAATATTTATCTAAAAATGCCCGCATAGAACCATTACTTTCTACCAAGCATAAATCTTGACTCTCAGGCTTTTCTGCGGTTTTTAGACCATATTCGGCAGCTATTTTGCGAGTATCACTTTTATGTAATTCTCCCAAAGGAAAAATCGTGGCACTCAATAAATCTTGTGATAAATCATACAGAAAATATGATTGATCCTTATTGCGATCTAGGGCGCGTAACAACTCATAACGAGCAGTGCTATGATTATAGGTAATACGGGCATAATGTCCAGTAGCGATCTTATCGCTGGCTAAATTTTCCTTTGCGTAAGATACCATAGGACCAAACTTGACTGTCTTGTTACATTGAGAACAAGGTAAAGGAGTAATTCCCGCACTATAACCCGTTACCAAAAAATCCACAATTTGGTTTTGAAACACATCCCGAATATCAACTATTTCATGGGGAATACCCAACTGTTCACAAATACTAGCAGCGTCGATCATTCCTTCAGAGCAACATTGCCCCTGGCCTTTCATTAGCCAAAGGGTTAAACCTATTACATCATAGCCCTGATTGTGTAAAATAGCAGCAGCGACAGAACTATCAACGCCACCAGAAAGACCAACGACAACTTTTTTCATAATTTACACTATTGAAAGTGCCAGATTGATAATTGGTAACAAAATTTACTCAGACTGCCTATTATAGCATACATTGAGCAAATTGGAAGGAATATTAGAGATATGATATCTATTCATTGTTAGTAAATCATTGCAAAAAATCGCTAATAATGCCACAGTTTATTTAAAAATCCAACTTTAGAAACCACATATAACAATCAAACCATTTTACGAAGAATCAAATCAAGCACAATTATGGAATAATTACATTCATAAAATAAGCTATAATGATGCCAGAATTTACTATGGTAAATAGCCTTCAGATATCAGAGGATGTTTTAAAAGTATGGAGCGAATATCATAAGGCTTACACCACGCTGCCCTATCGCTACTATACAGGCAAAGTCCACACTTTGACAGGCTCAGTGACCACCTGCGTGGACTAAAGAAAAACCAAGGATTTTTAACCTGCGTAGGCAGGTTTTGCCTGTGTAGACGCGATTTCCAATCGCTGATTTTTATGTTAATTTAGACTTTACAAACATCCTCTGAGATATCAGCCATCAGCTTAACGCACAATTTCTAAAATATCAATAATCACAGAAAATGATCATTAATTATCATGAATAGACTAGAAAAAATTTCGCAAATTGTAGTTACAACCGACCAAATGCGCGATATAGAAAATCGTCTATTTTCCGCAGGAATGCCCGTAGCAGCATTAATGGAAAAAGTCGCCCTGCTAATTTTTCAGCATCTGAAAACCATCATTCCTGCACATCAAACCATCGGCATTTTAGTCGGTTCAGGACATAATGGAGGAGACGCTTTAGTAGTTGCCCGAGAACTATATTTTCAAGGTCATAAAATTTGGATATACACACCATTTACTAAACATAAGGAACTCACAAACCAACATTTAAAATATGCCAAAAATTTAGGCATTCCTTGTTATACAAAAATCGAAGAAATACCAACTTGTGATTATTTAATAGATGGTTTATTCGGCTTTGGTTTAGAAAGAGAAATTACCGAACCCATAACATCAATCATTGATTATTTCAACAGTAGTAATATTCCCATTATTAGTATTGATATTCCTTCTGGAATACATACAGATACAGGAAAAATTCTCGGAACAGCAATTAAAGCCAAATATACCTTATGTTTAGGTTTATGGAAACAGGGAATATTGCAAGAACAAGCATTAGAATATATTGGCAAAGCTGAATTAATTGATTTTAATATTCCTCTTAATGATATTCATGCAGTCATGGGAGAAACACCAAAAATAAAACGCATTACATCAACATTAGCATTATCAAAACTACCCCTCCATCGTTCACCAATTACACATAAATATAAACAAGGACATTTACTCTTAATTTGTGGTTCTCAACACTATCCAGGTACAACGATTTTAACAGCTTTAGCCGCCCGTGCCAGTGGTGTAGGAATGTTATCTATCGCAGTACCAGCATCATTAAAAAATCTGGTTATTTCCCACATTCCCGATGCTTTAGTTATCCCTTGTCCAGAAACAGAAACCGGGGCAATTTCCCATTTACAATTACCAGAAAATACCGACTTAAATAACTTTACAGCTATAGCCTGTGGACCAGGTTTAACTAAAGATTGTACCTCTATAATTTCACAAATAATTAATAGTCAAACTCCTCTACTTTTAGATGCTGATGCATTAAATATATTAGCAGAATTGGGGACAAATAACACTTTAAGACAACGAGAATATCCCACAATACTAACACCTCATACGGGAGAATTTAAGCGGTTATTTCCTCATATTGACCCCAAAGATAGAATCAAAGCTGTAGAAATTGCTGCCGAAGAAAGCAACGCTATCATATTATTAAAAGGGGCAAGAACCACAATAGGTAATTCTCAAGGTACAATTTGGATTAACCCTGAAAGTACACCAGCTTTAGCGCGTGGAGGCAGTGGTGATGTATTAACAGGTTTATTAGGAGGAATATTGGCGCAAACAGTCAATAAAACACCGATAGAAGAGATAGTAGCTACTGCTTCATGGTGGCATTCTCAAGCAGGAATATTAGCGGCAGAAAATAGAACGGAATTAGGAGTAGATGCTGTTACATTGACACAATATTTAATACCTAGTTTAACTAGAGATAGTAGATAAAAAATTGATGCAGCTATTGTGATTTTTATTCAATTCTGACTCAATTTTTTGAGCAGTTTATAAACTTCTGTACCAATTTGATAATCTGGATAATTGGGATCATTTATATTTAATTCACCAACTATTTTTGCTCTTAAAATTGCTTCTGATGTGTATTGAATTATTTGTCTAAAAGATGGTTGCCTATGATTTTGATGAATGATATTCCATAACTTTTTACAAACTGTTGATCTTTTTTTGATATATTGATTCTGAATATGATCCTTAAAACTGAATTACCAGCTTTTTCTTCTTCTCTATCTATAAATTCTACATGAATATTACTAGAGTGAAAATCTTCTTCATATTTAGTTGTTAAGGCATTAAAATATTTATATTCAGTTTTATCTCCTTCAGCAGCTATTATATATAGTTTCCATTTCCCATCTTTACCGCATTTACTAGCAATATAATTTGCTCTACCTTGATAATCTGTATTTCTTTCTCTACCCATTTTATTTTTCCTCTTTCTATGATAATGATTTTAAATGTTTAATAAATGTTTAATAAATCTTTAATTAAAGGTATTGCTCCAAATCTACCATTAAGATATCCAGCAGTTAAATCTATATTTTCAAAATCTGTATTAGCTAAAGAATACAGTAGAGATTGTCCATATTTATCTTTTTCCACAAACCAAATTTCATCTTTTCTAAAAGTATCTTTAATATCTAATAAATAAACTTCATGGGTAGTAGCAATTAACTGACTATTCAAGTTTGTATTGTGAGAATTATTTAAAAAGTAATCAAATATTTTCTTCATCAGTAATGAATGTAAACTTCTTTCAATTTCATCTATGATATAAACAGCATTTCCTCTTTGTAAATGTATTAACATAGGAAATAAATCTATAAGTCTTTGTGTTCCATCTGACTCTTCTGAAATGTTAAATTCAACTTCTCCATGTTCTTTATCCAATCTTACTGGCGATAAATTCATAACTGTTAAATTATCTGTTCCATCTTTTGCTTGAGAAATAATAGATTGTAATTTAGGTATGAATATTGCATTTATTTCACCTTCTTGATAGGGAAAATCTTTTTTAATTTCTGCTTTAACTTCTGCTGGTATTTCTTGATATTCTTCTAAGTCAATTGTGGAGGTGGTAATTTTTTTAATTCCTAAATCTAATGATGCTAAAAATTTACTTAAAGAATCTTGAATTGGTTGACTAAAAAAAGGTAATATCAAAGGTTTAGAATTAGGAAAAATTATTGTTAAAACATCACTAAACCATTTATATATAGGTTCTAAAAACTGCAAATCTTCAATTTCACGCTCTTGGGAGTTAGTTAAAAATAGTAAACTTTCTCTAGTATTTTTTGCTTCATAACAAATACCATTTTTTTGATATTCAGAAAGATTTAGAAAAAACTCATGAGCAAAATTATGAAAATTAAAATCCTTTCCCCTTCTTTCATAGATGGGATTTTCCATATTGACACCAATTTCAAATAACCATTCTTCATGGATTTTGTGTTTATCCACTATAAAACCATAAGCATATTGTTTATTGTTAGTTTTAAATTCAAATTCAAATCTTGATGGTTTTGTATAACAGGTTTTATCTAATTTAAAATTATTAATATTAATATTTCTATTTTTTTCCACCCCATCAACAATAAAATCTCTGGCAAATTCCATAGCTTTAATTAAGTTAGATTTGCCAGAAGCATTAGCACCATAAATGATAGATGTTCTTAATAATTTAATTGATTCTTCAGAATTATCTGTAACTATATGATGACTATGACTTGTATCATCTGAAGCAATCATATTAAAGTGTATCCTTTGATTAAAAGATAAGAAATTTTCTACTGTAAATCTGATTAACATGATTTTTTAAGTATTTTCAGGTAAACGGTGAATGTTGAGGATGATTCTATTATAAACCATAAACCTTACTTAATCTAAAATTTTCTTAATCATCTGATTAGCTTGAGTAGCATAACTGCCACCAAACAAGTTAAAATGATTCAAAATATGATACAAATTATAAATAATTTTCCGTTGTTTATATCCTTCATTTAACGGTAAAACCTCCTGATAACCTTCATAAAAAACCGCAGGAAAACCGCCAAAAAGTTCCGTCATAGCAATATCAACTTCCCTATCACCAAAATAAGTTGCAGGGTCAAAAATCACAGGTTCACCATCAGTAGTAAAACCCGCATTTCCTCCCCACAAATCACCATGAACTAAAGCAGGTTGGACATCATGATTTTTCAATAATTCAGGAATAGTAGCTAATAATTTATCTTGTAAAGGAAAATTACCGCCCTTTCTTCTTGCTAATTGAAATTGATAACCCAAACGATATTCAACATAAAAATCTATCCAATTAGACTGCCAAATATTAATTTGTGGAGTTGAACCAATAGTATTATTTCTTTCCCAACCAAAACCTTTATTACTAATATTTTGGTGCATTTTTGCTAAATTTTGTCCCATTTTTCGCCAGGATTGTTGATTAGCTCCCGTCATTTCTAACCATTCCAAAACAATATAACTATAATTACCTGTAATTCCCCAACATAAAGGTTGTGGAACACGAATACTCTGGGTTTTATACATTGTTTGTAAACCCAACATTTCCGCTAAAAACATATCTGCTTGAGTAGCTTGGTTAAGTTTCACAAAGTAAGTTAGTTTACCATTGCTAACAGCATAACCTTGATTAATACATCCACCACTGACAGATAAATGTTGGGTACTTTGAAATTTTTGGTTAGTAACTTCGCTAATATGATTATCAATTTCTGTCCACATCATAATTTTTTCTCTCTAATAACTAAATTTTTACTCATGTTGATAGTTTTCATAACTAAACCTTCAAGATAATTTAGTGTTTTATGTCCACTTAGATAAAAAATCTTGTAAAGGCTGGTATGGTATTCTTTTTAGTTTACCAAAATTTGTATCTTTTTCATAATCAGCATCTGTTAAATTTTGACCAATTTTTAATTTTTTCTTTCCTGCTGTACTGACTACTTCAGGAATGCCATCAATCCATTTACCTCCAGTTTCCTGTAATCTTTTATCTCTAGCTTTAATACATTCTACCATTGAAAGAACTTCAATATCAACTATATAAGGTGAACAAAATCTATTTTCTTCCTGAATTTGAATAGCCACAATTAATAAAACATCTTTTTCTGTATTAATATTATTTATAGTGATATTTTCTTTTAGTCTTGCAGATGGTTCTCTAGGTGTTGGTGGCCGTTTTAATTTGAGAGATAAGTTATCTACAAACAACCCTTTTAACTCTACTCTTTTGCCAGAAAGATGAATATAATCAGGATAGCTTTCTCTTTCTCCAATAATACTTGGTGATTTTTGTAGTCCAATATTTTTAAGTTTTTCTTGATTTTCTATATCGCTAGAAATCAATTCAATTTGCGGTAAAATACCATCTAACAGTGTGTTGACAATTACAGCTATTTGACTAGGTTCAAACCCTGGTAATGCTTGTTGAGGAATAGTTAACCAATCTATTTTTATACCAATAAGTGGAGTAAAAATATTTTTTAATATTTGGATTTCTTGTTGTGAAATATCAGACATAATGGTTCTCAAAATTATTGTCAAATGAACTATTAAATAAATTATTTTTTTGATGATTTGTTTTGATTATATCTCTACAAATAATATAGTTCCGCCAAGATTGTTCTGCAAGTTGAATTAAACAATTATTTATTTTAATACGTTCTTCTAGTGTAGGAACACTCACAGGTATTTGTTTTAAATTGTCTATAGTTACTCTGGGACGAGTGCCCCCACTACCTGTTGGCATTTGCTGAAGAAATACAGCTGATTTTAAATAACTCCACCAAAAATAGGGCAATTTATCATGAGGAATAATTTCCACAAATTCTGAATTAATAGGGTAAAATATAGGACTTTCTTTTTCTAACCATTTTGCTTTTGGGGTTACTAAAACATTGCCAAGATAGGCACGCATTGTTCCAAAAAGTAAAACTTGTTCACCAATTATATAATATTTTCCTTCTTGGACAGAATTATCTTGTAAAGAGAATGTTAAAAGTTCTCCTGTGGGAATGTTTTTATATTCAATAGGTGCGAAATCAGATAAATTAATATTACCTTTATTGGCAATTTTTTCAATAGTTACAAAATCTGATAGACTATTATCTAATTCATTGTCTTTGTAAGAATAGGGATTCCAAATACCTGTTTTTAGGTTAGCGGAATTGACGATGGTAAAAAATGTATAGCCGTTTTTTCTCATATTGTTAAAGTCAGATACCAAGAGTTGAGATAATATCAGGGTTTTGTAATAAAGTTTCTAAATCATTAGTTGCTACATTTTTTTGTTTACTATTTAAAGGTATTCCAATAGAAGAAACATTAGCGAAAATAGTTTGTTTATTTGTTTGTTGATCTCTGTACTCTTCTCCTTTTTTATCTAAGACAATAATATCAGCACGAGTTGTGGTATTAGCTGTGGTATGAAAAACCCCTTCTGGCAAAGTTATAATAGCAGTTAATAACCAATTTTTTTCCACGATTTGACGTAATTTCTCATATTCTTTATTTGATATAATAGAATGGGGTAAAAGAGTTACTAAACGTCCATCAAGTTTTAATAATTCAAAAGCTAAGTCAATAAATAAAGCATCGCTATTTCTATAACCTGCTTTAAATAATTCACTAGTGGAGGAAAAATTCTCGATTGGTAAAGAAAATGGTGGATTTGCTATAATATAATCTATTTTACCATATAGAGACTTTATTTGTTGATGGGGACTATCATGGTAATTATAAATATTTTCAGTAAATAAAGATAAAGATATATCCGGTTTAAATTTTTGTTGATGTTTATGATTAATTTTTAATATCAATTCTGTTAAACAAACTAACATATTATCTACATCATTGGCTATTAAATGACAAGGTATATTTTCCCATAAATTGCTAATTTGTTGTAAAAATGTTCCACAGCCACAGGTAGGATCTATAATTAACGCATGAGGTTTAATTGGTAGCATTTTTACCATTGATGCAGCTATTTTGTGGGGTGTGAAGAATTTACCAGTGATATCTCTGAATCTTTTACCCAGAAAATATTGATAAAAAACTGTGAGATTATTAGCACTCTTATCTGGTTGAATATAATTATTAATTATTGGGGAAATTATTTGTTGATTAATATGATCTTTTAATACTACCTGTGATATTATCTCACCTTTTTCGATAATTTTGGTCAGATTTTGAGACATTTTAATACTAAAAATATTAGCATAAAAATAAGCGATCGCATTAAATATATCTTCTCCTTCATATCCAAATTGTCTAAATATAGTTTCTATTTCTTTGAGAATTTTCACTTCTAGCATTTTTTGTATTAATTAAACTTAATAATTTTCTCAAATGATATTATATTGTGTTGAGTTAATGTTGGGTTTATTCAACCCAACCTACATCTTAATCTCCAGTAATAGAAAGTTCACCTACCCAAATTCTAGGACAAACTCCTCCTGGTGTTAATTCCACTTCTTTCTCAACATAAACAATTGATTTCAACAACTCGAGAAAATCACCTGCTACCGTTGCTGACTCAATACTCACTTTCTCACCTTTATTAACTAACCAACCATCAAAAGGTAAAGAAAACGAACCTTGCAAAGATTTTACTCCTGCATGAAGAGCTTGTAAATCATCAATTAAAATCACATTTTCCGCAGTTTCTAAACTTAATTCTTGTATGGCTACGCCACGCAAGCTATCAGGAGTACCTGCGGCAAAAACATGATAAAAATTAGGACTTACACTCACTTTCGCGCCAATACTAGCATTACCAGTAGGTTGAGTATTAAACCTTTTTGCAGTTCCCGCACTGTGCAGGAAACTAGTTAAAATGCCATTTTCAATTAACTTAACTTGACGAGTTGGTGTACCTTCACCATCAAAACTTTCTGCACCAATATTGGCCGGATGTAAAGCATCATCATAAACAGAAAGTAAAGGAGAAGCAATTTGTTTACCAATATCTTCAGCTTTTGATAAACTTTGATTATCGAGAATATTTTGGGCATTAAATAAATTAGAAAATGCTCCTAATAAACTCAAAAATGCTTCTGCTGAAAAAACTACTGGATATTTACCAGTGGTAATTTTTTCATAATGCAAATGACTGATAGTTTTCTCACCAGTTTCTTTGATGCAACCAGCAATATCTAAGTCAGCTACACTTTCCTTAACTCGATATGCTCCCCCACTGCGAGGTTTTTTCCCTTCCTCTTCTGTTTTGCTATATAAATAAACCGAAGCTACAGAATGAGATTCTGTTCTTAACGCACCTTCACTATTGAGATAAAATCTATCAATATCTCTTTGTGCTAAACCGTTATAAGGGACGCTTTTGATAGCAGGATGAACCGCTAAAAGTTCTTTTTCTGCTAATAGTAACTTTTCTATTAATTCAGAAACTGGGGCTTGAATTGCCTTTTCTTTTGGCCGATAAGAAATGGGAATTGTGGCTTCTGGACTAAAATCAGGAATGTTTTCTTTCACGCCAAAAAAACTTGCTTCATAAGCTGTTTTCAAGGCTAATTCTAATCCTTTAGGATCTACATCTGTGGTACTAGTAACACCCATTGTATTTTGTTCATTCCACACTCTTACAGTCACACCAGAACGGTTAGAAGCCTTAACTTGTTTGGGTTCTCCCTGATCAACTTGTACACTAGTATCATCTACAGTTGAACCGTAAATATCAAACTTTTTAATGCCTAATTTTTTAGCATTTTCTTGAGCAGAATTAGCGATTTCTTGTATTTTCGTAGTCATGAATTAAAACCTAAAAATTGCAAAACTTTTCTTTGATAAATTTGTGATTTCAGATCCCCGACTTCTTTTTTGAGATTATCAATTAATTAAATAATTTATCATACAAGTCGGGGACATTTGGAATTATCTGCCACCAACGGTGATAGAATCAACTTTAATATGTGGCTGTCCAACTGTTGTATAAATGCTGCCACTCACTGAACCACAAAAACCAGGTGCTAATTCTAAATCTTGGGAACACATAGAAATTTTATTCATAATTTCCTTTGCTTCTCCAATTAATGTTGCACCTTTTAATGGTTTGGTAATTTTACCATTTTCTATTAAGTAAGCCTCGTCAACACTAAAGTTAAATTGACCAGTTGCTCCCACACTTCCGCCACCCATTTTCTTACAATAAATGCCTTTATCAATGGAGGAAAATAATTCTTCGTTGCTATATTCTCCTGGTGCAATGTAGGTATTTCTCATGCGACTAGCAGCAGCAAAGGTGTAATTTTGACGACGGCCGCTACCTGTGCGCGGATGTCCTGTTCTTAGGGATCCAGTTCTATCTGCTAAAAAGTTCTTTAAAACGCCTTTTTCTATTAATAATGTGCGTTGGGCTGGCATTCCTTCATCATCCATGTCAATTGTGCCAAATGCGTTATCAGCGCGTCCTTCATCCCAAGCTGTTAAACTTTCATGGGCAATCTTTTCGCCTTTTTTGTCTGCGAAGGGTGTGGTATTACGCTCAATTTGGGTTGTTTCTAATAAATGTCCACAGGCTTCATGGAATATTACTCCGCCAAAATGGTTAGCCATAATGATGGGATAGTTGCCTGATTCTACATAATCTGCATATAACATTTTACCCGCAGATTCCGCTATATGTTCTGCGTCTGTTTCATAGTCCCAGGTTTTTAAGAAATTGGGGTCACTGGTATTGCCCGCACGTTCACCAATGGAGGCGCGGTTTGCACCATCAGCACATAGAATATTAAAACCGACGGACTGGGTAAGCCTGATATCACGGGCAAATGTGCCATCGCTGGCTGCAACTAATACTTCTTGCCAGTCTCGGAAGTAGGAAGCCCGTCGAGATTGAATGTGAGTGGCTTTTTTGTTAAGTTGGGCTGTACCATCTAGGAGAATTTCGCCCATTTCCTGAATAGAACTACATAAGGGTAACCACGCATCTTTACCGCGTTTTGTAGCGTAGTCTCGCAGTAGTTCTAAGTTGGTTTCAGGAATTAAGGCGTTAGCTGTAGGTAATTGTAACCCCAATATAGATAAACCTTTTTCTAGAGCCGCTTTTAAGCCATTAAAGGTAAGATTATTGGTGCTTACGTAACAATCAGCTTTACCACGAAATACTCTCACTCCTGCACCAGTGGCTAAACTGGGGGAAATGCTGGTAATTGTGTCATCTTCGGCTAAACAACTGATGTAGTTACGACGTTCTAAAAAAAATTCTACAAAATCTGCACCGGCTGCGCGTCCAAGTCCTAGTAAGGTGGATAATGGAGCTTCCCAGGTGTCGTCAAATTTTTCTGTAGTTGAGGAATATTGTAGATTATGAAGTTGATTGGAGAGAAGTAGGGTATTTGTTAACATGAATATTTTCTTTTGTGAGGTTTTTACTGAAAAGTCCTGGTTTTCTTAGTTTAACAAATCTATTAATGTCGCTGTTGACTGATATTTTGTAGTGGTTTCCGTAATGATCAAAGCAGATGGGATCAGGGGGATTATAGTTTCCCCAGTAAAGGTACAATTCTCAATAGCTTTAGTTATCTTCATAATTCCCTATGATATGGATACTCACCTAACTGAATATTTGCAGGGTTAGTTGCTAATGTAAAGTTTTGTAAATCCATAAAATTCTTTTACCCGATGTGATTATATGAGTAACTTAGTTGAGAAATCAGCAATATATGGCTAAAATACTGGTATTTTTACTTAAATATTTATTTATATATTATACTTACAATAAATTCTCTTAGATTTCATCAAATCTTTAATTATAAAAGTTTGTCATCACTTACTTATTTATCTAAAGTTTTGTTAAGATGTAGTCATGAGGAATAGACCAAAGGTATTGAGCTTTTAGCTGATATCGCACCAACAACATAGAGTTCAAACGGTGAAACAATGGTTACTTACATTTTTTTTGATGAAGCGTTACGTATTCTCACTTATGCTTTCTTTGCATCAGCAATTATGTTAATTGTAGGTTCTAGTATAGGTTTGGCAGTTATTGAAACTATGGAAAAAACAGGAGACAGCTAATTTCAGGTTGACATGATATACTCTTCAAGCACAACATTTAACCTAAGCGTGTATTTGCTGTCTAGTAATTTCTAAGTAATTGAATATTATTTACTCAGATCCTTGGCTTTTTTGAGAAGTCGAGGGTCTACTATTTGCACATTTTCATGGTGTGTCATATCATAAGCTGTTGTGCCTTTAACTTGAATAATTAATACAAGCAAGATGCTTGTGCTACTGTAACTTCAGGTTTTTTAATTATACAGTGAGTGCTGCACATTAGCTTATCCGGTGGAACACTGATCATATCTGTTGAGGCTGGTAATGGGTAATTGGTAATTGGGAAAAGGCAATACAGTGATGAACTATATCGTAAGTGATTGGGCAGACATGATATCAGATATCAATAATCTGTTTATTTACAGTATTTATGCACTCTGACGCACCCTACAACTCAGATCCTTGGCTTCTTTGAGAAGTCGAGGATCTACCATTAGATATAATTCTTTGAGATGATATTTTCTGGGAAAATGTCAACATCATTATATTTGTGATCACAATGTCAGTTTCTATTAGTCTCTCTCAATTGGTAGAAGTGCTTGCTGCAAAACCTATAAATCTATCTAATTCTGATTTGTTACAGTTAAGCACAGGTGTACAGACAGATACACGAAGTTTAAAACCTGGAGAGGTATTTGTTGCTTTACGGGGGGAAAGGTTTGATGGCCATGATTTTGTGGATAAGGCGATCGCTCAAGGTGCTATTGTAGCTATAGTTGATGATGATTACGAAAATACAGACTTACCGATTTTAAAAGTAAGAAATACTTTAACAGCATATCAACAAATAGGAAGATATTGGCGAGAACAATTTGATATTCCCATAATTGGTATTACGGGTTCTGTGGGAAAAACTACTACTAAAGAATTAATTTCCGCAGTGTTAGCAACTCAAGGAAAAGTACATAAAACCTTTAGTAATTTTAATAATGAAATTGGAGTACCGAAAACACTTTTAGAATTAGAGAAAGATGATGATTTCGCAGTAATTGAAATGGCCATGAGAGGAAGGGGACAAATTGCGGAATTAACGAAAATTGCTAGGCCAAATATTGGAGTAATTACTAATGTGGGAACAGCACATATTGAGTTATTAGGTTCAGAACAAGCGATAGCAGAAGCAAAATGTGAATTATTAGCAAATATGTCTGATAATAGCATTGCTATTCTCAATTATGATAATGCCAGATTAATGGAAACAGCGACAAAATTTTGGCAAGGAAAATTAATCACTTATGGATTTTCTGGAGGTAGTATTCATGGTAATTTCATTAATAATGAAATCATTGAAGTATCAGGGATGAAATTTGTATTACCATTACCTGGCCGTCATAATGCGAGTAACTTTTTAGCAGCTTTAGCTGTAGCAAAGGTATTAAATATTGATTGGGAAAATTTACAATCTGGTGTTAATGTAAATATGCCCACTGGTAGAGGTCAAAGATTTACCTTAGATGATGATATTATCATATTAGATGAAACCTATAATGCCGCACCAGAAGCAATGTTAGCAGCTTTGCAGTTGTTAGCAGATACTCCAGGAAAGCGGAAAATTGCAGTTTTAGGTGCGATGAAAGAACTAGGAAATAGATCCCAGGAATTACATTATCAAGTGGGAGAAATGGTCAAGAAATTACAATTAGATGGTTTATTAGTATTAGCTGATCATCCAGATGCGGAAATTATAGCTAATAGTGCGGAAGGGATACATTGCGAATGTTTTCCTAACCATGATCAGTTAGTGAAAAGATTAAAAAGTGTGATACAGTCAGGCGATCGCTTATTATTTAAAGCTGCACATTCTGTAGGTTTAGATCGAGTAGTGCAACAACTAATAAGCAACAACCAATAACAACAAAGTAGGGTGCGTTATCAAAACAGCTAACGCACCAATTACCAAATGATGTTCAGAATGATGATTGATACCATTGACATGGCAATTGTCATTAAAATTTTGAGAGTTATCGCAAGTTAGAGGGTGAGATAAATTACTTAGATGATATGAATATATGCTATGAAAATGATGATGATGTTTATGGTGTTTTTGATCATGAAAGTTAGATTGATATCATCGCTCCTGTGGTGGAGTAAAATAATCGCTATCATTCAAAGTTTAATGGAGGTGAATAGCCAATTGTGTGATTAAATCATTTAATAAAGGAGAATTGTCAGAGTTAGATATAAACTACTTCTATATTTTCTGATAATTATGTAAAAGCTGGAATTTTGTAACATTTTACTCTATAAAAGTTAAATCAAACTATGACAACCAAAAAATCGCTATCTTTAGGGACAATGGGATGCGGAACATGGGCTTGGGGAAACCAATTACTTTGGGGATATAATCAAAGTATGGATCACCAACTACAAGAAGTATTTAATCTTTGTGTGAATAATGGCGTTACCTTATTTGATACAGGAGATTCCTATGGTACAGGAAAATTAAATGGCCAAAGTGAACTACTTTTAGGAAAGTTTACCAGAGAATATCAAGCATTAAATCAAGATAATAAACATAATATTTGTATAGCTACAAAATTAGCAGCTTATCCTTGGAGATGGACAAGAAAATCAATTATTTCCGCTTGTAATGCTTCTGCTAAAAGATTAGGAAAAAATGTGGATTTAGTGCAAATCCACTGGTCAACTGCCAATTATGCACCTTGGCAAGAAATAGGGTTATTAGATGGTTTAGGAGACTTATATGAACAGGGTTTAGTTACAGGTGTAGGATTATCTAATTATGGTACAAAAAGATTATTATGGGCACATAAAAGATTTCAGGAAAGAGGTATTCCTATTAAAACTTTACAGGTACAATATTCACTTTTATCTACCTATCCAGTGACAGAATTAGGGTTAAAATCAGTGTGTGATGATTTAGGAATTAAACTCATTGCTTATAGTCCTTTAGCATTGGGTTTATTGACAGGTAAATTTTCGGAAAATGGCAGTTTACCTAAAGGGGTACGCGGGTTTTTATTCAAACAAATATTACCAGGAATTAAACCACTTTTAGGCTGTTTACAAGAAATAGCCAATAGGAGAAATAAAACCATATCTCAAGTTGCCATTAATTGGTGTATTTCTAAAGGGACAATTCCCATTCCTGGGGCTAAGAATGTGGAACAAGCAAAGCAAAATATGGGGGCTTTAGGTTGGCTTTTAAGTGATGGAGAGGTGGCAGAATTAGATAGTTTTGCGGCTAAGTCTGAGAAGAAAATGGTGCAGAATATTTTTCAGACACGGTAAATATGCTAATATTAGGCAGTTTTTAGAGATAAGCTGTTGTGCTTTTAATTTGGATAATAGATGCAAGCAAGATGCTTGCACTACAGTAATTTTAGTAAGGGTTTGTCTATGTGTGTATAGTTTTGTTTATAAAATTGTTAGCTAGGAAATAGCTGATATCCGACCGAGAGTTCAACCTTTTCCTGTTTTCAGGGTGGGTTGGTTAGCTTATGTACGGTCTGTTTACTATGATTTAGCTAACAACCAATCGCACTTGTCATGTTTTCTGATAAAAAACAGAAAATCTATCATCCTAGAAGTATTACAATACTAAAAAGTTGCTTAACATTTCTTAATTTATATGCAAACAACCATAACAAGCACTACAAATCACATACCTGGACAATATTGGCAATGGCGAGGACATAAAGTATATTATGTACAAGCTGGATCATTCGCACAGCACAAACCCTCACTATTACTAGTACATGGTTTTGGTGCGTCCACAGATCATTGGCGTAAAAATATTAGCGAATTATCTCAAGACTTTCAAGTATTTGCTATTGACTTATTAGGATTTGGGCGCTCTGGGAAACCTAAATTAGAGTATGGTGGTAATATTTGGCGTGAACAATTACATGATTTTATTAAAGAAGTAATTGGCCAAAGAACAGTATTAGCGGGTAATTCCCTTGGTGGTTATGCTTGTTTATGCACAGCAGCAGAATATCCTGAAAATGTAGCAGGTATCGTATTACTCAACAGTGCAGGAAGATTTTCCTCTACAGAGAATAAAAATACAGATGGTCAAATAAAACCAGATCAAAATATTTGGAAAAAGCTGCAAAATCAAAGTATAACATGGTTATTTAAACAAAGAATTATCCAATCTTTAATATTTCAATATACACGACAAAAATGGGTAATTCGACGTACCTTAAAGAAGGTTTATTTAGATCAAAGTTCTGTCACGGAACAACTAGTAGATGATATACAACGTCCAGCATTTGATACAGGGGCATTGGATGTATTTGTTTCCGTTTTTAGCAGTCCAAAAGGAGACACAGTTGATGTTTTATTATCAAAAATAAATTGTCCATTATTATTACTTTGGGGACAAGGAGATCCTTGGATGCAAGCACAAGAAAGATCGAAAAAATTCCATGAATATTATCCACAATTAACAGAATATTTTATCAATGCTGGTCATTGTCCTCATGATGAAGTTCCAGAACAAGTAAACTCCTATTTACGCAATTGGGTACTGACAAATTACATCAACTAATAAGGTAATAGGGGTGCGTCAGACAGTATAAATCATGTAAATAACCAAACTGTTGATATCTGACGCACCCTACAACAGATTTTTTAGTGTGACACTTGCGTAAGAGGGTGTTTTAAAAATCTAAATTCATACGTATCTAAACGGTTAAAAAACGCTTTTACACAGGCTAAACCCAACTACGTTGGGTTTAAAACCTTAATTTTGTGTTAGTCCACGAAGGTGGACTTTGTTTGTTTAGTAGCGAATTATATTGGCCGATAATTTTTCAAATATCCTCTAATAATTGTTGATGCAAAAAAGCATCATTTACCAAAGTTTGAATTTTTTGATGTGATAAAATTTCACCTTTTTGATAATATTCAATCCATGTTTGACTAATGATATTAACATCTTGAGGAATATCAATTAAATCCCATCCAGGTATGTGTAAATCTTCCATTAAACGATTAATTTTTGGGTCATAACTAATGGCAAAACAACGACAACCTTCACTAGCAGCCATAATTAAACTATGTAATCTCATTCCTATGACCATATTTACATGACGAAATGCACCTTTTAATAATTGAGGATCTTCTAAACAAATAATTTGACTGTGATCATTAAGTTGTGATTTAATGGTTTCAGCAATTTCTAAATCATGACTTTTTTGAAATGGCAATAATAGAAGAAATGCTTGAGTGGCTGTTTGTAAATTGCGTAAAGCGTGAGTTAAATTTGCTAAAATATCCGGTGTTAGTTGAGGATGACTTCTTAAAGTTACTGCTATTCTAGGTTTGGGTAAATTAGCTAATTCTGCTACTGGTTGGGAAGCTAAAGCCCACACTGGATCTGGTGCTAAAATATGGGGTATATGCCAATTAGATAATAAACTAGAACTGGAGCGATCGCGCACACTAACCTTAGCACAACTAGCAAAATTTGTCCTGGCTAATAATTGAGTGGGCAAATATTTTAAAGGTCCAATTCCTTGACCCCAAGCAATGGTTTTTAACCCCATTATTCGGGCTAAAATCATTAAACCACCGTAGTAAAAAGGACTGATTAAACTAGTAACATCTTGGATTAAACTACCACCTCCCCAAATAAAAACATCACAGGAATGTAGGGCTTTTATTACTTGGGAAAAGTTCTTTCTTTGATAAGTTTCCACACCATAACGTAAAGCAGTTTCTTGAGGATTTCCTGATAGTACCACAGGGGTAACATGAGATGGTAACATTTGTAAAAGTGTGGCTAATAAAGCCTCATCTCCACCGTTACCTAGCCCATAATATCCAGATAATATAACTCGTTTTTTCATAGATGTTTGTTCCATTGTTTATTAACTACAGTATTAGATTTAAAAATTCATCTAAAATTTCTGGTGTTAAGCCTCTAGCAGATGCTCTATCGCTGATTTCATCCATGATTTTTCTGAGAAAATCAATGTCATTTTCTTTTTTCAGTAATAGGCTAACAATTTGTTGAATTTGTTGACGTTCTTCTAAGGGAGTAAATTGATATGCTTCGGCAATTTCATGGCTGACTTCAAGGGTGATAATTTGCATAAATATGCAATTTTAAAATGTTATGGGATAGTTTGATTATATCATGAGTAGAGAGTGAGGAGTGAGCTTTCATCTAAATTAGTGCGATCGCTTTTTTTGTGTCAATAAGCGATCGCGAAGCGCTGCCTAGGAAATGGTAATGCAACTCATATCATTACAGGAGTTAATATTATTTTAATATTATGACAGCTACCCAATTTTTAGAAATTTTCTCAGATTGATCATCAAATGCGATCGCTTCCCACAGACATCACCTATTTTAAAAACCCTAATATCATACTCATTTTGGGATATTATAATATTATAATTAATACCAATAGCTCAACCCCTAATCAACAATTATGCACGCACTTTCAATTCCTACCTGGATAATTCACGTTTCCAGCGTCATCGAATGGATAGTAGCCATTTGGCTAATTTGGCGCTATGGAGAACTGACAAATAACCGCACTTGGTGGGGTTTATCCTTCGCCATGTTACCAGCCTTAATTAGTGCTATGTGCGCCTGTACATGGCATTATTTTGATAATAGCGAATCATTACAATGGTTAGTCACCCTACAAGCTACCATGACATTAATTGGTAATTTTACATTATGGGCGGCTGCTATTTGGATTTGGCAAAATGCACAATCTGTAAATTCTACCAAAATCGAAAAATGATCTCCAAAGAAACATTATTTGCCCTATCATTATTTCCCTATCTAGGCTTTTTGTGGTTCATTACCCGTAGTCAACAAATGCCTAAATTAGCTCTGTATGGATTTTATGGTACTTTAGTATTTGTTGCTGTGACAATTCCCGCCGGAATTTATGCCAAATTGCAATATGGAGAACAATTAGCTAATATAGACTGGTTACATGGTAGTGCGGAAGTATTTTTAACCTTAACTAATATTTTAATAGTCTTAGGTTTTCGTGAAGCTATTGCCAAATTGGAAGCAGGGAACAAAGAATAGTTTTAACATCTTTTGTTCTCACATTTTATTAGAGTTTTATGATGACCATAAATTCTCATTCAACTAACAACTACTTTAGTAATTTAGGAATTAACAAATAATATGGATGTTATCCCCGCAATTGATTTATTAGATGGTCGCTGTGTTAGATTATACAAAGGCGATTATGCACAATCTCAAGTCTTTGGAGAAAACCCTGTAGAAGTTGCCAAAATGTGGGAAGATCAAGGGGCAACTAGATTACATTTAGTTGATTTAGATGGCGCGAAAGCTGGTAAAATAGTTAATTTAGCCGCCATAGAAGCTATTAGAAATGAACTTTCTATTCCTATAGAAGTGGGAGGAGGATTACGCGATCGCTTTAGTGTTATACAATTATTTAATATCGGCATAGAATGGGCAATTTTAGGAACTGTTGCTGTAGAAAAACCAGAATTAGTCCAGGAACTTTGTCAACAATTCCCCCAAAAAATTATAGTAGGAATAGATGCCAGAAATGGACAAGTTGCTACTAGAGGATGGTTAGAAACTTCCACAGTATTAGCCACACAATTAGCAGTACAAATGCAAGAATTAGGTGCAGCCGCCATTATTTACACTGATATTAATAGAGATGGCACATTACAAGGACCAAATTTAGAGGCACTGCGAGAACTGGCCGCCACAATTTCCATACCCGTGATAGCATCTGGAGGAGTAAGTTCTGTAACCGACTTATTGAGTTTATTAGCATTAGAACCCCAAGGAGTTGAAGGGGTAATAATTGGTAAAGCATTATATACCAATGATATTATTTTGAAAGAAGCATTGCAAGCGATCGGACCTGGAAGACTGCAAGATATACCAGCAGACTTTGGTACTTCTAATATTGCTTAATGTAATCAGATCCCCGACTTCTATTTTCTAAATTAGGATATCTGAATATCTGAGAGGATGTTGTAAAAAGCGAATTATATTCGCCTCTACAAACATCCTCTAAGATTAATTATCAATTATCAATTTCTACAACTTACTAATCGCATTTGCAAATAAACGAGATATAAAAGGTAAAATTTCTTTATTTCCCGCTTGCTTCTTACCCTCTGTAAAAACTACCAACAGATAAGGACGTTGATCCACTAACTCAATATAAGCCGCATCATGACGTACTGAACTTGTCCAGCCTGCCTTAGACCATATTTGTGCCGTATCTGGCAGTCCACCACCAAAAAACCCTGTAAGTTGATTTTCCTCGCCATCCTGGGGCAAATCAACGCCTTTGAGACTACGTTTGAGTAGTTCCATCATGGCTTGCGATCGCTCACTAGAAACCGCAATACCACCCACAATACTATGTAACAACCGCGCAGTAGCATCAGTAGTTAACATATTACGATTTTCAAACATATCACCATAAAACCGTCTTTCCCGGCCATAAGGACCATCTCCCCAAGTTTTCTGACAAACATTAATTTCCTGTAACTCATTCCATCCCAAAGACTGATAATAACGATTAATAATTTGACGTTGATACTTCCAAGTTTCAAAAGGTCCTGCGGTTAACTCAGGTCCAGAAGTTGTACCCGTCAAAATATCCACCACTAAACTAGTAGCATCATTACTAGAATCCACAATCATATCATGTAAAGCCCGATCCAACTCCTCAGAACCAGAACTCATCCCCTTTTCTAACCATTCCTGTGCAGCTACCAAATAGAATAACTTCACCACACTAGCAGGGTAAATTCTCTCACTTCCACGATAACTAAAACCCCGTACCCCATGATCCCAAAACGCATTAGGAGTTAAAGCACCACCAGTATTAACAGGCACAGGTGGATCATAAACAACCCACGTGAGCGCAATTTGGGTATCTGTCAAACTAGGAAATTCTCGCCAAGTAATTTGTAAAATATCATTACCGATACTTGCCAATTCTTGATCTTCCTTAAAAAATACCATTTCTATCAACATCCTTAAAAAAATGACTCACAGTAAAACTACCATCTATCAATGTTTAGCCAATTTAAACCTATATGATTCTCCTCAGTGTAACCGTTTAGCTACCCAAGCCGCTAGAGGAAGATACTTACAAATGACATCAAACCATGAAAATAGCGCCATTAAAATCTATCTCAGAGAAGACAACTATCCAGGATGGTTATCTATCAATGATTTACACCTAATTACACAAGCTAAATCAGCTTATAAACCACAGACATTTACCACAGCAGAAGTACAAGCAAAAATACCAGAAGTAATTAAATTTATCCAAAAAGCAAAACAACAGCCAAATTATTATCTTTGGGGAGGCACAGTAGCACCTAATTATGATTGTTCTGGATTAATGCAAGCTGCATTTATTTCTGTAAATATTTGGATACCTAGAGACGCTTATCAACAGGAAGGATTTACTCAACCTATAGATATTAATGAAATACAACCAGGAGATTTAATTTTTTTTGGTACTCCTGAAAAAGCCACCCATGTGGGATTATATTTAGGTAATAATTTTTATATTCATAGTTCAGGAAAAGATCAGGGTAGAAATGGCATAGGAATAGATCAACTTTCTGCTGATGGAGATCAAATTAGTCAAAATTATTATAAACAATTGCGAGGTGCGGGTAGAGTGATTAAGAATTACATTCCTGAAGAAATTGACAATTGAATAATTCAGCAATTGAACACAGGACTTACGCAACTGGTACATTGGTAGGGTGTGGTTCGACAAGCTCACCAACCACGTCAGACAGTGTAAATCATGTAATATCATGTCCGGTTGAACACTTATCATATCTGTTGAGGCTGGTAATGGGTAATTGGTAATTGGGAAAAGGCAATACAATGATGAACTATATCGTAAGTGATTGGGCGGACATGATATAAATCACCAAATTGTTGATATCTGACGCACCCACTCAACAGATTTTTTAGTGTGACACTTGCGTAAGTCCTAGAGTAATTAAGCAATTGAATAATTAAGGATGCAAGCAAGATGCTTGCACTACATTAACACATTAACCAAAACTTTCCACAACATAAATATCACTACTAGAATCACCAATAAAAATCATACTACTATCATCACTTGCTAAATTAAGACTACCAGAAATACCATTTCTGAGGACTTTAATTAACATTTGCGGGGTAAAAGACTCTAATTCCACAAAATTTCCAGCATCTAACCATTTTAACTCTTCCTTAGACAAATTTTGGCGAACTTCTATGGGTAAATCTTGAGATTTTTGGCATAAAGCAGTATTATTTTGAATAAACATTCCCCGTTTATTAGCTAGAATTTGACGAGGTAATAAACCTACATCAATAATTTTCACATTGCTATTAAAAAACCAATTTTCACTACTACGAAGATGATGGACTAAACTAACACCTTTAGCACTACAATCATGTAAAGCAAAGACTTGTAAATCTGGGTTACGTCTCACCATTTCCATAGTTGTTGTAAAAATACTTTGAGGATAACCAGTAATACTCAAAATTGCACAGTTATTTTCAAAATGGAAATTATTAGCAATTAATAATTGTGCAATATTAGCACTATCACACACTACCAATCTATCAAAACTATAAGCTGTAACTTCAGGATTAATAGATATTGAATTACTTTCTGAAATAACCTGTTGTACAGAAGGAAGAACTTTATCAATTGTACCATTAATGTCTTGCCATCTTGTTAACCAACTTTTTAAAGATGATTGAGAAATTATAAAATCTTGAATACTTGTAGCAGGAGCAAATTTTTGCTGACTGAGAAGTAGTGCTGAACCTCCTAAAATTATTACAGCAATCATAATTGGTGGAGATTTTAGTAGAAAAGTAATCAAAGTTCCCACTGATAAAATCAGAATACCAACAATTTTCAAAGATTTTGCACTAGCTTTACGTCCTGCATAATTTAGTTGAGGAGATTTAGTTTGTTGATATAAACCAATAATTGTGATTACCTGATAAATTAAATTACAAATTAGAAAAGAATTAGGTAAAAATCCACGAGTAAATCCTCCAAAAAAAACCGTTACCCAAACATTCAAAAATATATATGAAAAGATATTTCCAACGACTGAAGATGCTTTACGTCGGATACGATTATCCAGAAAATATAGAAGTTGTTTAGGTGTAAAATATAAAGTATTATTAGCGGAAATATCAGCTAATATTTTAGCAAACATAGGATCTGTAACCTTCACATTTCCCATAGCTGTGGGTTCAAAAGCAAAACGATGATTACACTGTTTACATCTTCCTTGATTTCCCCTTCTGTCTTTTAAATTGTTGTCAGTTCCACAATTAATACATTTCATAATTTTATCCTGATATTATACAATCTGATTGTTAAGTAAAACATTGTAATTTTCACGTTTTCTAATTAAGCGATGTGAACCATTTTCTAGGAGTATTTCCGCAGGTTTAGGACGATGTAGAAAATGAGAAGACATAGCATAACCATAAGCACCAACATCTAAAATAGCAATAATATCACCAATTTGTAAAGCAGGAAGTTGGTAATTTTTAGCTAAATAATCTCTGGAATAAGTAGTATTTCCACAAACATCCGTGAGGTATGTTTCCGATGTGGAATTTTTCCAAGTGACAACTTCTCGATAACCTCCATGTACAGCAGGAACAGAAATATTTGCAACAGTAGAATTAACTCCGACAATTTGTTTATCACCTTGCCATTTTATAGATACAACCTGTACTAAAAGAGTACCACAACCAGCAACAGCAGCACGTCCAGGTTCAATAATTAAATCTACATTTATTGGTAATTTATTCAGTCTTGCGGTTAATTCATCTCCAAAAATATGCCAATTAAAAGATATTTGATCACGATGATATGGATAACCAAAACCACCACCAAAATCTAAATATTGCCAATGTGGTAAATTTTCTGCTATGGATATTACCTGATCAATAACATTAGTAAAAGCGGCCGTCGCATTAGTTCCCGTACCGCGATAAAAATGTAAACCTGTAATTTTCAAACCTGCTAAACTAGCAATATCTATTGCTTCCTGAAAATCCTTTATACTAACCCCTATACGACTATCTTGAGAAACATTCAAACGTAACCCGATTCTTAAATTTTCTCCTAAATTCTCTCTGTGACTCTGCGTCTGTGGGTGAGATAACAAAACCTGAGAAAATAACTGTAACTGACTAATACTATCCAGATTAAACGTAGTAATACCCCAATCTAAAAGTTGTGAAATATCCTCTTGATTTAAGTTACTACCACTATAAACAATTTCACTAGGATAAAACCCTGATTTTAAACCTAAAAAAACATCACCTGGGGTATTAGCATGAAGTCCCCAACCAGCATCTTTAAAGAATTTC
This sequence comes from Anabaena sp. FACHB-1237, assembly GCF_014696225.1. Classification (GTDB taxonomy): domain Bacteria; phylum Cyanobacteriota; class Cyanobacteriia; order Cyanobacteriales; family Nostocaceae; genus FACHB-1237. The sequence goes on along the minus strand of NZ_JACJPV010000013.1, from coordinate 49,232 downwards.
AATAATGAGATATTACCATTAGTGACACTGGCAAAGTAAAATTTAGTTCTAGGATAATTAATAGAATTAGTAATATGAGAAATAGTGTTTTTCAGAATATTACTATCATAAACATAGAGAGGAAAACCGTAAACTTGTAATAACTCCTCAGCAACTTCTAAAGAAAAAGGAGTTAATAAACTGGGAATTGTTGCTGGATTTTTTTGTATTGTTTCCATAACCAACTAGGGAGTACAAAAGAATGATTAAAAGAGATTTTACCTACTTTTCTTCCAAAAACGTGATTATACCAAAGTTCCCACATAATCAGTAACCAAAGTATCTCACCAATGCGTCTTCCTTGAATATTACCTCCTAATTGTCCCGTAATGATTTGTGTAGCAATATCAGGGTAAAAAATATTTTCTGCTGCGATTATACCCGGATTTAACCAATTACCGATATTATGCCATAAATCATGAAAACACCACGAGGTTAAAGGAACACCCATACCGCGTTTTTGTCTCCAAACAATATCGGATGGTAATAAATCTTGCACTGCACGTTTAAGGATATACTTTTCACAAGCACCTTGTAAATAGAGTTCTCCTGATAGTTGAAAAGTCCATTTTGCTAAGTTTAAATCACAAAAGAGCGATCGCACATTTAACCCATGAACAAAACCCAAAGCAGACGCACGAGGATGAATGTTTTGTGATCCTTTTAACATTAAATTTGCCCTTCTCAGACGATGTAATAATGAAGAAGCAAAACTGATATCCAATGCATTAACGAGCCATTCTTCAGCATTTAAACCTTGAATCTGTGCATATATTTGTGGTAGATAAACCCTATTTTCATAGCCCCATAAACGGTGAAAAGTACGGAGATATTGTTGCATAAAACCCTCTTGTTTTTGAGGATTTTGTGATTGATAAATACCAGCAGCAATTAAAGGTTTATTAGTCCAACCTGCAAATAATTGATCACCACCTTCACCATTAAAAATGATATTTGTTTCTTGAGAAGCAGCTTTATTAAGAAGATACAAAGGAACAGTAACACCATCACCAAAAGGTAAATCTAATGCTTGAACAGTAGGAACTAAATACTTTTTTATTTTATCAGGACTTGCATCAACTTTTACAAGAGGAATATTTAAAAAATTTGCCACTTTTTCTGCATAAGAAAACTCAGAAATACCAAACTTACCAAAATCTAAACTATAAGCACGAACTTTTACACCAGCTTTTACTAACAAAGCAGCAACAATAGAAGAATCTAAACCTCCAGAAAGGAAAACTCCCACTGGTTCATTATTAATATCAGAAATTTGTTTTTCAACAGCATCTTTGAGTAAAGTTTGTAATTGAGAAACAGCGACTTTTTCATCTTTAACTTGTTCCTGAGACTCATACCATTGATCAAGATAATGTAACTTATAATTATTAATATTATCCCAGATCATTTCAACTCCCGCAGGTACAGAGAAAATCTGATTAACGGCAGTTAAAGGAGTAGGAACATAAGAAAAACAACTATAACCATATAAACCAGAAATACTAACTTCGGGTTTTTCCATCACTTGTAAAAGCAATTGTAATTGAGAAGAAAACCAAATTACCTGATCTACTTTCATCCAAAATAAAGGAACTTTACCAAAAATTTCCCTTCCTAAAATCAACTTATTTTCTCTTAGCTTTATCCAAACATCAGGATCACCAGAAAATCCTCCAGCAGAAATACCACCAATAATATTTGTAGATGTATTTTTAGCTAAAATTGGTAAACATTCACAACCAACATAAAGAACATTACAAGAACCACTTTCTACCTTTGCGACTTTGCGACTTTGCGTGATAATTTTCTGCAAAATATCTTCACAACCATCACCCCAATAACCGATAAAATGATAAACAGACATATCAAAAACTACTCAACACTAAAAATTTCATCGCTAATTTTTCGACCATCAAGTAACATTTGTACTTGCCAATTACCAACTTTAGCACTAGGATTAATAGTATAACGACAATGAGTATCGAATATAGAAGTTGCGACTTCTTTAGTTATGTATTTATTTTGTTTGACAATAGTACCAGTAGGATCAATCCAATTACAAGAAAGAGACAACTTTTTACCTATGGGTGCATCTTTTAAAGTCACACGATAGAAAACTTCTGAATTAGATTGACGAGAAATATTGGTGATATTACTATTATTGGAAGATAAAGTAATTCTATCAGCTTGAGAACTAACATTAGCTAATAAAGAACTTTCTTTTTGAGAGACAAATAACCATCCTCCTAAAGAAATAATTACACCAGCAACCATACTAGCAATAATTAACTTATTGCGACTTTTTTCAACTTGTAATGCTTGACGACGACGTAATTGAATTAACGCTTCATCTAATAATTCAGGAGGCAAATTTAACTCTTGTAAAATTTGTTGAACCTGCTGTTTATTCAATTCTGATTCTTGACGTAATTGTAAAGATTGAACCTCATAAATAATTTGATTTAGTTCTTCCTCATTTAATCGTTGATTCATATTTGTAAACCTCTGTTAATGTTTTCATAAAATTGCAATTCTCGACTTCTTAAATAAGTCAATAACCTTACTGTGGAAATTGTTCCATAAAACGACGATCAATAAAATCTTTCCAACACCATAATAACTTATGAGGAGGCAAAGTGAAATTACCTTTAGTAGCTATGGCCTTACCATCTCCTGTACCGATTAAACTCAAATAACTACTTTGTGGTTTATAAGATTTTAAAGGTTGATCATCCATTATTCTGCGTAAATTATCATATAAAGTTTTACTTTGACGTACCGCAAATACACCTGATTTCGGTAAATTATAATTAATCATAGTAGCAATATCACCCGCAGCGAAAATATGGTGATGAGAGACTGATTGTAAAGCATTGTTTACCAAAATAAAACCATCATCATTCGTAGCAATTCCCGAATCTTTAACCCAACTTGCTGCTGATGGTTGAGTTACCAAAAACACATAATCACAACTTAGGATCAAACCAGATTCACATTTAACATTTAACCTATCATCTATAATTTTTATTACCTCACATACCCTTTCCTTTAGATGTAAATTCACACCTTTACTGAGGAGAAGATCCTGTATAAATTCACCAACCAAATAATAGTAATTTGGCATTAAACTTATACCACTGTGAAATAAATGAAACTCCACATTTGGCAATTTTAAACAACTTTCTCCTTGTAAACCTCTGATCATGGATAATACCAATTCCACACCGCCAGCACCACCACCAACCACAGCGATACTAAAAGACTTACCAGAATTATTCCAGATATTTTCTTGTAAATTATACCAACATTTTAAAAAACGACTCACAGGTTTTACACCAATAGTATATTCGGAACCAACCAATACAGATAATTGTTGAGGAACACTACCAATATCAATAGAAAGAACATCAAAACTTACAGGTTCTTTATTAGCACAAAGCACATAATTATTTTTTAAATCCAAACCTACCACAGAATCAAGATACAACTCAGAACCAGCAAAATTGCTTAAATATTGTAAATTAATATGGCACTGAGAATAACTATAAAAACCAGCAATATGTCCGGGTAACATACCTGAATAAGGAGTATATATATCTGGAGTAATTAAAATCAATCTTACCTTTGACAGTGGACATTTACCTAAAAGATTTAATACAATGGAATGAGTGTGTCCACCACCAATAAACACTATCTTTTTTGTAACATTAAACATATTTTTCAGAGGTTGTTTTAAAATATGAATTTATATTATGATCCTCATCATCCCAGATGGTATAAAAGACCAGATTGGTTTGTATCTGTGGGTGTTTCTCCTCTTTATAAAAATGGCGATTAATAAAAACTAGATCCCGGACTTCTTGAAGAAGTCCGGGATCTGAATCTGAATATTTCTAAAAATCAACGCCCCGCTTCAATTCTACTCCTTGATTTGCGTAATGTTTATGACAATATACCTCCGAATGAACACTAGCTAAATCAAAATAAGCTGGTTGATGTTGACAGCGCCCAGTAATAACAATTTCTGTGTCTCTTGGTTTCCGTAGTAATGCTTGTACAATGGGATCAACAGGTAATAATTCTAAATCAACTGTAGGGTTAAGTTCATCCAGAATAATAGTTTTATACACTCCAGAAGCGATCGCTGTTTTGGCAATTTCCCAACCTCTTTGAGCTTCTAAATAGTCTAAATCTTGTCTAGAATTACGCCAAACAATAGCATCACGCCCACAACGTTGATGATCTACTACTTCAGGATAGGATTGTTGTAAAGCGGCGATCGCTGCATCCTCAGTATATCCACTACCACCTTTTAACCACTGCATAATTAATACACGGGTAGATCCAGGGTGATTAATACCTCGACCTATTGCCTGTAATGCTTTTCCCAAAGCACTAGTAGATTTACCTTTACCTGCACCTGTATAAATTTCTATACCTTCAATTAACAACTCATCTGCTGTAGGATGATGTAACGGTTTCATCTCTGAATGCAGATCCGCAATATCTAATAGTTGTTGTGGTGCAGCGCGTCCTGTACAAATAATTTCTAATTCTTGGGGTTTATTTTGCAGAGTTTTAACCACTTCTGCCACAGATAATAACCCCAAATCTAACACCGGGTTAATTTCATCCAACACTACCACAGAATATAAATCAGAAGCGATCGCTCCTTTAGCCACATCCCAACCCCTAGCAGCTTCCACACGATCAAAACTGGTAATTTCATCATGTCCGAAAAATTCCGCCCTTCCTGTACGAACCTGGTCAATAAGATGGGGAAACCCTTTTTGTAACGCTGTAATTGCTCCATCTTCATCATAATCTCGCTCTGGTCCTTTTAAAAAACGTAATAATAAGACTCGATGAAAATTATTTTCCGCGTTTATACCTAGACCAATAGAACGTAAAACCACACCTAAAGCCGCTTGTGATTTACCTTTACCAATACCATCATAAACATGAATTTGACCAGTAAGGCGTTCCGAACGGGCTTGGGCTGTACGAATACCGATACCATTTCTTGTCATTGTAATTACTAACTCCTTAATTGTCTACCAATATGATCCATTACTAATCAATCGCTTTTCTATCACTTTGGACGTTTTACACCACCAGGACGTTTTACCCCAAATCCATACATATAAATTGTAGGCATATTAACACGCTTATCAGAACGCCTGTCAATAATTCCCAGTTGTAGCAAATATCCCATAATTTCCTCTGGTTTGGAAGCAGGAGGTTGTTTTCCTAATTCTTCACTCCACATTGTATTTTTAAGTTTATCGAGGAAAATTTCTTCTTCCACAGGAACTTTCAAACCATTTAAGCTATTTTTGAGAGGTTCTAACCAAGGATATTCATCTACTAATTCTCCAATTCTATACTGAGAAATATCCACAAGTGCGCTTTGTAAATCAGCAGGAGTGAGGAGAGTATCTCCAGTTAAATTTTGCATATCAGATTCATTTATTCTTCTTTGTGCTGGTAATGAAAATAGCTGTAAAAATGCGCGGGGATAAATTCGACCTCCAGCATCTTTAAGATTATTAGGAATCCAAAGATGTGTATATCCCTTTCTAGGATTATCACCCATAAATCTATTAATTATTCTGCCGATCACAAATTCATGAGAAACTTCATTAGCAGTGATAATTATTCCTAAAGGTGTGTTAGTTTCCTTGAGAAAATTTGGTGATGTCGGTGATATATCCTGCAAATATTCAGCCATTTCTTGACCAGAATTTGCTAATCTTTTGAATAGTAGTTGATATAACCATGAATCTTTCCATTCCAAATTAACTTGATAAGCTTTTAATTTAGAAGCATCAGGAAAACTTAAAAAATCTTCTCGAAAAAGGTCAGTACGTAAAAAAATCTTAGGTCTAATTCTTTCCCAACGTCGCCATCTATCTAACCAAAAAGCTAAAAGTTCACGTATAGGAGTAGCTAATTGATGATATGAATATCCTAATCTATCTAGTTCATCATAGGTGATAAATAACCATTGATCTGATTCAATTAATTTTTGATCTAACAAATCTAAAGCATAATTAATTTTCTCTATGTTTTGACATACAAGAGGAAACCAAGCAGATAATAGAGGTAATTTATTGATTAATAATTCCCGAATTTCTAAAGGTATCTCATCAACCCAATCACCTTTCAATATTTCTTGTTCTTGGCTTAAAATTCTTCCTAACATTAAACCAATCCAAAATATCCGCCAATCCAAATTACTCCCATTGTGTATTTGTGCTTCTATAGTTTCTGGCGTAGGAAAGGTTTTTTCCTGCTGTTGAGTACGTCCAAAACCAGCAATCCATGTTGTTTTGTCTAAGTCTTCTAATGCTCTAATTTTTAAGTTTTCTACCAGGATTTTTCGTCCTGAAGGAATGGCTAATAACCGAAATAGTTCAGTTTTACCTACCCCCTTTCCTCCTAATATTAAAAGTGTATCTCTTTCTAAAACTTGGCGATAGTTAGGAATAGGTAGAAAGTTTTTGAGAAAAATGGCATGATCATTACTTTCATTTTCTGCTGTTGCGTTTCGTGGTGCTATACCAGCCATTAATTCTAGTAGTTTTTGTTTATCAGAATTACTCATCTTACTTCCTCTTCTATTTTGTTAAATCTCTTATTAAATCTTATACACAACCTTTGAGCAATTTTTTGATAATCTTCATTAGTCATCAAAGATACAAACTGTTTCAGCCGTTCAGATTCTTCTTGACTTTCATCACGCACAAATAAACTAATATCTCCTTGTAATTCATCTTTCAAAGGCAGTATTATAGGTAAAAAAGGTTCATTAATATCATCGGCATTAGGTACAACTTCACCTTCATAATAGTAGTTTTCTTGAAATGCTATATATGCCTGTTCTTTAAATGCTCTTAATTCTTCATTCCTTCGTCTTTCCAAACTGGCAAGAGCCATAGCATGAACTAATATTACAGCGAATTTTTCCCTTTCTGCTAATAATGGTTGAGATAAACGACGAATAACATAAGTTAAACCAGCCCAACTTTGCCGAGACTGTCTACCAAATATCACTGCGGCGTGAGATAAATCAGTTAATGCTAATCCTCCAATATCATGAAATCCTGCTCTAGAATCTAAGAGAATAAAATCAAGAGGTTTAACAGCACTTTCTAGTTCTTTCAACATTCCCTTAAAGGTTTCAGGAAGTTGATGATCTACTAAGTTTTGAAAATCTAACCTTGCTAACTTTTCTAAGTAATTATTATCTACATTTCCCGCAGTAAATAAATATATTTGTCCTCCTGAATTTCCGAGTAATAGGGGATCATTAATTCTTAAAATATCATTTCTTAAAGACCAATTTCTATTTTGAATCTTTTTCTCTAATAAATAATCAATCACACCAAAGTTTTCTACTGTATCTTTAAAAAAGATACTGGATAACCCGGGAGCTTCTAAATCTAAATCTAAATCTACTATAGCTACTCGGTGTCCATTACGAGCTAAAGTAAGTGCTGTAGCTACTAATGCTGTGGTTCTACCTACACCACCTTTGAATGAGAAAAAAGTGACAACTGCTGGTTTTGTTCCTGTATCCACCCATCTTATTTCCCAAGGTGGATTACCTGAATTTTGATTAGTCCATGTCTGTTTAGCAAGATGGCGTTCTAGCACATACCAATCAATATTATTATCATCCCATTCAGCCGCTATTCTTTCATTTTTTATGGCATCAATTAAGGATTTGTAACCATCTTTTTCACCTTGTGCCAACCAAATATCTTCACCATAATAATAACTTAATTTTTGTTGTAAATGTCTTTTTAATTTATCTGTTTCTCCTGCATCAATTGTAATACTTTCCTTTGGTTCAAGAAACAGCCGAATTTTACCATAAATATCACGAATTATGGTTACAGATTTTAACTTTGGTTTGAGTCCTGATTCAATATTTGCTTCTGTAAAACACTCTTTTACTTTGTCAAAAGTATCACCAAAACTAATCATATTTTTCTCAATTTTTCTAAAATTCGTTACTGCTAATTATACCATCTAAAACCAATTTAGTGATAACTTCCTGATAAATTTCCTCTGCTCTGTTAACTGCTTCCTCCGCTTCAGTTTGATTCCAAATTCCTGATTTATAATAGCGTCTGCCTGGATGATTTTCTGCTAATTTTGTTCCTTGGGTTTGAGAAGTTGGAAGCTGCATAAGTACAGGATACATCAAGCGTAATCTATCTATTGCTTTTCCTTGAAGTTCTGTTAAATCATGTCCATACTTTTTAACTGCTGTTTTACCTTCAGGAATATATACTTCTACTAATACCTTAAATGAGCATTCAACGACATAACCCGCAAGATATACAGCATTATCCCATCGTTGCTGATCTAACAAGATTTTTGCATCATATAAATGTCTTGCTGCTGCTTGAGGAAAAGAATCTGGTAACAATGGTAACAAAATTACTCCTTATTTATTATTTTCAAAAAACTACGAAAATGCTAAATATAAACTAAGTATAAATGTGATTATGCGGTGTTTGTTTGTATATCAGCAACTTGTATTTTCTCTTAATTATTTACTTTATATTAAGATATGTAACAAGTTGGTCTATAGCGATCAAGTGAATCATCAGTATTATGACTTGACAGAAGCATCAAGTTATCATAAATAAAAAGTAATCAGAAATGTGGGAAGATACTTTTATTATTAAACCTATCTTACCTATTTAGTGATACTCTGTACAGTTTACCCTACCGACACACCACTATGTCTGAAGAATTAACACTACCGATAATTTTACCAGTTGGGGCAATTCTGTTTGAAGTCCTATTTTTAATCACAGCTATTCCCATAGAAGCTACTGTTCTCCATAAATGGTTGAAATTTGATAAAAAAACTAGTACATTTTATGCTATATGTACTAATGTTTTCTCTAGTGTTATTGGCTGGTTAATATTTTTCTCAATTGAACCAATATTAGCTATAGAAATTAAATCACAATTAATTAACTATGTACTTTTCAATAAACTCAAAGATCCCAGTATCCAAACCATGATAGTTTTTACATCTTCTGCTATTTTCTTCGGAACTTTCTTAGTCAAATTTTTATTACTAAAATTACTAATGATATTTTTGAACGAAGCTAAAAAGCAAGAACAAACTACCGTGATGACTGGACAAGAAAGAGCAGCTTATCTGAATATCAATAAAGTTCAAAATAATCAACTGGTTTTAGCAACATTAGTCGCTAATTCACTGAGTTATAGTGCTATTACAGCACTTTTATTAATACGTTCACTTTAAAAATACAGGAGAAGAAATGGACAGTTTATTTAAGGATGTATTAGCAATATTTAAGTTTATTGAAGACTTATTCTCAGGAGTGCGAAAATTATTAACTCCAGCTAAAATATATTCATGGCAAACCTTAATTTATTTGAGTGTATTTTCTTGGGCAGCATCATATTTTGCTGTAGGATTTGTTAAAGATATTATTGCTTTTTGTGGCTGGTTATTTTTAATAGCAGGAACAGCATGGTATACAACAGATGATCCCTTGCGAGTTCCTGGAACTTTTATGCCTGTGGGAGCAGTAATTAGTGGTTTTTTAATCAGTGTATTTGCCTTCGGCCATGAAAAAAATATTATTACTACTAAAACCATAGTTATCTGGCCAACTATCGCAGCAATAATGACTGTTTTACCCAGTTTTTTTGAAGGTACAGGAGGAACAACAGCAAAGGTTACGCTTCCTAAATTAGAACAGAAACAAAAAATTCTGATTTTGTTAGCTTGGTCTATGTTAATTAGTTGTTGGATTCAATTTTACTTTGTTGTAGATAAATGGTTAAAAGACTATCCCAGTTTACGCGGAGATAATTTTCAAAATAGCGCTTTTGTGATTAGGGTAGAACCGCGAAAACAAAAACCTAAAAATGGTGATTTAATTTTAAGAAAAATTCAACCTTTAGTACAGCAACAAATTGCTAATAAACCTTGGTCAGAAGTGGAAAAATGGTTATTAGATGCTAATCAAAAATTAGGTAATTTAGGCCAGAGAACTATTGACAAGAATTTAAGTAAATTGGAGGAAAAGAAATTATGGGAAGTACAACCAAGAGTAGTTAGTATTAAAACTGGATACAGATTGGATATTTTAACTATTTGGAAAGGACCGAGTCCAGATAATAAAGGATTTTATTGGAAAAAATCTTGTTTGATAGAACCTAAAGGTTCTGATAAAACATCAGAAAATAAAAATGCAGTGGCTAATATTTCCTGCGAAACTAGTACCCTTATTATTGGTTCTCCTCCACCACAACAGTAGAATTGACAATTGATAATTAATTTCTCAATAGTAGATTAGGCTTCTAGCCCGATTTATAATTAATACTGAATGTGTAAATATGGGTTATCAATACCCATTTATCGAATTAGTTGAATTATCACAATATAAATTACAACGAGGAAGAATTATGAATGTAATGAGAACCTTTGTCATGGGTAAAAATGTATTTAAGGAAGTGATCCGCGATCGCATTGTCTACATTATCGGTTTTTATGCGATTATTTTAGCCGTTGCTTTCCACGCTATTCCTGAATTTTCTGCTACCAGTGCTGACAAAATATTTTTAGATTTTGGTTTAGCAACAATGAATATCATCGGGTTAATTGTTGCCATATTTATTGGTACAGGTTTAGTCAATAAAGAAATTGAAAAACGCACAATTTTAGTATTAATTGCTAAACCTATCAGTCGTAGTGAATTTATTGCTAGTAAATATTTCGGTTTATCTGCTGTGATCACTGTTTTAATTACAGCAATGACCATCATTTATGTAGGATTTTTACTAATTGGTAAAATATCTTATCCTTTTACTAGTATTCTTCTGGCTGTATTATTTTTAATTTTGCAGTTATCTTTAATTACTGCTGTCGCGGTTGCTTTAGGAGTATTTACTAGTTCTCTCATTGCCACAGCTTTAACTTTTGCTGTTTATTTAATGGGAACTATTACCAAAGATTTAGTAGCATTAGGTAAATTAAGTGGTAGTCAAGGGATTATGCAAATGACCCAAGGTTTATATTTAATTTTGCCAGATTTATCGAGATTAGACTTAAAAAATGATGCCGTTTATGGTATCCAAGCATTACCAGATTTTATGACTTTAACTATCAATGCTGGTTATGGTTTAATTTACAGTTTTATGTTGTTAGCATTAGCTATTTTAATCTTCTTAAAAAGAGAGTTTTAAATAATTAAACCTAATTAAACCTGTCTGAAAATTCAATATGCTTTTTCTATAACCCTTGTAAAGAGGTTATAAAATGTCTATTGAAAATGGACAATTGATAATTATTTTTGATGATTAAATCTATCCAAATAACTCACTAATGTACTGTTTAATCGGTTAATTATCAATTATCAATTATCAATTATCAATTATCAATTATCAATTATCAATTATCCATTATCCATTATTTATTCCTTCTCATTCGTGACTTGGATTTGTAAATAAACTAGTCCTAAAGTTATGACTAAAAGTACCGTAGCAATGGCCGCAGCATAACCAAAATCAAATTGTCCAAAGGCTTCTTGATAAGTGTAATAAACTAATAAATTGGTAGAATTTAAAGGACCTCCTCCCGTAATCACATAAACTGGTTCAAAACTGCGGAAAGTAAAAATTACTGTGGTAATAGTAGCGAAAATTAAAGTAGGTCTTAATCCTGGTAAAGTAATATGCCAAAATTGTTGTAAATCATTTGCCCCATCTAATTCTGCTGCTTCATATCTATTCACAGGAATTGCTTGTAAACCTGCCAAAAAAACTACCATATTAAACCCTATTTGTTTCCAAATACTGAAAAGAATCATTACTGGCATTGCCCAAAAAGTATCTCCTAACCAAGCAATTTCAGGAATATTAAAAATACCTAATAATTGATTAATTGGTCCAGTATTTTGAAACAACCACCGAAATCCTAAACCAGCAGCAACTAAGGAAATTATTGATGGTAAAAAGTATGCTGTACGGAAAATTCCCCGCATAGGAATAGCTTTATTTAATAATACTGCCAGTCCTAAAGGTATGATTAAACTAGGAATAACACTACCAATGGTAAAATAGATTGTGTTAAACAGAATTTGCCAAAAATCTGCATTTCCTAAGAGTCGCAAATAGTTTTTTAAACCTACCCAATATGCACCTGTGGATGTAAAACTACCTGCTGTAAAGCTGAGGTAAAACAAGTAAAATATTGGCCAAATTATAAATAAACCTAATATAATTAGGGCTGGTGTGAGAAAAATCCATGCTGCTATAATTTCGTTATCAAATAATTGGAATTTTGAGGTTTTTGGTGTATTCATAATGGTATGAAGGTGACAGTGTGAAGTAATGTAAGCTATTAGCCGTGATAGCGTGTGTAAGTTATAATTCATTTCTGGGCGGGTAGCCATACAAATAAGCCATCTGTAGCTTAAGTTGACAAAAATGAGTTCATGCTTTACCCCTATTGATAGCTGACTGCTATGGAGAAATCGTGAATTTATGTATATTTTTTCTCAATCTCTCTAGGGACTGTTAAGATCCTAATTAATACATTAGATTTTACCTCAATAATGCTGACAACTTTTCTTAATTTTCCCACAGAAAAAATCGTTAATAAATTGCTGAAGTACAGCCTATTAATAAGTTTACCTTTAACCTTTCCTGACACTGTTTTAGCACAACCTACGAGCACACCAACGCCTAAAAATGCGGAAACTGTGAGTTCTAGTGATGCAGAAGTGATCAAGAAATTATCAGGACGATGGGAATCTCAAGATGCGACATCTTCTATCACTGTAAGTTTTATTTTTGATGGTAATGGTAAGTTGTTTTTAATGATGGGGGATGCCCAAAGATCCGCAGCCTATGCTGTCACATATCAAATTAATTCTACTCCACAACCGATGCACTTAAATATTAATTTACCAGATACTCCTCAACCAGTATTAACCATTTTTGATTTTACTGCGGATGGACAAATGCGAATGCAAATAGAAGGAACTAATCCAGGTGAACCTAGACCAAAAGAGTTTTCTAAAAATGTTACTTTTTTTAAAAAAGTTTCCGAAAATACAAGTTTACCTCAAAATGTGGAATTAGTCACGAATGACCAAAAACCATCTGAAAATATTGCTGGAAATATTACTGAAAGTTCTGGTGAAGGTAAACAATATATAGGGTCAATGAATCGCGGACAACAGGCTTATTATTTAGAAAATAATAAGTTTGCTAAGAATATCCGAGATTTGGGAGTTGGAATTAAGTCAGAAACAGTAAACTATCGTTATGGTATTATCTTAAATCGTAGGATAAGCAATATGGTAGTGCATACAGCAACGCCTAAAAAACCTAATTTCAAGAGTTATATAGGGGTAGTATTTATCAGAAAAGTGAAGGGTGAAATATTCACAGATACAGCAATTTGTGAAAGTTTAAAACCTGGCACTAAACCTCCTGCTATTCCTAGAATTTCCGCTAAATCTTCTCAAGATGTTAAATGTCCATCAGGTTCGATTTTGCTGAAATAATTATTATATTAGGGACTAACTAATTGAGTTTCAGATCCTCCTAAATTCCCATTAAAAACGGAGACTTTGATTTCATTTCCCCCCCCTTTTTTTAAAGGGGTTAGGGGGGATCAATAGATTCCTAAAACCACTAACTTTTAACTTGTCTCACTGGTCTAAAGATGATATGGATGCTAGTCTAATTTATCCTCAAGTTGATTATAATAATTACGCTAATTATTCCCCAAATAAACCTGTAAAATTGGCAGTGATGGCTTCTGGAAATGGTAGTAATTTTGAAGTAATTGCTCAGGCAATTTCTGCGGGTAAACTTAATGCTGAAATTACGGTTTTAATTTACAATAATCGTCAAGCTAAGGCAGCTATGAGGGCAAAAAATTGGGGTGTAAAAACGGTTTTTATTAATCATCGAGATTATCAAATACGTGAGGAATTAGATCAAGAAATTGTGAACATTCTACAAATTCATGATGTAGAAATTGTGGTTATGGCTGGCTGGATGCGTATTGTTACACAAGTTTTAATTGATGCTTTTCCTCGACGAATAATTAATATTCATCCTAGTTTATTACCCAGTTTTAAAGGTGCGCGGGCGGTAGAACAGGCTTTAGCTGCGGGAGTAAAAATTACTGGTTGTACTGTGCATTTGGTATCTGTGGAAGTAGATAGTGGAGAAATTTTGATCCAGGCTGCTGTCCCAGTTTTTCCTAATGATTCTTATGAAAGTCTCCATGCTAGGATTCAAGTTCAAGAACATCGTATTTTACCTTTAGCTATAGATTTATTAACTAAAGATAAATAACTTCTTGGATAGGTTTATGATTGATCTGTTGTATGGTAAAATGGTCGGTCATCATTAGTTAAAAATTCACAAAAAATTGACAATTGACAAAATTTAGGATATTTTTATGGCAGTTTTGAGTAATCCTATTAAGTTTGGTACAGATGGTTGGCGAGGTGTTATCGCTGAAGAGTTCACTTTTGAACGTTTGGCTTTAGTGGCCAATGTAGCAGCAAAAGTTTTATATAAAACCTACTCGTCTTACACTAATAGTCGCACGATTATTATCGGTTACGATCGCCGATTTATGGCAGAAGAATTTGCAAGAGTGGTAGCTAAGGCTGTAATAAGGGCGGGTTTTGATGTCCTTTTTAGTGAAAGTTATGCACCCACTCCGGCTTTTAGTTGGGCTGCTAAGGATTTAAAGGCTTTAGGGGCTTTGGTAGTAACGGCCAGCCATAACCCTGGTACATATTTGGGTTTGAAGGTAAAAAGTGCTTTCGGGGGTTCAGTACCGCCAGAAGTAACTAAGGAAATTGAAAAATTATTATTAACAGAAGTGACATTTGCCGATAATGTTGGTGGTGAGAAAAGTTTTGATCCTTGGCCTAGTTATTGTCAAGAATTAGCTAGTAAGGTGGATCTGGAGGAAATTAAAAAAGCAATTAGTAGTCATAATTTAACTATTTTTGTTGATGCTATGCACGGTGCTGCAGCAGGCGGTTTAGCTAGGCTTTTAGGTGCAGAAATTAAGGAAATTAATAGTGAACGAGATCCATTATTTGAAAATGGTGCGCCTGAACCTTTACCTAAATATTTGTCTAAGTTATTTACTGTAATTAAGGAATATCAAAAAGTTAATAATTGCAGTTTAACTGTGGGTTTGGTATTTGATGGAGATTGCGATCGCATAGCCGCAGTTGATGAACAGGGAAATTTTCTCAGTTCACAAATTTTAATTCCCATTTTAATTGATCACTTGACTTTAAGACGGAAATTCACAGGGGAAATTGTGAAAACTGTCAGTGGTTCTGATTTAATTCCTCTGGTGGCTAAATTACATAATTTATCACTCCATGAAACGGCAGTTGGTTATAAATATATTGCTGATAGAATGTTAGATACAGAAGTTTTATTAGGAGGTGAAGAATCGGGAGGTATTGGTTATGGTAGTCATATTCCTGAACGAGATGCTTTACTTTCGGCTTTATATGTGTTAGAAGCTGTGGTAGAATCTCAATTGAATTTAAGTGATTATTATCGCTATCTTCAAGAAAAAACTAATTTCTTATCGGACTATGATCGGATTGATTTACCTTTAGCTAGTATGGAGGTAAGAAATAAATTACTAGCACAATTACAATCTCAACCATTAACAGAAATCAATGGTAAAAAAGTGACTGATTGTAATAAAATAGATGGTTATAAGTTCCGTCTAGCTGATCACAGTTGGTTAATGATTAGATTTAGTGGCACTGAACCGGTTTTAAGGTTATATTGTGAAGCTGCTAATATGACAGAAGTTCATCAAACCCTAAATTGGGCGAAAAATTGGGCTGAGTCAACTTAAAGTTAATTTAACAAAAATTAAACAATAAAGAAGGAATAATTGACAATTGATAACTAATGTTCCTTCTTTTAAGTTCAATTACCAATTACCAATCACCATAATATGAAAAAAATACTTGTAGTGGCTACAGGAAACCCAGGAAAATTAAAGGAGATGCAGAATTATCTAGCTGATTCTGGTTGGGAATTAACTTTAAAACCAGAGGATTTTGAGGTAGAAGAAACGGGAGTAACTTTTGCGGAAAATGCTTGTTTAAAAGCCGCAGCAGTGGCTAAAATCACAGGAAATTGGGCGATCGCTGATGATTCTGGTTTAATGGTAAATGCCCTAAATGGTCAACCTGGAGTATATTCTGCCCGTTATGGTAATACAGATGTAGAAAGAATTGCCAGATTATTGCGGGAACTTGGAGATAACAAAAATCGTCAGGCTAGGTTTGTTTGCGCGATCGCAATTGCTAACCCCCAAGGAGAAATAGTAATTGAATCAGAAGGTGTTTGTCAGGGAGAAATTTTATTTGCATCTACAGGAGATCAAGGTTTTGGTTATGATCCAATTTTTTATGTTCCTGAACAAAAATTGACTTTTGCCCAAATGTCTCCTGAAATGAAAAAATCAATTAGTCATCGCGGTAATGCTATCAAAGCCTTACTTCCTCAATTAATCACAATTTAACAATTATGACTGCTAAAGTTATTTTAATCGTCACTCATGGCGCAACCTCTGGACAAAAGTACAGCACATTCCATCTACATGAGGTACACTAGGAACAGGCAAGATGCCTGTGTTACAAGGGTTTTATCAATCTGCATCAGAAATTAAATCAGATTACCTGCAATATGATTTACAACATGGTGATACAGTGCAAATAGGTAATAGACTTTTTCGAGTCTTTATTGAAACGGAACATACACCAAATCAAGTTGTAACATTTTTAAATACAGATATTTCATATAAATCTAAGTTATTAGGAATGATTAAAACTTTGGTGGGTAAAAAAATCCTCTCGATAAAGATTTAAAAAACGTAGGAGAATATAAAATACTTCATTAAGCTGTTGTGCTTTTAACTTGAATAATTAATACAAGCAAGATGCTTGTGCTACTGTAACTTCAGGTTTTTTAATTATACAGTGAGTGCTGCACATTAGCTTATTATCCATCGCCAATCTAACATCTAAAATTCTGCCGATGGTTAGCAGCTTGCAATAATAAAGATTCGGCAAAAGCGATCGCTTCATTTGCTGATTTTCCTCCTGCTAATTGTGCTAATTCTTGTCTTCTAGTGGTTAAATTATCTAGTTTTGTCACTCTGACAACGGTTCTCTCTTCATCATTATTTATCTTATTAATTACCTCTTTAACTACACGGAAATGTCTATCAGCCATCGCTGCTACTAAAGGTTGATGAGTCACACATAATACTTGTTGATTTTGACTCAGTTGATGTAATTTTTCCGCAATAGATTGGGCTACAATACCAGAAACTCCCACATCAATTTCATCAAATACCATAGTTTCCACTTCATCACTGTGATTAAAACAGGCTTTTAATGCTAATAAAAAACGACTCATTTCTCCACCAGAAGCTATTTCTGTTAATGGTTGAATTGGTTCTCCAGGGTTAGGACTAAACATAAAAGTGATTTTATCAGCACCAGTGGAAGTGGGAGAAATAGGCGTAATTTCTACTTCAAATTTTACCTTATCCATTGCTAAAGGTTTGAGTTCATTTAATAAATGAAATTGAAAATTAGCGGCGGTTTCTTGACGAAGTGTGGTTAATTTTTGACAATATTGAATTAGTTGTTGTAAATATAATTGTTCTTGATGTTCTAATTTTTCTAAAGACTGTTCATTATTATTTAATTCTGATAATTCCGTTTGGATTTTTTCATAATAGGCGATCGCTTCTGCTAAACTTGGTCCATATTTACGACAAATTTGTTTTAATTCCCTAATTCTTTCTTCTACTTCTTCTAGTCTTTGAGGATCAGCTTCTAAATTTTCGCCATAAGCATTAATTTGTCTACCTATTTCTGTCACTGCGGCGATCGCATCTCTTACCAACTCTAATAATGGTTCTAATTGAGAATCATACTCTACCATGTGAGTTAAAAAAGTTTCGCCATCGGCTAAAAAGTCTGCTGCTGTAGGAGTTTCTGAATCACTTTGATATAAAGCCTGATAAATTTTATAACTCATTTGTTGCAGATCAACCACATGATTTAAACGTTCTCTTTCTTGAGTTAATAATTCCATTTCTTGAGGATCATCAAGATTTGCCGCTTTTAATTCCTGTACTTGATAAGTCAATAAATCTAATTGTTGTAATCGTTCTTTTTCCGAAGTACGGCGTTTTTCTAAAGTCTGATGAGTTTGTTGATAAAGTTGAAAAGCAGTAGCTACCTTTTGACGTTGTTGTAATAGTAAATCTCCGCCATAAACATCTAACCATTCTCTGACTTGGGCTGATTTTCCCACTTGTACAGTTTGTCCCTGGGCGGTAATTTCCACTAACTTTTCCCGCAGTTCTCCCATAAATTGGCGATTTACTAATACCCCATTTACCCGTGAACGACTGCGAACATTATTAGCATTAGCCACAATTTCCCGACTAATAATAATGCAATTTTCATCAATTAAATCACATTCCTGTTCATTTAACCATATAGCTAAATTAGGATTAACTAAAAAAGTTCCTTCGATAATAGCACGATTAGTACCCGTTCTAATCACACGACTAGAAACCTTACCACCTAAAATAGCATCAATAGCATCTAAAATAATAGATTTACCCGCACCAGTTTCTCCGGTTAAAACATTTAAACCTTTACCAAAATCTAATTCTAATTTATCAATTAAGGCGAAATTTTCAATTCTTAAACACAGTAACATGATAATAGAATCTCCAATCTTTAAATAACTTTCAGATCCCGGACTTCTTTAAGAAGTCCGGGATCTTGGTTAACCCAAATAATTCCGCATTTTCTCCGCTAAAATCTCTACATGAGGAATAGCCATCATAGTATGATGATCTCCTGGTATCCATTCCACATTAACAGATTTATTAGCGTAATCACTCCATCCCCAGTCTTCTAAATTAAACCAATCTTCTTTCATCACATCCAACTCTTCCCCAAAACCTCCCTGAGAACGAAATAATACTATAGGCAATTTTTCACAATTTTGTTCATTTACGACATATTTCGTATCATTATTGGCTTTATAAACTGTGACAATTCCTCGTAATTGTTTTACCAAACTTCCTGGAGGTAAAATTCCCGCATTTATTAGTAGTTTTAAAGCATAATTATATAACTCATCATCATCAGTGATTTTTTCTAAATCTTCTGGTATGACTCCTATTTTTTGACCATATAAACCTTCACCTTGTTGTAACATCATGGCTAACCATTGCCATTCTTGCATATTTTTTTCTTGGCTATATTTTTTCTCTTTTGGTGCTAAAGTATCCACTTCTAAAATATAACCAATTTTGTCACTTTGTGCCTGTAATTGTCTTCCCACTTCATAAGCTACATAACCTCCAAAAGAATGGCCTGCTATAAAATATGGTCCTTGTGGTTGTAATTTTTTCATGGCTTGAATGTAAGTATTAGCCATTGCTTCCACAGAATTATCTAACTCTTCTTCTCCATTTAAACCTTTAGGTTGTAAGCCATAAAATGGTCTTTCTGTTCCTAATGCTTGGGCTAAACTATGTAAATAAATCACATTACCACCCGCACCAGGAATGAAAAATAAAGGTGGTTTATTCCCTTGAGTTTGCATGGGAATTAATGTATGATTAGCAATTTTTACATTATTCTCATTTACTAATAATGCTAATTGTTCTACGGTGGGAGATTGGAATAAAATAGCTAAAGGTAAATTGACTTTAAATCTATCTTGAATTAATGCCATTAACCGCACAGCTAATAATGAATGTCCACCTAAATCAAAGAAATTATCATGGACTCCCACAGGATTAATATTTAGCAATTCTGAGAATATCTCACATAATATTACTTCTGATGCTGTGCGAGGTGCTTGATAACTACTTTGTAAATTTTCTCGATTCAATTCAGGTTCAGGTAGGGCTTTTCTGTCTACTTTACCGTTAGGAGTCAGAGGGAATGATTCTAAGACTACAAAAGCATTAGGAATCATATAATCTGGTAGTTTAGATTTTAAGTAGCTTCTTAATTCTTGTAACTCAAAATCATTTTTCACTAATAAATAAGCTACAAGATTTTGATTACCTAATTTATCAGCTTTAGCAATTACTACTGACTGATTTATCTGGAGATAATCATTAATTACTGCTTCTATTTCTCCTAGTTCTATTCTGAACCCGCGTATTTTTACTTGATGATCTATTCTGCCTAAATATTCTATGTTACCATCTGGTAAATATCTCGCTAAGTCTCCTGTTTTATATATTTTTTGATTGGCAGAAAATGGACTTTCAATAAATTTTTCTGCTGTTAATTCTGGACGATTTAAGTAACCTCTGGCTAACCCATCTCCTCCTATGTGTAATTCTCCTCCTACTCCTATGGGTACGGGGTTTAAATAACTATCTAATATATAAATTTGAGTGTTTGCTATGGGTTTTCCTATGGATATTACCGCTACATCATCTGTTTTTTCAACTTGCTTTACCATTGACCAAATTGTGGTTTCTGTAGGTCCATATAAGTTCCATAATTCTCCACCTGTTTCTAATAATTGATTAGATAATTGTGTGGTTAATGCTTCTCCACCACATAACATTTTAATTTTATTTTTATTGATTTTGTTTTTCTGGAGTGTTTCTTTATTTAATCCTGCTGTAATTAACATTTGCCATGTTGCTGGGGTAGCTTGCATGATGGTAATTTTTTCATCTTGAATATGTTGTAATAATCTCATGCCATCGGTAGCTATTTCTCTGGAGGTAATTACTACTTTTGCCCCAACTATTAATGGTAAATATAATTCCAAACCTGCTATATCAAAACAGATGGTAGTAACGGCATTAAATACATCTTTTCTCTTAATACCAGGTTGTTTTTTCATGGTATTTAAAAAGTTCACTAGCCCTTGATGTTGTATTTGTACTCCTTTGGGTTTTCCTGTTGAACCTGAAGTATAAATTACATAAGCTAAATTGTCTGGTTTAACTTGACTAATGATGTTTTCTGTACTTTCTTGGTTAATTTTTTCCCAATCTTGATCTAAACAAACTATGGTTTTTTGATATTCTGTAAAATCTGCTAGTAATGATGATTGTGTTAATAATAATTCGGCATTACTATCTGATAGCATATAGGCTATTCTTTCTGTGGGATAATTGGGATCTATGGGTACATAAGCTCCCCCAGCTTTTAATATCCCTAATAATGCTATGACCATTTCTAGGGAACGTTCTATACATATTCCCACTAAGGTTTCTGGTTTGACTCCTAATTTTTGTAAATAATTAGCTAATTGATTGGCTTTTTGATTTAATTCTTGATACGTCAATTGCTGGTTTGCAAATTTTATAGCTATTGCATCTGGCGTTTTTTCTGCTTGTTCTGTAAATAATTGATGAACACATTTTTGGTGAGGATATTTAATTTTTGTATTATTATATTCTTCTATTAGTTGCTTTTCTTCTGCTTCTGCTAATATTTTAATCTGATTGATTTTTTGTTCTGAGTTGACAATTATTTCTGTGATTAATTTCTGAAAATGATTAGACATAGTTGTTATTGTCTTTTCATCAAATAAATCACTGTTATAATCCCATGTACAGCTTAATTCTTGATCTTGTTCCATCATTGATAGAGTTAAATCGAATTTGGCTGTTGATGTATGTGATGGTAATATCTCAATATTTACACCTGGTAATTCTAGTTTTTCCATTGGTGCATTTTGTAAAACAAATAATACTTGAAATAATGGTGAGTGACTTAAAGAACGTTCTGGTTTAATGGCTTCTACTATTTGTTCAAAGGGTACATCTTGATGATCATAAGCCTCTAAAGTTGTTTCTTTGACTTGATTGAGTAATTCTCTAAAATTGATATTTTCTGTGAATTTTGTTCTTAATACTAATGTGTTTACAAAACATCCTATTAATGGTTCTATTTCTGACCTATTTCTATTCGCTATTGGTGAACCTATTAAAATATCTTCTTGATGACTATAGCGATATAATAATGTGGCAAATATCGCCAATAATGTCATAAATAATGTTGTGCCTGTTTTTTTGCTTAAATTTTCCAGTTTTTTGGTAATTTCTGGATTAATTTTTAAGTTGTGACTTTTACCATTAAAAGTCATTATTGATGGTCTAGGTTTATCTGTGGGTAGTTGTAATAATGATGGTGCTGCTGTTAATTGTTCTTGCCAATATTTGATTTCCTGATCTAATGTTTCTCCTGTTAACCATTGTTTTTGCCAAGTGGCAAAATCAGCATATTGAATGGTTAAATTTGGTAATGGTGAAGATTTTCCTTGTAAATAATTTTGATAAAGAGTAGATAATTCTTGAATAAATATTCCTAATGACCAACCATCTGAGATAATATGGTGCATGGTGACTATTAGCAGAAATTCATCTTTGTTTATTTGGGCAGTAATAACTCTTAATAAATTATCTGTTGCTAAATTAAAAGGTGTTTCTATTTCTTTTTGAATCGCTTTTTTAATTTCTGCTAGGTTAATATTTGTCCAATCTTCTATTTTTAATTGCCAGGTATTTTCAGAATTAATTACTTGTGCAGGTTGTCCATTAATGGCTTGAAAATTGGTTCTTAATACTTCATGACGATTGACAATTTCCTGTAAAGATTTTTCTAAGATATTGATTTGTAAGTTGCCAGTAATTTTTAAGATTCCTGGGATGTTATAGGTGGAACTTGCACCTTCTAACTGATCTAAAAACCATAGTCTTTCTTGGGCAAAAGATAGGGTTAAATTACCATTTCTAGAAACCGGAGCAATAGTCTTAATACTATTTTGTAAACTTGTTGCTAATTGTTTTATTGAAGTAATGCGATCGCTCAACTCAGATATGGTAGCATAAGCAAATAATTCTTTTAAACTTATCTCTACAGAAAACACTTTTCGTAACCGAGATATAACTTGAGTTGCTAGTAAAGAATGTCCTCCTAAGTCAAAGAAACTATCATATATTCCCACTGATTTTAAATTTAAAACTGTCCTGAAAATATCAGCTATAATTTCTTGATTAGGTGTTTGTGGAGGCACAAATTCTTTACTTTTACTTAAATCTAAATCTGGTGCTGGTAAGGCTTTTCTGTCTACTTTCCCATTGGGACTTAATGGCAGATTTTCTAATATGATAAAAGCAGAGGGAATCATAAACTCTGGCAATTGTTTTTTGAGAGAATCTTTTAATTTCTCAATGTTTAAAGATTTATCTTCTGTAGCTAAATAAGCTACTAAACGCTGATTTCCAGGTATATCTTGCCGAACTATCACTACTGTTTGTTGTATGCCGGGATAACTGTCTAAAGCTGATTCAATTTCTCCTAATTCAATACGGAAACCTCTTAGCTTCACTTGGTTATCAATGCGTCCGAGGTATTCAATGTTACCATCTGCTAGATAACGAGTTAAATCACCAGTTTTATATAATTTGCCAGTACCAAATAAATTAGAGATAAATTTTTCATTTGTCAATTCTGTCCGGTTAAGATAGCCACGACACACTCCTACACCACCTATATATAACTCTCCTGGTACACCTACTGGTACAGGTTGAAAATAGCGATCTAAAATGTATAGTTGAGTGTTAGCTATGGGTTTACCAATGGGAACTATTTTTTGTGGTAGTTGGGGTTGACATTGCCAAAAAGTAACATCAATAGCTGCTTCTGTGGGTCCGTAAAGATTATGTAATTCACAATTTAATTGGTTTAATTTGGTAAAAAACCGTTCTTGAAGTTCATAAGGTAATGCTTCTCCACTGCAAATTACCCGTTTAATGCTTTTACAAGTTTCTACTCCTGATTCTTGCAAGAATACCTGTAGCATAGATGGTACAAAATGCAAGGTAGTAATTTCTGCTTGCTTAATTAAATTTACTAGATAAGCACTGTCTTTATGCCCTTCTGGTTGTGCTACTACTAAGGTTGCACCGAATAATAACGGCCAGAAAAATTCCCACACGGAAACATCAAAACTAAAGGGAGTTTTTTGTAAAATGCGATCGCTTGCTGTTAATTTATAAGCATCTTGCATCCATAGCAACCGATTACTGATACCACCATGAGTATTCATTGCACCTTTGGGTTTTCCCGTAGATCCTGATGTATAAATTACATAGGCTAAGTTATCAAATTTTACTGAAACAGTAGTCAAATTTTCGTCTTTTTGGGTCGCTATTTTCTCCCAGTGACTATCTAAACAGATTATTTGTGCTTGATTTTTTGGTAAGGTTGTTAATAATAATTCTTGAGTTAGCAATATTGGCATTGCTGCATCTGATAACATATATGCTATTCTGTCAGATGGATAATTAGGATCTATTGGTACATACGCTCCTCCAGCTTTTAATATTCCTAATAATCCTATTACCATCTCTAAAGAACGTTCTACACATATCGCCACTAATGTCTCTGGTTTTACTCCTAAGTTTTGCAAATAATGGGCTAATTGATTGGCTTTTTGATTTAATTCTTGATAAGTTAATTGTTGATTTTCAAATACTACTGCAACAGCATCAGGAGTTTTAATTACCTGTTCTTCAAACAATTGATGAATACATTTATCTTGGCGATATGCAACTTTTGTATTATTCCACTCAAACAATAACTGATTTCTTTCTGCTACTGTTAATAAATTTATCTGATTAATTTGTTGTTGAGGATTTGCTAAAACTGATGTTAAAACATTCTCAAAATGTCCTAACATTCTTGTAATTGTGGCATCTTCAAATAAATCACTGTTATATTCCCAATTTGCCACTAAACCTTGTTCACTGGGTTCTATATCTAAGGTTAAATCAAAATTGGTAGTTTCCTTTTCTAATGTTAATGGTGTCAAAGTTACATCAGGTAATTCTGTTGTCTCACTAGGTGTATTTTGTAAAACAAACATTACCTGAAATAAGGGAGAATGACTTAAAGAACGTTCTACTTTTACCGCATCTACTATTTGTTCAAAGGGAACATCTTGATGTTCATAAGCTGATAAAGTAGTTTGTTTAATTTGTTGTAATAATTCTGCAAAGCTAAGATTTTCTGTAAATGATGTTCTTAATACTAAGCTATTTACAAAAAATCCGATTAATGGTTCTATTTCCGCACGGTTACGGTTAGCAATTGGTGAACCTATTAAGATATCTTCTTGATGACTGTAGCGATATAATAAGGTAGAAAATACTGCCAATAATGTCATAAATAGGGTTGTTCCTGTTTCCCTACTTAATAATTGTAATTTTTCAGTTATTTCTTGATTAATAATTAATTGTTGACTTTTGCCATTAAAAGTCATTATAGATGGTCTAGGTTTATCTGTGGGTAATTGTAATAATGATGGGGCATTTTTTAAATTTTCTTGCCAATATTTAATTTGTTCTCCTAATATTTCTTCTGTTAACCATTCTCTTTGCCATTGAGAAAAATCTGCATATTGAATAGTTAAAGGTGTTAAATCAGGATTTTTACCTTGAATATAAGATTGATAAATAGTAGATAGTTCTTGTAAAAATATACCAGTTGACCATCCATCCCAAACTATATGATGTCTAGTGATTAATAATATAAATTTATTCTCAGATATTTTTAATAAATTGCCTCTAACTAAGGTATCTGTAGCTAAATTAAAGGGTTTTTGTTGTTCTTGATGAATATATTTATTAATTTCTGATTCTTGACAATTTTCTACTATCAATGGCCAGGTTTTTTCTGCTGTAATTATTTGTACTGCATGACCATCAATTTCTTGAAAGTTAGTTCTTAATACTTCATGACGTTCAATAATAGTATTTAATGATTTTTGTAAATAATTAATGTCTAATTTTCCAGTAATTGTTACTCCTAATAATAAATTATATGTAGTGCTATTTTCTTCAAATTGGTCTAAAAACCATAGTCTTTCCTGTCCCCAAGATAGAGGAATTTGTGCTGATTTTCTATTGGCAATTATGGGTAATTTAGCGGGATTTATGCCTTCTTTTTGCAATAGTTTAATTAATACTTTGCGTTTTTGTTGTGTGAGACTGGCTAATTTTTGGGCTATTTGTTCTTGTTCTTTTTGTGATTTCATGGCAGTTTGTTATTAAGTAAATTTTTATAGATTTTTATAGATAGATTTATAAGAAACATTTATTTACAGCAATGATTTAATTTCCTGCTCTGAAAGTTCATCTAACATATCCAACATATCACTAATTTTATCCATATCATCTTGCACTATTTCCTGTGTATTGTCAACTACTTTGGCTAATTCCGCAATAGTTGGTGATTCAAAAATAGTGTTAATTGGTAAATTAACCGCAAAGGTTTGTTTAAGTTTAGATAATAACTGTGTTCCAGTTAATGAATCTCCTCCTATTTCTAAAAAACTATCATGAATACTAACATCAGTCACACCTAAAAGCAACTCAAATATACTAGCAATTTTCGCTTCTGTGTCATTTCTTGGTGCTACATAATTAGTTAATTTATTGGTTGATTTTGTTAATTTTTTCTGATTAACAGAATCTTGGTTTTTTGTTAACCCACGTTTAACCCATAAATTAATTCTTGATTCTAAATCTACAGTGGATACTACTATTTGACTGCATTCTTTAGCCAATAATAAATGACTAAATGCTGTAACTCCTTCCTCTGATGTAATTTCTAAATCTGAGATTTCCTCTCCAAAAGTTTGATTATTTACTGTTACTTGTTTATTGCTTTGCCAACCATCCCAATCAATACTTATCCAAGGATAATCATGATTTTTATTATATGCTTGCACGAATACATCCATAAAAGTATTTACCGCAGCATAAGCTACAAATCCTAATCCTCCTAATATGGCAGATAGGGAAGATGTCAACATACAAAAATCTAATTCTTTATTTTTCAGGATTTTACCTAACACTAATGTGCCGTAAACTTTAGCTGTAAATTGATTTTCACATTCAGTTTTTGTGATATTTTCAATTACATTTATTGACTGTCCCCAAATTGCCCCAGCACCAGCAGCATGAATCACACCATTAATATTACCAAATTTTTTCTCAGCTTTATTGATTGCTGTTTTCATTTGTGCAAAATCAGCAACATCGGCACTAATAACTATGACTTCTGCACCTAGTTCTTCTAATTCTTGAACTTTGAGAATTTGTTGACTAATACTATCTTCTTCTGCATGATTTTTAAGATGTTTAGTCCAATCTTTTCGCGCTGGTAATTGAGAACGTCCTGTTAAAATCAATTTTGCTTGCACAGTTTTGGCTAAATATTTGGCTAAACTAAATCCTACATAACTTAAACCTCCAGTAATTAGATAAATACCATTTTCCCTCAAATTAGTATTTTTTGAATGTAAAGGAATGGGGAATTTTTCAAAAGTTTGTACCCAGCGATTTTTACCACGATAAGCAATATTTTTATCTGTGGTTTTGGTATTAATTTCTGTCACTAATTGATTAATTATTTGATTTTTATTGTTACTAACAATAATATCAACAGCGCGACAAGTAAAATAAGGATATTCTTGGGGAATAGTGGGAATAGTTCCTAAAATTGTAGATTTTTCAGGATGTAAATTTTCGTCCCCAGTGACATCTTGAATATGGTTAGCTATGACGGTAATTTCACATTCATGAATAAATACTTGTTGACTGCACGCTTTCACGTAAAATAGTAAACTATAAAATCCTCTACTTTGGGATTTTTGGATGATATCAATATCTAATTCTTCATCTAATTTTTGATTGGGTTTTTCATCTGTTAAATTCCATAAATGGACAACTTTTTCAGGAGTGAAATTTAAACTTTGCAATTCTTGAATTAAGGAAACATAATCTTCTGAATTTTCAGGATTAATGGTATATTTTCCTGCACTTTCTTGTTTAAAAGATTCTCCGATTTTAACGGTAATTGCTTGGGGATATTGTTTAGCTAATTCTTCTCCTATTCCCACATCATCTATAAACAATAAAATCTGATTAACGGTTGTTTGTGATGGTAATAAAGGTAAACGTTGCCAAGAAGGAACATAAAACCAATCAGCAATATTAGATTTTTTCACTAAGATCTCTGAATTTGTAGTAGGTAAATTTCTATTTTCTGGTGCAGAAATCCAATAACTTTGACGTTGGAAGGGATAGGTAGGTAAGGTAACTTTATAATGTTCTTCTGGAGAATAAACCTGACTCCAATCAATTTCTATACCTGTTAACCATAAATTACCCAAAGTATTCAATAAAAATGCACTATCTGAAATGATTTCTTGAGGATGAGGTAAGGATGTGAAAATTAATTGTGATGGTGATTTTTGCGGATGTTTTTTAGCAAAGGAGGTTAAAACTCTTCCTGGTCCTACTTCTAAAAAGATTGATTCTGTAAATTGTGATTCATTAAATAAAGTTTCTAAACCTTGAGAAAAACGCACTGTTTGGCGTAAATGTTGCGCCCAATATTCAGGGTTTGTAGCTTGTTGTGGAGTAATCCAAGTTCCTGTTAAATTAGAGATGTAAGGAATTTGGGGACTATTCAAAGATACTTTTCTAAATATCTCTGTAAATTGTTTAACAATTCCTGCCATCATTTGTGAATGAAAAGCGTGGGAAGTATGTAAACGTCGAGATTCGATATTTTTAATTGTTAGTAATTCCTCCAATTTTTCGATATCTGTTATTGTTCCTGACACTACACAACGGGAAGGTTCATTAATTACTGCTATGTCAATTTCTGATGTTAAAAATGGTTGAATTTCCTGGGGAGATAATGGTACAGATAACATTGCCCCAGTAGGAAGTTGTTGCATCATTTTTCCTCTATTTGCTACCAAATATAAGGCATCTTCTAAAGAAAATACTTCTGCAATACAAGCTGCTACATATTCTCCTATACTATGACCTATTATGGCTTTTGGTGATATTCCCCAAGATTTCCACAGTTGAGTTAATGCGTATTCAATAGTAAATATGGCAGGTTGAGAAATTGCTGTTTGGGTTAATTTTTCTTCTGCTTGTTTAATGTTTTCTGGTTGAGGATAAATGATTTCTCGTAAGTCTAATTTTAGATATGGTTGCAAGATTTCACAACATAAATCTATGGTTTGTTGAAATACTGTTTCTGTTTCATATAGTTCTCTACCCATGTTGATATATTGTGAACCTTGGCCAGAAAACATGAAAATTACAGGACGTTCTTGCACTTCTATGTTATTAGTAATTAATGATGATGAATCATGATTACTTAATATTTCTACAGCTTGATTGATGTTTTCACATACTAACATCCGCCGATGATTAAAGGCTTTTCTACCACAACTTAATGTATGGGCGATATCTGCTAAATTGTCATGAGAATGTGTTTTTAAATGATTTGCTAAATTTTCTGTTGCTTGATTTAAAGCAGTTTCATTTTTAGCAGAAATTACTAAAATATGGGCAATTTTTGCTGTTTCTATAGGTGCAATTTGGGGGGCTTGTTCTAAAATTGCATGGGCATTTGTACCACCAATTCCAAAGGAACTCACTCCGGCACGTAAGGGGGTATGATTAATAGTTTCCCAGGGTGTTAATTGAGTATTGACATAAAAAGGTGAGTTGTCAAAATCAATTTTAGGATTAGGATTTTTAAAGTGTAAACTAGGAGGTATTAATTGATGTTTTAAAGCTAAGGTTGTTTTGATTAAACCTCCCACTCCAGCAGCAGTATCCGTGTGGCCAATATTACTTTTTAAAGAACCAATGGCGCAAAAATTTCTAGCTGAAGTTTTGGGTTTAAATACTTGATTTAAGGCGGTAATTTCGATAGGATCACCTAATTCTGTAGCTGTACCATGGGCTTCAATATAAGTGATAGTTTCTGGTTCAATATCTGCGATCGCTAAAGCATCAGTAATAACTGCGGCTTGACCTGTTATACTAGGGGCAGTGTATCCAACTTTGACAGCACCATCATTATTAATAGCTGAACCTTTAATTATGGCATGAATTTGATCATTTTGGGCGATCGCATCACCTAATCTTTTTAATAGTACAATTCCTAAACCATTACTTCCCACCGTACCTTTAGCTTCAGCATCAAAAGTGCGACAATGACCATCAGGAGATAATATCATCCCCTCTTGATATAAATAACCATTTTTGTGAGGAACACGCAATGTTACCCCACCAGCTAAGGCCATATCGCATTCACCACTTAACAAACTTTGACAAGCTAAATGTACCGCAACTAAAGAAGTAGAACAAGCAGTTTGAATATTTACCGCAGGTCCTTTAAGATTTAATTTATAAGCAACACGAGTAGGTAAAAAGTCTTTATCACTATCTAAAATAACTTGATATTCACCAACAGACTCTAACAATTCTCGATGATAAATGAGGTTGTTTAATAAATAACTATTAATACCAATTCCCGCATATATTCCTATTAACCCAGGGTAAATTTCGGGGTTATAACCTGCTTTTTCTATAGCTTCCCAAGCACATTCTAAAAATAATCTTTGTTGAGGGTCTAAAATTTCTGCTTCTCTAGGACTAAAATCGAAAAATTCGGCATCAAATAAATCAATATTTTCTAAAACACCGGAACTTTTAACATAATTATCACTTTTTAATAATTTGGGGTTAATACCTTCTGCTAATAGTTCATCATCGGTAAAATAGGAAATTGACTCTACACCATTTTTCATATTTTCCCAAAAAGCATCAATATCTTTTGCCCCAGGAAATCTGCCAGCGAGGGAAATAATGGCTATATCGCTATCATTTATTAAATAATCAGGGTTTTGTAATGGCATAAGTTTAAATTAGTTATATTTTTGTATCAAGTTATGTTTATTAAACCTTATTTAGAAAAGTGTGAAGATAATGTTTTCATAACTAGTGCGTAAGTCCTCAAAATTATCATCCACACTCAAATTAACTTTATCTTAGTTAATTCTTCCTTT
The DNA here is from genome assembly GCF_014696225.1 of Anabaena sp. FACHB-1237. Classification (GTDB taxonomy): domain Bacteria; phylum Cyanobacteriota; class Cyanobacteriia; order Cyanobacteriales; family Nostocaceae; genus FACHB-1237. The sequence continues at coordinate 18,149 of NZ_JACJPV010000013.1, read as the reverse complement.
CAAAAGTCTCGATAATATTGATTGCTTCAAGAGAAACTTCTGGGTGCATTTTTTCCATTAAACCTTGAGAATTTCCCAAACCTATCCACATTTGACTCATATATACACCTTCAGAGTTTACTTGATTAAATGGTGGATAATTAGATGTATATGCTGATTTTTCATAATTAGCTAAAACAGATTTTTCATCACTCAGTCCCTCTTGTAAATCTTTCACCCAATTATCATTAAATAAGGCTTGTTTTAAATTAACTTCTTCAGGATTTAAAAGCCCTAAATTTTTAATTACTAGGTTATCATGGTAATGCCAAACAGAACCTTTGTCTTCAAAATCTGCCAAAATATTTGGTTGAGATAAGAGACTTTTGTTCTTATATTCTGTGTAATTATCTGCATTCAAATTACCATTTTTTAGCAGATTTGCTAATTCAGTGCTATTATATTGGTCTTGTAACCAAACTACATTGACAACTCTACCTGTGGAGTCAGTAAAAACACAACTAGGATTAATTGTAGCAGCAGGTTCATGAACAAATACACTAGTTTTACACCACAAAGCCCCTAAATTTCTAAATTGACGACTAACAGGAAGATAACCATCAGCTATTAATAATTTATTAGCCTCTGTACCTGCTGTTAAATAAGGTTGAAACTTTGTAAATAAGCTACTAATAATATCTTTCTGGGATTGACTAAAATCATCACCATAATAGCTGTAAAAATCTGCTATAGAAGTGATATATGGTGAAGCTGCATAAACAGGAGAAACGAATAAGCAGAATACACATAATAAGGATAATGTGAGATAGGATAAACGCGAGATTAAACCTTGAATCATGACCGATTTACTCCTTATATTAATCAAAGTTAGTGTGGTGCATCAAATATAGCAAACTTTTTGTAGTTTATCAAATTTAATACACCCTATTTTTTACCATTATCTACCCCGTTTCTGTCTTCTTTGCATCATTACAGATTTGCCTTGACTACGGTTTTCAGCCCGTAATTGTGCCTGTTCTGCTGCTATTTCTTGGGCGTTAGATAATCCCATAATGTAGCTACTTAAGGCCTTAACCGTGGGATAACTAAACATTTCCACAACGGGTAATTCTATTACTAATTGTTCCTGTAATTTGCGATGAACTTGAATTAGTAATAATGAATTTCCTCCTAAGTCAAAGAAGTTATCATTTCGTCCTACTTTGGGCATTTTTAAAACCTCTTGCCAAATTTCCACAATAGTTTTTTCGGTGTCATTTTCCGGCATTACATATTGTGTTTCATTGACTAAACTTTGCCCTGGTAATGGTAAGGCTTTTTTATCTATTTTACCATTTGCTGTTAAAGGCAGTTTATCCAACAATACAAAGGCAGTGGGTAGCATATATTCAGGTAATTTATCAATGACAAATTCTTTAATTTCATTGCTAGAAATTAGGGTTTCTGTAATGATTGGTATTTCCAGAATATGGCTTTGAGGATGAGTTTGTTTAACTAACTTACCTTTTTCAGAGGGACGAATAGCGTAGATATAGCAAAGTTCAGTATTAGTTAATAATACATCTTGATCAACTAATAAATCATAACCCTGTTCGGTTAATAAATTTACAATGGGATCAAGATTTTCTTTAACATCAACTTCCACTACTAACTGTCTAATTTTCGCCCAATCTTGTTTTTCAATACCTTGGAGTACATCAAATTCACTCTTTTCTACATTAATTTTCAATAAATCAATGTGAGTAACTTTTTGTTCAGCAATGACTTCTGATAATGTTCTCAATTGGGCTGTAAATGTTTGGGCTTTAAATCGAGATTCCAGAATTGCATCAGCTTGGGATAAAAAGTCTTGTGATGCTACATCTTGTTGATTATTTACGAAGTTTTTAACTACTTCTTTCTCTATTTCAGCATCAGCATAAAATCCTGAAAGTAGAGAAAATCCAGGGAAGAAGGTAAATTCTGCCGTTTTATTTTTGTCAGCAATTCCACAATTAAATACTTGGCCATTCTGAGAATATAATGATAAATTGGCTTTGACAATTTTATAAATTGTCGGGTTAGGTTCAAAAGCGTAAATCTGAAGTTCAGGACAAATTTGCGAGATAAATAACCCGAATAAACCGATATTACAACCCACATCAAAAACGCAATCTCCAGGATTAATAGTAATCCCATGTCGTAGATATGCTTGCAGTTCAAATATTTCGCGGTAGATGTAATCTGTCTCGTTTTTATTCAAATGTGCCACATACATATTGTTAGGCAATTTGTAACGATTCATGCCATTAATAATGGGATTACGTTTAGTGTGGGGAACTACATAAGCTGCTAATTGTTGATTTTCTGTGAGGATAACTGTGGATGTTTCAATATCAGGATGTTGAGTAATTACAGACTCAATATCTTTCAATTCCACCCGGAAACCACGTACTTTTACCTGATTATCTACCCTACCAATAAACTCAATTTCTCCTGAGGGTAAATATCGCGCTAAATCTCCCGTTTTATACAGTCTTTCATCATCTTTATCAATGAATTTAGCTGTTGTTAACTCGGGCTGATTTAAGTATCCCCTAGCCACTCCTAAACCACCTATATAAATCTCTCCTGGAACTCCCACAGGAACAGGTTTTAAGTTATCATCTAATAGATAAATGTGAGTATTATAGATGGGATTTTGTAGCGGTAAGGTTGCTATTTCTGGTAGTGGTTTTTTCGGGTTTACTTGATAGGTAAGCACCCCAACTGTAGTTTCTGTCGGTCCATAATGATTGTAAATTCTACAGTTGGGCTTATGTTCCAGAATATTTTTTACCCAAGTTAATGATGTCGCTTCTCCTCCTAATATCAAACCTTTGCGGGGTAATATTTCTGTGGGTTTAGCAGGATTTTGTAAAGCAATTAAATGAGAAGGTACTGCTTTAATATAATCAATGGCATTTTTCGCCACATATTGACTAAATCGTTTTGCATCCGCCGCTTCATCCCATGACAGAATGTGTAATTGTCCACCTGTACAGAGTGCGGGGAATATCATGGTATTGCCTAAATCTGCACTAACGGTAGAAATGAGGAGGAAACTACTACCAGGTTCAATTTTTAACTGGTCAATAATACTGGTAGTGTAATTGACAATAGAATGATGTTCAATCATTACCCCTTTAGGTTGTCCCGTTGAACCAGATGTATAAATTACATAAGCGAGGTTATCGGGTTTTACGGTGCTAACTGGGGATGTTGTGGGATATTTACTAATGATGTTACTATCACTGTCAAGGGTAATAATTTTCGCTGTGGTGCTGGGGATGCTTGATGTAACTGCGGTTTGAGTTAGCAAGATGTTGACTTTAGCATCTTCTAACATATATGTTAAACGTTCCTTGGGAAAACTAGGGTCAAGGGGCAAATAAGCAGCGCCAGCTTTGAGTATACCTAGTAATCCTACTATCATATCGAGCGATCGCTCAACACACAACCCCACAATTTCCTCTGGTTTCACTGCCAAACTTTGTAAATAATGGGCTAATTGGTTGCTTTTTTCCTCTAATTCTTGATAGCTTAACCTTTGATTTGCAAATACCACGGCACTAGAATCAGGATATTTTTCTACCTGTTCACTAAATAATTGATGGAGACATTTATCAGCAGGAAAACTTTTCTCAGTTTGATTTCTAGTAACCAACAATTCTAACTGTTCAGCACTAGTTAAAAGGGGTATTTCTCTAATTAATTGTTGAGGGTTTTGTACAATGGCAGTTAACAAATTTTGGAAATGATGTAACCAACGTTGAATAGTCTCATCATTAAACACATCCAAATTATAACCACAATCTAAAAACAACTCATCATTAGCATCTGTTACTGTCAAATAAATATCATAAGCTAAAGGAATTTTAGGAGGGGACAAGAAACTCATTTCCACACCAAACATTGTTGGCCTACCCAAAGGTAAATCTAAATTAAATGCCGCAGATACTAAAGCTGGCCTGCTAAAATCTCTGTGTAAATCTAACTTATTCAACAATGTGGAAAATGGATAATCCTGATGTTCATAACCATCCAATAAAATTGCGCGAATGTTCTTTAAATATTCCCCAAAACTAACAGCAGCATCTAAACTACTCTTAATAGGTAATAAGTGAACGCAATAACCTACAATGTTTTCACTACCAGGGAAAGAACGTCCAGATGTGGGTATTCCCACCACAATTTCTTGATTACCAGAAAGCCGATGTAACAATACTTTATAAGCAGCCAACAAAGTCATAAATAATGTACAACCTTGTTTTTTACTTACTTGCTTAATGGCCTTAGTTAAATCACTATCTAATTTCCAACTTTGACGATTTCCCCGATAACTCATCATTGCTGGATGTGGTCTATCTGTAGGTAAATTTAACACAGGAATATCATTAGCAAACTGATTTAACCAGTAAGATTCCTGTATCTGCATTTCTACAGTTTGACTTTGTTGATTTTGCCATTCGCTGTAGTCTTGAAACTGTTTAGTTTTTGGTAAAGAAATAAACTTCCTTTGACATTTAGCTGAATATAACTGAGTCACTTCTTGCAATACCAAAGACACAGACCAACCATCAGCGATAATATGATGTATCTTGGCCACTAATCTGTGAAGTTCCGCATCTAATTTGAGTAGATAAACCTGAAAAAGAGGTGCTTGAGTTAAATCAAATCGCTGTTTGAATTGTGCTTCTAACCAAGATTTAATTTCTGTTTCCTGTGCATTACCTGATAAATGAGTAAAATCAATTACTTCAATTCCTACATTAACAAAGGGTAAAATCTCTTGAAATTCCCCCTCATTATCAATTCTAGTCCTTAGTGCTTCATGACGATTAATGACGGTATTTAAAGACTCCTGTAAAAGTGCAATATCTAAATTACCTTTTAACTCAGCATACAAAGAATCAACATAAGCTACTGCACTATCTTCTCCTAACTTATCCAAGAACCATAACTGTTTTTGTGCTTCTGTTAAAGGTATTTTCTCAGTTTGATTTTGATAATATTCTCTAATTTGATTGACATAGGGTAAACTTTCTAAAACTACATCTTCCTCAGCCCCAAAATCAATCAAACAAGAAATTTCATCAACTCCAATTCCCCGCAATTTCTCAATAATAGGAATACAAGATTCTGGAGTACCAATTAACGCGCTATTTTCTACATATCGCTTATAACCAGATTCCAAAATTACCAATTTATCATCATCGGTTAATTCATCCATGTTAGTAGATAAACCTTGATTTCCCATCATACTTTTGAAAAGTCCGATGGAAGAAGTCATGTAATTATACATTGGTTGCCGACCTTTTTCGCAGGTAATTTCTAAATCTTCCCCAACTAATGTATGTAATAAAACTGTTACATGACCAGAATTAATATCATGACCATTATCTAACAATGCTTGGCGATATAATTGAATATTCCGCGCTAAATCTTCAATTTTTTGCCCCATCAAATTAGTTAATATTCCTGCCCCAATTTCTCCAGCACGGATATAGGTATCAGGATTATTTACTATGGTAATCCAGATAGGTAATTCTGATTGCATGGGTTGAGGGTAAATGCCTAATTCCACATCATTGCCAGTGCCATTTTTTACGGTAATTTTTTCACCATGCCAGAGTTTTTGCACTTTTTCAATATTAGTAAACATTAACTCTCGATGTTTACCAAAAGCATCTGGGGCAAATACAAAATCATTTTCATGCCAACCGGAAGCAAAGGCAATACCCACTCTTCCCTGAGATAAATTATCTATTACTGACCATTCTTCTGCTACTCTAATGGGATGATGTAAAGGTAAAACTACGCTACCTGCACGCAATTTTACCTGTTTAGTTTCCCTAGCTAAAGCTGCACTTAAAACGGAAGGGTTAGGAGAAAAACCACCAAAATCATGAAAATGTCTTTCTGGTAACCATACAGCAGAAAATCCATGTTCATCAGCAAATTTTGCCCCAGAAAATAACAAGCTATATTTATCTGGATTAAATTCAGAATTATAGTTGCCAAAATAGAACAGACTAAATTCTAATTTGTGAGGTTTTCTGGGAATAATGGTAATTTCAGGAGTTTTATGGACACTACGTTTTACCCAAAATCCTTTATTTTGATTACTTTTGATTTCATCTTCTGGATTTTTTAACTCCTGAATTTCTACCTTTTTACCACCATTACTAGTTGTTGTGGATGTTAAAAAAAAACCCCCTGCTTTCATTTCTTCAATAGTTTCTTTTACCACCTTAATGATAAATTCAATGTCAGCATCAGTATGGGCGGTAGATAGGAAATATTTCCGCCATTCCCACACATACAAACCTTTATTAATCAAATGATAAAAGAAGGGATCAAGATTTTGGGTAAAGGAGAATCTGAAAATAGAACTGAAATATTCCACTTCAATGGGAATATCATTTTCCACAAAATAATTGTTTAATGTTGTGGCTAAATATTTGGTTTTTTGATGCAGTCTTTCCTGTAATGCTAGTCCTTCATCTTTTAATTTTTGCAATACAGCTTTTGTCGAAACCATCGCTAAGGGGTGCATACAAAATGTACCACCGAAAAAGGTTCTTTCTACTTCTGGGAAGGAATTATCACCATAATTCCACATTCCCCCATCCACTGCATCCAGAAACTTGGCTTTACCAGCAATTACACCTATGGGCATTCCACCACCCATAACTTTGCCATAGTTGACAATATCCGCTTGAATACCTAACCATGCCTGTGCGCCACCAGGATGGAAGCGGAAACCTGTGGTTACTTCATCAAATACTAAAGCTACTCCACATCTTTCTGTGACTTCTCTTAATTTGATAAGAAATTCTTTTGGTTGTAGTGAAAGTCTATTACTTTGTACAGGTTCAACTAAAACCGCTGCTAATTCATGGGCATTAGCTTCTATATATGCTAAACTTTCAGGACTATCATAATCTAAAACTACCATATCCTCAGCCACGCTGGCAGGTACACCAGATGCAAAAGCTACAGTTTTGGCTATGCCATCTTCTACTTCTCTTCTAACTAATGTATAGTCTCCATGTCCATGATATGCACCTTCAAACATGACTATTTTAGTTTTGCCAGTACCCGCCCTAGCAATGCGTAGAGAGGTAATTACTGCTTCTGTTCCAGAGTTAGAAAAACATACCCTTTCTACACCTGTTAACTCTTTAATCAGTTCCGCAACTTCACCGGCTAAATGATAACGAGGGTGTAATTGGATACCTAACTCTAGTTGTTCTTTAATGGCATCCATAATAAAATCGGGTTGATGTCCGAATAATAACACACCCTGTCCCATTGTTAAATCCAGATATTCATTACCGTCAACGTCCCAAACTCTTGCTCCTTCAGAACGTTCAGCGACAAGGGGATATAACATTTCCTTGACTGATGGACGAAATCCTACGGATGCTCGACTATCAGCTAATACAGGACGATACTTTTGTGCGAGTTTTTTGGAGGTGGCAGTCTTTTTTGTGTAGGTTTCTGTCAGTTCGAGAATATGCTGCTTTTGTTGTGCTGTCAGTCCTCCAGTTTTCGGTTTCCGCAGTTCTGAAGGTCCAGCAATGGTTGTTTTCGCTGCTGGTTTTTTGGTTGTGGGTTGGGAGTTAGTTTGTTGTATTGGTGTTTGTTGAATAGGAGTTGGCGGTATTGATGTTTGTTGTATGGGAGTTGGCGCAATTACTTGCTGTTGAGTAACTGGTTGAGATTCATAACCTCTGAATATTTCCAACTGCTGAGACATAATTTGCAGTTGTTGGCGCATGATTTTTTCTAAAACTGAATCTCCCACTGCGTCTTGAGTTTCATAAACTGGTGTAATTGGTGATTGGTAATTGGTGATTGGTAATTGGTGATTGGGTACAATATAATTCTCCTGACTGGTTGATATTCTGACCTCTTGATTTGCTTGTGGTGGTTGTTGATATATTGGTTGTGGTGTAGATATTTCTGGTACTTTTTGTACTTCTTGAATAGGTTGTATCGGTTGTGGAAAGTTTAATTCTGATTTTTGGGGAATATTATTATCTATATATGTTGCTAAGGCATCAATATTTGTTAGGTCTTCAAAAAACTGTCTAATAGCAATGGGAACACCATAGGTCTTTTTAATTTTAGCTACCGCTTCCATCATAGCAATAGAATCAGCACCCATTTCTAGCAAGGAAGTATTAATATCCAGATCCGATGGATCATCGAAACCTAATAAAATAGAGGTTTGAGAACGAATATCAGCTAAAATAGTTTCTCTTCTGGAGGGTGTGTATTGTGATGTAACCATATATGTTTAGTTGTTTTGTTATGTAGGTTTTACGGTTAAAAATAGTTTAATAGTTGGTACTAATCGTCACCTATTTTTACAGACCACAGATAATCATTATATTAGCACCAAATTATACTAATGTCAATTGTCAATGTTAGGAATATATCACGAAAATGCACAGGTAGTGCACGTTTGAACAAGGATTTTGGGGTTACATAAGATAATTGCCTGATATATAAGGGTTTGCGAGACCTAAAATTTAGAAAATATATACAATTTCTTGATAGATACTATCAGTGAGCTATTGTATCAGATGAAAGTGAATTTGTAGTGAGCAAGTTAAAATAATTTTTGGGAAATAATTTTCCGCAACAAATCGCTAATAAAAATAGTATCTACTATGTATAAAAAATTTTACGGATACTAATTACCAATCACTGGGCTAAACCTTTTATTGAAGCGTTAGCTGCACGTCCCATTGTTATTGCTATTGACAAAAAAATCCGGATAGTATCTATTAAGACTTACTTATTAAAAAGATGATGGCGGTAACAGAAGCGGAAAATCAGTTACAATCACTGTCAGTAGAGATGTGATAGAAGATGTTAACAATAAAAAACTGGAAGATGGGGAAAGCATTTATAGGTGCTGTGTGTGCGATTGTTGCTATGAATAGCACTGTAAAAGCTGCGGAAACTGTAGTCTTGCGTTATGGCTTATTAGAAGAGTCAGCATCAGTAGCGGACTTAAAAATAGCAGCAGAGACGGGGAAACTACCAGAAAGCTTAGAAACGTTTACCAAGAGGATGACTCAGGAACAGCGCCAGGCTTTTCTTGGGGGTTTGAGGGCTAAAATTCCCATAAGTGTTATTGTATTAGACAGATTAATTAATACTCAAATTGCCGATACTGTACTTAGTGATCTTGCGCCAGTGATCAATCGTTCTGGACAAGGAGGAGTATCAGCGATGAAAGCGGGATTAATTTTAGGCGCTAGACAGCCCGGAGGTTTATCAGTGTTAAGTTTTATATCTGCTTATCCTAGTAAACGCTTGGAGATCAATTTACCGAAAATGATTAATGTGGTGCAAAATTTAAACGGTTCTTTTTTTAAGACCCAGCAGTTTATGTTAGCTATTTCGCCGCAACTTAGTCCGCGAAATATCGAAGCTGTATATCCTATTGATCCTCGTCAGCCGGGAAAAGCTAAAGTAGAAATATTGAGTTTAAAGTTCACGGATGCAAAACGTCAGCGTCAAATTCCTGTAGATATATATTATTCAGCAGTTGTAAAGGCTGATAAGCCTTTAGTGGTGTTCTCTCATGGGTTAGGTTCAAATAAAAAAGATTTAGGGTACTTAGCGGAACATTTAGCTTCTCATGGTTATGTAGTTGCGGCTTTAGAACATCCTGGTAGTAATGAAACTAATACTAATGCAATTACTAAAGGTAAAAGAAGAATAGTAGAGCCGCAAGAATTTTTAGATAGACCAAAAGATGTTAGTTTTGTACTGGATGAATTAGCTAAAATGAATCAAATAAGTAATAAAACAAATAATCAAACAAATAATAGTGAATTGCAGGGAAAATTAGCGACTAATAATGTGATGTTTGTGGGTTATTCTTTTGGTGGTGCGACGGCTTTAACATTAGCTGGGGGGGAATTACAAATAGAGAGTTTAAAAGCAAATTGCCAGCAAAATTTAGCTGAAGTTAGTTTAGGGGAAGGAGTGCAATGTATAGCGCAGGAATTACCAGAAAAAAGTTATCAATTGCGAGACATAAGAATTAAACAAGCGATCGCATTTAATCCTACATCTTCTTTAATGTTTGGAGAAACAGGATTAACAAAAGTTGAAATACCCACATTAATATTCACAAGTTCCGCAGATAAAACCACACCAGCATTAACAGAACAAGTGATAGGTTTTGCTAAGATTACCTCTCCTAAATGGTTAGTTGCCGCCATTGGTGCGACTCATTTAAGTGTCAAAGATCCGAGCACAACTTTAGATCAAGCTGGCAAAACTAATACACCATTATTTGGCAAAGAAATAGTAGGAGATGACGCTAAAGATGTGCGTCAATTTGTTAAAGGTATTACCCTAGCAATGGCTGCCCAACAAACACCGCAAGCAGCAGAATATCAACCTTTTTTAACATCTGATTATGCACAAATAGCATCAACTAAATTATTTCCATTTCGCACAGTTCGTCAACTTCCTCCTAACATTCTAGAAATGATTAAATAGGAGTCAGTAGGGGTTTAACGGTAATCATTGGTGTCAACTTAACGTAAAACCCATAACCGCACTGGGAAGTCATTTAAAGATGACTTAATGAACAAAAATTCTTCTAGTAAACTAAAGTTTACTTTGGTTATTAGGCTTGAAATTCATTTCAGGGTGGGTGTGGAAGCAAACAAATAAAACAATTTTGGGTTAGGTTGAGACCATTAAGCAATAATAAACCCCTACAAGGAGTGAGGAAGTTACGCAAGTGTCACACTAAAAATCTCTTGTGGGGTGTGTCACATATCAAGAATCAATTTATTTGCAGGATTTATGCAGTCTGATGTACCCTACCAATGTGCCAGTTGCATAAGTGCTGACACTGTAAAAAAAGAGAAAAAGTGTTTATAAAAGTTTTTAAATATTAATAAATTAATAATGCTGATAAAAACCTAGATTTGTATTTAAGTAGAGTTAATTATTTGTTAGAACAAGGTAGACCAGATCACCGGGATGGAATTTGGCGGTTTACCGAAAAATAACTCAAAAAGGAGTTATACTCATAATTTAGGATTTTCATTTTGTTTTGTGCAAATCCACCAATTAGTAATTAGTAGCCGGACATATCCCGGAGGTATAATTGACCAAGTTCATTTTAAAAATTCTCTGGTTAGACGAAAACGTAGCCCTAGCAGTAGATCAAGTTGTCGGTAAGGGTTCTAGTCCTTTAACAAAGTATTTCTTCTGGCCTAGAAATGATGCCTGGGAAGAACTCAAAAAAGAGTTAGAATCTAAACACTGGATTACAGATATTGATCGCGTTGAATTACTCAACAAAGCTACAGAAGTAATCAACTATTGGCAAGAGGAAGGTAGAAACCGTCCCATGGCCGAAGCACAGTTGAAGTTCCCTGAAGTGGCCTTCACAGGTAGTGCTTGATTGTTTTAACACTTTAATTAGTAATTGCTAATGTCAGCATTCAGCATTCAGCTAATATGTACAGATAAGCTATACTATATATTACATAATAGCTACAATCTTGATATTTGCTGCATGATTTCTGATATGTGATTATTTACGTTTTAATGCGTAATTTCTGATTACCATTTACTAAGTTACTTGTAAATTATTTGAGATAATGTAGAGGCGTTTTATGAATAGAGACATTTCTTGAAACGTCTCTACATATATTTTTTTGTTTTCTAAATAAAAGAATTAAGAATTATTTTTATAGTTTTATCCTTACTACTACTAGCAATTAAATTTCCATCTGCACTTACATCTATAGCTGTGATTAAATCACTATGATTGTTGAATGTAATTATCTCTTTATTTGTCTGTAAATTCCAAATTTTTACAGTTGTATCCCAACTACCAGTAATCAAAGTTTGACTATCTTTAATAAATGCTAATGCTACCACAGACCAAGAATGTCCCGCAAGTGTTGTAATTAATTCTCCTGTGTTTAGATCCCATAAATTAATAGTATTATCGCTGCTACCACTAGCTAATATTGTGCCATCTGGACTAAAGGCAATTGTTAATACTGGCCAAGTATGATTTACTAATGTTCTTAACAGTTGATAATGGTAGTGTGTTGATTTTTCACCTTGCCATATTCGCCATAATTTCACTGTGCGATCGCTGCTTCCACTAGCTATTATATTACCATTAGGACTAAAAACCACCGCATTTATTTGTAATTTATGTCCTGTAATAGACAAAACTTCCTGAAATTGATCAATATCCCAAACTTTAATAGTTTTGTCCCAACTTCCACTAACTAAAATATTCTTGTGCGGATGGAAACTAACTGATTTTACCGCTTTTGTATGGGTATTTAAAGTATGTATTAATTCCCAGGTTTCTACCTGCCAAATTTTAATATTTTTATCATCACTACCCGTAGCTAATATTTGACCATTATCATTAAAATCTAAACAAGTTATTGCTTGAGTATGTGCCACAAAATTACTTAACAACTTGTAAATTTCCACACCCCAAACTTTAATATTCTTATCATCTCCAGCAACTAAAATTTTCTGATCAGGACTAAATCTGATAGTATTAATTTGCTGATCAATATCATTTTTTATAGTTACTACATCTGCATAATTATAACTTTTTTGTTGTTGATATTTCCACCTCTTAATTCCCAGATTCCTTATCATATCTGATGTTGAATTCCATCTAGTATTAATATTAATATCTATCATTTTTGTCAAAACTTGGCTTAAATATTCACTAATAGGTTGTGTCAAATAATCTTGCCAAATACATTTATTATTAATATCAAATAAATCAAAAGGAGAAACGTGTGTTAATAGATAAATACAAATAATTCCTAAACTATATAAATCACTAGAAAACACAGGTTTACCTTCAATTTGTTCTGGGGCGCTATATTCAGGATCACTAACGATAGTTTTTTCTCTATTTGGCAATATTAGGGATGCGGCAAAATTGACTAACACCAAATTTTCAATTGAATTGTTAATAATGATATTTTTCGGTTGAAAATTACCATGAATTAGATCATGATCATGAATAAACTGTAATATAGGCAGAATAGTTTTTAATAACTGCCAAATTTGGATTTCATTAAAAGTACCTTGTTTTGCTAAAAACTGATTTAAAGTATCACCAATAATCAATTCATAAACAAGATAATTATATTTTTGATCTGTGAAAAAATCTAGTAAATTAGGAATTTGGGGATGATCATTTAAACTTTTTAACTTAGTAACCTTATCAGAAAATGTCATTGATAGTTCCCCATTAACTACCAACCTTTGCAAAATACAAGAAATTGGAGGAAAAACACCTTCATCAACAGCGATAAAAGTCTGATATTTTCCCCCATTACCAACTAACTTAACTAAACGATAACGTTCCTGAAGCATTAAAATTATCTATTTCCTTCTTTGCACCTTTGCATCCTTGCGTGAGATAAAATCATCATTTATTCCTTGGGAAAATTACTGGTACTTTGTCCGTTATGATGCTGTAATTCTGTAGTTTTTGGTAATGATGTTACAGATGGAGGTACACTTGTTTTTATCGTGTTATTAGTTGGTATATGATTACTTTGATTCCACAAAATCATAGATAATAAACCATCAACCAAACTAGTAGTATTATTGCCGTTACTACCTCCCACCAGGATATCAGGAATGACGCGGACATTGCGATCGCCTATAATTTGCATTAATTGCATCGCTGTATACCCTTGTGATCCCAATGCTTGTACACCAGCTTTATAGGTTTCCGCTTTAGCATTACCTGTGGCAAGAATAGCTTCTGCTTCAGCTAATGCTTTTAACTTAGTCGCCTCAGCTTGTCCATTTGCTTCTTTAATGGCTGCTTGCGCTTTCAACTCTGCTATTTCGACATTTTGTTCTGATTGTACCATTTCTTTCTGAATATTAGCTAAAGCTGTTTCTCGTACAAGTTGCTGACGTTGAGTTTGTGCCATTTGTTGCACTTCATAGGTTTTCTTTTCTTCTTCAGCAATTTTCCGATCTGTCAGCGTATTCATCAATTGAGGTGGTGGTGTAATTAAACCAATTAATGAATCTACAGCCTGAACATCATAAGCACGTAAAGCAGATTTAACATATTCAGAAGCTTCCACTTGTCGTTCACTACGTGCAATCAAGAAATCTAAGATAGTATATTCTTGAGCAGAATTGCGGAAATAATTACCCACAATAGGGCGTAAAACCTGATCAATGACGTTTTGCATTGAACCTAAGCGAGAGATTACTTTCGGAGCATCTGAAGCACCAATATGAATAATTTGGAATATTTCTAAATCAAAGCTAAAACCGTCAAAAGACAATAGTTTTAGAGCTTTTAAATTAGTATCATATCCGTGTTGTCCACTAATTCTGTCAGTAAAGTTTAAGACAATATTTGTAGTTGGTACTAACTCAACTTTCATCACCTTAGTGTTGAGGGGGTGTTTTCCTGGATACAAAGGTTCAACCCAAACACCTTTATGTCCTTGATTTACCAAATTACCATGAGTGAAAGAGGCACCACTAACATCTTCTTGTTCTTCACCTACGAAAGAAATAACCACACCGACATAACCGATAGGAATTTCGGTCATAGGTACTTGTTCAATATTAACTAACCAAGGGTTTAAATTCCAAGTACCAGATAATAATACCTGTTCTTGTAAACCGCGTTGTCCGCCAGCATCAATAAATTTTTGCCCATTTTGGAAATTATCGTGACCCCGAATAATACGTCCAGCAATTTCACCTTCTTCAATGGGTGAACCATCTAAAGTAGTGACAATACCAACCTTTTCTCGTGCGATTTCATAGATGTGCATTTGTTCTGGACGCATTCCATGACTACTAGCATTATCGGATGTAATCACTTTAAACAGAGCAGTATTAATACGATAAGTACCTGCGGTGAGGAAACCCATTTGGCGACCTTTTTCCCCACCCTTAGTCAAGAATTTTCGTGCATCTTGGAAGTTATCAGAGTCTACTATCTTGCCTAAAATGCGTTCTGGAGGGATAGAAGTACCATCAGCAGCTACTACTAAAGCGATTTGTCCTTGAGGTACAACGATTACAGATTCTTTTTTAACTGCAAACTGCCAAGGCCAATATCCCCAATGCCAACCAGGGGCGAGTGTATCCGCTTGCAAACCTGCTTCTCCATTTAAAGCTATTAACCTTCCTGCGGGAAGTCCCTTACCTGTAATCGTAAATTTTTTAACAACTATACCAACTTCTCGTTCACCAATAACCACTAAACCACCGAAAAATATACAACCTCCAAGAATTAAGGCAGGTATAATTAATACTTCCATGCCCATTGCTTGATAGGGAACAAGTTGGTTAATTGCAGGTTGTTTGGGAATATTAACAGTAATATGTGATTTAATTTCTGTCTTTGTAGAAGTTTTTAAAGGCGTAGCATTAGCAGTTGAGATACCAGTAGCTATTGCTAAAGCGGCAAATGTAGATGCTGCAAAACTGACTAATTGATGTTTGCGATTTTTCATAAAAACGCCCTCTTTGGGCAACTAATTGCTTAACATATCACTTCATTTCGGTTCAGGTGTTTTTCTTAAAAATGATCTAATTTTTGATCCAGGACTTACGCAAAAGAGAACGAAGGTAGGAGTAATTCATGAATTACCCCTAGCAAATAATCAGGGTTTCAGTTACATCTTGCGTAAGTCCTAGAAGAATAAAATTGTTTTGGAGCGTGGTCTAAATACATTAAAACTGCTGTAATACAGTTATACGGCACATTCTATTTCTATCTACAGGGGGTAAAAGGGTGCAAGATGCCTGCACTACAAGAATTTTATCATTACTTGATAATCATGGAAACTGCTGTAAGACTTGAAACTCAATCATAGCATTAATTCTACACTTTAATTTCTCAGGGAAAGGACGACCCGAAAACCGCACCGGTTGAAACGATTATCACGCAAAAGCCTAGCAGGAAAGGCAGATCTACAGCAACTAGCATCGTTGATCCAAGAACCACCACGCAGCAGTGCAATATTGCCTTGTCCAGTGGAATCTCTACTATATGTAGGGGCATTGATGTAATTTTGATGCCAAGTATCTTCACACCATTCCCATACATTCCCATGCATATCATACAAACCAAAAGCATTAGGTCGAAATTTGCCTACTTCTGTGGTTTGTCCATATCGTCCATCATAATTGGCTAAATCAGTAGTAATGCTATCACCGAAATAATAGCGAGTTGTGGTTTTAGCCCTACAGGCGTATTCCCATTCAGCTTCACTAGGCAACCGATATTTTTTACCTGTAGCTTTGCTCAGTCTAGCACAAAATTCCTGAGCGTCAAGCCATGAAACCTGTTCGACAGGAAGATTTTTGCCCTTAAAGTATGATGGTTTGGGGTCTAAATCAATTTTTACCTTGGGTAAACTGGCCACTTTTTGCCATTGTAGCTGAGTAACAGGGTATTTTCCCATGTAGAAAGGTGAAACAATAACTTCATGTTGAGGTTTTTCGTAACTTGTTGCTTGGTGATCGTTATCTGATGAACCCATAAGAAATTTTCCACCAGGAATGGCAATCATATCTAATAATAGTTGGCGATCGCCTGTAAACAGAGATAAGAGACCTTTAGTTTCTATTTTTCCCAAATTTTCTGTAAAAGATTGAAATTTAGGTTGTGGTGGTACAGGAATTTCAAACTTAGGAATTTTCATAGGTTGTGGTTTTACTGGTATAGGAATTTCAAATTGTGGAGATAGGATTTTGATACTTTCAGCATTATCAAGATTAATTTGAGGAGTTTGAAGAGGAATATTAATTACAGGTTGGTTAAGTAAACCTAGCAAATCTCTAAATTCTCTAATAGTCTGGGGACGGTTTTCTGGTAGTATTTGCATAGCCTGGAGAATAGCAGCATTTACCCTATTACTAATCTTGTCATTATATTGTTGTGGTGGGGGCAAGGGATAACCACTATCGGCTAAACTATAGGATGGTAAAGGAATTCGTTGAGTTAATAAAGTATATAAAGTCGCAGCCAGACCATAAACATCTGTATAATGTCCTGGTTTGACATTTACCACATCAATAAGTGTAATTAATTTCCGCTCTTCATACTCATATTGTTCTATGGGAGCATAACCTTCTGTTTTCATTCCCGTCATGGTTTTTAGTTTACCAGACTCAAACTCTCGTGCTAGACCAAAATCAATTAAAACAGCTTCTTGAGTTCGTTTTCGTAAGAGAATATTACTAGGCTTAACGTCTCTATGCAATAATCCATTTTCATGAACACATTCTAAGGCTTGCCCAATTTGATCTATATATCGTAGTGCCTCGGTTTCGGACAAATAACCATTATATTCTTTGACATATAATTCTAGCTCATGTCCATCAATATGTTCCATAACAATAGCTTCTATTCCATCTTGTTCAAAGATATCGTAGATTTGCACGATATAAGGATGTTGACATTTAGCTAATGCTTCTGCTTCTTGGATAAATTTCTGTTGAATGTTATTATGGCTAGACTTTTTTTGTTGTTCTTCGTTGAGAGTTTTGATTACTACTAAACGTTTTAATCTAATATCTTGCGCTAAATAGGTTTTCCCAAAGCCACCTCTGCTAATGGCTTTTTTAATGATATATTTATCTTGTAGGATGATATCTAGTGTCCAGGCTGACATAGTAGTATTAAGGATTTGGTTTTCACTACAGTATATTATATTTTGTATCTAAGTTTATCAAAATGAGTATACGCAGGATTTGAGGATTTACAGGATATTAACGTAAGTTGCTAGTTACAAATAATTAGGTTTATTTCGCTTAATTAAATAGAGTCTAACAGAGCTTGTTTAAAATCAGCCGCAGTTTTAAAATAAAGTTGTGGTTTTTCGCGTAAAGCTAAATCTATCATATCTGCTAACTTTTGGGGAATATTTCCAAGATGATGATGCCGTTTTTGAATGGGAATAATATCTAGGACTTACGCATTGACAAAAAACATTATCTATGTATTCTAGATCATGCGATCGCTATTAAGATTAGCAAAAATATGCTCACGTACAACTAAAGTAAACAGATTCCTCTGTACTTCATACCAGTTG